>JASLKP010000023.1 GCA_030747485.1 Candidatus Thalassarchaeaceae archaeon | reverse complement strand
GCAGATAAAATGGGCGGAAGAATATTCTGAAGATTCAAAAGACTTGGAGTGTAGGATTATTTTTGCCTCCAATCAAGAGCAGAGTTTACACTCATACTCTTTCTAAAGGGAGAGCGTTTCGGCCGGAGGGCCGGAGGTGACCTGCCATGCCACTAAGACTCGGACCTGCCGGTGTTCCACTCTCATGTAAGGGTCGAACAATCGTTGAAGGAATGGATGATATTACCGCTCTAGGATTGGAAACGATGGAGATTCAAACAGTCCGTACTGTTGCCCCACATCATTTCGATCAATATTGGCAAGCCGGAATCCTCAGTTGGAAAACTGGGTTTGAGATGAATCTTCATGGTCCATACTATGCTGAACTACTTGGTGACAAGCGTGAACGCAACAGATCGTTGTCAAAGATGGAAGCGAGTTTGCAGGCAGCCAAAGTCATCAATGCTCGACACATCACTTACCACGTAGGTCCCTATGGTGATTTCAAGCGAGGTGCTGAGGCCAACGAACATGTTGCCAACGTGATGGCTGGCGTGGTCGATCGTTGTGCAGAGATTTGGAACAACAAAGGTGAGGCCGAAGATTACGCAGCATTCCCTTGGGTGATGGAAAACAGTCCGACTTTGATTGGAGTTGAGACCAGTGGCCGTCAAGAATTGTGGGGTACTCTTGAGGAAGTATTGGAAGTTTGCAATCACGTTGAGGGTACAGTTCCTGTTCTAAACCTCGCACACATACACGCGCGTGGGCATGGTCGACTACGAACATCAGAAGACTTTGGAGAATTGTTCGATTTGGTCAGAGAAACGATTGGTGGCAAGACCTTCTATTGTCACTTTAGTGGGATTGAACACAGTATGGGTAATGCCTTGCATTATACTCAAATTAAGAAATCAGATCTCAAATTTGAACCACTTGCTGAGTTCCTTGCCGAAGACGGTGAATGGCTTGAAATTACAATGATTTCAGATTCACCGTTGCTGGAGCATGATGCCATGTTCATGATGCAACAATGTGAGCGCGCTAAGCATCGTCTCTTTGAGAAGCGAGCTCGCGATGATCGCCGAACAAAACTGGCTGTTGCACAAGGTATTGATCCCGCTGAACTTGCTGCCCGTGAAGCCGAAGAGAAGGCAAAACGATTGGCCGCAGAGAAAGGCGAATCCAAGCCGAAGCCTAAGGCTAAGCCCAAGGCTGAAACCAAATCAAAGGCAAAGAAGGACACAAAAGCCACGAAGAAAGGCAAAGATGAGCCAATGGATTTTGCTTCTGAAGAAGATGATGATGACTTGTTTTGAACGCGTCTCATCTCTTCCGAAAGGGTTGATAATGCGAGGTCAGTGGCCCGGTCACCAATGCGGTGGTAACTCAGCTGGGAGAGTGCCAGACTGAAGATCTGGAAGTCGCCGGTTCAAGCCCGGCCCACCGCACCTTTTACAAGCGTTTGATTGAATCACTGCGCGCCATTTAGCACATCTTTCTGAGTAGCGTAAAGAGTGGCCAATCCTTTCTCGGCCATGTCCATTAGTCGGTCCATTTGTGCACGTGAGTAGGTTGATTCTTCGCCAGTACCCTGTACTTCGACCAGCATTCCATCACTGGTCCCAATGACGTTCATGTCAACATCTGCATTGGAATCAAGAATGTAATCTAAGTCTAGATAGACATCATCGCCAAGTAATCCAACACTAATTGCAGCAACATCAGACGGCATCACAGCATTCTCATGTGCAATTTTCTCCGCAGTACTGAGTTCCCTCGCAGTCCAATCCTTGCCGGCATCTGCTGGTTTGCGGTCTGCTGCTGGTAGGCAAAGACCCTGTTCGATGAGTCGACGTACTCCAAGACGAAGCGCAATCATGGCTGCAGTAATTGAAGCGCAACGTGTACCACCATCAGCATTGAGGATATCACAATCGACAGTGAGACTGTGTGGTCCGAGTTCTTCTAAATCGATGCCAGCGCGTAGGCTACGGGCCACAAGACGCTCAATTTCGTAGGTTCTACCCTTTGCACCACGTCGTTCACGTTGGAATCTAGAATCAGTGGAGCCGGGCAATAGGCTGTATTCTGCATTGACCCATCCTTTGGTTGCATCCCGAGGGAACCAACGAGGTAGATTCCTCGCGCGCGTACAGCATGCGAGGACTTTCGTATCGCCCTGTGTGTAGAGTACACTGGCTAGCGCGTTGGGTGTGAAGTCGAGTTGCACTTCCACATTGCGCATTTCATCCATCTCGCGAGAGAGTTCCAAATCAGCTTCCTTGAACTTGGCCATGGCCCGCCGACCCGAGTCTCACCCTTGAATCGTGCGGCGGGCGTGAGGGGGCCGAAATGCGCTCCAAACACCCTCAGTTGTATCGATATATGGTCCTCCAATGAGGTCCACACAATAGGGCACTGCACCCCATATTTCATCGATTGTTTCACGAATCGCCTTGGGTGCCCCAGGTAGATTCAGAATTAGAGTAGAGCCACGGACACCAGCCGTTTGCCTAGACAGTATGGCTGTGGGCACATGACGCAGTGAAATCGCACGCATTTGTTCTCCAAATCCTGGCAACATCCGATCGCATACCACTTCTGTTGCTTCTGGTGTCACATCTCTTGGTGCAGGCCCTGTTCCTCCAGTGGTGATGATGACAGCACAACCCGCATTGCTCAGTTCAATCAACGTGGCTTCAATTATCGATTGTTCATCAGCAACAATTCTGCGTTCAACAGTAAATGGAGATGCGATTGCTTCCTCAAGAAATGCAACGATAGCAGGACCACTCAAATCATCATAGGTCCCATCACTAGCACGGTCCGAAGCGGTCACCACTCCGAACACTGCGTTGTCGCCGACCATGACATGGCGAAGACATCGTCACTAAGAAGGCTCACTCTTCTTCATCTGAATCAATGAAGCCTGAGCGTGCTTCATTCCGTCTCAACTTTCGTTCATCACGTGGAATTGGACTACGAGATTCGATGTCTCTGGTTTTGATTCCTCCAGGTGTTCGACCAGTGAGTACACTGGATTTCGCATCATGGAACTCTGTGGCGGTTAACCATCCATCTCTACGCATATCGGCGAGCCTTTCCAGTCGTTCAATCATTTCATTTGAATCCAAATTTCCGTAATTTCCATTTCCATTTTTTCGCCCCTTCGACCAGATGAGTTGCGAAAGTGTCGCAGTCAACAATCCATACAGGGCAATTCCGGTGAACATCAGGAAAATCGCGACAGCCCTCCCTCCGTTAGTCACAGGGGCATAGTCTCCGTAACCGACGGTTGTTGCTGTGGTAATCGCCCACCACATTGCCTCTGGCAACGTTTCGATACAGGTATCGCCACAAGCAGCTTGTGATGCGTGTTGTTCGAAGAGATAGGCGATGAATCCTCCTGCAAATCCAATTGCAGTGACGACGAAAATCAGGTGCTGAATTTGGCGCTGAACAGGAGATTCCTCACTTGTTTCTTGCAGTCCAAGCAAATTCGTAGCCAATGAGTATACTTTGGTTAAATGAACCAATCTCAACAGAACAATGACGCTGAATTGGGGGAATGCGGCTAGAATAACAGGGGTCAACCCGAGCATACCCCAACTTTGAGCACGCCACCATTCGGAGCGATCTTCAGTCAAGGAGAGATCTTTCGCAAGTTCGGCCACGAAGAAACCAACTAGGGCTAGGTCAAGAATCGCCAAGATCCAGAACAATGTTGGATTTGAGTTCACTAAATCTTCTTGAATCACAAAAATAACGATTCCAATCGAAACCAATGAGAAGATTAGTTCGAGGTTCTCGACACGTATCCAGTTCGACCACCAGAAGGTTTTGTCATCGGCGACAAGTTCCTCCTCAGCCATGACGTTGCAGCGGTAAAGAGGAGTTCTTGAGTGTTCGGTGCGCCCTAAGGAGCGCAACACCGATTCATCAAGTCTCAGGCGTCGTCGAGGGATTCTTCATCATCGATGGATTCTTCTTCGGTTTTGTCCCCATCCAACACACTCTGGGCTCGCTTCCATTTTGATTTTGAACACAAGACAATGTTTGCAATTGGATCACCCGCTCGAACCAACGGGTTTAGCGCCAAGCCGACGATGACTCCGGTTCTCGGACTTTCAATACGATGTGTTTTCTCGCCGAGAGGGTCAGTAACCAATGCAATCTCCTGTCCCTTTGAAACGTGGTCGCCAACATTGACGCGAGTGTATAGAATCCCCCCCACCTCAGCGCGTGCCCACTTCGAACGGCGGACAAGTAGTCGAATTGCCGGCTGATGCACCTCTCTGTCAATCATTCCGAGGTGGCCCATAACGTTGAGAACCCCTTCAATTCCAGCGTGTACGGCCTCCATCTCAAATCGATGCGCGGTCCCAGCCTCCAACAAGATAGTGGGTGTTCCATCATTGGTTGCCGTTCGCCGCAGTGACCCCTTCGGCCCTTTTGAGTGCAGAATGATATGGGTTCCAAAAGCCCGGGCGAGTTTCATACATTCTTTTTCGTCAAAATTGGCACGCACGTGAGGAAGGTTGGTCCTAGAATGAGGTGCTGAATGTAGATCGATGAGGCAATCAGCTCTCTTGACAACAGATTGGAACAAGGCGTAAGCAATTCGTTGGGATTGATTGCCTTGGGCCTTGCCGGGAAAGAGTCGATTTATGTCCTTGTTATCGGGTGCCCCTCTCTGTTCAAGCAGCATCCCTTCGATGTTTACGACAGGTACACAAATGATTGTACCCACCAGTTCATCGCGTGAAATTCGGTCATCATCGGTTCCCGCAATATGGTCATCACCATGGATGAGGTGATGTGCGACCGACACCCCATTCAGTTCATCGCCATGAATGCCGGCTGTGATTGCCAATACAGGGCCAGGCTTGGTGCCATGAATGATGTAAACGGGGATGCTTCGGGGATTGCCTGCGGGCCCATCGCCAAGTTCAAGGGACACTTCTCGTCCAGTACCTGGTGCGATTTCGACACCCTCAAAATGAAAGGATTCCATGTCGGCCACGTTAAGCCCACATTCTCATTTGATAACAATCCCTGCCCTGCTCACTATTCCTTACAACTCCGATGTACGAGAGTTCAAGAACCCCCACAGCCCGGTGTGATTTCCCGGAGGTAATGGAGTGCCGCGTCTTCCCCAATCTGCACGACCGACCATTGTTCTCTGCCCGGGTTGTCACTCAGCCCAAGCAGAACGTGCTCGTGCGGACGCGGTCTTTTGACCCCCGTTAGAGTTGCTTGATATGTCTGCCCCAGAAGAGTTTGAAAATGAGATTCGTGCGGTTAAAGAAGCCGTGCCCGATGCTGATGAGAATGCGATTGCTGACGAGTTCCGTCGTTATCGTGATGAATTTTTAATCCCTCCAAAAGAGGCACATCGTAGTGTTTTGAAGAAATTCCAAACAGAAGCCGGAATGGAAGTCACAGCACCAAAATCATCGGGAGGGCGTGCTCGTCCACCTGCGAAATCAGTTGACCGTTTTAGTGATCTAAAAGCCGATGATTCGAATGTCACAATTGAGGTCAAAATTGTCACTTATACACCCCGAATTCAGATGGTTCGTGGTGAGGAGCGTCAGATTGCATTTGGTTGGATTGAAGACAATCCTTGGGAGGATGGTGGAAACCAAACTCGTTGGGACTTCAAGGATTGGGGTAATCATGCTGAATCATTAGCGCCGGGCTCCATCGTACGACTTGAGGGTGTTTCCGTCAATGAGTGGAACGATAAACGTTCAATCAACATCAATCAATCCAGTCGAATTGCAGTATTACGAGCAGGTGATCGAGCTGTCGTCCTAGCGCCTTCGGAACCAACACCTATTGATCGTGTATTGGAAATGGATGGTTTTGCTACAGTCGTAGGTCGCGTCATTATGGCTCGGAAACAATCGATTACCAGAAAGGATGGAGTGAACGTGGACATGGTCAAGGGACGCTTGGCGGATGAAACGGGTTCCATTGGTTTTGCTTGTTGGGGTGATTTTGAACATCCAGAAGGGACACTATTGAAAATTGAAAATGTCGCCATTCGTCGTTATCGTGACACGCCTGAATTGAGTATTGGTGAGCGAACAAAGGTTGAGTTATTCCATGACGGGGGTTTTGCATCTCTTGAGGAATTGGAAGTCACTTCGATGTCTAAAATTGAGAGTCTACGAGATGGAGCAGTGGGTGTGTCAATCATCGTTCAACTTTCATCATGGGATAGTCGTACATTTACCAATCAGGAAGGTGAAGAGAAAACGGTATGGGGTGGCGATGTTGTTGACCCAACAGGGTCTTGTCGCTTAACTGCGTGGACAGAATTGTCATTCGATACTGGGTCCTTGCCAATGGCTTTGCGACTAGAGAATGTACGGGTACGAGGATGGCAGGGCTCACCAGATCTTGTCGTGGATCGAGATGAACAGGTGAAGGTACTGGATAATTTGCCATGGGAAGAAATCGACCCTTCAAATCATTCAGTATCGGTTACATTCTCTGAATTGATGTCTGGAGGTTCTCGCAACGGGGTCACCAGTGAGGCCACTGTCATTGCAGTTCAGCCAGGTTCCGGTATTATCCATCGTTGCCCTGAATGTCGTAAGGCAATGAGAGATGGTGCCTGTAGAGACCATGGTCCTCAATCTGGTGTCGAGGATTTACGTTTACGCCTCATTCTTGATGATGGCATCCAGAACGGTGCCCTTATTCTCAGCCGTGAACCTGCAGAAATTCTTCTCGGTTGTACAATGGAGGACGTTTCTAAGGAATTCAAAGATGACGGCGGTGAATCATTTGTTGTCAATTTACGCAGCAAACTCATCGGTCGGCGATGGCAATTCAACGGTCGAGCAATTATTGATGGACAAGGGGCACTAATCATGGCAAATACATTCCAAGAATCTGAGGAGACTGCAGCCGAAACTGCTCAAATTGTTCGTGAGCGATGGGGGGTGTTTGTTTGAGTGAGCCTCGACGTAATCGCAGACAAACTGCCATTCGCCTGTTTGCAAGAGAATACTTTGAATCCACACTTCCCGATGGAGGAGAAGGTGAATATGATCCACGCTTCCTCATTACGAAGTTGGGTGCTCGTGTGAATCGAATGATGGTCGCTGGTGTTATCGAACAATTAGAGCGGCGCGAATCAGAGCGAGGAACGATGTTTATCGGTTCTGTGAAGGATCCAACTGGTGTTCATCGATGGAATGTTGGTTCATTCAAACCAGAATTACATCCTGAGATGGACGAATTGCTAGCACGATTTGAAGGAGGCGACAGATTCCTGATGGCATGTATTGGTAAGGCCAGTCACAATACAACAGAAGATGGGGGTTTCTTTGTTCGAATGCAGTTGGAAGAATTTGCAATATTAGATCGAGAAACATATGCACGTTGGCTTGTGGATACAGCAGATCATACAATGCGTAGAATTGATGCATTGAACAAGGCCCAGACTGCTGAAGACACCACCACCGAAAAATTACGTCACGCAGGCGTTCCTGAGGATTTGATAGATGGTCTTGGAATGGCGATGAATCATTACGGTGAATGGGATCCTGAAGGATACAAAGTAGGGGTATTACAGGCTCTCAGTGCTGCTGAGGGGCGTGTTGTTTCTTTTGAAGAACATGAGGCAGAGGAAACCACATCTTCAGATGTGGCAGTTGAAAGTGAAGCTACAGTTAGTGCCGAAAAAGAGGTAGTTCAAACTGAGACTGAAACAACCAACACATCTGATCTTGAATCCATTGTTCTTGAGGTCATTCAGCAGCATGCTGGTGAGGAAGGTTTGGACTACGATTCAATTATGAAACACTGTGCAACGAAGGGTCTCACTGATGAATCTGGAATCGAGGATGCAATTGAGTGTCTTCGTGACGATAAATGTGAGATTATGGAGCCGCGGTTTGGCTGGTTTAAATCGATGTGAGACACATCCCTATGGGATGTTTCTCTCCCGCTACTTTCAAGGCCGTTCTCCCTGTATGCCGCCTTGAGGCGCGTAGATGGCATTGGCGGGTACGGTGTTCATTCGGGGGACTGATGGGGATTGGCTTCAGTTCGTAGATTGCAAAATCACCATTGATATTCGTCGTCGAATCACCCGAGAGGTGAAGAGAGGTGGTGAAGGTGATGACCTACTTGACGAAGGTGCAGAATCCGCAGTATACACTCTTGAGGGTAGCCTAGGTGTCAACGGTTATCGCGAAGTTCTTGAAATTTTTAGATCCGGTGAAGTTTGGTTGCTTGACCCCTTTACTGAGACTGAAATGAAGGTCGCATTCCACAGACTTCACTATGAAGGTGATTCTGGTGCATATGTGTTTGAATTCATTGAGGACGTGATTTGAGATGGCCACAGAAAGCCAAGAATCCGCAGACCTCCTCTATGCAATGAGGGCAGTCATGGTTCTCATGGGTTCTGGAATCGGCCTTGAAGCCGCCATTCAGATGATTGGAAGAGGTGGTTACGGTGTCATCACGAAAGATTTCAAAAATGTTGTAGAAAATCTACAGAAAGGCTCACGTTTAGAGGACGAATTGACTCGTCTTTCCACTAAAGCGAGTAGCAAAGGATATCGTCGCTTCCTCAGTACCTTGCGCTCCAATGTATCCAGTGATACTGACTTGGTTCGAGCACTTCAACAACAATCAGAACGTGAGGAGGAAGAACGCAATGAGAAACTGAAGGGATATATCGAATCTCTAAGTGGATTGCCAACCATTCTCTTGACGCTAGGGATGCTTTCACCCATTATCTTCGGAATTGTTGCTATGGTTCCAATCATTGCTCCTGAATTGATGAGCAGTCCAATTCCAGGGATGAGCCAAGTCGCAGCAATGGCCAGTTGCTTTGGTCCGGCTCTTTTCTTTACGATTGCAGTGATGTGTATGATGGGATACAAAGCCCATTCCAAAGACCCGGGGGTGATTTGATGGATATCCTTTGGACAATTTACGAATTGGTCTCAAATAGTTTCATCCTCGTCATTCTATTGCCTTTGGCAATACCTTGTACAGCAGGTGCAATTCCGGGAGTAATAGAACGCCTTCGTCGACGAGATCTGGAGTCTGCACTTCCAGAGGTCCTTGAGTCTATTTCGACCAGTATTGGAGCCGGACTTGGTTTGCAACAAGCATTGACAGACATTGCTCGAAATCGCGATGATGAAACAGGTAAATTACTCGGTCGAGCCATCCAACGTTCCAAAGCAACTACGTTTGATGCTGCACTTGCAGAATACGCCATCAATAGCCGTAGTGTCATTATTCAACGCGTCATCAATTTAATCACGACAGCGATTGAGCAAGATGCTCCACTACAAGAAGTCACCAATTCAATGTCAATCGAATATGACCGATTGAACAAATTGATTAATTTACGTGAGAAAGAGATGAATGGTCAATCTGTTCTTTTGCTCTTGCTCATGTGTTTATTGTTGCCTGGGGTGATGGGTTTCATGTTCGCAGTTTTCGGCCTCGCTTCTGTGGGTGCCTATTGGGGGCACATCCATGGAGTGATGTTGCCTTATCTCATGGCTTCGGCCGCACTCAGTGTCATCGTATCAGGAAGAATGCTTGGACGGACCAAACAATCACTGTGGTGGGTGCCCTTTTGGGCTTCACTTTCTGCAGTGCTGTACATCGGTCTCTTTGAAGCAATTCAGGCTGCGATGATGTGAGGTGAATGAATGGCTGAATCAGTAATTTCCCAATATGGACTTGTGACAATATACATGCAACCGGGTCACCCGAGTCCCATGTATCACTATGATGGAACAATCGAAGAGAACCCCTATGGCGCTCTGGCAGCATTGCTAGAAGATGATCAACTTGAGGAAGTCATGTACAATGGTGGTAGTCAATGTGTCAAAGTTGCACACCGAGAGTTTGGGATATGTAGAAGCAATATTTGGGTCGATGATGATGAAGGCATTCAAATTGGCAAAAACATTGCCGCATTGACAAACGTCCCACTTGGTGATGGACCTGGTTTGGTTCCACTGTTTGATGGCCGCTTGCCAGATGGCTCTCGAGTGAATGGAACCTTGCCTCCAATCTCTCCTGATGGACCAACACTTACGATTCGGAAGTTCCGCGAAGACCCAATTACAGTCATCGATTTGATCAATTGGGGTACAATCAATTCACGTCTTGCTGCCATGATGTGGGTATGGGTTGAGGGGTTGAACGCTCGCCCAGCCAACTTTGTCATTGCTGGAGGTACTGGTTCTGGTAAAACGACGACCCTCAATTGTCTTGGTATGTTTATTCCGTGGGACAAACGTCTACTCACGGTGGAAGATACTGCTGAATTGCAAGTATATCATGATCATTGGTTGCGAATGGAAACTCGTCAGGAACGTCCCGATGGGACTCTAGAAGTATCCATGGATGATTGCTTGAAATCGAGTCTACGTATGCGCCCTGATCGAATCATTGTGGGAGAAGTACGTGGCCCAGAGGCCTCTACACTGTTGACGGCAATGAATACTGGTCACGACGGTTCTTGTGGAAGCCTTCACTCAAACACTGCAGCTGAAACAGTCACTCGTCTTTGCAGTGCGCCAATGAATGTCCCCCCCATTATGTTGACTGGTTTAGATCTCATTATCATGCAGAGTCGTGTACACCGAGGTGGGTCCATGGTACGCCGAATTACCGAAGTTGCCGAAATTTCAGGTATGGAAGGCGACAAACCACGTTTGAACCCAATCTGGAAATACGATCCAACCACTGACTCAACAATAGAGACTGGCGTTCCAAGCAAGTTCCGCGAAACTCTGTGTGCGTCGGCAGGTATCAAACCGTCTGATTTTGAAACCGCGGTCCAAATGCGTGAAGATATTCTGTTACGATTATGTAGCAAGGGCACTCGAAGCATTGAGGATGTTACCAAAGTGTTCCAGTCGTATTATTCTGCAAATCGACGCAGTTAATCATTCACCGGCTTCGGTATCAAAGCCTTTGGAAAGTTTACCGAGCAATTCATCCGCTTGATCTAGTTTCAAACGCACACGACTTACAGTAGCAATGTCATCAGCTTGTTCGGCAGCATCTGCTGGAACGCCATGGGCTACAGACTCCATTGTTGGGGGGCTGCGCCCCATGTCTACAAGCAAGTCCTTCAAAGAGTCCACAACATCTGACACCTTGTCTGGATCTAGGGAAATTGCAGATGGAAGTCCAGGTACATCTTCGTCCTCAATGTATCCCATTGCTGCTGCCAGGACACCTGCTGCTGCAATAGCACGAGGTCGAACTTCAGGATGGCCAACATCCCATCCTCTTCGTTCTAGGAATCTGATGAGTAAGGCATGTTCAACAGGTCCGAATCTGCCATCAGCGCGTCGAACAAGCGTTTCGACAATTCGTTCAAATGCTTCCATTTGTTCTTCAAATCGTTGTAGGGTTCTCATTGCATCTGCTGATACGTCTTGTGTGCCTCGGTAGAGAATTTCCATTGCACGATGGCGTCGAGCAGTGACTGGGTCAATTTCTTCTTCAGCCTCCCTCAAACTCACTTGTAAGTCGAATAATCCATGTACGCGGCCGCTAATTCCTGGTAATTCTAAGTCGAGGCCGGCTTCACCAGCAGCCGTTTCAAATCGTACTCTAGCGAGGGCTAAATCACTATGGTCAGAGTCTAGAATTGATTCCAATTCATCGAGTAGAGTCGGACGACATTCTTCTAGTCGACGAAGTGCCTTCCGTTCTCTCCATGATCCAGGTGCTTGTCCGCTAGCATCGTTTTCTTCATCACGGCGACCAGCCATGGCAGTAATTTCTGAAAGAATTCTGTTTCTGACGACTGCATGAGATACTCGGAACCCTTGGCCCCCTAAGTCTTCGACAAATGCTGTGATGTCGTTTGCATCTTGTTCGCGACCAATGAGGAGAAATTCTCGAATGTAACTATGCAATTCAGCCATTCTTGAATCAAGTTCAATGATTGCGGCTCCTGATCCTTCATCGATTGTAATTTCTGATTTATCATCGACCATTGTTTCTGGTTCGACAATGCCTTCAGGGCCATCCATATCGATTTCATCGGGTTCAGCCAGTACGTCCGTTAATGATTCAACGTCAACTGCGTCGATTGATTCTTGAATCATTGCTGCTAATCCTGCTGCTTCATCTTCTGGCATCGGTTCTGGGGGTGTAGGAGTTGGTACAGGTTTGGTTTTAGGTGCAGCTGCCACTTTTCCACCACCTTTCTTGAGGCTCTTCTTTACCTTCCCCCAACCGCCTTCGTGGGAAGCAAGTGCGCCTGCGACTCTCGCGAAAAGTTGCTGCTTACTGCCAGAACGGGCTAATCCCAGTTCTTTGCATAATTCGTGTAATTCATCCCGATTTGCTTCAGCGACAGTTTCTGGATTGAGTTTCTTAGGGTCGTAGTTTAGGTGCAACCAAAGCCTCTGTCGTTTCTCTTTGATTGAACCCGAACGTTTGATTCCAAAATGTCCAAGCACACGTCCTAGGTCTTTATTCTGCATTTTTTGTAGTGAATCCCAAGATAAATCGATGCTTGAAAGTGCAATTTCTGCAATGAGACGGGAGCGTAATTGTTCTACATTTCCGCGCTTATCAACACCATTTTCTGATGCCATTTGGCGCAAGTCCTCTAGGCGAGCACCATAGAGTTCGGAAAGCAGATTCTCGTCAATGTCCATGTGGCCTCGGAATCGTTTGCGCATCCTTGCGACTGTATATGTTCCGCTTCGAATACGGCCCTAAGGGCCGACTTCTGACCCTATGTGATTTCGGCGATTAGGGTTCAAGGAAGGGCGGTCTTGCCGGTCCGAGCCGAATATCTTCAGGATGTTCGGCAGTGACAGCATCCATCATCGTATTCCAATCTCTTATCATGAAACGAATGGCAGTGCTGGCATCGTCCATTTTCAACAGGCGTTCAAGCAGAAGTGTTCGTTCTCCAGTTTTATTGATGACTTCAATTAATACTTCAAGCATTGAATCTGAATCAATGATGTCTCCTTCAGTATCAAGAAGAGAAGTCGAACGCATCAGGTCTTTTTCATTTTGAGCCTGTTTCAACAATGAGTTGATTTGTCGATGTCGAACAATCATGCCAACTCGATCTTGAATAGATGAATCAATGGCTTCCAAGAATGTATGCTCAAATTCCCAGGCTGTTGCAGATTCTACGTCACCTATTTGGTCAGAGATATTTGTTGGGAAAGCAGATCTAGAAATCAGAAGCGTGAGTCCTTCAAGAGGAATCGGCAGAAACCGACTAGGGTCACTTTCACGAACATCAGTCATCAACTTGTGTCTGCGAGTATCAATGCCAGCTTGGTCGTAAATGTGTCTGCGTATTACATATCCAGCAATGGTTCCTGATGATCTCAAATCTTCCAGCCAATTGGCCAATTCCAATTCACCTAATGTGTCGGGCTTTGTCATACCAATACTGTCGGCGAAAGCATTAGGATTCATCACTCTGAAGTCCGCTCTATAGCGTCTTAATTGGCGCCTTTGTAATCGATTAGAAGCTAGAATAATCGATTTGTGAGGTAAAAATGCTGGACGATCCGCAGCGACAACAATATGATTTTCATCCCGTCTTGGCAGGGCTGTCGTGACAATGAATTTTTCAATATTCATTGCTTGATTGGCTTGCCAAAATGACGCCTCAACAGCAATCAAATCGATTTCATGTTCTGAAAGAAGATTGAGGGCATCTCCCAGTGAATCTAAGGTGGACAATTCAATTTCAAGACCCTCTGCTGGTTGACTTTCAATCCATTTTTGGACGTGTAATCCAGTGGGACACCCATCTGTAATTGCAATTCCGAGGCGAATTCGATTGAGTTCTGCTGTCGCCTCCATCTTCATCACGCCTAAGGGCGAACACGCATCGTGTCCAACTGGTGGCGGTAGCCTCCTGTTGATATAGGCACCCCTCTTCGAGGGGTTTTGATGGATGAAGCCATTCTTGCAGACTCTCTACTGGTAGAACGTAGACTTGCTGTTGAGGATGCCATTGAGGACCTCGTTGCATCGACGATGGATGGAACCGATGCACCTGCAATGGAACTGGCCAAAGAGATCTTGCTGGCAGGGGGGAAAAGAATCCGACCGGTATTGGCTTTATTGGCCTACGAAATATGTGGTGGGTCGGATATCTCAGAAGTCATGGATTTCGCAGTTGCAACTGAACTCATACACACTGCAACTCTGATTCACGACGATGTATACGATGGTGCAAAATTACGCCGAGGTGTCCAAACCTTGCATGAGAAGCATGGGCTTGATCGTGCAATCATTGGTGGTGATTTCCTATTTGTCCTCGGCTTTGGTTTGGGCGGCCGATATAACGAACAAGTCGTTCGAATCATGGCAGATACAAGCGCTTCGATTGCCAATGGGGAACTGAAACAATTACAGCATGTGGGTGACTTATCGACAACACCCGAAGATTACTATCAAATCGTTCGTGGGAAAACAGCAGGTCCTTTCTCTTCAGGATGTGAATGTGCCGCTAGAATCGCTGGAGCGGCTGCCGATGAAATCATTGCAATGAGGGATTTTGGAATGGAATTGGGCATCGCGTTCCAATTGGTTGATGATTTGCTTGATTTAACCGGTGATGAACGAATGGGTAAACCGCGAGGTACAGATGTCCATGAAGGAAAGATGACCCTCCCTCTGATTCATTCTCTCACATTATTACACGGTGATGGCCGTCGTCAATTGGCCGAATTACTTTCCAATTTCAGTGACAATCGATGGGATGAATTAGAGTCACTTCTGACCGAATCAAATTCATTTGAATATTGTAGATTATTGATTAAGAATCATCTTGAACGGGCATTGGAGAATCTCTCCATTTTTCAAGAGGGTGAGATTCGACGAGTTCTAGAGAATCTTACACAACAGGTGATGACGAGGCATGTCTGAAATCGAACACCGTGAGGTGCTAATCGTTGGTGCGGGGCCTGGTGGTTCATCGGCAGCACGTCGACTTGCAGAAGCAGATATCGACACGCTTGTCATCGAAAGGCGCGAGGTCGTTGGAAATCCTGCACAATGTGGCGAATGCATTCCTCTAATGGGAGAAATGGTTGGAACTTTCCCCAGTATTGCTGATGATGCATGGTTGGTGGACCAATTCGATGTTCCGAATCGAATCATCGCACAGCGCCTTGAATGGATGCGAATATTTTCACCGAAGATGCGGGAGTACAGTTTTGAATTGGATTGCATTTCTGCACATCGTCTACAATTCGATGGTTGGTTGGCAGATCGAGCCATCGAATCTGGAGCAGAGATTCGCACATCTTGTGAACTACGCAATGTCAGTACTCGGGGTGAGCGCGATATCTATGTCACAAACCAAGGTCGATTCACCGCAGACCACGTGATTGATGCATCCGGTTCCCTTGCTCACGTTGCACGTCTCCGAGGCATTGGAAAGCGGCCACAGGATCAATTGCCAACCATTTATGCACAAGTCGCTGGTGACTTACCAGCCTCCTTTGACATCTTTTTGGGAAGTATTGCCCCTGGCGGATATGCTTGGATCATTCCCAAAGGCAATGGTGTGGCCAATATCGGTCTTGGGATGTTAACCTCAAAAATCAAGGAGCCATTGAAGCGAACCTTGGACGGTTTCATCGAAGATTTGGGCGTCCGCCTACTGTCCTATGGCGGTGGCTGGATTCCATTGGCTGGCCCCGTGAAGACTGCAGTGACTGACAATGTGCTTGCAGTGGGTGATGCAGCAGGTCTTGTGATGCCAAGCAATGGTGGTGGAATCGGAACAGCCATGGTGTCGGGAAAATATGCAGCAGATTCCATCGTTGCCAACCGCAGAAGTGGCCAATCTCTATCTGAATACGACAAGATGCTAGAGCGAGCGCTTCGCAAGCCCCTCCGAATCAGTACGCGTTCCAAGAAATTGTTTCAGTTATTTTGTCGTGGTAATTTCACCACAGAGGTTGCGATGCGCTTCTTGGGGACTGGTGGAATTCAGCGAGCGGTTGAATGTCATCGCCCACTCTACATACTGTAGAGTGAAAAACCGGATTTTGAAATCATAATTTCATATACCTGCAATTATAAGTGTCGCCAGATAACCAAATCCATGGCCGTTAAGTCGAGGATACTGGTTAACACCCCCGGCGTCAAAATTGAAGGAAATAGTGCGTTTCTTTATGCTGATCAAACCACGGAACCAGAAGCCGCGGAATTGATGTTACACATACCGTTGGAAATATCTGTCACAACGTCAGATTACGAAGCAATCAAAATCGCTGCAATCCCATATAGCGACGCCGAAGATGTCCCTATTGCATGCCGTGCATTTCGGGGAGCATTTATTTCACGTGTTCAAGATGTTCCATTCGATGTTGATGCTACGCAATTTCTGCGAACAAAGACCTATGATTCATGTCATTCACCTCATCAAACAAATGCATGTGTCAATATCAGACGATGGGAGGAGTCACCTACTCCATTTATTGAATTTAGACCAACGTACTCATCATCTGATGACCCATTATCTGGAAAAACAAGTCTTGATCTTTTGGCTGTATTTGCTCATCCACCAAATTGGTCACGAAGCCCCTTTAATTTTAATCAAACAAAAATTAAACTTACAATGTTTGGAATTTCCAATGGTGGTGAAGATGAAATTGATTCTATGTTCATAGATTTGTGCGACGAACGTGCCAAAGATGTCCGTATCGAAGACTCAGATTTAATCAAACTTTATCACGATTCCAATCCCAAAGTTCAACAAACTGTGTACAATGAAACTGGTGATGGATATTCAATTCATCCTAAACAATTGGTTACAGTCG
>JASLKP010000022.1 GCA_030747485.1 Candidatus Thalassarchaeaceae archaeon | reverse complement strand
CTGTCAGTAAATTCAGTGACCAAACAATTTGGTGACATTACGGCCCTTTCAGATATTTCACTTGAATTTGCCCCTGGAGAGATTGTAGGGCTTGTTGGAGGCAATGGTGCCGGCAAGACCACGTTGCTGAGATTGTTGTGTGGATTGTATCGACCCACAGATGGACAGGTTCACGGTACAGTCGATGGTGATACTGTCGATATTCATCAAATGCGTAATCATGTTGGTGTAGTCCCAGAAGCCACCGGCCTGTATGCTCGATTAACTGCATGGGAAAATATTCGATATCATAGTCGACTCAATGGTATTCATGATGATTTATCATGGACGAGAATTCAACGATTTGCGAAACTACTAGATTTCGATGAGGATTTACATCGTCCCACCAGAGGTTTTTCACGCGGAATGCGTCAAAAAACAGCTCTGCTGAGAGCGTTAGCACATGGCCCCAGAATTTTGTTACTTGATGAGCCAACAGGGGGGTTGGATGTGACCAGTGCCAGAATGGTTCGCAAACTTGTCGGCAAATTGGGGCAAGAAGGGGGGACTGTGATTTACAGCACTCATCATCTTGCTGAGGCTGAGCAAGTATGTGACAGAATAGTCATCATCCACAACGGGACATTACGGGCAGATGGTACTCCTTCTGAATTAATGAAATCGACAGATACCGGTTCACTTGAAGATGCATATGTGTCACTTACACAGGATGTGTCTCGGACTGACGATACTGAAACTGAAGGCCGCTTTTCAGGTGCATGGAGACGATTCCTAACCAGAGGAGGTGGCCCTTCTGAGTGATGTTAGACTTAGATTTCATCGAGTCATCGAAGTTGCCCGCAAAGAGTTGGTTGATTTCGTTCGAGATTGGCGTACGGTACTTGCAATGATTCTTGTACCAATCATCATCTTCCCTGTTATTTTCATCGCAATGCCATTGTTCTTACAGAGTGAACAGGCTGAACTTGCAGAGCATGAATTGAATCTTGAAATCCAAATCAATGGTGATATCCCAGATGGATTGTCTTCACATTTAGATGGTCGTAATCTCATTATATCTCACGCAGAATTATACGAACATGGTACATTATCCAATCATACACTCGATGAAGAACGGTTGAGTCACGGTGTTAGTGACAATACATTGCATGCAATTTTACGATTGAAGGAAACTACATCGAATGCATCACAATCATGGGAATATGCCATCCTATCTGATTCGACCAGTGAATTATCACGTGAAGCATGGACACGTACACAGGACGCAGTGCAGCACTGGGAAGATGATGTCATCAATGCTACCCTGAATGAACATAATTTGACTGAAGAAGAGGCATTTGATCCAATCCATTGGGATGGAGATTACCAAGATGCTGATCTAGCTAGTGCAGGTGAACTATCAGCGATGGGTTTGGCTATGTTCATTCCGTTAGTTGTCGCTTTGTGGACGGCCACTGCTGCCATTCAACCTGCAATCGATCTAACAGCGGGAGAAAGAGAACGTTCAACTATGGAAGCGCTGTTGTGTACACCTGTGGCTCGCGCAGATTTACTAACAGGCAAATGGTTGGCTGTTGCAGTCGTTGCTAGTATCAGTGTACTCGGTCAAATGGCTGGATTATTATTCGCCATCAAATTCCTTGCAGGTGATTCGTTTGGAGTGCCTGCAATATCAATGACTGGGATTTCATTACTATTGGTTAGCGTGATTTTATTCGCCGTATTTGTCGTAGCGATGGAATTGGCAGTTGCTGTGAGAGCACACAGCGTCAAAGAAGCTGGAAGTATTCTTGGTCCAATGGTATTGGTATTTATTGGACCCACGATGTTTGCACAGTTCGTTAATCTACAGGGCATTGAAAATTGGTGGTTCGCTCTACCTGTATTCAATGTTACATTGGCGATGCGTGAGGCATTGATGGATATACACGATCCGGTTCACATTATCATCTGGTTCAGTACATCGATTACTTACGCATTTGGAGCCGTATGGTGGGCATCTAAACAATTCAATCGTGAGGATTTAGTGGAATCCCTATCATAATACTCCAGTATTACTCAGTGAATACATTCATATGGTATTCGTTGGACAGCGGACCATGCCGAAAGTCAGTTTAGATGTCCCACAGGAATTGCTAGATGACCTGAAACTCCATGTTGGAGATAGTGGAAAATTCGTTAGTGTAGCCGATGCAATTCGGACTGCATGTCGAAAGATGCTTGACCAATTAGATGCGATTGATGCACGCCATGGTCGAATTGGGGGCGATTGAATGGTTACACGTGAAGAGGCAGAGAATGCTGTGCAGACACTACTTGAGTACATCGAGGATGATGTATCTAGAGAGGGGTTGCAAGAAACGTCGAGTCGAGTCATCAACTCGTGGGATGAAATATTCAACGGCTACCATCAATCACCTGCTGAAGTCCTTGATTCAACGTTCAATGGCGAAGGATATGATGGAATTGTCCTTCTACGCGATATTGAGTTCCACAGTACCTGTGAACATCATTTGCAACCATTTACTGGTCGTGCACACGTCGCTTACATTCCCACAGATCGTATTGTAGGCATAAGTAAACTTGCAAGAATCGTCGATTTACACGCACGTCGATTGCAAAATCAGGAGAGAATTACCAAGAATGTTGCCGATGATTTGGAAACACATCTCTCACCATTGGGATGTGCAGTTATCATTGAGGCATCACATGGTTGCATGCAATGCCGTGGTGTCAAGAAGCAAAATGCCATCATGACTACTTCGGCCATGCGCGGTGTATTCTTCGATAAGGCAGAGGCACGCTCAGAATTGATGCAACTGATTCGGGATTAGTGATATTTTGTCAACATTATACCCAATCGTCGAGATTTTTCATTCAGTTCAAGGCGAAGGGTTTCATGCTGGAATCCCTCACGTCTTCGTTCGTTTTGGGAATTGCAATCTAAGATGTGAATGGTGTGATACTGATTTCCTTCAATATGATGAGCGTGAACTTGATTCAATCATCGATGAGATACTTTCCTACAATTGTAATCGTGTAATTTTCACCGGTGGTGAGCCAGCTATGCAAGACTTGTCCACCATTGGTGAACGATTGAAAGGATATGGGGTAAATCTATCCATTGAAACAAACGGAACAATCCCCGTCGACCCCATCATCGATTGGATTTGTGTATCTCCTAAAGATCAGGTTTACCCAAATGTGGCCATTAAACAACGCACAGGGGATGAACTCAAGGTGGTCTATTGCGGTCAAGAACTTACACTGTATGACGAACTGAAGAAGGGTTTCACACACCAATTCATTCAGCCCTGCTACATTGAATCAGATACTGTTGAAGAAAATGGGCTGTCATTCCAACTGGTTGAACAATTGGTGAAGGATAGTCCAGGATGGAGGTTGAGTTTACAGACTCACAAATGGATGGGGGTGCTCTAATGCGCGCTGTAATGGCTCTTTCAGGTGGTATGGACAGCACTGGACTCCTCATGAGATTGCTTGCTGATGGATACCAAGTCAGTTGTTTGTCATACAATTATGGTCAAAAACACAGCATCGAGATAGAACGTGCCACATCTAACATCGCCTATCTATCGGATAATGGATTTGAGGTTGAACATCGAATTGCTGATCTCAGTTCAGCAATGGGCATTTTCCACTCTGCACTGACCACGGATGGCTTTGAGGTCCCAGAAGGACATTACGAAGAAGAACAAATGAAACAAACTGTGGTCCCAAATCGAAACGCTATTTTCGCATCTATTCTCTATGGCTATGCCCTATCAATTGCGCTCCGTGAAGAGGCAGAAGTCGTCATCGCATTGGGAGTACATAGTGGAGACCATGCGATCTATCCGGACTGTAGGTCTGAGTTCTACGAAGCCATCTCACATGCATTTGAGGTTGGTAACTGGGACAGTGAGAAGGTCTCGTTCCACCTGCCATACATCGATGGTGACAAGGAATCAATCCTCAGAGATGCCGAGGATGCCCTCGATACTCTCAATCTTGATTTCGATACAATCTTTGCCAACACGAACACATCTTACAATCCAGATGTTGAGGGGCGCTCATCTGGACGCAGTGGAGCAGATGTTGAGCGAATCTTGGCATTCCACGCGATTGGTCGAAAAGATCCTGTGGCATATGTTGAATCATGGGATACAGTTCTTGCCAACGCGCTACAAGTTGAACAGGAGATGAGAACATGACCACACGAATACGACGCTGGATTGAAACTGATACAGGGCACAGAGTTCCCAATCACAAGAGTAAGTGCTGCCATCTACACGGGCATCGATACCGCTGGGAAGCGGAAATTGAAGGTGATGTTGTGGATGTAGAAGGTGTGTCCGATGAAGGCATGGTCATGGATTTCAGTGATGTTTCTGCAATCCTCAGAGAACATGTTCACGATGTAGTCGATCATGCATTTGTTGTCTATGAAGAAGATGCAGATGTTCGATCAGCATTGGAAACAATGGGTCCTGCACATCGAACTGTCGTTGTCGACTTCATCCCTACTGCTGAAAATCTTGCAAAGTGGGCCTTTGAGCAGGTTGAACCGTATATCAAAACATCCTACGGAAATCGATTACGACTCGTGGCCATGCATGTTCGTGAAACCCCGAAATCGTGGGCCTCATGGACACCATAACGGTCCCCTCTGAAACGACGGGGGTCGCATGGGTAGGGGATAAAATACACGCTGGACATTAATCTGTTTCGTCACGCATCGCCTTTGTGGCCTCATCTAGCAAGCCAAGGAGTCTGTGAGCCTCATCATCAGTCGGCATTCCCCTGAGGATGACTCGACTCAAGGTATCTGCAGCAGATATCTTCTGATCCTCACGTTTGTCAGATGCGTTGGCAATTTCCTCAGAACGCCTACGTATCTCACGCTTCAATTCGGGGTTGAGTAAACGTTCAGTGTGTACAGTTTTAGGGAGTGCTCTATCATTACCCACTTTTGGAAGCAATGTCTGGAACCATTCGTAACAAACAATGGCTACAGTGTGACTCAAATTGAGAATCGGGTATCCTTCCCATGTGGGAATCGTGAGCATCAAGTCACACGAACGCAACTCATCCTGTGTGAGACCCATGCCCTCAGGGCCGAATACAATGGCGACTTTGCCATCGACCTGTGACAGTCGTTCACCAAGTTCAGCAGGCAATAAGAAGTGACGAAAGAAGACCTTGTCCCCATGCTCACGTTTACCACTTGTACCGATCACCAGGTTGACGTCATCAAAACATGAGTCCCAATCTTGGAATACCTTACAATCTTCAAGTACACTTTGTGCATGCTTTGCTCGTTTACGAGTTTCTTCACTAAATGTACCGACATGACGTAAAATTCTCAACTCATGTAATCCGAAATTCCGCAAACACCGAGCAACGGCTCCGATGTTACCTTCGATTTGTGGTTCTACCAGTACGATAATCAATTGACAATTCCATTGAGGATGTGGCAGTTCAATATTGGTCCCCACGTTCAACCCTCAAATGAATCAATGATTTCTTGACTTACGCGGACATAAAGGAATATCATCCATCCATCTCCGCGTTCCTGGTCTGGCATTGGATAACTGAATTTGAGGATGTCATTCGCCCGTAGGTGGTCAATGAAATTCAACAATGTTTGTCGATTGGGGTGGCGAACGAATCCATTTTCGCCGTCTTGGTCGACCTCTAGGGCCGACATGTTGTCACCTCAGTCCTCACGTCGCTGCATATATCGTGTGACATATCCGGCAATCCAATTTCGCATTCGCTTGTTGTCAACATCGGTATACTCATCGACCAATTTTTTGTTATGGTCAAAATCATCATTGAATTGATCTGGATATTGTTTACAGAGTTTAATGGCTCGAATTTTAATAAAAGACGGTCTGATATTTCCCATTTCATTCACCTTCTACCAACTTAACTTCGATTGGGAACCCTTCTTCCCGAGTAGCAATAATGCGAATCTTACGTGGAGGCTTTTGGATTCCTCGCTTCCAGATTGCATGGTTGACTGCTTCATCAATCCACATCTCTTCGTCATCTGTGACCTTCATGTGTCGAGTGACATGTTTGCGGATTTCCTTCATGGCTCTAGCCGCTCGCTGAGTACGTGGTACAGCCCATGCAGCACGTAGAGGTACGACCATTTCCTTTGATTCTGCCATTCATGCCCCTCCTTAACGCTGTAACTTACTTCGGCGCCAATGATGACGCTTCGGATGAGTAGTGACCTTGCGATTGGTTCTCATCATTACCCATACTGGTACTCGGCGATTTTGTTTTGCAACCTTATTCAGGCGCTTCTTTTTCGCATATGGTTTGTGACGTGCCATCATTATCCCTCATACTCTTCGAATGCTGGTCTCCCGGCGGGTGTTATCATCCAATCCCTTCAAGATACGCTTGAGTGTATCATCATCGATGGGTGTAGAGATTTGGCCAGACTGATGTAATGTCGCCAAATGTCGCTTAACAGATAGTGCAAGATCTGAACGAGCCATTTCGACTCTGGCCAATCGTTCGCGGCTTTCTGGTGTCAGAATGGTTCGCATTGCCATCGACAAGTGCGCACCCTCCTGCTCAGCTGCAGCCTGTTCAGATTCAATCTGCATTTGCTGATTGGTTTGAGCCTCTAGTTGCTGTTGAATTTCAGCACGTCGTGCCTCACGTATTTGTGTGAGTTCATCATCGTTAACAGACATGACTTCACCCACCAATCTCCACTCCAATCAGTACTTTTCTAATCCAGGATATGATTCAACTGCTTGATCACGCACAGAGTGTGCGACTTCATCGAGTAATTTCTGGCCCTCTGGAGTCAGGACGCGTCCGAGTTTGACTGTTCCTGCTGCATTGAGTCTGAGAGTAATCAGCCCGGCATCCTCCATTTGTTGTAGAGAAGTACGTACAATGTGCTTGCTACCTGATGCAGCACGAGTCGGTGATGACCCCCGGTCCTTTGGACCTCCAAATTCTTGAGACAGGTGAACAACACCAATGGGTCCTAGGCGGCCAACCTTGCGTAAAATTGCGGCACTACGTAGATGCCACCAATTGTCCTGAGATGGTGGCCTTTCCCTGTGTACACCGGTTTTCACATAGTCTGCCCAGTCAGGTCTGGAAATCTTATCGTTCGATTCTAGCCTATCTGCCAGAGCAGGAACGAGAATGTCTGCTGGGATATCGTAAAACGTGGTCATGAGAGCCACCTGAGCATTTCGCCGACTTACCACCCGTATATAACGCCTACCGCCCACCTACGGTGGGGCATGTGCCGCAGTCCTCCACGCCTAAGGTTAAACATCTCATTTATCTCGACGTGTTGATGAAGAAGGCGTTGGCCCAGAATCCGAACATGCTTCGGACAATGATTGGGTTGGGTTTGACGCTGATTCTCGTCCTATCATATGCAGTCTATTCTGCCACAATCGATTCCGCTTACTATCTCTATCATACCTCAAACGAAGAGCAACTTCCAACCACAACAGATCATGGATTGTCTGAGGATAACAACACACAAACTTGGACATTTACTACCAATCGGTCATTGACGTGGGTGAACGTATCTTTTGACGAATTATCTCAGGGTGATGAATTGACAGTCTCAGTGTCGGACGGGGTCTGGTATCATCATGAAATGCTTGGTTCTGATGATGCGCAACAATTCAGTTGCAGACAAGTCAACGAAGGTTTTGAAGAATACAATGTATGTCATGAAGCTCAAGAGCATCGTATGATTGCTGATGAAAATGGACCTATGGTCATCAGAGGAATCGTTTCATTCAATTTACCAATGTCTGGCATGGGTAGTTTATTCGCGGATTCTATGGAAGAAGCCGAGCAAAAATCTGCAGCACTGATTACAGAAAGTAATGGTACAAGAGTTTGGACGATTTCGATTCATTCCGAACAAGAAATCCACCCCAATCAATTACAGCCAGATGTCGAGATTACCGTACATGAATTAGTCGATGTCGAGGTGTTCTCAGTCGACACAATCACTGAATTGGTATGGTCGATTGCAGCGTTAGTCGGTTGTTTTGGAATTGCACTGGTTGTACCGGCAACTGCGTACATTGCTTCAATAGCCAAAGAGAAGCGAGATGAACGGTTACGCGAACAAGCTATTGAAGGCAACAAGAGCGTGCAAAACGTCGAATAATTACATGCCGGTCTTTAGACCGGCGAATTGATAAATCCACGAACATGGTCCACACTGAGGCCTATGACATCAGACTCTAACTCAAGTCGTGGCCGCATCGCCCTCTTCTTGTGCGCACTCATGCTCATGGCAGTCCTGCCGACTGTGAATGCAGCCACTCAAGGAAGGGCAGGAATGGATGTTGGTCCGATTGCAGCGAGCGTGTCATATTCAAGCACCACCGATCATCAATCATATGCTGCATTGTCCTCCCAAGATCCTTCATCGATTGGAATGACTAGACCTGCAGGACTATGGATTATTGATGGGATGTACATGGTTTCTCAAAGAATAGATGTCACTATCGAAAATTTCGGAAATACTGCAGCTACTTCATTCAATGTCGATATCGAAATATTGCATGATGAATACAGCGATTTCATATTACATTCACAAACATTGAATGTTCCATCACTGGCACCTGGTGCCACAACGGACTTGACCACTACATGGCTTCCTGACTACACTGGAAATCATACGATACGTATCACTACTCACCTTGCTAACGATGTGAATACGAATAATGATGTGGGCTCTAGAAGCCTGACCATTGGAAATATGTACGACCGTGCTGAGGCGACAACATCATGGTCATTGGGTTCAAATTGGTATCAATCGGATGAAGCATCACTCAGTGGCACATATTCATTCCATGTCGGCGGTTCCACAAGTAGTTCCAACTATGGGAACAATTGGGATACATCGTTGGTTAGTCCTGTCATCGATACAAGTGATGCTCATCCGAATCCTACCCGAGGTTCTGGCATTGGATTTTTCTATACAGGAGAAGCCATTGATGCCGATGGATTCGATATCGATGTATGGGATGGAAATACATGGCAGCGAATTACCAGTACAGTGACTGCATCTGTTGATACTGATTTCTCAATGGGGAGTAGTTGGTTGATTACTGTTAATCAAGTTGGATCGAATTCAGTCCCGTGGTGGAACATTCCTGCCAGTCACATGAATTCCCAATTCAAATTTAGAATCAACTTTCATTCAAATGCTGCTGGGACATCCATTGGATATTGGATTGAAGATATCGTGATGTTTTACGACCAAAAGGCCCGACCTAGCGAGTTCTCCTTATCCGCTTCAACTGGTCAATCTGGCCACGCTAGAGCTGGTGAATGGGCAGAGACTACAGTTTCATTGACCAATAATGGAAATCTCAGTGATAACGTACATTTGAGTGTTGAAAATCTCCCAAATGGTTGGGATTACCGCTTCCAACACATGACTGGGTCAATGATTCCTGATGGAGTTGGAATTCAACTTACACCCGGAGAATCAAGAAATTTCAAATTACTCGTTCAACCTTCAGAGGGATCTCCTCTCGGCTCAACATCAGTCAATGTTAGAATGCAAAGTTCAGAACCATCGGTCAGTGCATCAGCAACTGCTTCATTCGTCGTCGACCCAGATTATGAAGCCGGCTGGGTAGAACAAGATCCGGGGTTCAGTTGCTCACCAGGAAATGCCTGTGATTTCGAACTCACACTCACCAATGAGGGTGATGGGCAAGATACCTTCAGCCTCTCTACAAATGATGTTCTCACACACGATGGGTGGACCTTTGGATTGACCTGGGACCAATCAACATTGGTCACAATAGATTCAGGCCTAACTGAAACGATTTCAATTACTGCAAACATTCCCGCAGATGCCTTGCCGGGGATGCGTGCCAACAGCGCCTTTACTGCCACCAGTCAGGCAGACCCCACTAAATCATCCACGATTCGCGCCAATGTCACTGCATCGATGGTGTCATCAGGTCATGTTGGTGTAAATCCAGAAGATGTTCCTGCCGATGGTTGGTGGATTTCACCCGAGGAATCGATTACTGTTCCATTTACGATTTGGAATAATGCCAGTCAACAAGATACCTATGCGTTCTCATTTGAAACAACGGGTGTCTTCGGTTGGACGGTCGGCATCCCTACATCATCAGAGGTCGTCATTGCCCCCGGCGGTTATGCACGTGTACTGCTGTCATTCACTGCCCCTGAATCGGCCCAGGCAAATGACCCGGGGCCGATTGTCATCCCTCATGCAGTATCTACACAGTCAGGTATGTCTGCGACTGAATCATCCTTCGCTGGAATTCGCGTACGTCAATTGCACGACATCTCATTGATACTGACATCTACACCAGATATTGACATCGTCCCAGGAGAACCAATGGGAGTACCATTTGAAGTTGAAAATTTAGGCAATGGTGCTGAAAATGTGGTTTTTGACATGACAGTACCATTTGGCTGGAATTGGTGGGTGGACATTGATGGTGCTACGATTACTGAATCACTCAGTCTATCCACATCATATGATGGAAATAGTATCGCTTCAGGAACATTATGGTTTGAAGCCCCAGGCAATGAGGACCCTGGGCAAATATACGATTTAGGGTTCTCTGCAAGTCCAATTGTTGGTGTGGATCCAACGCCAGATGATGCTCATAATTCATGGGAAATTCGCACGAAAATGACTGCCATACCTGAAATCGATGATTTTACTGAACAGGAAGTATCTGTTTGGATTGGGCAATCTATTGGTTATGACCTGGCATTACGCAATGCAGGCAATACCTTCGACAGTAGTATGAGAGCAAGGGTGACTGTCGATTCAAATCAACCGGGCTTATTCGTCCAAATCCATTCATCTCGTGGTTCAGGTCAATTGAATGGATGGATTGATTTGCCAATGGCAGCAGGTGGTGAAGAAAATTTGTATATTTCATTTGAGACATTCGAAAATTATCCCCTTGGACAATCAGTTCAATTATCTGTAGAAATAGAGGGAGGGCGTGTCACCAGTTCAGATAATCTCCAAACATTGACGAAAACGATAACAATCAATGTTGATCAGAAGCGCGATGTTTCTGTTAGTGCCAATCTAGACCCTGACGTTAGATTAACTGCAGGTGAAAGTCATCCATTCCAAATTAATGTGACATCTGATTCCACCATGCCAATCACATTTACATTACACTCAACAGTACCTGAAACTGCTATCCTTGAATGCCAACCATTGGTTCAGAATGGATCCATTGTGTTGCTATTACCTGCATCCAATCCAGCTCCTCAAGTCGGTACAATCGACTGTGGCATTATTTTGGAAGATAGTGAATTGGCTCGCACATTCACATTTGAGATTATAGACGACCAAGGTACTGTAGTGTGGCAAAGTGGTGTGACTCATTTGAAAACTAAAGAAATCTCTCAAACAGGTAGTTTTTCGTTAGGTGACAATCTGAATCTAACAGCAATTAGTGTAATCTCCGGTGTACTGTTCATCGCATTCTTTGTCGCAATGACAATCATGATTCGTCGCCGAAGGAAGACACTAGATGATTATGAAGAATATGAGGATGAAGATGATGAAGAATTACCGAATGAAATCGTGAATACTTCACACGCATCAGTGCCTCATGTTGCATCATCTCCCCCCATCGGACCAATGCCTGGTGCACCTGGACCCATGCCAGTCGCGGCCGTACCTGTCGTTCATGTACCTGAACCAGAACCACAACCCTCAGATTTCACAGACGAGCAACTCCGTGCTTCTGGTTGGAATGAACAGCAGATTGCCGAATTACGGGGCACCGTAGAACCTCCACTCAATGATGCATTTGGTAGTTTAGGTGTGGCCGAACAACATCCTGTACAGGACGGATTAACAAACAATGGTACTCAAACGGCAATCCCTCAATTCAATTGCATTGTCACAGGCAATACATTGACTGCAAATGATGCATGGTGGCAATGTCCAAGTTGTGGTGGATTTGCTGCGGCAGCAGCAATCACAGGATATACCCATTGTCCAAGTTGTAATACACAATTCTAATCATTCAGATTCTGATTGAATGTCACCATCAATCGGATTCCAATCTAAGTCTAATTTATCTGATGGTTCATCCAATAATCCACTAGGATCAATGCCAGGGCCGGTCGACCAATTGCCTTTGAATGGATGATTAGAGAGTCCGA
This sequence comes from Candidatus Thalassarchaeaceae archaeon, assembly GCA_030747485.1. GTDB lineage: Archaea > Thermoplasmatota > Poseidoniia > Poseidoniales > Thalassarchaeaceae > MGIIb-P. Next base: position 5,642 of record JASLKP010000022.1, on the reverse strand, counting down.
TGTATCCAAGACTTGAGAGTTTTTCAATCGCAGCTGATGTTCTTTCAACTACGGGTGAAATCCGTTCGTGGAAGGTAGTATCTAAGATAGTACAAATCTCCTCAAAGGTTCGATAACCATCACAGAGTTCCCATAGTAGACTGTTCAAATCATCTAATGGTCGGCGCAATTCACTGGGTGCACGCAACAATTTAGCAATCATGCCTTCAAATCGTCGAAAGATTTTGGGATGGCGTAACACGACATATCGTCCTGAAATCCCTGGAAGACTGGGGTGAGGTCCTGATGCACCTCTGCGAGCCCACCACACTGGCATTCGAACAGGATATGTACCACTCAATTCATGCATGATATCACCTATACATCCAAGGTCATCGTCCAACCAACCAAGGCAAGCATTGTCGCGATTCCACTGAATGCAAATAATTTGACTAGATCCTCTCGATCAGTAAAATTGTGCATATACCATGTGACTACACCGAGTATCGAACAAATGGATAGTAGGACCCACCATGCATTGGGAAGCACAATCTTCGGTATCGTGCTCCACTCAAGTGACTGTCGCTTGAAATGGCTCTTTTGATGCGACAATTGGACTGCCCCTTTATTTCCAAATGTATTCCCGCATCTATCGTGCTCACGTATCTTAAGCGCTTAGATGCGGCTCTAGTTCGCTTTTCACGTATATTCGGGACGAGTATTCAACACACCATTACCAGACATGTTGTATTACTGGTTTCGTTCATAGGCATTTACACACTTGCATTATTGGCAAACTCACAAATCGCCTGGATATTGTTATGGTTGGGTTATGTCGGTGTGATTTCAGTCGGGAGGGCATGGGTTTCCAACGAAAAATTACGTACAGCAATTGCTAGGAAACTGTCCGATGCCGACCCGGATGAAATGCCTGACCTGCGGCTAAGTGCATTTCTTTCAGCACTACAATTATTAGTCATCATACCATTATTATTGAAATCAAGTCATGAATTATTTGATCTCTATATCGTCCCAATTGATGCATCATATACAGATTGGTTTCTACTTGGAATTGACCTCCTATGCAAGTCACTCCTAGATTGGTCAGAAATTTATGGTGTTCAATTTAGTTCAATCAACTTAGATTCAATGGGTGGTCGACATCTAATCATGTTGCTATTACTCACCATTGATTTCATCCTCATACAGGGGATTTTGAGATATTTTGAGATACGCCGCACTGTTGGTGAGGGAGTATCAGCGGCCGTCAGAGACCCTGAAATGGCCTACAGGTTGGGCAGACGTGCTGTTCCGAGCCTGCTCGAACAACTAAACAATGATGATTTGACTACAGTTGAACGAACGCATGTCATCGAAGCACTTGCAGTGCTCCGTGAATCAGAAGCCTGCGAGTCATTAATCCAATTGTTTGAACATGATGAGTTGAATTCAACTGCCGTTGCTGCAATGGTTTCAATCGGGCTCGTACCCCCGCTAATTGAGGCACTCAATGGGACATCGAGACTGATTCAGAGAGGAGCAGTTACCGCACTAGGAAGGATTGGTGACCCTGATGCCATTCCAGCATTATCTGATGCGATGAAACGTAGTGAGCCAAAACAGCGTGAACGGATCGTCCGTGCGTTCGCAAGGATTGAAGGTGATGCATCTCTACATTTGATACAGGCATTATCTGATGACGATACTGGTGTAAGATTGGCAGCACTTCAGGGATTAGTACTCAACTCATCAGAAGAGTTGATGCTGAAACTCATCGAAATGATGGGGGATTCAGTTGCTGAAATCAGGTTGGGAGTCGCTGATGCACTGCAGAGATTCGGAGACGGTAGGGTCGTAACTCCACTTGTCGCAGCGTTAGAGGATTCCGATCCCAGAGTCGCAAGACAGGCCCAACGGAGTCTGGACCACCTTCAATCAGTTGTCGACCGTAAGGGGATATCATCAGACCAGTGATTCATTTCATTGATGGTGCGTGTAACATTCACTGCATCACCTTCAGTCCACCAATCAACGGCGACAAACGTTGGCCTTTGCCCATGTTGTTCCCAGCAATCTAGAGTTCTGTTCAACAAGAAATCATAGTCATTTACTTCAGCAGCTCCCAACCATGTAGACAATCCCTGCTCATTTGATAACCAATTGTTTAGATGCCACACACGCTGATTACTGTCTCCGCGATGGTAATCACATCTCATCGATGATGATTCGCGTTCAGCGTAATCTGTCGTCCAGCCATGTGCTCCAAAATCGTGTAACCATGGATATGCTAAATCATTGGGTCCCTCGACGAAAACAACCAATCGTTGACCACGATAAATCATGTGTTCCAATGTGGGCCATGGGGCATCCATAGGGTGAATGAATACCAAATCTAGTAATCCAGATTCTTCGAATATATATTCCAGATTTTCATAGGGCACATGGACTTCGATTAGAAGTGTAACTACGTCACGAGGTGTTTCATTCATTTTGTCATGGAGGCGACTTAGTAATTCGATTCCGTCCTGATAACCATATGCACAGGGATCAAATGATATCGAATAGGTCCCGTGACAGAAACTCGTGTTTACAGGGTCAGTAATTTCCGGAACACGGTGATGTGCATCAATCATGAATGCTCGATATCCTGCATCATACTGCTGCGACATATTGAGTCTATGATTCGCTGCATAAACAACCCAATCACCACTGCCATCACCATCATTGTCAATGTCTAGCGATGCGTGGGCATTGTGAGTTTCAGGGAATGTAACTTGATCATATGGCCGAGAACATAACTCTACAGAATCATTGCATGGCAGTTGATTATCTGTCGAAATATATGATGCGGGAAGCAGTGTTGGAATCAGAAGAATCAAGATCACACCTAATGGTAATTTCATTAAAACACCTTGACACGAATTGCCTTCGTGATGATTGCGCGTTGAGGAGGTAGCACATACCGTTTACGATGATATGATGCGGGTCGAAGACAGCGAATGCTTATCCGTTGTACACATCCGCCTGTGACTGGGTTATATCATGCCTGAACATGGTCACGACAATTGCCCTCACTGTGATACCAGTTTGGAAGGAGGTGAGGCCACCTGTCCTTCATGTTCTGGACCGTTGTTTGGAATTGCACCAAAAACACCCATTATCGAGGAGAATCATCCAGTTATCGTAACTGGAATTACTGAAACTACGATTGGAGACATTTCTGTCCCGACATATACACCTGGTTCAACAACAAATGAAGGAGAGGTTGAATCCCATCAATCAGACCCTTCTGAACATGATGAAGATTCACTGATTCAACAAGGAGAAGCACTCGGATTGGCTGGATATCATACAGGTGCAATCAATGCATTCAATCAGGCTATCGCGATTAATCCATCCAACCACATGGCATGGTTCAACCGGGGTGTAATGAGTGAAGCATCTGGTGACATTGATGAAGCAATTAAGGCATTCAATATCGCCTTAGATAATTGCCCTGGCCATGGTGCGACCAGTGCTAATATGGCCGTACTTATGGAACGTTTAGGCCATACTGACAAAGCAGTCCAACACGCACACTCAGGTTTGGTTGCATTCCCAGGCCATCCTGCACTCGTTGAGATTATCGAGAGGCACGGTGGCGAAATCCCGGTTGCTACCATTGATACAATCGAATCTAATGATGAGCCCATTGAGGATGAAATCACTGTACAAATTGAAGATGATGGATCTAATGATGAGAACCTTTGGGCTGAACCGCAAGGAACGATTCGTACAATGAACGATGAGGGTCCTGCTTCTAATGCGGTCATTGAAGACACACAACCTGAACAAAATACCGAGATTGATCTTGATGGAATTGCGGATCAAGCTGCTGACCTGATTAGGGCAGGGGACCCAGCTGCTGCATTAGAATCACTGAGAGATTTGTTACCAGGTGCTGCCTGTGAACATCCTCAATCATGGCGCGTTGCAGCCGGTGCAATGGCAAGGTTGGATTTAGAGGATAGTGCAATTGAAGCGTTTGAATACGCACTAGACCTAGATAATTCTGATTCATCTGCATGGTTCAATCTTGGTGCACTAAAACGACGACGTGCGGACCACTCTGGTGCTGCAGACTGTTTCTCACGTGCACTTGAATTAGATTCTGGATATGCAAAGGCAGCGAATGGATTGGCATTGGCCAGCCTAGAAATCGGTGCGATTGAAAATGCAATCCATGGATTTCGTGTATTATTATCACTTGAACCAGGACACTCCAGTGCCTCTGATTTCGCATCATTATTGATTGACCTCGCTGAAGGCGAAGGCAGAGTGATTGAACTTGTAGAATCACTACCAACCACATTACCTGCTGGTCCGGAAATGGCCTCTGAAGCGCTTCGACACTTGCAAGTCGAAAATACACGTGAAAATATCATTTTACGTGCACGTGCAAATACGATTATTTCGAATCATGCAGAGTCTGTGACTCTCTGGAAATCACTGTTAGAATCAGACAAGAGCGATGCCACATTGTGGATGGGGCTTGCTGGTGCGTTAACAGCAGCAGGTAGTGCAGACATGGCTACTGCGTGCCGTGAAAAGGCCCGAGCATTGGGTGCTGATGTCGAAGAACCAACACCTGCACCAGTTGAACATAATCTTGAACAGGCCAATGACACATTGGTCGACCACGCAGAACAAACTGTAACCAACCACATAGAGGAATCTGATGATGACCCTTGGGGAGCTCTTTCTGATGATTCAGAAGAAACATCATTGACTGTAGAATCTGAAATTTCATCTGAAGAAATCACGCAGCATGAATCTGCACTAGATACAATTTCTGAACCTGAACCCATTACATACGAACCAATTGGCCAAGATGTTGATTTGGCTGCAGCAGCCCTTGAGGCTCAAGCAAACATCATGGAAGATCACCAAGTCATGGCAGACTCTTCGAGTGTTGCCAATCAGGATATTGAATGGTACAACAAGGGACTAGAATTACTCAGCAAGGATCGGTTCAGTGAAGCCCTATCATGTTTTGATCGGGCCCTCCCTTCGTTCAAGGACGACAATGCCATGGCGATTAAAGTCCTCAATGGTAGAGGGAATTGTTTCTATTACATGGAACAATACAAAAAAGCCATTGAATCGTACTTCAAGGCGTTTGGTATCGATAAAAAGCTCACAACAGGTAATGCCCTATACAATATGGGCACTGCATATGCAGAATTAGAATCGTATGAAAATGCAATCCATTGCTTTAATCAAGCAATGGGCAAGGAAGTTGGCGAACCACTCAAAGGTGAAAATAAGAAACGCTGTAAAGAACAGATTCGTCGTTGTAAACTATTACTGAAAGAACAGAAAAAGAAGTCCTGATTCATTCAACGATAGGGCAATGAAGTTCATCACCATCCGACGCTTATGGTGGAACCTACAGCAGAACTAGCTGCTCAGAGATTCACCTCTAGTGGTGCGATACCGTTGGTCGACAGCGTGGCCGTCGAAGAACCACTGGTAATCACGGTTAATGGACACCCATATGTTACAACAATGAGGACGCCGGGTGATGATTGTAATCTCGCTAAAGGATTGTTGTATACTGATGGCATCATCCAAGATTCAAAACAAATCACTAACATACATGTAACTGAAAATCATGTGGAGGT
>JASLKP010000021.1 GCA_030747485.1 Candidatus Thalassarchaeaceae archaeon | reverse complement strand
TCGATAGGATCTGCCCAGAGTGGATTCGGGTTATCAAAATGAAATCCACCACCCATGAGACTCTCTTTGAAATCAAGTGTGGCTCCGTCCATGTGGATCGCACTCTTGGCTGCAATACTGATAGTGACACCATCCACTTCACAGACAACATCATCATCGGGAGTTTCATCACGGGAAACCAATTGCAAGTCGTATTGGAATGCATTGGCATTTCGACCGACAATCAACACGCGAAGTACCAGATTACTAGGGTCATCTGATTGCTGTGCAAATCCCTTAAGCTTTCCTTTAGCAAGTTCAGTGATAGTGAGCAGTTGACCACTTCCCGTGGTTATTCGTACACAGTACGCCCTATCAATCTGTGTATCGTACATTGAAACAAAAAAGGCCCCCCGGCAGGTACCCGAAGGCACCTACCGAGGGGCACGTATGTCATCTATGCTCAGAGGCCGCCAGTAAGGCGACGACGAACGAAGCCTGCTCCTAGGAGCACGATTGTTCCGAGTGTTGAACCCGCCGCAGCATCACCAACATTGATGACTAATCCACCTTCTTCATCTTCTACGATTGGCTTGTCCATGACTTCACCAATCTTATCCATCAAAGGCTTCTGCTGTGGCTTCTTCTCCAATGGGCGAACATCAACTCTGTCACTATCAACCCGAAGAGGCGTCTGTCGGGGTCGAACATCATCCATACCAGGGTGTTCTGATTCATCGCGCATGTCACGGCAGTCCAATTCCTTCCACTTTCCGTGGAAGACACCACCGTCTCCAGTTTCGTTGACCTCGTAGTGGCCCTTGAGTAGACCGTTCATACTGTCATTCTCATCGATCATTTTCCATAGGCCTGTGAATCGACCATCTTCGTAGACAGCCTTCCACTTTGCCTCTGTTAGATTGTCAACACCACCGAATCCATGTGCGAATCCATCGGTGTTGAATTCGCCCCACATGTTGCCGATAATATCTCCCTCTTCGTTCATTATTAGGCCGCGCATTGTGCCATTTCCATCATCATCAATAGTGAATACACCTCGAAGCAAACCACGCTCACAAACATCCTCAAGAATCTTGCCATCATCGTTTGCAGGGTTACCTTGTACACACTCCCAAACAGGTTTTGTTGTGTCATGTGCAACCGCATTTCCGCGAGTGTAGAACGTTATCTGTTCTGCAGGCATTGGCGCAATTGCTACAGTGTCGGGCCAGAACTTCTGACAGTACTCCACCTTGCGATCTCCGTATCCCTCAGCACCCCACTGTGCATGGGTTCCAGCACCAGATACACCATCTGGGTCAGTCATCCATACACCATTTTCGTTGTGCTGATTGACCTTTCCATACCACATTGAAATTCGGGGCGTTGGATCAAGAATTTCGTCAACAACAGTAAAACAGGCCAAGTCAGTGTCTACAGGGATATACGTGTTTCCAACTTCATACACTTTCAGTAGTACATCCCAACAATATTCACCAGGTGCCAACAAGCTAGCATCATCAGTGACCATGAAGTTGAAATGAGCCCCATTTGGGTCTAAGTTTGTCATTCCCGAATTTGGATTAAGTGCATAATTGGCCCAAGAAATCTGGTATCCACTCAGCGCCTCGATGTCAATCTGGCCACCATTGGAATTAACCAGATATGCAATCAATGACATTGATTCATCTTCGGGGACCCAACAAAACTCAAATTCTGTGGTGATTGTATCTCCTGATTCGTATAGAGTAGAATCAGTGGTGACTTCGACACCTCCATCGATGTGTCCAAGAAGGTCAATGAATTGACAACTTAGAGATTTTTCTTGGTTTGCAAGCGAGTCATAATTCTCTTCGAATTCATCGAGGATACGGTAGAATTCTTCTTCAGGGTCCTCAGAATCCATCACAACATCATAATCTGATTGATTACCTCGGACTTGGTAGGCTGCGTCAGCCCAATCTACGCGGGTCATACTTTCATTCCAGTCCTCAACTTCTGGATCAAAATCATCCAATCCAAGGTCATCACCGAATCCAATTTCGTTCAGCAAATCTTCGAAATCCACATCGTCAGAATACAACAAATCAACCAAATCATCGCTCAACTCTACGCGCACAGAAATTTCATCGGTTTGTTCTTCACCGAGTTCAATGGTGACATTTTCAATAAGAATTTGACCATCAGAAGTCATTGTAACTGAGATGTTCACATGCTCAATGGCTGGCAACCCCTCATCTCCTGCATCAAGTAATGAGAGAAGGAGGTCATACATCACAATCGCTTCCACCACCCCATCATCATAATTGAGTTCAAGGATACCAAGATCCTCCAGGTCAGTGGCCTGTTCGTTACTTTGTTCAGCTGATACACCTGTGCCCAAGGTGGCAAAGGCGAGTAGCATTGTTCCCAATATACAGTATGCGCGTTTTCCTAACATCAACTCTGATTTGTCTCTAGAAGTATATCAAAGAAATCACGGGGCACCCGGGGGTTCCCTTTGATTGGAAATTGATAGTGTACAAGTACTTCCAATATCTCCATCAAGTCATGCAACATCGGCATACTATGGTCGAGTTGAGAGATGCACGTAATCGACCACTTCGTGATTTACGCATCTCGGTAACAGACCGATGTAACATGCGTTGTCGTTATTGCATGCCGCGTGAAGTATTCGGTACCAATTTTCCATACCTCTCACGCGCGGACGTGTTAACGTTCGAAGAAATCGATCGATTGGTCGGATTATTCAGAAGTCTTGGCGTTGAAAAAATTCGGTTGTCAGGTGGTGAACCTTTGCTCCGCAAGGATTTGCACGAACTGATTTCGATGTTGGCACTCCATGGTCTAGAACTTGCGATGACCACCAATGGTGTTCTGTTGCCAAGATATGCACCTGCACTTTCAGCTGCTGGTTTGGATCGAGTCACAGTGAGCCTAGATGCAATTGATGAGGCAACATTTGCAGCGATTACTGATTCGGGCCACACAGTTGCCGCGGTATTGGCAGGAATCGAGGCCGCAGAATCAGTTGGTCTTGGGCCAATCAAAATTAATACCGTGGTCAAAAGAGGTGTCAATGAATCTGAACTGTTGGATTTGGTTGAACGTTTCTCTTCTCGAGATATTGCAACGCGATTCATCGAATACATGGATGTGGGTACCACCAATGGTTGGGATCTTCAGGACGTTGTCACCGCTCAAGAAATTCGAGAATTACTCGGATCATTGGAGCCCGTCCCCCCAACTCACCAAGGGGAGGTCGCCAAGCGATATCAATTGCCTCAGGGAGGTGAAGTAGGCCTCATCACGAGTGTAACGGAGCCATTCTGTGGAGATTGTAACAGAGCCCGCTTATCCGCTGATGGCCATCTCTACACATGCTTGTTTGCCAGTCAAGGCTTGGATCTTCTGACTCCATTGCGTAATGGATCTACCGATGAGGAATTACTCGAATTAATCAAGTCCTGTTGGTTGAATCGTGAGGATCGTTATTCTGAACTTCGCGCTGAATCATCCCCTTCGATTTCAAGGGTCGAAATGTCATATATTGGCGGTTAATCAAAACTTGATTCAGCCACTTCAATAATGACTGGCCAAGGGGCATCAGTGCGGATTGCAGGTTTTTCCCAACGTGCCACTGCGGCACGATATCCACGTTCAATTAATCTATCAACAAATCCCCTGATACTAGGTGGACCTGGCATATTTCCGTAGGCTGGTAATGAATCTGTAATGATGAGACTCGCCACGTCAGCCAGTTCGGCTTCTTCTTGAAATCCCTTGACTGAACGAATAATCGCTCTACGTGCATATTCCAAATCACGTGATTTCCAATTCATTGCTTGAATGCTTTCAGAATCTCTAGGGTTCTCAATCAATCCCTCTTCTTTGGTGATTTTTCCTACCCAACAGAGTTCTAATGCCCGTTCTTCAGTCATCGCATCAAGAATTTGAGCATCATGCAAGGGTCCGACCCAAAGCGGCCCTGAGAAGCGTTTGTCAGATGCATCGACTGGATGATCCATTGGCAGCAAACATTGTGGTTGTGGATACGCATCTCCATTTGGATGAAGGCCAGCAGCACAAGATGCAATCAATTCTTCAGGACTTGGATCAACCACTCTCCATCCTAGTTTGTCTTGAATCGTATTCGCACCTTCGATGGAACGTATAACTCGGATAGAGATACGAAGATGATGAGAGTCCCATGATGACAACAACGGTTCGATATTTCGGTCATGTGTAGCAGCGGTTTTTGCCACTGTCGCCAATAGTAATCGTAATCCCGAATCATGAGCCCAATCATCAGTACGAATTCGAGCACCATAACGTCGTAAACAAGCGGTTGAAGAAGAACCGGTTAGCGCAGCAGTATCCGTTGCAGTAATCTCCATCACACTACGTCGTCCAGTTGATTGTAATGCAGAATCTAGGAAACGAACTGGGCTTCCATAAGGGTCGATATCAATCCATTGCCAACCTGCTTCTAACATAATTTGTCGAACATCACCTTCTCGGAAATGAATGTCATCATCACTAGAGTTTGCGATTGCCCATTGTAATGCCTCTCCATCTAGGTCTGTTGCCGTGATTTCTAGACGTTTCATTTTGTTTTGAGGTAGTTCATTCGCCCAACGTCTAGCACGGATTCCACTTGCACATAATGCATCCAATGCGCGAACAGGTCGATCATCAGGGCCAAGCCAGCCTGATTGCATCATGTGGTCAAGTAACAATACACTCCGGGTACGACAGCCAGCCATCGCTGGGTTGTGGAATACGGTACGGTGTTCTTTGCTTGCAGGACCTTTGCCATGACGTTCTAATTGTTCATCAGTTAGTTTACCTGTTGCTGGTGGAAGGTGATGAATAGTGCGACCCTCTAACACACGTTCACCTGGCCACTCATCTGGAATTCCAGCGCCTGGCATGGACACACCTCAGTAGTGTTCGAAAACGATTTTCGGATTGACATGGGTTACTTTGTGGCCATGGTCACGAACTTCGCCGACAGTTTGAGTACCTGACAATCTTGCCGAAACCCATTCCTGAATTGCGTTGGCATGCATTGCATCGACGACCAATACCATGCCCATGCCTAGATTGAATGTGCGGGCCATCTCTCGGTCAGAGATTCCACCTGCTTGTTGAACCCAATCAAATTCTGGCAATGTAGGTAGAGGATGAGAGATATGCCAACCGAGGCGATTGTGTAGACGTAGTAGATTGGATAACCCACCTCCGGTGACGTGACAGATTCCGTGAAGTGCTTCGAAGGGAGCGGGCCCATTTCCGTCGCGGCAAGAATCGATGAGATCAGTTACGGGGTCAACATAGATTCGTGTTGGATTGAGTAACACTTCACCGAGTGTAATATCATCATCCCCTGCATCATCCATTCTCACAATATCGCGATTTGCTGCATTCACATCGAAAGGTGCGGGTGCATCGTAAACAGCACCACTGACTTCAACCACTTTGCGTACCAAAGAGAATCCATTCGAATGAATCCCACTAGAGGGGAGTCCAATCATTACATCGCCAGCAGCGATATTTGCACCGGTTATTGCAGCATCCTTTGGCAACCATCCCAAGGCAGTACCTGATAGATCTAATTCGGTGACAATTCCAGGAAGACTTGCAGTTTCCCCCCCTGCCAGCGTGACTCTAGCAATGCGACATGCTTCTGCTAAAGATGCTCCAATTGCAGCGTGTTGTTCCGGTTCCGGTTTTGGTACCGCGATGTAATCGACAAATGCAATTGGTTCCGCTCCAACGCACAGTAAATCGTTGACATTCATTGCCATACAATCGATCCCCACCCCACTCCAGTGGTTGAGCATCGAGGCAATTTGCAACTTACTGCCAACACCATCTGTTGCTAGAGCGAGTAAGTTATCTCCAAACTCAACCAAGCCTCCGAATCCACCTGGTAAGTCGACGGGCGCACCAGGTGTGCCCGGTAGCCTCACCGAACCGGAAAGTGCACCGACCAGAGATGCAACTGAGACCCCTTCTAGGTCAATATCGACACCACTGCTGGCGTAATCGAGACCTTCGTCACCCTCGCTCATCACCCCTCGCGAGTTGAAACCCCTCCTTCAGGATGCCGTAGACCTCACTTTCGTGCTACGCACGACTAAGAGTGAACGATTATACACGAATCAGGTCCCTCAGCGGGTTGGAAGTGGCGTGATGCACTCGACTCGACGATTCTTAGTACTCCTAATGACAACCCTGATGATTAGCACAACTCTAGTGGGTTGTCTTGGTGGTGACGAAAAAGAAACACCATCTGATAGTACTCCTTCTGAACCTACGACAACTCACCAAGATCCTGATGGTGACGGGGTTTACGGCCTACTAGATCAGTGCCCAGACACCCCAGGTCCATTGGATTCTAACAATGGGACTGGATGCCCTGCAATTGAAATCATTCTCGATGAAGACAATGATGGTGTCCTCGATGAAGATGATAATTGCGCGGGCACCCCTTCCACCGAATCAGTAGATTCCAATGGATGTTCATCCACACAATTAGATTCTGATGGTGACGGTGTGTTTGATGCTGCAGATAGTTGTCCGGGGACTCTCGCTGGAACACAAGTTGATGAGAACGGCTGTGAAGTGATTCTTGACGAAGACGGAGATGGCGTGATTGATGATGATGATTTGTGTGTTGACACACCATCTGGAACTGAAGTTGACGCAGATGGCTGTCCGGTTTCACAAGACTCGGATAATGACGGTGTTCTCAATGATGATGATGATTGTCCAAATACTCTCGAAGGGATTCAAGTTGATGAGACTGGTTGTGAGATTGTTGTTGGCCAAACAACCGAAGTGAAGATTGGTTTGTTGACACCAAGAACAGGAAGTGATTCAGCTCTTGCTCCTGGCCTTGAGAATGCAACTCAAATGGCGTTTGATGAAATCAATGCTGCACAGAGTGCTTTTCACTTCACACTAGTCTTCAAGGACACTGCATCGAATCCGAATAATGCCCATGTAGCAACATGGGGTTTGGTAGAGTCTGAATCTGCAGGAGGTGACGGAGTCTCCGGGATTCTTGGCGGTTCATCGCTCAGTATGATTCAGAGTGGCATTGCTAAACCCAAAGAATTTGAAATCCCAATCATCACTTCGATGGTCACTAGTGCAGGACTAGATGAACTTGAGGATGATGGACTTGTTTGGCGAACTGTTGCAAGTGAGGCAGATGGCGCACATTCAGCGGCAATGTGGTCAAATGTCTATGAAATGACCAATGTTGCGATTGTACACGTTGACGATGGTTTTGGACGTGGATACGCACGTACATACGAAGAAGCCTATGGTTCTGAAAACATATGTTTGACAGTGAGTTATCCACCAAATACACTTGATTTTTCAGATCAAGTACAATCAATTATTCAAGCGGGTTGTGATAACATCATGATTGCAACCTATGCATCGGATGGAGCGATGCTAATCGATGATATTCGAGAAGGAGGTTTGCTTGATGGCACCAACCCAGCACGAATTGCCACAGCCCATCATCTAGGCTTCCCCGAGTTCCCTGAAATGCTAGAGGATCGCACTGGTGTGTTAGGCATGGTGGGGGCCACTCCGGGTTCTTGGACATCCTCTCTGTATGCTGATTTTTCAACAGATTACCAAGCAGCTTTTGGCGAAGAACCCGCAGAACACAGCGCTAATGCATATGACGCTGCGATGATTATGGTACGTTCTGTAATCCAAGCGGGTACGATTACAGGTGCAGATATTAATGCAGAAATTCCGAATGTTGGAACAATGTACGATGGTGTTAGTGGTATGATTGATTTCGATGCTAATGGAAATACACCTGGTATGAATTATGATTTGTTTAGATTTGGTGTGACAGGTGGTGGAGACTCCGCAGAGACTCAATTTGAAGAAATTGGAACATGGAGTCAATGGAATGGTATTGCTTCTAGTTGCCGTGATGATGCAACTCCGACAGTAATCGGTATGCTGAGCCCACAAACCGGTATACATTCAGCCTATGCAACTGGGGAAGAAAATGGCGTTAAATTGGGAGTAGAACTCCTCAATATCAATCTACGAAGTCGTTGTTTCTCGTTAACAATCGCTGATACTCTATCAACGCAAGAGGGTGCTGCTACCGCCATGCAGGCGTTGGTCGATTCAGGCGTGATTGGCGTGATTGGTCCACATTCGACAGAGGAGGCCCTCGGAGCAGTCCCTATCGCTGATTCAAGTGAAATCCCAATCGTCAACTATGGCACCTTCTCCGATGCTGCCCTAGACCTTGCGTGGGAAAATGCAGACCCTAATCGAATGGATGGAGAATTACCCGATCCCAGATACGGATTCTTTTGGAGAGTATCGGTTAGCGCAGATCATCACGCCACTGCAATCGCTGCACATTTGTCAAATGCAGGATATTCCAATGTAGCCGTCTTGCATCATGAGGGATTAGATTCCACCGCGATTGCAGATGCTTTGGATGTGGCATGTTCCTCATGTACGAGCCGTTCAGACTTCACCAGTGGACAATCTGATTTCTCAACCGAAGTCGCAGCCCTTTCGGGGCACGATGCAGTCGTCATCTTAGCGCAATCAGTAGAAGGTGCTTCGATTCTAGCTGAAATCCATTCTCAATCACTGGATATTGCGATGGTTGGTGGCCATGGAATGGGAGACCCTAGTTTGCTCACGGCTGTCACTGACCCCAGTTATCTCACCAATTTGACAGGTATTCGCATGGGCATTGACCATGACGTTGCAGAGTATGATCATGAATTGAAGTACGTTTACGGAATGAATTACGGCGGTGCAGTACCCGCTTATTCCTCATGGTCTGGCGACGCAACATTGCTTCTGGGTACTGCCGCAGGGCTTGCTGATGCTGCAGGCGATGTCACGGGCCCTCGTGTCAACATCGTCATGCCAACTGCTGGAGATGAGTATGCCGTATCAAGCGGTGAGATTACCCTTGATGACGAGACGGGGGACACCAATCACACCAATCTCGATGTATATCATTGGAGTGCAGATGGGACATTCACAGAGATTGGACGATGGAGAGTAGACCTTGGTTTGTCCATGTTCTAATTGTGCCCCAATAACGCTGCAGCCCTTTCAAAATGAGATTTTGATTGTTGCATACGATGCCCATCATCGAGTTCAATCAGTTCAACGACATTCGCTTGTTCTTGCGTAACACGCCTTGAATTTTCAATCGGCACCACATCATCCGGAATCCCATGCAAGATAACCGTCGGATGATTCAACCGAGGCCAGGACATTTGTTCAGCAGTTTGCATGAAATCCCAATCGAGTGTCATCTCAAGTTCAAATCCACGATATTCGTATGCATCCATCTTTTGCCACTGTTCCATTTCTGAAGTGGAAAGTCGATTGTGCCACATTTCTGCGAGCCCAAACGCCGGGGCGATGAGCAACAAACCAAACGATGCATTGGGACGTAGTGCACTAGCATTGGCGGCGGCCAAACCACCCATTGAGGAACCAGCAACAAGATCGAAATCTCCAGCGTCAATTTCTTCAAGAAGAACATTGGTTTCTTGTTCAATAGTCCAACCGTTTGCAGACATCACGGGTGCGACAACATCCCAACCCAATTCTTCAATCATGTGGGTTGGCTTCCCTCCATCTGGTGACCCTTCAAATCCGTGGGCAAACAGAACTCGCATCATCATCCGACCTAGTCAAATTCCAGACCTAGTAACTCAATGTCAGCAAGAGGGCAACGCGTCATAGACGCGTGATCCATGACTCTGATGTGGATTTCTGCCACGACATGGACTGTTGCTTGAAACAAATGACCAGCATGGACGTTATTGTCATCATCAGACCAGCAGCAGTGGATGTGAGTGAATGCATCTCCATTCTCTGTGCGAGCAATGTTGCCCGATAGGCTCACCAATTCAGATGGGGGGTTCAATTGTCGTCTCTGGTACACCCCTTCCGCATTCATGTATCCATATTGATTATCACGTGTTCGACCAATACCGCTTGTAATGGCAGCCGCATCAAATCCAACATCATCTGCTAATTCCCGCAGGGCTGTATGAATTTCTTCTCCTGGGTCAAGTCTGACAAGGATGTCACTCCCCGAACGTGTATGCTCCATGTCTCCGGCGGGGAATCGGCCGCACAAAGGCGTTACCTTCCAAACTGTTAGAAATTCAATTGAAACCCCCTCCAATGGAAATGATACTCTCGCGCAATGAGTAAATTGGAACCTTCTAAGTACACTGGAAATAAGGGGGTGTAGACCCTTTCTTCCACTAAGTTCAAGGGCTTCGGAGAATCGATGCGGATGCCCTGCGGTGTGAACCTATGATTGAGATTCATGACTCTGGCGCCCGTTGGCGCTCCTTCCTACAGGAGGCTTGTGCCAACGAAGTATCTAGATTAGCCTCAATTTGGCCTGAAGAGACCTCACTTGTCATTCCGTTTGAGAGGCTTCAGGCATGGGATCCACCCTTTGCAAATCTCATTCTCGACCATCCACGTTCTGTCATCAAACATGCTGACTCAACACTTGCATCGATTTGTCGAGAATCTGGTTATGATGCAACACCACATATCCGAATTGAATCACTACCACCTGACGCACGTCGAAAATTACGTGAAATCAGTAGCGAAGAAGTCGAAACTTTCGTTACTTCTGAAGTGATTGTCACCAAGGTGAGTGAACTAAAACCGCGTATTTACCGAGCCACGTTCACATGTTCAACGTGTGGAAATACCATTGCAAACAAACAAGAAAATGAATTGGAATTAATTGAACCATTAGAATGTCCAGAGAACGAAGGCGGGTGTGGACGACGAAAATCTGGTGGTCAGACGAGATTCAATCTACAATGGGAATCGTCCGAAATGATTGATAATCAATGGATAGAGGTACAGGAATTACCTGAAAACGTCAAGGCCGGATCCCAACCAGTTCGACTAAGTGTGTTGGCGGAAAGAGAGTTGGCTGGCAAACATGTGCCTGGTGAACGAATTCGAGTGAATGGCATACCCTATGTACGCACACTGAAACGTGGAGGTCAAAAGACTCCAATGTTTGATGTATATCTTTCACTTCATTCTAGTGAGCGAAAGAATATCCCACTTGAAGAGATTCAGATTAGTGAAGAAGAATTACAACAAATTCTTGAACTGTCTCAAGAGGAAGACCTTGAATCCCTATTCATCCGTTCGATTGCACCTACAATCATTGCAGATGAACGGCTGAGTTGGGTCAAACACTCACTTGTGTACCAATTGTTGGGTGGCGTCGCTCGAAAATATGCTGATGGCACTCGTACCCGTGGGGATATCCACATCTTACTGATGGGTGATCCTGGTGTCGCCAAATCACAACTTCTGTCTTTCATGGGTAGGATTTCACCTCGTGGTCGCTTCACCACTGGTGGCGGCACCAGCGCGGCTGGACTAACAGCCGCCGCTGTTCGTGATGCTTTCAACGATGGCCGTTTTTCTCTGGAGGCCGGCGCTCTTGTACTAGCAGACATGGGCCTCTGTGCAATTGACGAATTCGATAAGATGTCCAATGAAGATCGAGGTGCGATGCACGAAGCCATGGAACAACAAGTCATCAACATCAACAAAGGTGGCGTTAGTGCTACAATGCCTACACGTTGTGCAGTACTTTCAGCCGCCAATCCCCGCAGTGGCCGCTTTGATAAGACTCAATTTTTCATGGAGCAAATCGATTTACCACCACCTCTTGTATCTCGATTCGATATCATTTGGATTCTAACTGATGATGTCAATATGGCAAGGGATACTCGAATCGGTGAGCATGTGATTCGTGCAAAGAGAACAGGTATTGCCGAGCATCTCATCGAGAGTGGAATGGATGTAGATCCTCGTGATATTGTAAGCACAGAAATCTATTCGTTGGATACTGATGGTTCAAAGATTCTGACCATTGATTTCTTGCAAAAGTACGTTGCCCATGCAAAGAGAAGTCATCACCCTGAGAGTAATGACCAGGTCATGAAATTGATTGTTGATTATTATACCACGCAACGTAATCAATATCGGGAAGACGATGATTCAGTTCCACTGACAGCTCGTTCTATTGAGGCTTGTTTACGTCTTGCTGAGGCCCGAGCTCGCTTGTATCTGCGAGACTATGTGACTGAAGATGACGCTGAAAGAGCCATTGCACTTGACAAATTATGGCGATACCAAGCATTCGGTGAGGAATCAGATCAAATCGCACTTGAAACAGGAGTCCACAAGCGTACCCGTAGTGCAGAACGCATCATTCTATCCGTTGTCCGCAATCTCTGTAGAGAATTGGGTGGAGAATGTGAAACTCATCAAATCTACAATTCTGCAGATGAACAAGGAATCGACGAGGAGACTGTTGACCGAGTATTGAGCACTCTGCGAAATCGTGGTACGCTGATGAGTCCGCGTATCGACCGATGGCGTTTCGTATGAGATTTCATCCGTTGAATCTTTGAGGTGCCTTGATGTCGACTAGGACGATGGCCGAGGCTCCAGTGGGCAACGTCGCCGACGCGAACGGACTAGATCCAGCAGCAATCGGATTCATGTGTGGCCTTGAGGTTCACCAGCAATTGGCGACAGGGAAATTACATTCACGCCAACCGAGTACATTGTTTGAGCAAAGTATCGATGAGATCCCTGCTTCTTGGGCCACAGCACATCGGCGCCTCCGTGCAGCCCGAGGTGAAGGTGGACGAATCGATATTGCTGCACGCTTTGAGCAGCGTCGCAACCGTTCATTTGTCTATGTTCAATCCCCAAATGCAGGCCTCATTGAGATGGACGATGCTCCACCCTTGAGTCATGATGAGGATGCTGTTGATGTGGTCCTCACGATGGCTGCAATGATGGATGCTAAACCCGTTGGAATGTTGCAAGCCATGAGAAAAACTGTCGTTGATGGGTCTAACACCTCAGGATTTCAGAGAACCACTCTCGTCGCGACTGATGGTGTCGTGAAAACACCAACGGGACCAGTTGGCGTTGATGTCATCTGTTTGGAAGAAGATTCCGCAAGAAAACTCGACACATACAATACAGAAGATGGAGAACAGGTAGTCTACACGTTAGATCGCTTAGGCATCCCATTGGTTGAGGTTGCAACCGCTCCAGATGTTACTACTCCAGAGCATGCCAAGGAAACAGCCCTTGCGCTTGGAACCCTATTACGCGACACGAGGAGAGTACGCCGTGGTTTAGGATCAATCCGTCAAGATTTGAATGTCAGCATTGGTGCTGGCGACCGTGTCGAAATCAAGGGCTGTCAGGATTTAGATTGGATTCCTAGAATCATCAGGTTAGAGATGGCACGTCAATTACACTTCCACAGGTTGGCCAATACTCTACGTGAACAGATGTCCTTACCTCCTCTTCCTAATCACCGTGATGAGGATGACCCTACAACTGAGGCTACTGTTTGTGCAACTGTTGAAGCCGCAATGCCTCTAACAATGTTCGATGTAACGACCAACTTTGGTGTTTGTGATTCCAAGATGATTCGCTCTTCTATTGACTCTGGTGCCATTGTTCTTGGATTATCTCTCCCTGGTTTAGCAGGACACCTTGGCACCAAGCAACTTGATACTGAGGGTTCTCAATTACCACGACTTGGAAGAGAACTTTCTAGCGCAGCAAAACTTGCAGGAGTCAAGGGTATTTTCCATTCAGATGAATTGCCAGCCTATGGAATCACCGAAACAGAAACGGCAGCTTGTGCAGACATACTTGGAGATTGCTTTGTTCTCTGTGTAGCACCAGAATGGCAGGCCGAACTCGCACTTGAAGCCGTATTGGCACGCGCTCGACTATCTTATCACCGAATTCCACAAGAAGTTCGAAACGTAGTCGTAAGGAAAGGCGCCCCTGAGGACGGCACAACCACCGCTATGCGCCCCCTTCCAGGGGGGGCCCGAATGTATCCAGAAACAGACATCCCAGTCGTTGCGATTGATCCATCTCATTGGAATACGATTAGTGCAAATCTTCCGTTGACCACGGGTGAACGAATTCAGCGTCTATCTAGTTTAGAAATTTCTGAGAACCAAATTGGAGCTATCGTTCGTGCTGAATTGGATGACATACTCATGGATGGAATCAATGGCTCACTTCAACTTCCACCAGTTGCATGGGCAAGCGCATTACTTGATTTTGGTACTGAAAAGGTCAACGCACTTGCTGTCGCCATCCATCTCCGTGAGACTGGAATCATGACTCGAGAGGGTGTCGAACCGATGGTCGCTGAGGCTGCTACAGATGACGTCTCAACTCTGTTAGAATGGATGCCAACACAGGCTGCAGCACGAGGTTACGAACCTGCAGATACAGATGCAGTGTCAGCAGCAGTGGCTGAGGTTCTCGCCGAGCGTTCTGATTTTGTGACCGAGCGAGGTATGGCTGCATTAGGTCCACTCATGGGTGTAGTGATGGGTAAATTGGGAGGAAGTGCCGATGGTAAAGCCGTTAGTGCGGCACTCAAGGAGCAGATTCAGAGGATGCTCTGATGCGCCTGCCTGTGATTGTTCTCACACTGTTGCTTTTTGCAGCAATTCCTATTGGAAGCGGCGAAGATCCTCCTGAATTTTCCTCCAATCCATTTCCGCCAGTCCAGTGGACCTTAGACATCGACGCAGGATACATCTCAACAGCACCCTTGGTCAGTGATGGGCTGGTCATTGTCAAGGCGGGTGGTGACCCTGCACGTAACCTCCCTGCTGGACTATACGCTTACCGTGCAGATACAGGTGATTCTGTTTGGTTTGCACCTCACAATGCTTCTACATCAGGTTACGAGACCTCACCTCTAATCGTCACAAATTACAATCCAAATCAAGATTCAGAACACTTGTGCCGTTCGCGTGATAACATCATCATCACCGGTTGGACAAGTGGTCAGTTAACCGCTCATGATTTCGGTACAGGACAGGAGGTTTGGACCGTGCAAACTGAATCTCCTCACTGGGGCATAACTGGTGGGGGATTACTTCACAATAATGGCACGATTTGGGCCACGGAAACAGGGATGGTCATGATTTGTGATCGTACTGGAGTGACACTATCTAGCTTGGAGTCAAATCAGACTACATATCGTGCAAGCGTGGGGTCTTCTCATTCACCAAATGGATTCGGTTTGGGTACAGAAACCGGTCATTTACTCGTTGCCAATCTCTCAGATTCAAATGACCTATCTTCGGCCACATATTCTATGCATGACCTTCCTGAAATTGCAAACATTACAGGTACTTGGAAGATACGTTCAGCATTGACATCTCCAGGAAATATGGATCAACTCAAATTGGTACACCTCAATGGGCTCGATGACAGCCGAGTACTCTTACTTGAAATACATCCAAATGGTACAGTTGAATTGCTGGATATTGCAACCATTCCAACCGGAACCAGTACTTCCAGCATGGCCATCACAGGAACATCTGATGGTGTGTATCAGTGGAGTACCAATTCGAGTCATTCTCTCATTATGAATCATTCATGGTCTGCTCAGAATGTAATTGGAGAGATTACACATATCGACTATGATGGTGGGTCATGGGTTTGCTTACCACAGAATCATGCTCACGGTACCTGGCTTCTCGTCAATTCAAATTCGAGTATTGAATGGGCCCCTCAAGTTCCACAATACGTGACTGCTGGTTGTAGTAGTGATGGCATGGTCATTGCTGCAGCCAATGACGCCTCTTGGTTAGAGGTACGCTACGCCGCTTCAGATTTAGCCACAATTCAGGCGTTGGCCAATCAGCATTCCAATACAATATCACAAGAATCTCCAACAGAGGATGAATCCGATGAAATCCCTGGAGTCATTTGGGTCCCACTTTGTGGTGCCACTCTTGTTCTCTGTATCGCCTTCGTCACACCAAATCATGATTTACGCAGACAGATCATCATCACTGGATTACTACTGATGATTGTGGCATTGATGATTATCGCTCCGATTTTGACCAAATCATTGGCCGGCATCCCTCAAGAGGATTCTAGTGAACGAACCAAGGCGAGCCAATATGCGGATTGGAATCAAGATGAGAACATGGTCTCAATTGCCTTTCATTTCCCAGCAGATGTTTCTCAGCCTATTTGTGAAAACGGGCTCACTCACCATCAAGGAACTGCGGTCAACGAATACATCATTTCTGAGACAGAAGTTTGCATTCTCGTTGTTTCAGTCGACTCATCAGGTGTCTCAACGGTTGCAGATGCTACACTTGAAGCATTGAACATTCTGCAAATAGAATACCAAACCGAAGCACAAGTCTTGGGCTTGTTTATTCATTCAATTGGAGATGTTGAAGGAGGGGATGGAGACAATTGGTGGACCTATGATCTGAATGGCGGTTATGGTACAGTTGGCCCCTCTGATCAAAGTGTTATTTCGGACGATGAAATCGACTGGCATTTCGATAATCACGGGTATTGAACAATGTCAACGCTCAAAGGCCCAATTTTCAAATCGCCTCCTTAGGGAGGCGTTTTGATTACAAGTTGGGGTTGGCAGGGTGAGAGAGCAGCCCGCATGGGTCCTCCCCGACATTTTCGATTACCATTTCTCATTTTAGCCGTTGTTTTGCCTTTGATGCTGGAGCATAATTACCTCCTTGCATGGGGCAGTATCCTTCTCATCTGGTCAATCGCAATGGTTGGATTTCGTGCAGTTATTGGTTGGTTGCGCCTGTGGATTCCGCTAGGAATTGTTTACGTTATCATTCTCTTTTTGATGATTACAAACCCAATTACTTGGCAGAGTATACTCTTGATTATGGCTCGAACATGGATTGCCTTGCTTGGTTTACAAATTGTCCAATGGTCCGTTCCTCCTTCAGATGTTGTTCGTTCATTCGAATGGTTATTGCCAAGATTGGGTGTTTCTCTCGCCATTGCCCTCCGTCTTGTCCCTCGTTTGGAACGCAGTGCTCGATGGAGGTTGGAGACGCTTGAAGAGCGGGGTTTTGTGGATGAGGAATCTAAATTTCAACGACTTCGAACCCGAGCCTCCATCTGGCCAGGTTGGTTGGCAGATTCGCTAGATCACGCTCACGATTTAGGAGACGCTGTACAGTCGAGAGGCATTCTCACTCCTCGACGTTGGAGACACAGTGCTCCTCGTCGAGCACTTCAATCTCTACTTGGAGAGGAAATACGTGAAGACACGATAGCACCCCATCGTTTTTCAGATTCTGTTCAAATTGGATTAGATTTGGAGTTAAGATTGCCAGATGGCCGATCCATTGGTCGCCACAAGGAATTGTTGCGTGGCGGCAATGTCATTTTACTACGTGGTGCTTCCGGTTGTGGAAAGTCAAGTTTGCTACGATTGTTGGCAGGTGTCTCACCTTGGCAACACCCAATCACTGTTTTTGGACGCGCCCACCTTTCAGGCCACCCTACATTTGGTGAGGTCAATCTTTCAGAGGGTCCATTCAACGAAGCGGTTGCATGTTGGATTCCCCAAGATCCAGATCGGCACGGGTTGGCAGAATCCGTCCATCGTGAATTCACCATTGCTCGCCGTCTCACAGGCCCATGGGGGCAACAGGAAATGCTAGAGACACTGAGGAATTGGGAATTATTGGACAAACTCGATGTTCAATCCGAAGAACTCTCCGCAGGGGAACAGCAACGACTCTTATTGGCAGCACATTTAGATCCTGCACAGCCAGTATGGTTGCTTGACGAAGCAGATGTTCACTTAGATGAATCTGGATTCGTACAATTGGGTAAGGCTGTCATCAAACATCGAGCAAGAGGGGGCCTCATCGTTGTCGTCGCCCATCGCCATGCGCGTTGGCAGAGAATCGCAGATATTGAAATTCAAATGGATCAGAATAAACCCCCCTTGGATTATCCATCAGTATGGGTTGAATCGGGTGATGTACTCTGTGGTCCTCCGATTGTATCTCTCTTTGAGCACGACATCCCTCCTGTTTGTCGTGGCGAATTAATCCTCATCATTGGTAACAATGGATCTGGAAAAACCACGTTGTTGCGAGAGTGGGCACAAGCGGATGGATTACCTTGGCTACCCACTTCTCCTGACCGTAGATTATTGGGGATGACAATCTTTGATGAACTTGCATTACAACATCCAGTATTACATGCTCAGTATTTAGCTGGAAATAATGTTACAATTGAAGGCGCAGAACCCGTTGCAGTCCGCCAGTCGGCACTTCGATTGAGTCTGGGCCTCTCACATCTATCTGAGGTCACTCCAGTTCATGATTTGTCAACAGGTGAACGTCGTCGTTTGTCACTGATTCCCTTGATGATGCGAGAACCTCCCTTGATGTTACTCGATGAGATTGATCACGGATTGGATGATACTACGTTGGCGGATCTGCTTGAGTTACTCAATCAACAACGCCGTCAAGGAACATCCATCGTACTCACGACTCATTCTCCAGATCTCATGACTTGGGCGAAGGTTAGCGGTGGCCGTTTGTGGAAAATTGAGAATGGCACCATGCAGGAGGTGACTGAATGAATTTCGCCGATGTCCAAGAATGGGCGCTGACTCTAGAAGGGATATCTGTTTGGTTAACAGCAATATTTGGCATGATTTTCATTGTCATGTTATTGCGAGCAGAACGTAGTATTCGCCTTGGGCGTGAGGCTGCTCAGATTGCATTGCTTGCTGCAGTTGCTAGTGCCAGCAGGGTCCTCTTCGTAGCCATACCAAACGTACAACCTGTTACAGTGTTCATACTATTGATTGGCATCCATCTTGGAATCCGTCGAGTAACAGCAGTTGCCGTTCTTGTTGCTTTGATTTCAAACATGGCTCTTGGACATGGTCCTTGGACATTTTATCAAGCCCTAGCATGGATTGCAGTTGGAACAAGTGGTAGTCTATTCCGGAAGGTGTTAGTGAGTCAAAATAGTGAAGAAATTCGCTTAGTACCGTTGGCAATCTTGGGTTTCATTTGGGGGTTCTTGTTTGATTGGATTGTCTCATTACAACACTTAACATTCTTACAATCAAAAGAGATGTTCTACACCTTCATACTCACTGGAATTCCATTCGATATTCTTCATGCTGTTGGGAATGTGTTGTTTGCAATTTGGCTTGCACCTAGCCTCCATCGATTGTTTTGGTTGCATCAAAGACACGATGCTGGGCGGTGGATTCTTGACATTCCAGTGGAGATTCAACGTAGGGAAGCGTTCATCGCTGGTGCACAGGACGCGAGTCGTGAAGAGCACCGCCTAGGTGATGATCCATTGGCAGGAATTGAACGATTAGATGTGGAGGTTGAATAATGGCCAAGGATGAATCGCTTACGATGGTATTGGTCACCAGAAAGGACCTCACTTTATCACGTGGAAAACTTGCTGCTCAGTGTGGGCACGCTGCAGTTGAATGCGCACTCAAAGCACATCGGGACACACCAAAGAAACTGAAAGATTGGCGCACAAATGGAGCACGAAAAATTGTCGTTGCAGCACCATCTTTGGATGCGCTCAAACGCCTATTTGGTGATGCACAAGCAGAAGGAATTACTGCATACATGGTCCGTGATGCCGGTCATACAGAGATTCCATCTGGTACCGTTACAGTCGTAGGATTGGGACCCGACACACGTCACAATATCGACAAATTAACGGGTGGATTTTCACTCGTCAATTAAATCGGCGCCCCCTAAGGGGCGCCACCCTGCCACATCGGCGGGTTCATGACTGGAATGTGTAGTCGCCGCTCTGTGTCCGCCGACGTCTTTGAAGCCGAACTCATCCCCGATGAAGTGCTTGAGGCATGGGTCGACGATGATTTCGATGTGAATGAACGTCGAGAAAGGAGACAACTAGATTTCGCACTGGTTAGCACTGGTGTCGTTGTAGTTGTGTTTTGCGTTCTCTCCGCCATTTGGGGCGTAGCAGGACACAGTATGATTGCAAATTATTCTACAGAGGCCCCTGGTTCCACCATCAATATTGAATGGGGCGAATCGGTCTTCATGCCCAGAGATCCTGATTGTATCGATGCACAGAATGGACAAGATCTCCCCGAATATGGGATTGGATATGAGCCAAGCCTTGCCATCGATGGTCATGGAAATATGTTTATTACAGCCCACAAGGATTTGCGATGGTCATCTCCTGATGGTGGTCTAGCCAATCCACTATCTGGTGAACCACACATCTATCCCGATGGGGCGTGTTTATCAGATTACATGACCAGTTGGGACTACTTCGCCTCATGGTTTTGGATTACCAATGACAACGGAACAACATGGACCCGAGCAGCTAATTTTGAAGAAACACCGGGTACTATTTTGGAAGGTCAAGTGACCAATGGCGCATCCGGTTCTGCTTGTTTGGGGGATGAGGGAGATATTGCAGTTGATGCAGTCAACCGAATTTACTACCTTGACACTTATCTAGAGGACAATTGGATTCACGTATTCAGTGATGGTGGCAATACATTTGAGAGTAATTTCTGTGATCGTCAATCATCGATGGCCGCAGATGACCGCCCCTGGATTCAGGCACAAAACAATGGGATTGTCCACTATCTAGGCAATAGTGGAGTATCCATACAGGATTGTGAGAATGGGCCTGCACGATATTGGTACTACCGTAGTGATGATGGTGGCCAGTCTTGGTCCCAATGTTTTTCGATGCCAGGTGGTTGGTCAACCATTGCTCCAGAACGTAGTGGCGATTACGTATTTGTTGCTCAGGAAAATCAGGATACTGCAACCGGACATGTACAGGTTCGCATCTCTAGTGATACCGGTTTGAATTGGGGTGACCCAATCAATGTTGGTCCCCGCGATGGAAACCCACCTGAAGGCTATCCGTTGGTAGAGACCAATGGGAACGGCACAGTTGCCGTCGTTTGGGCAGACTGTCCCAATGGAAAGATTGGTGCATGGGAAATTCGATTGGCTATGTCATATGACCGTGGAGAGACATGGGAAACATGGAATATTACACCCGACGATTGGGAAGGTATCACGATGTATCCCTTTGTGTCAATCAGTGAGGACAACATCACCGCTGTATCGTTCTATGGAATCCCATATGATAACACGGCTGAGGGTGGATATGTTGCCGGTCAGGAATGGTATCTCTACACAGCAGCTGTCCGTGAACCTCATGCAAATGACACTTTCAATTTTGAGATTGCAGCATACAACCCTGATGGCACACCAGAAGTCCTCCACACAGTCACTCAATACGAAGAAGATGCTGAAGATGTGCACGCACTCCACGACTTCTTTGAAACGGTCATCAGTCCAGATGGAACCTGGATGGGAATCGCCTATCAGCAGAACATTGGTGAACATCCGTTTGAGGATAACGAAGAACAGCGTTACATCAAATTCATTCGCGGTGACTTTGATCTCTGAGGTGAGGTCATGTCAATCATTGATTCTGATATTACCAAGGCTCAGACAATCCCATCTCGGTATTACACAGATGAATCAACGTTCAAAGAGGTCCTGTCCTCTTTTGGTGAACATTGGCATTTTGCAGCCCATCGATCTCAATTGGAATCAGTTCAGCCCATCGACAATCCACTACGTGAACCAATGCTTCTGACTTCCTCTGATGAGGTTCGGTGTATCTCCAATGTTTGCACTCATCGTGGCATGTTGGTCTGTTCAGAAACATCTCAATCGAAGCAATTGCAGTGTCCCTACCATGGTCGTACCTTCGGGTTGGATGGAAAATTCCGAAACATGCCAGAATTTACGACTGTCAAGGATTTCCCTTCAAATCGTGATGATCTTCCAACATTTCCATTGAATGAATGGAAGGGTTTGCTATTCAATTCCATATCGGCATCAAATTTTGAAGCCTTCATCTCTGCAGTGAATGAAAAAATGGACTGGCTTCCAATCGAGGAATTTACCCATGACCCCACTCGGCATCGAAATTACACCATTCAAGCAAATTGGGCATTGTATGTTGACAATTATCTGGAGGGTTTCCACATTCCATTTGTTCATGGCGATTTACATGAAGTACTCGATTACGACGCTTACAAAACTGAACTATTTGATGGTGGCGTATTACAGGTTGGAACCGCAAATGAAGGTGAAACGTGCTTCGATTTACCACCAAATCACCCTGATTTCGGTCAAAAAATTGGTGCCTATTATTTCTGGTTATATCCAGGCTTAATGCTCAATTTCTATCCATGGGGGTTGTCTGTGAACCAAGTCATCCCAATCACTGTCGATTCGACGCGAATTGTGTATCATGGATTTGTTGGGGATGAATCGAAACTTGGTCAAGGAGCGGGTGGAGATTTGGACAAAGTCGAGGCTGAAGACCAAGTTGTTGTTGAAAGCTGCCAGCAAGGAGTTTCATCGCTTGCCTATGATCGTGGTCGATATTCACCTACTCGGGAGACTGGTGTACACCATTTTCATCAAATTCTCACGCAATAAATTGCAAAACCGGCACATTCTGCTATGTCTTCAAAGGAATCATTACAGGGTTTTGACTGGACTAGGATGAAGTAGTATGGGTTACGCGATGCGCCATTATGGCACAAGGTACGGTCAAGTGGTTTAATCAGACGAAAGGATATGGCTTCATTGAACAAGAAGGCGCAGCAGACTTATTTGTTCACATATCGCAAGTAGTTGGTAAAATCAGAGACGGTGACGCAGTTGAGTTTGAGGTCGGTGAATCAGACCGAGGTCCAAACGCAGTCAACGTCCGCAGAGTCGACGAAGAAGAGTAAGGGCCATTGTGCTTCATTTTGAACGTGTCATAGCGGTAGCGCTGTTCAATATAGGTTACCCTATACACAGAATCATGAGCCACCACCTCTCATTGTTAGCCATTGATAACGTGGTCAACTCTATGTCCTATGCCCATTCTCGTGAATCCATGGTCTCCGTGGAAACACTCAGTGATGAGGGTCGCGAAGACCTCATTTCATGTTGCAAAGGCATTGCTGACATGATTGCGTGGCTTGATTCATTGGATGATCGCCCGGGCTTAGAAGAACTTGGCAATCACTTGAATTCTTTACCGATTAATCTGGATGCGTTGAAGAACCACATATCGTATACAGATGACGATGGTTACCAAAGAAACATCATCAAGAAAACTCAGCATTATGAGATGGTTGCCATCACTTGGAAAGCAGGCCAAGACACACCAATTCACGACCATGTGGGTTCAGATTGTGCATTCTTGATTGTTGAAGGCATCTCGACAGAGACCATTTATTCTCTCAACGAAGATGGTTTGGCCGTTCAAACTGAGGTAAGAACATACCATCCTGGAGACATTTGTGCTGCGAATGAACCAGACATCCATCGGATCTCCAACGATACTGATGGAAATCTCATCAATCTCCATGTCTATACTCCTCCCTTGAGCGGATTCGGAATATATGCTCCAGTAGATGCTTGAATTAACAATCCAACACATCGCGCTTGTATTCTTCAAGCACTTCACCGAAAATTTGGATGTCTGCCTCAAACGTCTCTGGCAACAATGGTCCGAATGAAAAGCGGAAGAATCGTGAATATGGTGTGACATAACTCGGGTCTTTTGAATGTGGACGAGCCATGTCACATTCTGAAGCGCATAGAATTGCAGCACCCCGCTTGAAGAGCCGTCTATTGAGCTCATCACTTGTCATACCCTCAGGAAGTTCAAGCCAGTGGTAAAATCCACCATTGCCTGTGTATACGCCTAGGCCCATGTCCTCGAACGCTTCCCCGTATCGCTCTCGCTGCCAGTTGTAGTGCGCCTCTACGGCCTTGCGGGCCTGCTTCACCCGACTTGGTTCGAGAAGTTTGACCGCGTAGTGCTGTGAAGGATGACTCACGCCTCCCAAACCAAAACTGGAGTAGTTCGCCATCGTCTCAATGTTCTTCTTGCTAGCGATTACCCAACCAACGCGAATTCCTGGAGATTGAAGACCCTTTGTGCAGGCGCCTGCAATGAACACATTGCTATTGTCTAGGTCCTGTACATACTCGATTCCACTCACAGAAGGAGAATGGAACATTTCGTATGCTTCATCTAGCAGTATACCGTTCATAGGTAGTTCAGCCATCTCAATGAGTTCCTTCAGTTCCTCTCCTGAACGAGTTTGTCCTGATGGATTCTGAGGATTGGAAATGACGGGCATCAGGCGCGTGTTTGGATCGAGTCCCTCGCGATTGAAGTAAGCATCATTGTTCGGATGGAAGTTGTTCTCCTTGGTATAGGGAACAACATCGTAGTGCGTGTTGGTTTGCTCCATAATGTCCAGATAAGCCGGCCACTCAATGTTTCCAAGTCTCGCCTCGACATGTTCCTTCAGGAATGCCAGCACAGTGTAGATACCAGGCCGACCTCCTGGGAATACCATGACGTTCTCAGGCGTAATCGAGGAATTGTATTGGGAGTTGTAGTACTCTACAATCGCTTCACGCAGCGCTGGATGTCCCCATGCCTTGGGGTAGAAGCGGTCTTCCCAAGTGACATCGATACTCGCAGGTAAGGGAGGTCCTCCAAACATCTCTAGCGGGGTCGTTAGAGGGAATCCCTGCGACCACGGGTGAGTTCCTTCGGTACCCATGAAGCGACCAAATGAATCCTTGAACGCGTACAGGGTCTCATAGATGCCCATTGGGGGGCAGTTGTCAGACAGAAAAGACTCCACCTGTGGACCTTTTTGGTCAGCCATGCTGTTCTCACAATCATACCACTCTTGAGGTTCTCGCCTCGTCATTCTTGCCATTTTTGTTGACCTGAAACTGCTTTATGTCAGGCGTCTACGGGAAACCATGCGCGAACACCCATCCGACCGTGTCGATTTGCGCAGTGACACGATTACTCAACCCACTGCGGCCATGCGCGCAGTCATGGAATCTGCTGAAGTGGGCGATGATGTTCTGGGCGATGATCCAACAGTACAGGCATTGCAAAATCACCTCGCATCATTGCTAGGCAAGGAAGCCGCCCTGTTTGTCCCCAGTGGGACCATGTCCAATGCGGTTGCAATCCGTACACATACATCACCTGGTGACGAAATTATCACTGAAACCACTTCACACGTGTACCAGTATGAGGGTGGTGGATATGCCACTCTTTCTGGTTGCTCGGTCGCTTTGGTTGACGCTGTTCGTGGCATCATGAAACCTGACGATGTCGCTAAGGCGATTCGAAAAGCAGAAGGCAGCCTTGGTCACTATCCGGACGGTTCTCTCGTTTGTGTTGAAAACACCTCAAACAGAGGTGGAGGAACTTGCTATCCACAAGAGACACTGGATGCCATTGCAGAGATTGCACACAACAATGGATGCGCAGCACATATCGATGGTGCACGTCTGTTCAACGCTGTCATCGCCACAGGTATTGATGCAGCACGCATGGTACGTGATTACGATTCCATATCCATTTGCCTGTCAAAGGGATTGGGTGCACCGGTCGGCAGTGTCCTTGTGGGCTCCTCAGAGTTCATCGCACGCGCCCATCGATGGCGCAAAATGTTCGGGGGCGGGATGCGACAGGCGGGCGTCATTGCAGCAGGTGGATTGTTCGCTCTAGAGAACCATGTTGAGCGTTTGGCTGAGGATCACGCTCGCGCTCGCAGATTGGCAGAAGCGGTGAACGCCATGGATGGATTCACTGTAGACCTCGACAGTGTACAGACTAACATGGTCTATGTCGATGGTGAATTGGGTGCACAGCAAATCATGGCCGGTTTAGCGGAGCACGGAGTCGATGTCCTTGACGTAGGGCCTACGGCCGTCCGTGCAGTTGTGCATCTCCACATTACCGATGATGATATTGAAAGAACGATTGCTGCATTCGCTGCACTATGAGCCGCATGATTTAGAGAGGGGTTGGGTGTAGCCCATCCATGCGTCGCTTATTGTTTGGATTATTCGTGATATTTTTGATGATGCCATCCGTCAATGCTCTTCCTGCAGTTGATATTTCGGCTACACAAGGTGTTCTCGGTGGATACAGTCTTGATTTGTCAGGTAATATGACCGATGGAAGTGCCGGTGGTAGCATGGCTGATGCACCATCTATCGCAGAGGTCTATACAGCGACCTGGTGTACAAATTGTGTGGATGCAGAACACGCACTGATGGATGTCGTAGATAATGAAGATGTTACCATCCTCACCCATCATCGCTTCATCAGTGAAA
Source organism: Candidatus Thalassarchaeaceae archaeon (assembly GCA_030747485.1). Lineage (GTDB taxonomy): Archaea > Thermoplasmatota > Poseidoniia > Poseidoniales > Thalassarchaeaceae > MGIIb-P. The sequence goes on along the minus strand of JASLKP010000021.1, from coordinate 2,376 downwards.
CAGAAGACCCATTTGGGACTCAGGCTGGTGATGATCGTTGGAATGAATTCTATGGCGATGCATCCAATGCCTCCGTTGGTATGAAAAGAGCCCCTCCCACGATTATTTTCCACGGCAATCAGGTGAAAGTCGGTAGTGTGGCTGATGGCGCATCTCTTGAAGCAGATTACACTGCAATGTTGGATGCGACACACGAATACACCAATTCTGGTTCTAATTCGGAATTCACTTGGACTGGAAACAACTCTTCAGGTGTCATAGTATGGAGTATGGATGTAGCTGGTTTTCCAGAGACACTCATTTGGACACATCGATTGATGATTGTAGAACATTCAGCGTATTTTCCTGAAGGTTCCAATGGTCTTGAAAACTACGAGGATGTTGTCAGAGAAGTTGTTGATTTAGAAGCAGCCATCCAGGATAATGGCCTCAAAGTAGGTGGAAGCGTTGAACTTCAGTTGCCAGCTGCTTGGGATGGTGACGACCTTTCACTTGTATTGATTCATGAATGGGTTAGACCTGCAGATCTTGAATCAGAACCAAAAGAGGAAGAGAATGGATTGCCAGGTTTCTTGGCACCACTCGGCCTCATCGCGTTAGGGGCCGCAGCAATGGCTCGCCGAGACTGAATCAGTCCAATGTTTGAATAACCCCCGCACACCACCTGTGGTGCTAGGGGGCATGAATCCGTAATTGGTTCTCAATAGATATCGATTCGAACCAATCTCTCATCTTCTCGAGCCATAAAATAAAATTAATACACACCATAGAGGAATTGGTATGAATAAAGCATTGACATTGGAACATATTTATCCTGGTATTTTCCCAGATTGGTTGTTTCAACATCTTTGCTCCCAGACTCTCAATCCAGATGAAAACACGTACTTGATCGTACACTCAAGTGATGCTGCAAGGACCGAAATCATCGAACGATTGGAAGGTGAAAAGATCGGACCCATCGATCGTTCACGCCATCATACTCTCCAGTCTTTACGAATATCATTGCACGCCGATCTTCGCTTACCCAGATTACTCTCATCAGATGCTAGCGGCGCTCGTCTACTACATGCTGAATGTCAATTGGGTGCAAAGGCCGGAGATTTCCCTGCCCTTCACCCGTCACCAGAGTGGAGATGGGGGGAGGGGCGAACGCGTGCACTTGCTCGCCTTTGCCAAGTATTCGATACCGAAGATGTCCGGCGCTGGGATGGCCCAGGAATACATGGATTCCGAAGTCGATTAACTCGAATGGGTTCAGCATTGAATGGAACACATCCATTGTTACAGCATCGTACGTTGATTAACGCACTTGAATCCAAGGAAGAGGCTCCATTCATGCTGGTTGGCGTGATTGGAATTATCGTGATGGACCAACCCCCAACATTGTCACAAAGTGATCGTAGAATTCTCCAATCCTTGCGCAGATTCAGACCCATACATCAATTGTGTCAGCATGGAGATGCCACCATTGGTAACCATCGCTTAGGTTTGCATGGTGCCATTTTAGAGGATGTAATTCCTTGTACTGAAGACACACTACCCGATTGGTTGCCTGTACATTCTACATGGACTCCAACCGCTGTTGAACAGGAAATTCACAGACTTCTTGTCCCCCGTCGTGGCTTGGCAATTGAAGCAAGCCTTGAGGTTCTTCGAGATTGGTTACAGGAAGCACCACCTGATGCGGATGTACTCATCATTGACCCGACCTGGCAAGAGCGAACTTCAGCATGGACACGTGGCCTTACAGAAGTGGGTTTACGTCCTCCTCGTCAATCTCGAACAATCAATAGTACCCCCGTCATTCATTGGTTGGGTGAATTGGTATCGATTGGAATGGGGCCAGATGCTTGGTCAATGGAACGTTTGCGAGGCTTGGGTACGCAAAAGAGTCTCACCTTTGACGAGGAGTGGAGTATGTCCGCCCCTCATCCAGTTCATGATGACTGGAGTCCAATGATGGATTCCGAGCGAATCGAGTCTTTGGGTAGAATATGGCATATCATGGGCGGGCATGGTGCCCTTGGAAGATGGCTTCAAGCATTCTCATCTCAACCACATCCTGCCCCTTGGGAAACAGAAGAAGAAGCTGCAATTCGTGCTGAGTGTACGCAATGGTGGTTCTTGACTCTACTAGCGCGTTTGTCACCCTTGCTTAGTTCTGGTGAACGAACTCTTCTCTCGGATGAGAAATTCCATGTTGGTTGTGCCACTGGTGCTATCCTCCCTCTACCTGAAATCTCTTCAACAGGTGATGAGTGGCTCACTTCTCTGACCAAACACATCAATTGGGAAAGATTGCTTGAAGATGCTGGTGCTCTCCAACGATTGCTTGAGGGATACACAACCCTACGACGTTCTCAATCCATTCTTGAC
>JASLKP010000020.1 GCA_030747485.1 Candidatus Thalassarchaeaceae archaeon | reverse complement strand
ACGAACAAACACATATACAATAAAACACCCTATTAAGAAATTACGATGCACCCTTCGCCCAACCCCACTTGACCAGGGACAGTAGGCTTCCATTCTCGACATCCGACTTGGCCGAGGATGGATGGCAGATATTCGTCCCAAGTGTGACCACGATCTTCACTCCATGTGGGGTACTCTCCTCCGAAGTTTAGAATCAGACCCTCCTTGGTTGCAGCAAGGTAATGCTCGCAGCAGTTGCCTCCTTCCTCATTGCCGAACACCGCCCATTCAAACGAGGTTGTGTAGTTGATGCCAAGGTCAGTGGTATTGAACAAACGCGCATCATCATGGGCGGCCATATCGATGAGAACATAATTGTCAAAAATCGGTCCACGCAACTCCTCTGATAATTCACCACCATCGTTCCCGATGAGACTCATTGCTGTCACAATTGCAGCAATCACGACCAATGCAGCAAGGCCAATTGCTGCGACCTTGATTTTTGGATCCTCAATGTTGAACGGACTTTCCGGTGTGAGGACGGCCTGCTCACTGTCCTCGTCTGACATCGTCTAGGCGTACGTGCGCGCGTATTTGGCCCCTTCGCGTGGAGGGGTTTGGCTTATTGAGTGGACACTGTAGCGACGAACGATGTCGCGCCGCCTTCCTGTTGCCCTGTGCGCACTGCTTCTGTTCAGTGTCATCCCTTTGCCAATGTCTGTTTCTGCGCAAGGTGACACCTATACGTGGCCTCCAGAGAATGTCGTCATCACCGAGGTACTGGTCAGTGCGAGTAGCGAAGATTACAATGGGACTGATTGGAATGGTGACAATTACATCGGCTCAGATTCAGATCAATTCGTTGAGTTGTGGAATCCAACCAACGAAACCATCGACATCTCCAACTGGATTCTAGATGACACGGTTGGTTCAGGTAGTGCTCCATGCTCAATCGGTTGGAATACATCTCTAGAACCAGACCAACGCATGGCATTCTTCCGAACCAATACCCACATTGAATTTGATTACTGGGATGGCGATGAAGTTAATCTGTTCGATAGTTGGAACAACCCCGTGCATTCCATGTCATATGCTGGTGAAGATTCGTGGTGGGACACGCCGTACCATCTACAGACAAACGGTTCGTTCGTCAAGGGCGGAGACCCATCTCCTGGCGTCGCTCAAACCACTGATTGGACCGGCCCCGGACCGGGAGGGACCTGCTATTCCATCTCAGAGACTCGTCATACTGGAGAATACATTCTCACCGGCCGGGTTGTGACAATGACAACCGAGGCCTCTGTGTTTGAGACTGGCGGTGTGTTGGTACGCGATGGCATCATTGGTGCTGTTTGGGCCGGTGATTCAATTCCATCTGCACATGCAGGCATCCAAGTCATCGACACAGAAGGCACCATCTATCCTGGCTTGATTGATTCTCACAATCACATTCACTACAATACCGTCCCACTGTGGGATCTAGAGGGTAGTATCTACACCAATCGATATCAATGGAAAAATCACCCCGGTTACAAACCAGAAGTAACGTGGCCAAAGACACTGCTCTCAAGTGGCTCGTATTGGAATATGGAATTTGAAGCACTGAAATATGCAGAAATGAAATCGATTGTCGGTGGAACAACCGCAGTTCAGGGCAATCCAACTGGAGATGAAAATGCCTACACGTCAATCCTCTCGCGCAATGTAGAACACTACAATTTCGGCCGTGATGAAATGCATACGAAGGTCACCGAATTGGAGGACGAATATGTTGGCAACCACATCAAAACGGGTTCAGCTGCAGGGACCCTTGATGCTTGGTTCCTCCATCTATCAGAAGGCACAGACAGCAGCAGTCTCAATGAGTTTCAAATCCTCGTCGACAACGATTTACTCGTGCCTGAATTGATGCTCATCCATGGTGTTCCATTGACTGCATCAGAGTATTCTCTAATGGGTGCAGTAGGTGCAAGCTTAGTGTGGTCTCCAACCTCCAACCTGTTGTTGTACGGGCAGACTGCGGATGTTGCAGCCGCCCATGAGGCCGGCGTCAACATCGCCCTCGCTCCAGATTGGTCACCCTCTGGTTCCAAATCACCTCTACATGAGATGAAAATTGCAGATTGGCTTGATACGCATCGAATGGGAAATGTCTTCACTGATTACGAGCAGGTCCAAATGGTGACCACCAACGTTGTTGATGGCATCGGTTGGGCGTCCGACGTCGGTCGAATACAACCCGGTTTAGCCGCTGACTTATTGGTTGTCGATTCGTTCCATCAGGACCCTTATCGCAATCTCATTGATGCAATCGATCCAGATGTCTCACTGACAGTCGTTGGTGGGTTGCCCATCTATGGAGATGTAGATATCATGGAGGAACTCAAAGGTGCAGACAAGGAAGTTGTGACCTGGAATGGTATGACCAAAGCACTCGATGTTACTTTCATCGGTGTGGATGATGGTGAGCAGACTTGGGCCGAGATTGAATCGAAATTAACGATGGCTTTGGAATTCAATCATACAGATATGTATGACCACTTTGGTGCAGCAGACGACATGTCATACAGTGAGTTTGACACCTGGGCCAGTGACCAGTGGGGTGGCTTGGATGCCGTTGGTCTTGACAGTATTTTCACATGGGGAGATGAGCGCTACTTTGAGCGATTGAATGGCTCATTGGGATTCAATCAGATTGGAGAAATTGATCTATGGTCTGCTTACTACAATGTATCTTATGATGAACATATGAATCGTCTTGAATCGAATTATACTGTACCCGAACCGGAGCCGGAACCGGAGCCGGAGCCGGAGCCGGAGCCTGAACCCGTCGTTTGCACAACTGACGTGTGCTGGGATGGTTCCAGCCGAAATCCATTGGATTGCTCGTGCCCCATTGAACCGGAACCTGAGGCCGATACCAGTGATCCTGCAGGTGGTGCAGATTCTTCAATGATAATTTATGCAGGCATTGCCATCACGGGTCTCATCATTGTGGCATGTGTTGCGGTGATGCTATCGATGAGAAGAGAGCCTGAATGATTACTCAAGATACCATTCAACACCATCTGGTGTATCTTTGACACTCACACCCATCGCAGCCAGTGCATCGCGAATCTCATCTGCACTATCCCAATCTTTGGCCGCTCTCGCAATAGCTCTGCGAGCCAGCAATGCCTCGACATCATCCTTGACGGCTTGTCTCGCGGGGTCAAGACTTGGGTCATGTGCAGCCATTGCTACATCCTTGTCAGGAAGCAGGCCGAGGACTGCGCCAGCGAATTCTTCTAACCAATCGACAGCATAGATTGCAAATGCTGCTGTGTCACGCTCATCGATGTCTTCGTTGTCTAGAATTTGTGGAATGATTCGAGCGCCGTTGGAGACTTTGGCCAACGCTTGTCGGGAATTGAAATCGTCATCCATCGCGACTGCAGCTTCTTGGAGCAACTTCTCTAACAACCCTAGTTTTGAGGCTAAGAAATCACTACTTTCCAGATCTGCTTGGGGTAATTTCGGCGCTTCTTGCATTCCGGCTTTACTGGCCTGTTCAGTAATGATTAGTGCGTGCCCATATGCATCAATCAGTTTCGCGTGGTGTCCTTTTGCGTCCTCCAACAATTGTTCAGATAAATCGATTGGAGAGCGATAGTGTGCATTCAACAATGCGTGACGCAGTACCAATGGTTCGTAGTTGTTTAACGCATCACTAATTGTCCAGAAATTGCCCAATGATTTACTCATTTTTTCGCCATCGATATTGACGAACCCATTGTGCATCCAGTACTGAACCAACGGCTCTTTGCCTGTACAGCATTCTGATTGGAAAATTTCTGCTTCATGATGAGGGAATCTCAAGTCATGTCCACCACCGTGAATGTCGAACTGTTCACCAAAGTGTTTCAATGACATCGCACTGCACTCAATATGCCATCCTGGTCGTCCATCACCCCACGGACTTGGCCATGATGGCTCGCCTGGCTTCGCCAATTTCCACAATGAGAAATCCTTGTGGTCGCGTTTGCCAGATTCCTCCACACGACCACCCGCGCCCGCGCGAACCGCATCGATGGATTGCCCGGTTAACATGCCATACTTTTCAGGGGCTGAAGCGATGCTAAACCAAACCCCATCTTCAGCCACATATGCGTGTTCTTTATCGATGAGCGTGAGTACCATTTCGATAATTTCTGGAACCACCTCAGTCACTCGCGGATAGTAATCAGCACGGAGCACATTGAGTGCATCCATCGCAGCATAGTAATCTGCGATATTTCGGTTGGCGACCTCTAAGAAATCAATGCCTTCTTCGTTGGCTTGGTTGATGATTTTGTCATCGATATCTGTGAAGTTCTGGACATAGTTGACTGTCCACCCACTCGCTTCCAACCAACGATGTACCAAATCGAATGCAATGTAACATCGAGCATGACCAAGATGCGATGGTGAGTATGGAGTAATTCCACATACATACATGTCCACTTCACCGGTACGTGCAGTGGTGAATGCCCGCTTTTCGCGGGTGCGCGTGTCGTAGACATGCAGTGCCATTGGGCCTGCTCTAGGCCACTGTTTGATAAATCAGCCGTGGCTGTAGGTGATTCCAAAGCCACCTCTTGGATGATTCCAAGAGACCGCACCTTGGTCACACATGATGTAGCATGTGCCACACTCTACACAATCTTCGTATTGGAATTTCATCTTCTCAAGGCCTTGATCTCGGAAGTTGTAACATTGAGCTGGACAACCCCATACACACATCATGTGACTGCAGTCATCGCACTTTGTTACATCAACTACAATGTGGGCGAATTCATGTTCATCGACATTGTAACCAATTAGGCCGAGGCCATTTTTGATATCATAGGTGAATAAACCGATTTTTGTTGTTTCACTCATGTTATCACCTCACAGTTTTCTACCGAGTAGCCCCAGTTTCAATAATCCGAAGAGTCCCATGCCCTTCTTGTTTGCCTTGTTTTTGGCCCGGAGTTCCTTCCTTACGCCACGTAATACCTTCTCAGCAGGGACCTTTTCCTCACCAATTTCACGGAATACGCGATTTGCAGTCTTACCAAGCATTTCAGGCAACCAAGTGAAGTTGCCCGGATGGTTGAGGAACTTTGTTGCCGGCTCGAATCGTTTCAAATCTCGGAAAATGTAGGACGCCTTGAGTGACTTCGTATATGTCGCATCGAGTGCTTTGGCAGAGACATCACCATTAGCAATACAGGCTGCAATTGCTTTGCCTGCTAACTTTCCACTATGTAATGCGTTATTCATCCCCTGGATTTGCATCCCATTGGCAAAGACGAGTCCCGCCGCATCACCGACGACAACAGCACCATCTCTGGTAAATCGGTGAGGCATTCGATGGAGTCCATATTCTGGACACAAGTGCCCACCATATTCAACGGCCTCACCTCCCTCAATCAGTGCAGCAATGGCTGGTTGTGATTTGAAAGCCTGATACAAATCATAGGTATGCAATCCTTCAGGTAGTGATTTGAGTTGGACAATAATTCCACATGACACCGTATCTTCATTGGTGTAGAAGAATCCCCCACATCGAGGATACAGTCCTTTTGTTGCCGGATATTTTTCCCATGCATCATGTGACATGTCTCGGTAGAGGCTCAAAGCAAGTTCCATGGCCATTCCACTGGGTGGTCGTTCCCCATCACCCGCGAAGCAATTGAATCGCTCATCGATTCGTTCTTTGCCTAGATGGATGACTTCTTTGATTCCTAGAAGCATGTCATCCTTCTGTTGCGCGTGTAACATTGCATCGAAATGGTATGCTCTGGTCAATACAGAATTGCTACCTTCTGCAATGACCACAACCTTACTGGTCATGATTTCACCATCTTGGACGATTCCTGCAATGCTTCCATTGCGAATCTTTTCAACCAATTCTGCTGGGAGGTTGTCGACCTTCCATTTCTGCGCAGCACCCTTGCCAGTATCTTCAGCAGGGTCGGTTAAGTCTCTAGCATCATATGAACCATGGTCGAGCCCATCGATGTGTAATTGATCGATTTTGATTCCAGGCATGACAAAGATTCCGGCATCTTCCATTTTTTCTGCAAGCCAAGCATCTGCCTTGGCTCGAAGAACGGACCATGCTGAGCGTTGACTCGGCTCATCTGTATCACCAGTGCCATCCCATGAGGCAAATTTGCCTTCGATGAATAGTGCGTCTTCGTTGGACAGGAATCCAACTTTCTTATGATTGATACAGCGTTCAATGCCTGGGCAATCCATCTCCCAATTGCCAAGATATTCTTCAAAATCATCGAGTTCACGACCCCATAGGATACCGCCAGTCATATTCTTGCTACCAATGAGTTCTCCACGATCCACAATGAGAATCCGGTCGCCTTCGATGCCTTCTTTGAGTAATTGGAATGCTGTAGCTGCACCTGCAAAACCAGCACCAATGATGATGACGTCGAAGTCAGTCTCGTCGTCCATATCTCTCCCTCGACGGTATGCCGTATTGTGGCTCGTCTTTCAACTTCACCCACACGCCAATGCTCTTGGGATAACCGATATGAGGTCCAACCTCTACGCCGCAACATGGTTGTTGCCAGTGCGCCGGGCAAGTGCATCCTCTTCGGTGAGCACGCAGTCGTTTACGGCCAACCTGCAGTTGCAGTCGCTATTGACGCACGCGTGGAATTGACCATCGAACTCGCCGAATCAGGATGGTCCATTGATGGCATGTCTTTTGACAAGACTCGCCATCCACACATGGATTCAGTTCGCAAACGTTTGTGGTCTAATGATGGGGGTCCAGCATTAGACTTGCAGGTCTCAAGCGATTTGTTCGGTGCTGCAGGTCTCGGTTCTAGTGCAGCGATTTGTTCTGCATTTGCAGCAGGTTTACTCCATTGTCGGGGAACAGATTCAGGTGCATTACCCTACAGTGGAATTGCAACTACTGCACATCTTGCTGAAGCAGATGCCCAAGGGGGACGGGCATCTCCGACGGATACTTCGACAGTTACACTTGGAGGGGCAATTTACGTTTCAAATCAAAAGGAATCAATCGCAGATTGGCAATTCTCTCGAGATTTACGAATTGATGGCGAATTACGTTCATGGGAAATACATTGTATTGACTTACCAGAGTCACTTTCTGAAGCAAGCCTTGTCATTGGATTCACGGGTCGTCCTGGACCGACTGGAGAAATGGTTGCAAAGGTAGCAGATCTCCTCAAAAATGAACCCGAGAGGATGACAGATATCGAAAGAATCGGACATGTCACACGTGCTGGGGTCACTGCATTAAATCTTGGAAATCTTGAGGCCATTGGAATTGCGATGAATGAATGTCATCGTCTATTGCAAGGGCTAGGTGTCTCTGACCCCGATCTTGATCGAATGGTCGATGCAGCACTTCCCTCATCTCTCGGCGCGAAGATGACCGGAGCAGGAGGTGGTGGGTGTATGATTGCCCTGACCCTTGAACCACGGAGGACTGCTGAGGCGATTGAACTTGCAGGTGGAAGAACACTGGTTTCATCTCTCGGAGCACCAGGTGTTCGCATTGAGAAATCAGCAGATGTGCCCATTTGGAATTCCTAAATGGTTCACTGAATAACATTTTTTTGGTTTTTGTTTATAACCAAATCCGGCTCTGCCTTTATAAGGGGGTGGTGTTTCGCCGCCCCCATGGCAACAAGTGATGAAGATCGCCTAACTGTAGTAAACGTCGTCGCCTCCACTCGCGTGGCTGAAGAACTGAACCTCCCGGACATCGCAATCCAACTGAATTGCGAGTACGAGCCAGAACAATTCCCTGGTGTGGTTTATCGAGTGGTTGACCCCAAACTTGCAATTCTAATGTTCCGCTCCGGCCGAGCGGTTTGCACTGGTGGTAAGAACGAGGATAACATCCACACAGGTATCGAGCGAATGATTGCAGATCTGCGCGGTGCTGGAATTACAACATGGGAACTTGAGGACGTTCAAATTGAAGTTCAGAATATGGTGGCAACCTACGCCTTACACTATCCAGAGGATTACGATGGTAAGGACAAGTGGACAGGAGAGCCACAGGCTGGCGAACCACGCAAGTTGAACTTGAACCACTTGACATTCCATCTGCCTTTCGACAAGGTAGAGTACGAGCCAGAACAATTCCCTGGTCTGATTTATCGATTGGATTACCCGAAGGTCGTCTGCCTCATTTTCGGCAGTGGCAAGATGGTGATTACTGGCGCACGCCACAAGGACGAAATTCTTGAGGCCGTCGAGATTATCCAAGATGAGTTGGCTGACCTCCTGTGAGACAGTCCATGACAGAGGTCGGCGCCCTGCGCCTTACACTAGCCAGAATGGTCTACATTCTGCACGTTGGTGTGACCTTTTTCGTGCCATGGGGATGGATTTTACCTTGGCCTGAAGCTTGGTGGTTTGGACTTTTTTTCATTCCAACAATGCTGATACATTGGAAGACTGCAGATGTCTGTATCCTTAGTACCATTGAGATGAAATTACGTGGCCATCCTAAAGCGGGGACTCCAGGACAAGGAGGTTTCATCCAGAGAATGGGTGCTATTGTGGGTTGGCATATGAGTGATGAGACCGCTTCCAATCTGGGTTGGGGATTGTCCTACATGGGATTGGCATTGTGCATCCTTCGTTTGTATCTCGGCGGACATCTTCCTTGGTGAGATGATGTGGCGTTGGTGGATTGCCAAGTTTATTCGCTTCACACATTTGTTGATTATGATATTCATCATGATTGGTTGGGCATTACCATGGCTTGTTGCATGGTGGATTCACGTCATTTTGACACCACTCACTCGGTTGCACTGGAGGTTCAATCAACGCAGTTGTATTTTCACAACCTGGGAAAATCAAGTATTGCAGAATGAACACATCGAGGATCACGAAGAGGGTTGGTTCGTCAAGGAAATGGTTGAAGCCGTCACCGGATGGCGGCCACCGACGCTGTTGACTCGTAGAGTCATGGCAATTTGGATGTGGATTGCCACATTTGTGTCCGCATATCGCATTGCGGTCATTTGATGAAGCATGGTATGGGTGGCCACCCTATGGGTGGCCCTTCACGACTAATGTCTCTCAGCCTTGTGCTGCTAATGATTTTCTCTGCACTTGCTCCATTTTTGCAAGGCAATACCTCACTTGAATTGGAAGATAAACCTCATCGATTGGATGCTGCTAAATCGAGTTCCTTGATTGATGTCCCTTCCTTGAGAATTGGTGATGAATGGGTGTATGATGCATATTTCGATGTCGCGGGACTCATCGCTGCAGGTGGAGTTTCCGCCAACATACAAACATTGACCGGGACACTAACCAGTGAGGTTGATTCGATTTCAACACAGACCGTTGAGAATCGCTCATCATTGGTTTACACCATTGAATCTACGGGTTCATTCGGTGCCAATGGGGTCAGTCTTGATGGATATTCAGGGAACCTTGATGTCGACTATGAAGGCATTGAAGTCTATCGAGTCTCAGACATGGCATTGATTTCTCGTTCAATGGGATTGGAAGTAAATTTCTTGGCTTTTGGATTCATCAATATTGACGTTGCTGACATCACAATTCTAACCACTTATCAGCCACCACAGGAAGGTTTTGATTTCCCGATATCTGTTGGTGAAGCCCATTACTCAAATTACACATCTACTGTTCAGTGGTCTGGTTCTTCAGATTACTTCGACATTCCTGAAGACGAAACAAGCCAAACCTCCGCAGGTTATGCAGTCATCTCAACAGGTGATCCGGGTGTGCCTTACTCAGGTTGCGCATCTTCATACAATGTGACACAGTACAATTCTGCTGGAGATGTAACCGGATTCAATTGGTATTGTCCTGCTGTCAAATACAATGCCTGGCAGCACATCGAAGATGCCATTGGTTTGGTCATAGATTTCAAACTCAAGGCACACACTCCAGCACCTCGAACACGATTGATTTCAGTCGATTTACAGTATCCAGCATATTTCTTGGATTATGAAATTGGAGCTTGGCTAAACGTCACCGATGCCGGTGGTACACCAGTATCGGGTGAATCCATTGAATTCCGCTACGAGGCAGAGAGTGACCTTCGAGTAGTGACTACAGCAAGCAATGGTTCAGCCTTCGTAATCTTTGATACAGGCCATTCCCTCGATCCATCCTACACTTCGTTTGATTATGCTAGTCATGGAATCATCGGTTGGATTTCAGGTTCCAGTCAGGTTGGTGTTTCTACACTAACGCTGGATGATGATTTGGTCGAAGTCGACCTACTGACCAGTGCAGATGGTGTGACCGTAGAACGAGCACGTGGTGCCGATGTTGTCACCCTGAATTTGGGGACTGGATTTAATGCCGTTCCAGGTGATCAGTTGACATTCAGTGTGCCTGTGCGAAACATGGGACTTCTCAATTCCCCAACCACTCAGTTGGAAATTACTGCACCCGATGGCACAACCAGTCGAGCAGCAGTACCTTCTCTATCGCCATTGGGTGAAGCTCGCGCTCAGGTCTCATGGACCGTTCCTACAACCCAAGCGATTGGTGATATCACCGTTGATTTTGAGGTAGACCCAGATGAACTCGTGGTGGATGATGCCAATCGTAGTAACAATGCAGATAGCATGACGTTGTTCGTTGGTCGCTTGCCTGTTGCAACCTTAGGCAGTGTCATTCCAACCTTGACCTTTGATGAAATCACATTAGATGCATCGGCTTCAAATGACCCAGATGGTGGTGACTTATACTGCATGTTTGAGATTGAGGACATTCAAGGAAACGACCCGATTTTAGTCAGTAACAATGAGTGTCAACATACATTGTATTGGGAAGATGACGGAGATTATGATGTCACGTTACACATCTTAGATGATGAAGGCGACTCTCATTCGATCACGACCAGTGTGACAATCCTGAATCGACCAGCAATCATCAATCTAGGAGCGTCTGAAACCAGTGTGAAAGTTGGAGAACCAGTCACTTTCAATGCCTATGATCGTTCAGACCAAGACTCACTCCAACCCTCTGGTGATGAAGTCGATATGCTTTGGTTGCCACCTGATGACCCCTCTGGTAGTCCGTATTCATGTGCAGAGGGAATGGTGACACAGGAATGTACAGTCACACCACTCAACGAAGGCCAATTCATGATGTCTTTCAGAGGCATTGATGACGACGGTGCAATTACACAGGCAACCCACAGTATTGTTGTGACCAACATTGCACCATACAATGGTTCCATGGAACTGCGTGAAGTTGGAAATGATACTGCTCTTGAACCGGATGTTCAACAGGTTTGGCACGTCAATGAGGACCAAGCCCTTGAGTTGGTCGGCCATGTCATGGATTCACCCAATGACATGGATACTCTACGTTGGAGTTGGCAGCCAGATGTCGACAATGACCCCTCTTTGCAAATGACTTCTGAAGGTGCAACATCTGTTGTTCCAGTCTCATGGTCTGACAATGGTCTACACAAGATTGTCATGCAAGTATTCGATGATGACGATGAGAGTAGCGGATTGGTTTCTAGATACGCACGGGTACACAATGTCCCACCCACGATTGAACCCTTTGAGCAGCAATTGCCATTGTGGGAGGATGCAGTATCTTCCTTTACTGCTGAGTATTCTGACACTCCATCAGATGTAGAATCACTAGTCGCTTGTTGGGATTTGGACCCATTCATTAACGCCGATAATGATGGCACAGCCGATGATGACTGTGACGTCAATGGGGCGTTGTTGGCTCACTCTTGGGCCAATGCTGGAACATATGGTGCAATTTTCCATGTCACTGATGATGATGGTGATCGCGCCAGTCAAATGATTAATTTCACAGTCCGAAATCGAAAACCTACTGCGGAAATTTACGCTAGTAATCTAGTCCCTAAGGATGGCGAAATGTTCAGTTTGTCTGGAAACCTTAGTTCAGATACACCGTCAGATTTAGCCGACCTCATCTATCACTGGGATCTGAATACCAATGATGACACCGATGATGATGGTGATCCAGCAAATGATATCGATGAAACAGGTATTGAAATTTGGATTAAGATGGGTTCAGGAAGTCACAATGTACGACTCATGGTGAAGGATGAATCTGAAACGGCAACTGCAGATATTGTCATCGACGTTCAGAAAGATGAATCTGGATTCTTCAGCTTCTTGAGTTTTGAAGATGGTGGAGTTGCACTGATTGTCATCATACTTGCATTAATTCTCGTCGGACTACTTGCAGTCCTTGGTTGGACCTCTATGCAAGGCCGTGAAACCGAGGATCCTTGGGATGCATTGTCTGTAGGGGCTCCCTTCGAGGAAGTACCCTCAAGTGCACCATCTGCAACGATGTTTGCGGCTACAATTCCAGAGGGGCAACCACCTGCTGAACCAACTGAAACCCCTGCGCCTGTTGAGGCAGTACCGGTAACTGGCGCTCCACCGATTCCAGCAGAAGGTCTTCCACCTGGTTGGACTGAGGAACAATGGACGCACTATGGTGCTCAATGGCTGGCTCAGGAAGCTGAGAAAGCCGTACAACCACCCCCCGGCTTTGGAATTTCTTCCGAAGGTGACATGGACCTAGACTTGTGAGCACATTCCATGCGACACAAATTGTACGAGTTCTTCGGCCTGCCGAAGATTCCGTCAGTTGATGTTGAAGATGAGCCTCAAGATGCAGTTCTTGAGGCTGAACCAGTACCCATCAATATCCCTCAACCAGTGCAGCCAAAAAAGCGAATTCCAGTCCACGAATTACATTTCCATGACCTTGGAGAAAAAAAGTGGTTGGATTGGTCCGCAAGTCGTCAACCACTCCCTCGACGTGGATTGCGATATCTGAAGCCAGACGAAATGAACCGTCTACCATTGGATGGAATTGCCACTCGACTTTCACAGGGCGACATTTTGGTGTTTGATTTTTCAATTCTAGCACACATGGATTCTCAGCGAGCCGCCCTGGCACGACAAGTACAGGATGTTGCGGGTATGGGTGGCCTTCCCGTGTTTGCTCTGGATGATGCTGAACGCTTACTCCTCGTTCCAGGAAGAGGTACTAGAATTGATACTGAAACTCATGAATTGGGAGAAGCGAGTACACCCATTTCCTGATTATTCGCGATGACTGCGGACCTCAAATGACCATGCAGACCCATCAGGTCCACTGGTCAGCCTGTCTAGTCCAAATTGGGATAACAATGGTCGCCAAGTCTCAGCATCAGGGGGTCCATTCCCTTTGGTTCCAAGTTGTGGATGAATGAGATTACATACCCTAAGAATCGCTAAGGTTGCCACAGCATCAGGCAGGGGAACTAATTCTGCAAGTTCGCACTCTAGTGATGCTGCTGAAAGTGGATGGCGGGGGGGCCATCCATTCTCTGATTCAATTCCATCAGTGAGGTCATCCCATTCTGATTGTTCAGGTGGAAGCGGAGTTGCTGTTTGGTCTACCAATAGTGCCGAATCCCACGTGCCCGGCAACACCATCGCCGTAATTTTTGATCCATTTTTTAGATTGACTAACGTGTCACGAGGCCTACCCTCGCGATTTTGAGATAAAGAGACGCCGAGCAAAGGTGGATGATTTGATAGTAAAGAAACTGAAGAGACAGGACACAAATTTCCGACACCCTCTTGGTTTACTGTAGACAATAGTAAGAGAGGGCGAGGGGCGACCAACGCTGACAACCATGCTGCCCTCTCTGTATGCTCAAGATGATTGATATCGACATTGCATACATCTTCATTCATCGGTTCACCAAGGAATGTGGGTCTCTTTCTCTGAGCTTCTCCATCACTCTCAAACCAATCATCTAATTCTCCCCGTTCAACTTCAGATAGTGCATAGGCAGTAAAGTCTCGATAAGCCATCCATCGCTTGATTTCCTCTAGATCTTCCTCTCGATCATTTTTACGATTGATACTTGAGTCAGCATACAATACACACTTTCTCAGAAAGTTGCAAACCGCATCTTTTTCATCCATTAACGAGCCTCCTCATATGCAGTACGCGTCATTAGGAATTTCGCAGGATTTCCTGCCCATACTTCATCGCTAGGCAAGTCTCTGGTCAACACGGCACCCGCAGCTAGTACCGCATTCTCTCCGACCTTGACACCAGGGAGCACTGTCGCCCCTCCTCCAATGACTGCACGCGCTTCTACAATCACAGGCGCCCACTTTGTAGCATCACGTGATGGTGGATACTTGTCATTCAACAATGTCGCGTTTGGACCAATGAATACATCATCCCATACGATACACTCGTTGGCAATGTATGCTCCCCCCTGTACTCGTACACGATCACCTAGGACCGCTTCACTACCAATATGTGCGAGAGCACCAATGCTACATTTCGAACCGATAATTGCTCCTTTTCCGATGTGACAAGGTTGCCAAGCAACCGAATCATCACTTAGGTCGATTCTGATGCCTGAAACATCGGGCATTCAACCTCACTCCATGCCTAGATGCATCATGATTCGGTCAACATGCCCTTTTGCCTTCACACCATATTTCGCATACGAAAGAGTGCCATCTGTCTCAATGACGAATGTTGAACGAGAGATTCCGAAATATGTTTTACCATAGTTTTTCTTTTCTCTCCAAACTCCGAATTGCTCGAGAAGAACACCTTCTGTGTCCAACAATAGATGGAAATTTAGATTCTGTTTTGCAATAAAATTTGCATGTGATTTCTGACTGTCCTTTGAAACTCCTAGGACGACGACGTCATCAGCGACCAATCGTTCCATATTGTCACGAAAATCGCACGCCTGAACCGTGCAACCAGGAGTGGAGTCCTTCGGGTAGAAGTAGACAACGACGCGTTTACCTTCTGCAAGTAACGTTTCCAACGAAATGTGTTCTCCATTCGTTTCTTCTGCAGTGAACTGCGGTGCATCATCACCGATTTCTAGTGTCACTGGGCTGCCCATGTACACGCGACGGGTTGCTTAACTTCAACGCTTGGCTTCATCGCGGATGCGCTTCTTGGTGGCCGCCCATCCGCAGATCTGGCAATTCGCTAGGTCATGACTCCGGGCTGGACAGAATTCTCTTCCAAAGAAGATGATTTGCAAATGTCGACTAATCCAGAGTTCTTCAGGCCAGAGTGCTTTCAGGTCTTTTTCAACTTGGACTACATTGCGTCCCTCAGATAATCCCCATCGTTGGGCTAGTCTGTGGATATGCGTGTCGACAGGGAAAGCGGGGATTCCATACCACTGTGCCATCACAACACTCGCCGTTTTGTGGCCCACTCCTGCAAGTGATTCGAGGAACTCCCAATCTGCACGCATCCCCCCTCCCTCAATCAGTTGTTTCGCCATCCGATGGAGATTCTTCGCTTTGGTTGGTGCGAGTCCGATTTCTCTGATAATCTCCTGAATTTCCCCCACTTTCAAAGCAGCCATTTCTGTTTCAGTAGATGCTTTAGCAAAAAGTTCAGGTGTCACTTGGTTGACTTTTTTGTCTGTAGTTTGTGCAGACAACATTACAGCAACCAATAGCGTATATGCTGAAGAATGATGCAACGGAATTGGAGTTTCAGGATACAATTCATCTAATTGAAGACCAATTCGTTCGGCCTTCTCAGATCTCTTCATTCATTCCATCTCCGCGTATTCCTCATCACGAAGCCCCAACCATACTCCGATGCCAATGCACCCAAAGAATGGCCCATAGCAAGCGAGGTACATTCCGATGTCATCTAGGCCCCCCCATTGTTCAGGTGGTGCACCCATGAGTAACCATACCATCAGAGACAGAAACATCGCAGGAAAAATGGCAAAGAGGCCGAATACGACAGCTTTTCCGACCCCCATGATTCATTCCTCACCGAGTGCTTTAGAAAGTGCTTGCTGTACTTTCAGTTCCATCCACCATAGGCCTGCCAATCCCGCTATGACCATACTAATGAGTAGGCCAATGGGTGCTCGTTCAGCCCCAGTCCCATACCACAGGAAGAGGAAGAGAATCCCTTCAATAGCAAGTAATCCTGCCCGAACAGTCCAAGCCACAATGTGAGGTCGCATCGTATCACCACAAGAGTTGTTCCAAGTCCGCACCGCTGCGGCAGTTGAGGATGTCGGTTGATTCTAACCAACCCTTTCTGGCGATTTGAGCTCCAAACCACACATCTCTCAAACCTTGAGTCGAGTGAGCATCAGGGTTAATTGAAATTGGAACGCCTTGTTCTTTGGCAAATTTACAGTATCGCCAATCTAGATCTAAACGATATGGACTTGCATTGATTTCGACAACCTTCAGTTGACCTTCAGCGTTCAATTCCCCCATCCTCCGAAGAACTGCATGCAAATCAACATCGAATCCATCTCTGCCACCTAGGATTCGACCAGTTGGGTGGCCAAGGAATGTGAATGATGGATTTTCAATTGCATTGATGAGCGCCTCTGTGTTTTCAGTTTCATCTCTTTTCATCCACGTTGGCAATTGGTGTACACTACCCACAACGTGGTCAAGCGTACCACGAATTTCATCTGAATAATCCAATGCCCCATCGGGCAGAATATCGCATTCGTTACCATGGAATAATCGAAAATCTGTACCTTGATCTGCCCATGTCTCGTTGAGTGCGCGAATTGATTCACCTTGTTGGATGAGTTCCTCCGGGGCAAGTCCGCTTGCAACTTGCAAAATCTGACTGTGGTCGGCAATCCCGAGAAATTCCCATCCAAGTTCTTGTGCGGCGTTTGCCATTTGTTCTAGACTTGCAGTTCCGTCAGATGCAGTTGTATGATTGTGAAAGGCACCTTTCAAATCAGTGGGCTCCATTAGTGAAGGTAGGCTATCTGTTTCAGCCGCTTCCATCTCACCAGTATCTTCTCTGAGTTCAGGTGGTACCCAGGCCAATTCAAGGTGCCCATATATCTCTGATTCCTCACTTGCAGGTAGTGAGAATTCCGCGGCTTCTAATCCTTTCAAATCACCGACAGCATCTAGGGGAAACAATCCAAATTCATTGAGCCTCATATCTCGATCTAATGCACGTTGCCGCATCCTGACATTGTGTTCCTTTGAACCTGTAAAGTATGCTAAAGTGTATGGGAATACATGGGGTGGTACCATGCGAATCTGTGCATCAATCGTAGTATTGCTTGCCATTTCTTCGTAGGCTTCACCACCTAATGCCTCTAACACTCCCCCATCGACTTGTTCTTCATTGGTTACATCGTCAAAGAATTCGGTTCCAAGAATAATGCTGACCTTTGATGACCCTGCACCTTTGACATCCGCAATTCCTGACAATGACAGAATTTGTTCTGTGACTTCATCGACATCAGATGGATTCACTGCTGCGACAATATCTAGGTCTCCAATCAATTCCTTACGGCGACGTGTCGAACCTGCCAATTGAGCACGATGTACTCCTTGCATTGATGTTATTCGTGCTTCCAATGCTTGACCATACAGGAGTCCAACATCCAATCTTCGTTTGCCAGAGAATCGCTTCAGTAATTCGATTCCATCCAGTACTTTCTGCTCAGATTTTGAACCCATTCGATCTAAATCTCGTAATTGTTCATCTTCAGCAGCCACCTTGAGTTGCTCGATTGATTCAATGCCCAACTCATCATGAAATTGCTTGATTCGTTTTGGTCCCAAACCTGGAATGGCTAACATCTGAATTAGTCCCTGAGGCACTTCAGTGAACAGATTTCCAATTTCGCCCCAGGTGCCTTCTGTCAGAGCTTCAGTAATCAGGCCAGCAATCCCCTTGCCAATCCCTTTGACTTCTGTTAGTCGATTTTCTGAGGTCACAGTCCACAAATCTTCCTCAAGGCTAGCCAAAGTTCGAGATGCATTTTGATAGGAGCGAACACGGAATGGATTCGCTCCTTTCAGTTCTAATAGCACACCAATTTGTTCTAGAACTTGAACGACATTTGATTTGGAATAGAATGGTGGTTGTTTACGACGAGAACGAGGTAGACTCCAACTGGCAACACTCACCATGTATTGAATCGGAACGCGGTCGTTCTTGACTCTTGGCACAGGCTCAAGAGCCTCCGTCCTCTGGATGGAACATGCTCGCCGAGACGTTGAGTCAGGTACTGTGTGGCCTGACGATGCTTCTATGGATTCTCATTGCCAATTTATCTCAAAGCGATGAATCTGAAAATAGAGCTCAATGGTTAATGGTATGTCTTAGTGTGACCACGGCAATTTCACTAATGTGGTTAGATTGGCAGGAGGGTACGATTTGGGGATCTAGTAATCTGATGAAACCTCTAGCATTGCTTTGTCTGGCATTCGCCTTCCTTGCCAGACTAAATATCAAAGGAAAAAATATCTCTCAAGGGATGAATCCTCACCAAATCATGAAGCAGAATAAACTGGCGAATGAGGACGAATAAATCATCCATCTATACCATTTCAGATTGAAGTTTATCATCGATGAATTGTCGCATATATTCTGGCAATTCACCATTTACGAAGACAACATCATTGACTTCTTCAAGTTTCATGAGTGCGTAGTAAATTTGCATTGCGGTCATCGGGGTGCTGCTGCAACCTGTGCATCCACCTTCTAGGCCAATCATGATGATTCCATCGGTTGTATCCTTGACATCTATGACCCCATCATGTGCATCCAGAATGGCCTGAACTGGCCCAACTGAATCCAAGATGAGTTGAGGATCGACCTCCGACATGGCATTGGCTTGCATGCGAGGGATTTCAACCCACGCCTACTTCCGGTGAACATGGTCCGCATTGTCTTACTAGATTTATTGGTCGAACGAGCCGAATTTGGGCATGGCGGAAATTTGGAGGCACTCGCGCCATTTGCAGTGTCTGGTCAACAAATTGAATGTCTTCTTTTGACTCCACAGATGCAGGCACCAGGGGCTCGAACAGATGGTTGTGTTGCTCTCACTGAGGTCGATGTACCTCGTTGGGATGATGAGTATCCATTTTGGTCTGAAAAAATCGAACATTTACCTGAGGGACGTGTCCATCTCCGTCGAATCTGTATGCCTACAACATCTACGTTCTCAGAACTCTGTGTAGATGCCATCATTTGTTCAGGAAGCAGACGCAATGTGTCCATGTGGGAACCTTGGATGGATGGTTGTGCTGAATTACTGCGCTGGGGAGTAGAACAAGATATTCCAACACTTGGCATTTGTTTTGGGCATCAATTACTCGCCGCGGCTCTCGGCGGAGAGGTCACTAGGGCAGAGAGATACACAGATATCGTCTCAGATTTGGAACACCATGCAAGTGATCCCGTTGCTGGCACCTGTAATGTTGGGTTGTTTACTCATCAAGACCATGTGACAGCACTTCCTTCTGGCGTCACACATCTTGCAAGTGCAGGCCACTGCGGTTACGCCGCATTCAAAGTTGATCATCGAAGAGCGTGGGGTGTTCAATTTCATCCAGAGGCTGCCCGGGCACGCATTGAACGTTCCTTTAGATTAGGACACATCAATGAGGATGAATTGGCAGCATTCCAGCGTGACCATGACGGCGCTGCACTGTTATCTGCCTTCGCCGAGCAGGTCAAATCATCAATTAATGTTGAATAGAGTGATTTGAATCTGCCCACTTTGCTTATATGGGGGTCGTAGGTCGCGGGCCAACCAGAGGTATATTCATGGAAATGAACAGTGAGATGGTCGGACAAATTGGAGTGGGAGCAGGAATTGTAGGTTTACTAATCGCATTCATGCTATATCGTAAAGTAGATTCGATTGAAATTGATAACAGTACAGTTGCTAAAATTACCAAGCAAATCCAGGAAGGCGCAATGGCCTTCCTCTTTGCAGAGTATCGGATTCTAGCAGCATTCATTGTTGTCGTTGCAGCGTTATTGGCTGCAGGCAGTAGCATTGGTCTTGGAACAGAGACTGCAATTGCGTTTGTCATTGGTGCAGCATGTTCTGTGATGGCAGGCTTCAGCGGTATGCGCTCAGCGACCAGTGCAAATGGTCGCACTGCACAGGCTGCGGCTAATGAATTGTCACAGCCCTCTGAAGGTTCAGAGCCGAAGGGTGCCCAACAGAAGCGTGCTCAGGCTGCAGCTCTTGAGACCTCGTTCAATGGAGGCGCAGTCATGGGCCTTGCCGTGGGTGGTCTAGGATTAGCCGGTATATCTCTGATGTACCTCATGTATGGACAGGATTTGGACACAGTCGGAACCATTGCAGGATTTGGAATGGGTGCATCCTCTATTGCGCTATTCGCGCGTGTAGGTGGCGGTATCTACACCAAGGCCGCAGACGTTGGTGCTGACCTTGTTGGCAAGGTAGAGGCTGGTATTCCTGAGGATGATCCACGCAATCCAGGTGTGATTGCTGACAATGTCGGCGATAACGTCGGTGACGTGGCCGGAATGGGTGCCGATATCTTCGAGTCTTTCGTTGGTAGCATTATTGCTGCCATGGTCATCGCAGCAGGAAATACTGATTTGGGTGCGGACTATGTTCTCATGCCAATCCTGTTTGGAGCCATTGGTTATCTCGCCAGTATCATCGGTGTATTCTCAATGAGTGTCTTCAAGGGTGGAGATGCAGCTGCAGCATTACGTAACACAACATTCGTTGGTGCGGGGTTATTCTTGATTGGCGTTTATTTCGCGATGACTCAGATTACATTTGATGGCGCATTCCTTGTAGATGGTCACTATGGACTCGGTCCATTGAAAGCCGTCGCAGTTGGCAGTATCGTGGGCATTCTCATTGGCCTAGCAACGGAGTATTACACTGGAATTGAACCCGTATTTGGTTTGAAAGTCAAAGCCATTCCATACATCGGAGAAGCGAGTAAGACCGGTAGTGCAACAAACGCAATCGCTGGTTTGGCGGTTGGAATGCAATCTGTCTTTATTCCAGTTCTATTGATGTGTGTTGGCATTTATGTTGCTAATGACGTCAGTGGTTTGTATGGTATTGCAATGGCTGCCATGGGTATGCTAGCAACAGTGGGTGTCACAATGACCGTTGATGCTTACGGGCCAGTCGCAGATAACGCGGGTGGAATTGCAGAGATGAGCGGTCTTGGTAAGGAAGTACGAGAGATTACGGATGAACTCGATTCAATAGGCAATACAACGGCCGCAATTGGCAAAGGATTCGCAATCGGTAGTGCTGCATTGACTGCATTGGCATTGTTTGCCGCGTTCCGCTCCAGTACAGATGAGGCGCTTGCAGATGCAGGAGAGGTTGCAATGGATTTATCTCTAACCAATCCTCTAGTTGTCATCGGTTTACTCATCGGTGGTGCTCTACCATTCGTTGTCGCAGCGATGACGATGAAGTCCGTCGGTAGAGCTGCGGAGGACATGATTACTGAAATCCGTCGCCAATTCAAGGAAATTGATGGTCTTCTTGAAGGTAGAGAAGGCGTCGAACCTGACAGTGCAACATGCGTAGATATCTCAACACAGGCAGCACTTCGAGAAATGGTCGCACCAGGTCTCGTAGCGGTTTCTAGCCCACTCATCGTAGGTATGGTCCTTGGTAGTTCAGCGCTTGGTGGCCTGCTTGCAGGTGCAACCGTGACTGGTGTCCTCATGGCATTGTTCATGGCGAACGCTGGTGGTGCATGGGACAATGCAAAGAAGGCCATTGAGCAAGGACATATTCCTGGTGCAGAAAAGGGTGATGAAGCACACAACGCAGCAGTTGTTGGTGACACCATCGGTGATCCTTTCAAGGATACAAGTGGACCTTCATTGAACATTCTCATCAAACTGATGAGCATTGTCAGCCTCGTTATTGCAACACTCGTTGTAAAACACGGCGGAATGCTCTGAGAAGTGTTCAAGAAAGCCGGACATCAGGGTGTAATATGCGCGCCCAGTGGTTGGTACTGTTGATGCTGGGCGCAAGCCTTGCTGGATGCCTTGGTGGTAGCGATAGCGGTTCAGGTGGCGAAATGGGTGAGCCAGACTTGTCTCAACCCGCAAATTGGACCATTGGACAATGGTGGTTGTACACCTTCTCTACACCTGAATGGGAAGACGATTCAGCACGTTTGGTTGTGACTGAAACAGATGCTGAAGGTGGAACGGCCTACATGCTTGGCATTTCAAGCCATCAAGAATCTCGTCGTCATGCAGTTCTCAATCACAATCCATTCCTTGGAAGAATCACTCACGACAATCTTTCAGCCTACGAAAATGGTGAAGCGCAATCCGTGTTAAAATTCCCTCTAGTCGATGATTCCAGTTGGAGTTTCACATTGTTTGGAATCGATTGGTCGACCAGTGTCATTGGCACCCATAATGGTCGTGCAACAATGTCAGCAACATCGGATGATGGCCAATCCTTGAGTTATGTTTACGATGGCTGGTCGGGATTCATGTACAATCTATACTGGAGAGATTCTTCTGATGTCACACAATTGAGTATGGTCCTCGTTGGAAGCGGGAACGATTACACTGGTGATGTTTGGTTTACGAGGGCGAGTGATATCTTCTCGAAAGAATGGGACAATGCAGGTGGTCCAGAAGTGGAT
This sequence comes from Candidatus Thalassarchaeaceae archaeon, assembly GCA_030747485.1. Lineage (GTDB taxonomy): Archaea > Thermoplasmatota > Poseidoniia > Poseidoniales > Thalassarchaeaceae > MGIIb-P. The sequence goes on along the minus strand of JASLKP010000020.1, from coordinate 6,930 downwards.
TTTGAGGATTCATTCTTTGTATCTGGGCACCCTAGTGCGGGTGACTATGACGAGATGATTTACTGGTTGGATGCAGAAATGGGTGGGGGTGGTAGCACTGGTTCGCTTACACTACGCGATCACACCTCCTCTTCAGCACTCACTCGACAATGGGGTGCTGGTGCTCAAGAGAATGGAAATCTGGGTACGATTCCCTATCCGAGTGGAGAATACACATTGACAATCACACAGAGTGGCAATTCCTACATTCGCCTCATTGTTGCCGGTGGAATCACCACTTCGTGGAATCTTTGATTCACCCATCGGTTGAAGAAGGTCCGATGTTGCCGACATCATATGAGTGACCGAATTCTTGCGATTCTAAGCGACGCCGAGACCGATTTCGTGATGTTTTCTACAACATGGTGCCCATATTGCGTCAAGGCAAAACGAATGTTAGAGGGACACAGTCTTTCTTGTAACGATATCAACGTAGAAGAGTTTGAAGGGATGCGAGATGAAGTGGTTGTATTAACTGGACATCGTACGGTTCCAGTCATCTTTGATACTCGAGGTGAGGAACACATCTTTGTTGGTGGTTCCGACAACCTTGAGGGCTATCTTTAGACAAGTTCTGCTTCGATTGAAGCCTCTGAACCTGCAGAGCCCAACACCCTTCTAGTTTCATCAGGATCAATGAACAGAACAGCGAAGATAATCAATGATTCAAAGACCGCTGATAGAAGGATGAGTGATGCGTAATCAAGTCGGCTTGCAAATACGTCAGTTAGCGAATAACCGATGACAGCAGATAGATTCATCATCGCCATGTATGAGGTGAATTGAGTCCCTCCCACTTCTGACCAAGTGATTCTCATCATCAAGGAATAGATGTTAATTGTTGCAATACTCCACACAAATGAATGGATTGACCAAATTGAAAGAAGGTATGTCGAATTGCTCCACCATGACTCAGTCAATCCCCATACGACTGTCAGTATAGTGCCCGTTAATGCTCCATAGATGATGACTGATTTTCCACCAAATCGTTTCCCAAGTTGGCCACCAACAATGTATCCAAGCATTCCAACAATGAGGATTAAACCACCTTTGGTTGCATTAAACTGGACTTCTGACCAACCCAATTCACGGACGAATAACAGCGGCATCACTGGCACCAGGAAGAAGGACAGTGAAAGTGCAAGACTCAATACAATTCCAAGTCGTGTTGATTTCAAAGAAAATGCAGTCATTACCCTCGTTAGGATTTCCTTGAAATTAGATTTTTGAAGAACCTCAGATTCAAATTCAAACTCGCCATCTTTTTGCCATGGGAATCGTTTCTCTCCAGGGCGCTCAGTCATGAAAAGTGGTACCATCATGATGATTAGAAGAACAGGAATCTGTAGTAGAACGGCTCCTTTGATGCCGACCGTTCCAATGATTGCCCCTAATCCAGCTCCACCAATCATTCCACCAACAATCTTGGAACTGAACATGTAACTGTTCACCTTTTCAAATTCATGACTCTTGAGAATATCAACGGCTAGAGCATCAGTACTCACGTCTTGTAAGGATGTGAATATATTGTAAACGAGGAAAATCGCGGCGACAGAATTGATGTTATGTGCAGGGTCTGGAATCAGCAGAATCAGAGAAAGGGTGAGAATCATTCCAGTTTCTGCGAACAAGATCCACGGTCTTCTACGTCCCATTTGCCGATATTGGAATCGATCAATAATAGGGCCCCAACAGAATTTGAATGTCCATGGTAATGTGCCAACTGCAAGCAGGTATGCGATGGTACCTGCACCTGATCCCTCAGCAGCAAGATAGGTGACAAACGCCACTGTGATGAAGCCCCAAGGTAAACCTTGAGCAACATACAATGCACACAATGTCAGTACCCTTGCACGATAACTTTCAGTCAAGGAATTTCCTTCAGATGGCCCCTCAGCCCAAATCCCTTCATCAGATTCTTCGTCATCGACAATGAATCCCAGTTGGAATTCATCACGTCTAATCGAAATGAAACCAACGACACAGAGCAAACCGATTAGCCAAGGCAATAAGAGTACGATTGAAAGTTGTCCATTGCCAACTGCCAATCCACTGACTTCTTCGTTTCCTGAAGTTTGATTGTAATCTGAATTCCAATCCCACCATGCCATGGTTGCGATGATATCCATCCCAGTTTCAAGACCATCCTCTACGTTCGGTCTTCCTCCAGCAAGCGAGTTGATGGTAGTCACAGAATCAGACTGAGCATGTTTTGGTGTCTGTTCACAGGTATCTCCTTCCTCCAAAATATACTGGTGTTGACCACGCAACCAGGTCGCCGTATGCCCTCCCATAATGAAATTGAAATGATCAGAATTTCCCTTTGTATCATCAATGACGCTAACCCATGGTTCAGGATGGCTCAGATTTGTGTTGATGTCTTTGAGCAAACCTTGGAACCATTCCGCTCGGGTTTGCATTTCATCTGTAACCTCCAATCCTCGATCCTCGTAATACGTCCAATCATCAACCGGTGATGTGAACTCGTATAATGTCCAATAATCCTCATCACAACCAGTTGCTTGACTTGCAGCAGGCGTTGGAACTGGCCAATTTAGACCAAACATGTCGAGATTTACGTAGGTGACATTGGTCCCATTCGGGATGTGATTCTCAACAAAGTGAAGACTACCCTGCCCACCACCTTCTGATGATGATGAACCCTGCCATTCTTCGTAATCCCACCATGCGAGTTTCCATGTGTGGGTGGGTGTCCCATTCCATTGTGCGATAGCTCTTGCAAATTCAAGCAAGGAACCCGTACCTGTTCCATCATCATAAGCACCTGAACTAGAACACCCAGCATAGGTTTGTCCGATTAACGGTGGTGGTGAATAGCAAATTGCATCATGGTGTGAACCTAGGACGTACCAGGTGTCATCGATGGTGCCATTGATTGTCACCACGATATTTTCACAATTGTTGCATTCTGCTGTTGCAAATGGCTGCCGTTCTACTTCGTAGCCCATTTCTTCAAGTTCCTCAGCAATCCAATTTCGAGCATTCTCATTGGCTTGTGTGTCGATTCGACGATATCCGAATTGCGTCATGGTGACCATGTTGTCGTAGGCAGCACTGCCTTCGGGCCAATCTGGAGGCGCTTCTTGCATCACTTCAATTTCTGCACTGGCTGGTGCCAAAGGGACAAGCGCTAGAATCAGCAGAGAGAGAATTACGAGTGCCCCGCCTCTGCCCATAGGCAGAGGCAAGTCCCCCTTTGTCATGAGGCTTCGCCTTCCCAGAGATGATTAGGTTTGGACGCAACCCGGGCATTATGTCAGATTGGATTGTGCCGGAATCTAGGACTCAACCAGTCCTACGAGGAGCGTCCCTTAAGCAAGAAATGGAGCAATCAATTGACTCATCAATTGCCGCTTGGTGGCTCACTCAAGCATCATGGATGGTTCGTTTTCAAGATGGCCCTATTGTCTTGATTGATCCATGGTGGCGTGACTTATTTGCAGGTGATCGTTGGGGTAAATTACTCGGTGAATTTCCATTAGAACCAGAGGAACATCCCTGTCCAGATTTGATTTTGTGTACACATTGGCATGATGATCACATTTGTCCAGTGAGCATTCCTCGGTTGGCCAAGGCATTCCCTGATGTCCAATTTGTGGCACCCAACCGTTCTGTTGACCTCCTCGTTGGATGGGGAATACCTTCATCTCGAATCATTCCAATGATGGGTTCAGATTCTGTCCAAATTGACAACATTACAGTCCATGCAATTCCTGCGGCGCATGAAGAACTTGACATCAATGAAAATGGTGCTTGGTATCTTGGTTATGCACTTTCGTTTGGAGCCTCAACTATTCTCCATATGGGCGATAGTCGACCCTATTCAGGATGGCATGAGGCCTTCCAAAAAGCTGCTCCAAATGGCTACGATTTGGTGTTTGCTTGTATCAATGGAAATGACAATCTAAGACATGACGAAGCAGTTGACCTTGCAATCGCGTTGACTCCCACACTGATTGTTCCCATGCATTATGGAATGGACCCTGGAAATACGGTTGACCCACAAATTTTTGTTGATGAAATTGAACATCGAGCTCCTGAACAGATGTATTGTATTCCTGAGGTTGGAGGCCGCATTCTCATTGATTAAATAATGACTGTGCATAAGAATAACCATCTGGTAGACCCACATCTATGTATTCTGTTATTACATTACAAGCATCCAACATTCCCAATTCTGCTAGTTCTTGTAATGCAGGGATTTCACCGTCTTGACATCGATTCATGAACTCAGAATTCCAGATGTATCTGCCCATAATCCGTATTTCACCCACTGGGAATTTCTCATTCTTGTTCTTCTCAGCCAGTACTCTGATCTGTTGTTCTTCCATCTTGATGACTCGCCCTGTGTCGCATAAGAAATCACACCAAGGCGTTGCGGCTTCAACCGTTGCCAGAATGGTATTTCCACGATATGCCTGAATGAGGTCATGCGTTACATTACTGGATGTGATTAATACATCCGGTAATGCGACAACGATTGGAGAATTTCCATAATATTCCTTCGCACATAGTACGGCATCCACTAGGCCATTTGGTTCCTGTTGGTGGACCACTTCAATTCCTCGTAAATGACATGCTTCATCGATGGATTGTTTGGATGGTGATGAGATGACAATAATTCTTTGAATCCCAGCATCTTCTAATTCTCGAATGGTTCTTTCTAGCATTGTAATGCCATCAATCTCTAGCAATTCCTTGCATCCATCTACGGCAATTTCGGCCATCCTAGATCCGAGTCCAGCAGCGGGAATTACAGCCAATGATGGTGATTCTACCCCTGCCATGGTGTCCGTAAGGCTCCTAGGGAAAAGAGATGACCCTGAACTTGCGTCGAGGTGTCATGCGTCGGGGGGCCGAGGGTATATTCTGTGCGATTCCTGCGAGAATCGGATTGCTCGGTAACCCATCTGATGGCTACAATGGACAGTGTATCTCAGCACTATGTCGAAATTGGCGTGCAAAGTGTGTTTTAACCCCACATGAAAATCGCTGGGACTCTTCATTACAGATTGAATGTGGTGACCAGTCACACGATTTCTCGTCTCTATCTTCTTTGGCAAAGGGTCCTCCTGATCTTACCGATGGTGGTCTTTCACGTTTGGTATTGGGCTCACTAATTCACTTCCAAGATGAGTGTGTTACGAGTGGATTTGCAATGGAAGCTAGCGGATTTAGTATGCATGTTTCAACGGATATCCCGCGACAAGTTGGATTGGCCGGCTCATCTGCTGTGATTACTGCCGTGATTCGTTCATTGCTCACTCATCATGGCCTTGGAACCGCCCTGCCTCCGCATGCGGTTGCAGATATGGTTCTCAGAGTTGAAACAGAACGCCTCGATATCCATGGTGGATTGCAGGATCGCTTACCTCAGGCATACAATCGAATGTTGCACATGGATTTCCGTGAAGAATTGATGGAAGGTCGTGGATGGGGTGCATACTCACATTTGGATGAGTCACTTGTTCCTGATATGTGGCTGGCTCACGCCGATATGGGCGAAGATAGTGGACGTGTCCATGCTGATTTACCAGACCGATGGGCCAAACAAGAACCCGTCATGGTTCGAGTCATCAAAGAATTGGCTTGGTGTGCCCATCGTGGTAAGGAAGCGCTTCTTGCAGGAGATATTGCCACATTAACAAATGAGATCAATCGAAATTTCGATTTGCGCACAGAATTGTTCGGTGAAGAGGCTCTAGGAGAGAATCATACCATGGTTCACCTTGCACGTGAATTAGGTTCGTGCGCAAAGCAGCCGGGCTCTGGAGGTGCAATCATGGGCATCATTCCAGACGAGGACTTCATGGAGCGTGCTCGTCCCGCGTTTGAGGAGCATGGGTGGACTCTCATGCCTCTGAGGATGTGAGAATGACTTTTGATGACCGAATGCGAATCGGCTATGTTCACGATTCTCCATTGCATGGAATGCTTCCAACTTCTTACAGGGACCCAGTTCGTCTCAAATCTATTGGCTTCACTGATGTGGTTGTCGCCGATCAAATGAGCGGATGTTTGGGCACAGTTCTAGATGGTGCCCCTGAATCAGCCATTTCTGCCCTTAGAGACAAAGTCATCACCTCCAAAGATGCGGGTTTGGGTGTTTGGCTCATGGATGACCTCTTCACTCTACCAATCGATTCAATGGCAGGTTGCCCTGGACTAGAAGATACGTGGGAAATCACCGCCCAAGCGATTCGTGATGTGCTTGAGGCTGTACCTGAGGCTCGAGGCTTAGTCATGCGTTTTGGTGAAACATTTGACAGTCCAGATGATTGGGTTAAGCGTGTCGATATGCTACGCTGCAATTGCATTGATTGTGGGAGTATTAGTGGTATTGACCGTCGTCGAAGAGTAGTGGAATTGTTAGAGAAAGTAGTTTGTCGAGAGATGGGAAAACGGTGTATTCTACGATTGTGGGATTTGGGCGAAGAGGGCATCCATGCTGACCGATTTCTGCAAAGTAAAGTCCTTTCAAAATGGGCAGAAGATCCTCGTTTCATCGTCTCAGTGAAACATACACAAACAGACTATTGGCGACACCAACCTTGGAATCCAAGCATTGCGGAACCAGGTCCGCCGCGTTTGATTGAGTTCCAATGTGAGCGTGAATACGAATTCATTGGTATGGTACCCAATTGGTTGGGGCCTGAATGGAGCCAAGGACCCGTTGAATGTGGTGAGTTCGGGCGAACAGGTCTGGCCAATGTAAGGCCAGTGGATTGGGTTGGCATTTGGGTCATACCACTTGGAGGTGGTTGGTCTTCTCGTCATGCAACCAGTGAATTATGGGCAGACATGAATCTTCACACTGCTCTAGCATTATGTGAAAATCCTGAGCGCCCTGCAAATGATATCCTTACTGAA
>JASLKP010000001.1 GCA_030747485.1 Candidatus Thalassarchaeaceae archaeon | reverse complement strand
CATCAACTAGGAATACACCGAGTACCGCAAAGGGCAGCATTTTGGCTACGTCTCTGGCCAAATCTTCGCTAAAGTAACTGATGACGCGTACTGACCCGACCACTGATGTGGCGACCAACACATTCCAGTACAAATCATCCCCCCCTGATAGAAGAGTCAGGATTACGGCCAAAATGAGTACCCAGAACGAGATTAAAAACGGAGCAAATAGGATATTTTGTATGATCAACAGAATACCATCCACAAATCGTTTCATGAATCCTGTAAAACCGCGTGAGTACTGGGAAAAATCAGCATCGATTAGATCTTTAGAGGCTAGGAATCGATAGAATTTGAACACAAATGCCGAGTAAAGGACAATCCCAATGATGGCCGCGAAAGTCGGAAGCACTTGTTCACTAAATGATTCAATATCGTGCGGTAATACTTCCGTCGTTGTCATTTAATCGCCCACCCTTTGATACTCAATCATGGTGTGACTCTACTTCGATCTCTGGGGAAGAGGACGACTTCACGTACGTTTCCTGCACCTGTGAGCACCATCAACAATCTAGCGACGCCAAGTCCCCAACCTGCGTGTGGAGGTGCGCCGTAACGGAATCCATCTGTGTAGAATGTGAAATCAGCAGGGTCCAAATCCATGTTGCGGAGATTCTGCTCGAGAACATCAACACGATGTTCGCGCTGCCCACCACTGGTCATTTCGTCACGGCCGTAGTTGAGGTCGAATCCACGCGAAAGTTGGCCGCCCGTGGAACCTTTCTCATCTTCATCATGGAAGATGTAGAATGGTTTCATGCTCATTGGCCAACGGGGCAAGAAGTGGAATCCTGGATGTTTTGCGGCGATGAGATCACAATGATGAGATTCAATGTCATCTCCCCATTCAATTTCTCCACCGCCCTCTTTCACAATCTCGATTGCATCACAGTATGAAATGCGTGGGAATGGTAGTGATGGTACTTCAACGGTTACAGGTGCCTCACCTTGACTATCCTTGTATTCGTTAACCATGTCAATCAGCTGTTGGTCATTGGCAGCAACTTCAGTCCAGATGTGATGAATCATCCGTTCTTGGACACCCATCACATCTTCGTCATTCATCCATGCTCCTTCGATATCAAACGAGATGAATTCATTCAGGTGTCGATATGTGTCATGTTTCTCTGCACGGAATGCAGGGCCAATTTCAAAAACCCTCTCAAGTCCACCAAGTACTGCCAGTTGTTTGTACAGTTGTGGCGATTGTGAGAGATAGGCATCGGTCTCAAAGTACTTCATTGGAAATAGGTTTGTGCCTCCTTCGGAGGCACTTGCGATGATTTTGGGGCTATTCATCTCCATGAATCCTTCAGAAATCAGATGGTCACGTCCATACTGCAGTACTTTGCTACGCAATTGGAACATTGCGTTCACGTGCGCGCGTCTAAGATCCAGATGGCGATTATCCAAACGTGTATCCAGTCCAACGTGAACATCATCAATCACACCAACTGGAAGTGGGGTTTCTGCAAGAGCCAAGATTTTTCCTGAGGTCACATTAATTTCGTATTCTGCAGGTGGTTCAGGTTCGCCTTCGGGTACCTTGGGTGGTCTCTTTTGGGCAACTGTTCCTGTGACTTGAATGGTTGATTCACGACTGGCAGCCTGAATGGCATCGAACGTTGCTTCATCCATGTTATCCTTCTTCAGGAATGCTTGCAGATGACCAGTGCCATCTCGTAGCATCAAGAAGCAGATGGCGCCTCTGCCTCGAACAGCTTCAGCATATCCAGCTACTGTGACCTCGTGTCCAATCATTTGGGCACCGTTATCGCCAACCTCTCCCAATGTGTGGGTACGATAGCGCGTGGGCTCCCAACTGCTGCCATCTCGACCAGTCATGACTTCGGGCGGGCGTACGTGGGACTTGAATTACTCGGCTGTGATGGTCCCTATTGCCCCCTCTTTGCGGAAACACCTCATTTCGACGGAAACGCGCTGACCTGCACCATTGATATGCTGAATGACACTCGCCCGGTTTAATGTCTGCTTACCGTCACTTGTTTACTTCAGAGTCGGTGACTGATGGCCATCCTGACAAACTCTGTGATGCAATTTCTGATGCGATTGTAGATGCTTGTCTTCATCAGGATTCTAGCGCACGGGTTGCCTGTGAAACAATGGTGAAATCCACAGGCGAAAAAAGTGCCATTGTCCTCGCTGGTGAAATTACCATTGCAGGCACACCACCTGACTACGAATCAATCGCACGACAAACGGCAGCTGACATCGGATACACATCGATTGCATCAGGCTTAGATGCACACAATTGTGATGTATTGATTTACATTTCAACTCAAGCAAATGATATCTCAAGGGGCGTCAGTCAGGGAGACATCACACAAGGTGCTGGCGATCAGGGTCAGATGTTTGGATTCGCTACAAATGAATCAGAATCTTATCCCTCACTACAGGGTTCTTTCATGCCATTATCGGCATTGTTGTCTCAGGCACTTGTTCGACAACTGACCAAGGTGAGGTCTTCTGGTCTCATCCCTTGGGCTCGTGCTGATGGGAAATCACTGGTCACCGTTGAGTATGATTCTTCAGACAAACCATTTCGAGTCTGGTCGGTTGTTATCGCCATCCAGCACGAAGATATGTTGGCTAAATTTGACAGTGAAGATGCTGAACATGATTTCATCGTTGAAGAAATCAAAAAGCACGTCATTTACCCTGTGATTCCAACAGAGCTTCTAGATGATAATACTGACATTATCGTGAATGGTACGGGGAGATTTGTTGAAGGTGGCCCTGCTGCAGATGCTGGATTAACCGGTCGAAAAATTATCGTAGATACCTATGGTGGAATGGGGCGTCACGGTGGTGGCGGATTTAGTGGCAAAGATCCGTCCAAGGTTGATCGTTCAGCGGCATATTCAGCACGATGGGCTGCCAAACATGTTGTGGCAGCTGGATTAGCAGAATCATGTGAAATTCAACTTGCCTATGCGATTGGAGTGGCTGAACCAATTAGCATTCTAGTCTCGACGAACGGAACAACTGCCAATGGGATTTCAGAAGATGAGATTGCCCGCCGAATTTGTGCAGTGTTTGACTTCCGCCCCTGGGCGATGATTCATGATTTGAACTTGTGTCGACCAATCTATTCTGCCACTTCATCTGGTGGGCATTTTGGCCGTGACCCTGTTGGTGATACATTCCCTTGGGAACGCTTGGATGAGACAAGATTGAATGCTCTCCGAACCGGTTGATTTTCTCCAATATCGTTGAGAACGCTTACGCGTTCTCCCGTCAACGTCAAAGTGGGGTCCTTACTCGGTAGGTCGAGGTTTGCCCATGGGGACTGAACGCCGCCGCTCACTAACCCTGTGCTTTTTGCTCGTTTTGAGCACATTTGGGACGATGTTTGCACCTGGTGTAGTTGCCGATAGTCGTATTGTTCTCGATTTGTCAAATGACCATGTCACCTTGGCACAAAGTGGTTCGGAAAACGTCACGCTAACCGTCGAGAATAATGATTCAGCCATCCATGATTTTGAGTTATCTCTTGATTTGAGTTTAACGCCATCTGCGTGGAATGTAACCTTGGCAGATACGGTCATGCATCAACTCGGTCCATCCGTGTTCGGCTTCTCAAATTCGACTACTGTCATTGTCCGATTAGCACATGATGCAACACTTGCTGATCACGGTAGTGTCACAATTTTAGTCAATCATAGTGGTACGAATGTCTCTTCTGCCATCACTCTGTATCTTTCAGTCGCATCTTCGTATCTACCAGATATCGAACATACCGCAGTAGGAGATGCAGGATTAATCACAATGGATACAGGTGAATCCGTAAATATCTCAGTTCCAGTCTCAAATCTTGGATCAGCACAAGACCATATTGTGTTGGCCGTTGATGAAGAACCAGACCTTTCTGGATTTTGGAGTAACTGGAATGGTGGTAGCAATAATACCGGTGGAAATGGTTCAGGAAACAACAGCGGTGGCAATGGTACTGGCAACAATACCGGTGGAAATGGTACGGGCAATAATACCGGTGGTAACAACACCGGAAATGGTACGGGCAATGTAACGACTGGCCCAACAGAATTCATTCTGTCCTTGACTTCGGTTGCTACCAACCTTACATCCACCCTTGATTCAGTGAATCTCACAGCCAATGGTAGTTATTTGGTGAGTTGGGTATTGGAAGAGAATGGCTCTATGTTCCCTTATGATTCAGGATTGTATAATTGGACATCGAATGGAACCAATCATAGTTGGACGTCTACATGGAATGTCACCGTTGGTGAATGGTGTTTCTCCGCAGATATATCGCATAATTTGACTCCAATCTCATCTGTTGCGACCTGTACGAATGTGACTGCAACAGGTGGCAATGGAACTAGCATGGGTCGTGCGATTCCATCTGGATGGGATGTACGTTGGATGGAATCAACGCACAGTAACATGAGTGCGGGCGAAACTCGTATGGCTACGCTGATGGTATCTGTTCCTCATGGTGAAACTCCTGGTGATTACGGATTTTCTCTTACTGCTGGTTCAGCCATGGGTAATTTCTCAATCTCTGAAACTATTGTCGTACATGTCAATGGCACACATAATCTCACGATGAGTGCAGATGATGGTGGAATGCTTTGGTTACCAAATTCTTCTGCGCCAGTGACTTTCACAGTTGAAAATGTCGGTAGTTCAGAAGCTGAATCCATCTATTCGTTGTTGAGTGCAAATGGTGAATGTATTGCATCACTGATGGAAGGTGATGCCAATGGTATTCGCATTGACAATGGTGAAACTGATACGTTCTCTGTCAGTGTTACAATCGATATCAATGCACATGTGGGTGATACTTGTGAATTAACAGTCGAGGCATGGGATGACATCGGTGAAGTATCCTATGTATTCACTTCATCAGTTACAGTCGGGCAATCATGGGGATTCTCTCTGCATTCCGTGGATGATAATCTCACAGTTTCTCCAGGTGGTTCAATCTCAGGAATCGTACAAATCAAGAATACTGGCACAGAATCTGATTGTATTCGACTGAATGTTCAAACCGGTGTTGAAGATGTCAATATCAGCAGTTCACTGTCATATCAACAAGTGAATCGTGGAGAAGTCATTGATTTGTCCTTCACAGTATCAACTCAATCAGATACGAGTGCAGTGGGTACACATCAAATCCACCTCAGCGCAAATTGTTCATCGAGTACCACCTCGGTTGATATTTTCACCAATCTAACAATTTCACCTTGGTCTTCAATTCGAATGACCGGGCCTCTTGGTGGTGCCTTTGATGTTGGCGCAGATACTCCTGCGACTGTCGATATGACACTGACCAATGATGGAACCGGATCAGCCAATGCAACACTAGACTGGAGCGGTGCCCCCGCGGGCTTCACCATCATGCCAAGTGTTGAATCAACAGTTGAACCAGGCGTTGATAGTACGATGTCACTCTCAGTATCGATTGACGATGACATTTCATCTGGTTCGTATTCCTTCACAGTCATGGCCATGAATCCTGCAGACGGAAGTACTTGGGATTCGGTTTCATTGGTGGCTCAAGTAACTCAACGCTCCGAGGTACGTTTGTTAATGGCTAGTGATGCCCTTCCTGTCTCAAATCGAGCCGATGCGGTGTTCTATGCGACAGTCATCAATGATGGAAATGACGCGGACACCTTCTCTCTCAGTTTGTCCGGTGCTTCCGGATTTGAAGCGAGTGTAAGCCCCCAATCAATTCAGTTGGATGGAGGTGAAAGTGGTAACGTGACTGTGACACTACGTCGCACGGGTGCTCAAGGTGATGTAACATCGACACTTACTGTCACCAGTCAAAGTAACATCAATGTCTCTGATTCAGTCAACATTCTAGCGACCTTCCCGAATGTCGATGTTCGTTCGACTTTGGCAATCACTGGAGATGAAGTCACTGGAGATGGTATCATTTCAATGACCTTGTTCCTTGAGAATCTTGGAGAGGCTGAGGATACTATTCTTGTCACTGGTCCAGCAGGTTTCTCGTGTGATCATCCTGCACAATTGACAATGGCCGCCGGTTCACCTGCCAGTAGTCATACTGTGAATTGTAGCCCTCATCCTGACACCCTTGCAGGTGAACAATGGCTCAATTTCACTGCAACTTCACTTGCAGACGCTAGTGCCTCCTCCTCAACATCTGTTCTGATTACTGTACTGCCAATGCGTACATCAACGGGTAATCCAATGCTAGATGTAGCCTTTACAGGAAATGATTGGTCAATTGCATGGAATAGTTCTGCTGTTTACACAGTCACTGTGACAAATACTGGAAATGAACAAGTGAGTGGCCATCTCCTGTTAGCCGGTGATCATGCCCTTGATTTGTTCCCTGAATGGAATCATGTTGAGAGCGGAATTTCTGCTAGTGTATTCTCAGTTGCTCCAGGTGCCTCCTCCACGTATTCTCTTGCCCTACGTGCATCTGGTGAACCGAGTGTCGGTACGCTTGATTTGCGAATTGAAGCCTCAGGAACACTCTCTGATGGTCATGGATTCTCGATTGCAAGTAATACCGTTCAGATGACGGTTGAATTTGAGCCAGACGACCCTACTGAAGCCGCATTATGGAAAGGTGGCCCTATGGTCAATGCTGCTAATCTTGCCATTGCGATGTTATCGGGTTGGCTGTTTGCGGGGTTACTGATTCTTTGGATTCGTCGTAGTTCCAAAATGCGTGAAAAACAGGCGGTTGAAGATGCATGGGATGAAGCAGCAGCAGAGGAATCAAAGGATGATGATCTCAAGGCTGGTGAAATTCGAGCAGATGAAGAGGGTACAGCCAGATGTTACGCTTGTGAAGCCCGAATCAGATTGCCAACAGAAAAAGATCCACCATTCCGATTCAAGTGCCCAACTTGTGATGTCATGAATCGGGTTGTAGGTCCTCGTGAGGATGCCTAACGCTTTTCTGCAATCAATAAGAATGCAGTGTGGCCCATGGGCGTATTGCCGGGCCTTACTCCGCCTCGACTTGCCTTGGTCCAAACTCGATCCATCATTTCTCCAGCCCAATCAATCGATAGACCTATTTCTTCGCAAACTTGCCACACTCGTTCAAGTTGACTCGATACTGGACAATAGCAAGCGATTCGCCCCCCATCTCGCAATAATGGGGTCAGCAATGGAATGACTGGCCAAGGTTCGGGAAGATCAAGAATGATTGCATCAAGGTCTTCGCAGATTCCTTCGATTACATCAATCGTTACACTGTCAGTAATATCTCCTTCAATCAAAGTCCATTGCGGGAACTCTGGTAGGCAACCTTTGGCACGTTCCATATTTTCCTGTCCCACAACTGCATGCTCCGGCCTATTTTCAACTGAAATGAGTGTGCCACTTGCACCCAAGACATTTGCCAAATGCAATGCTAGACCACCTGATCCGTGTCCTGCTTCCAAGACCTGTTGTCCACATCCAATTCCCATCCATGCTAACAAGAAACCAGCATCTTTTGGATTGATAATTTGTGCGCGACGTTTCATACCTTTGCGTAATTCAGGTAACCCCGGTTCTGTCCGTGTTAACGCCTTCTGACCAATGGTCACTCGATCGCCATTTGAGGTCCCATCAAGTGTGGAATTCGGATTAAATCTACCAATGCCTTTGATTTTAATTTCTTCATCAATCATCGGCACGATGTATGTGCGTCCGTCGGCTTCACGAAGTGCGGTATATTGGGGACAGTTCCCCTTTTTTTTGTTCGTCATATTTTCACATCCTGATTCCGTAGAATCCAATCCCGCTGGCGAGATGCCGACCCTGAGGCGGCTGTGTGTATCCTAGGCGGGTCTCAATCTGCCTATGAATCCAACTCATGCACGAAAGATGTCGCCCTGGGGGGCTTTAGCCCCCCTGGGCGGTCATGTTTGCAAGACCGCACATTAAAGGAGGTGGCCGAGTCACAGAGGAGTATCAGAGGCAGGCCCATGGTTGACGATGACTTGGTAGACGAGGTCGCAGAAGAAGCGTCCGAAGTTGATGAAACCCAGTCGTCATCGTCCGATGATTCAGATTTTGGATTAGGCACGATTCCTGAAGGCTCAGAGGATCCCATCGAAGAACGGGATGTTGACGAATGGCTTGAAGAAATTGATTTTGAATCAACCGCTGACGTTCCAATCCCTGACCGTTTGGTCAATCAGGTCATTGGCCAGGAGGATGCATCCGTTGTCATCAGAAAAGCTGCTGAGCAGCGTCGACACATGTTGATGATTGGAGATCCTGGTACTGGAAAGAGTATGCTGGCCAAAGCAATGACTGAACTCATGCCATCTGAGACGATGGAAGATACGCTTTGTTATCCCAATGATGATGATGACAATGAGCCACGTATTCGAACCGTGCCTGCAGGACGTGGTGACCGAATTGTAAAGGATCGACGTGGTCAACTCCGTGAACAACGAGAGAGAACAAGCCGGACATTGATGTTCGTTGCATTGTTGATTGGTGCAGCACTATTGTTGGCCACCATTCAGACTCGTGAAATCATCACACTACTGTTTGGCATGTTCTTACTTGCGTTTGGATACATGTTCATCAAAAATCGACTTGTATCCGGTGATGAATCACGGATTCCAAAATTACTCGTCAAGCGTAAGCGTGGAGAACTCCCTCCATTTATCGATGCAACTGGTACGCTTGCGGGTAGTTTGCTTGGAGACGTCCGCCACGACCCATTCCAATCGGGTGGAATGGAGACACCTGCACATGAGCGGGTAGAAGCCGGTGCCATTCAGAAGGCACATGGTGGTGTACTTTTCATTGATGAAATCAATTTACTTCGATTGGAGGAGCAGCAGGCCCTACTGACTGCCATGCAGGAGAAAGCATTCCCCATTTCAGGACGCTCAGAGCGTAGCAGTGGTGCTCTGACCAAGACTGAACCAGTACCTTGTGACTTCATTCTCGTCGCTGCAGGAAATCTAGATGCAGTCCAGCACATGCATCCTGCATTACGTAGTAGAATACGTGGTTATGGCTACGAAGTGTATGTCAACAGTACGATGAGAGACACTGGTCCAAATCGTCGACGCCTTATTCGCTTCATCGCCCAAGAGGTTCGTAATGAACAAAAGAAGAAGATGGGGAGGCCAATTCCTCAATTTGACCGTTCTGCAGTCGCAATGATTCTTAGGGAATCTCAGCGACGTGCGGGTCGTCGTGGAAAGTTGACACTTCGCCTACGTGAATTGGGTGGTTTGGTTCGTATAGCCGGTGATCTCGCCTGTGAGGAGAAGTCTAAACTCACCTCTGCTAGACACGTTCTTGGGGCACGTCGTATTGCTCGCCCTCTAGAACAACAGGTTGCGGATCGCATGATTGAACATCGCCAGGATTACGCTCTATTGGTCAACAGTGGGGAACGAGTCGGACGGGTCAATGGCCTTGCTGTACTCGGTGCCAACAGTGGGATGTCAGATTTCTCGGGAATCATGCTACCTGTAGAGGCACTTGTCACTCCAACACAATCAAAATCTGGTAGCGTTTTTGCCACTGGTGGACTTTCAGATCTTGCTAAGGAGAGTGTAACCAATGTAAGTGCAGTCATCAAGAAACTCACAGGCAAAGATGTGGGTGATTATGATATTCACATCCAGTTCGTTGACACACATGGTGTCGATGGAGACAGTGCTAGTATCACAATTGCAACAGCAATTATTTCAGCATTTGAAGACATTCCAATCGACCAAAATCTAGCAATGACTGGGTCACTATCCGTTCGGGGTGAAGTATTGCCAATTGGGGGCGTGACTGCAAAGATTGAGGCCGCGGCTAAGAGTGGAATCAATCGAGTGATTATCCCTCGTTCAAATTTGAAGGATGTTCTCATTGATGATGCATACAAAGATCAAATCGAAGTGATTCCTGTTGACACACTCGATGAAGTCATGGAGAGTGCATTGGTCTCCAATGAGAACAAGA
The DNA here is from genome assembly GCA_030747485.1 of Candidatus Thalassarchaeaceae archaeon. GTDB lineage: Archaea > Thermoplasmatota > Poseidoniia > Poseidoniales > Thalassarchaeaceae > MGIIb-P. The sequence continues at coordinate 203,240 of JASLKP010000001.1, read as the reverse complement.
GTTCTCTTGTCGAGCGTCTTGGTGCGGTGATTGACAGATTAACACCGAACCCCAGTGGTCAACCCTCCGCTTGAGAACAGGCTTATCCCCTGTCTATCATGGCCGTAGGCCATGAGTTCTGAGAAACAAGCTCGTGGAAGCATGAGTATCTTGTTTCTCGTAGTCTTAATTGACATGATTGGATTCACTTTAGTCATCCCATTTCTCACATATTTCATTCAAGATTTGGCTCAAGGAGATGGCTTTAGTGACGTAGGGGCCAGAGACCGATGGGTTGGCATTGTGCTTGCCGCATACACATTTGGCCAATTCATTTTCACCCCAATTTTGGGCACACTCTCTGATCGTATTGGCCGCCGCCCAATCATACTCTTTGGATTGGTTTCAAACACAATTTTCCTCATATCCTTTGGATTGTCTGGCAGCCTTTGGTTCGCATTGATTGTACGCTTCTTGGCAGGGGCTGGAAATGGGAATATCGCTGTGGCACGCGCCTATGTTGGCGATATTAGCACACCTGGAGAAACAGCTGGTCGAATGGGAATGATCGGTGCAGCCTTTGGCTTGGGATTCATGATTGGCCCATTTATCGGTGGAGTTCTCACCGATCCAGCAACGACAATCGGTGGCATATTTGATACGACTTGGTGGGCCGCTCACCCGTATTTCCTACCCTGTCTGTTTGCAGGATCATTATCGGCAACCTCATTCATCTGTGCGCTGACTTATCTTCCTGAGAGTTTGCCAATAGATGCTAGGGCTAAAGTCGATGATGGTGCGCCTAAGGGGCTAAATCGTGTCATCAAGAATCTGGTTGGAGTCCGTGATTTGAGTGCCCCAGTTCGAAGATTAATATTGGTCAATGCACTATTCCTTCTTTCTTTCACCATGATGCATGCGACATTCATTTTGTTTACTGGAATGGCGGTCATCGACGGTGGTTTGGGTTATGATGCCTATCAAAATGGTCTCATATTTGCCTACGTTGGTTTGGTGGGTGTTATTGTACAAGGTGGATTAATTCGACCATTGGTAAAGCGATTCAATCCCCGTAATTTGATGATTATCGGCATCCTGGTTTGCGGCCTAGGATTGGGTTGGATTCCATACCTTGAACCGACACCATTTGCAATTGGATTGGTGGCAATGACTTGTATTGCAGTAGGGAATGGATTATTCCAACCGACTCAAAATACCCTATTGACATTTGAGGCCCGTGCACAAAACCTAGATCTCGGTAGAGTGATGGGTTCTCAGGAAGGATTCGGTGCACTGTCTAGAGTCATCGGTCCAGTATTCGCAGGATTTGTGTGGGCTGAAACTGTGGATGGAACTGGTTTTTGGACATATCACACAGTATTCAGAATATGTGGAATCATCATGGTCATAGCAGCGATTGCACAAATTGGATTGAAATTGACTCCAAATGTGGAGGAAGAATGAGATGATTCAGCCGATGATTGTTTGTCATGGTGGTGCTGGACATGGTGCTGAAGATCAGCCCGGAGTCGATACTGCTGCCGACGCCGGTTGGGCGATTCTAATCGGTGGTGGCTCAGCACTTGAAGCGGTTCTAGCCTGTGTTGAATTGATGGAAAATGATCCTGCCTTGAATGCGGGTACTGGTGGGCGAAAGCGCGATGATGGTTCAGTTCAATTGGATGCTGGTGTGGCCACATCAGATGGGCGTCTTGGCGCAGTGATGTGCATTGAGAACACACCTAACCCTGTTTATGTGGCTGCAGCCCTATTGGATGAAGAGGTCAATATTTTGGTTGGAGATGGTGCCAGAAAATGGGCAGACAAACAAAAATTCCCAAATGCAGTTGTTGAGGGTAGTGAACGTCCGTCAAGCACAGATACAGTTGGTGCTGTTGCCATCGATTCTACTGGTTTGATGGCCGTTGCATCGTCTACAGGCGGCTGTACCGGGCGCCCGCGCGGTCGCGTGGGCGATACACCATTGTGGGGGCCGGGATTTTGGGCCGATGAATACATGGTGGTTGCAGCAACGGGAATCGGTGAAGAGATTACTCGGAAGATGCTCTGTCATCGTGTAGCTATCTTTGATGGTAATCTACAAGAATCATTAGAACACGGTATTTCCATGTTTGAACCTTCAATTGAGGTCGGTTTGATTGGGTTGACCGCACGAGGCGAAGGCATGGGTTTAGCCAATACGGGTATGCCGTGGGCAATCAGGAAAGCAACTCAGTAAGCATCTGCTCAAGTGCGGTATTGATTTGTAGAATCAATGTACCGAATTCCATTGGAATGTTTGGATCTTCGTAAAGTTCTTCCAAATTGGCTTGAGTGATTGAGATTCGGACATCGAGTTGTTTGTTCTTATTCTTCAACCAGTTTTCCACCGTATCCTTGGCACCTTTTCGGATATTCCGGGGTACCTTTGGATCATCTAATTGTTCGATTACCGAAGCAATCTGTTCTATTCGTGCTTCTATCTCCGCAGTCATCTAAACACACCCTGAACATGAGTTCTCAGCGTTCGGGGGCAGGGCTTGCTTTAAGGCGATTTCCTGTACACGCCTTGATAACATGCTGGACGGGACCACACCTCTCGAACTCATTGGATGGACCAGAATCGCTGTCCTCATCCTGTGTTTCGGTGGCGCAGCATGGCTAGATCACAAGACCCGCCGAGTCTCCAATGATTGGTGGTGGTCATGGGCAAAACCAACCATCTTCTTGTTGTGTTTGGAATTGCTTGTCCTTGAGGCTGATTGGATGGTTTGGTTGACTGCCTCGGCAGCATTGTCGTTTGCCTCAACTGCACTCATCGGACGTCCTGATTTAGGGGATTTACTCCGTGGTTCACGTATCGACATTGCCGTAACAATCTGGTATCTTGCCAGTGCTGTGGGATTGGGGATGGGTGCGTTTGTTCATGGCCCAGTACTCGTCGATTACTTCAGTGTCGATGCCGGGTTATTGTTGGATCCTGAAGCCGAACGCATGGCCCTCTTGTGGGGTCAGATGTTGTTAATCGGTGTTGTTTTGCTATTCTTCGAAATGGCTTGGCGATTTCGAATGTTACACGGGGGTGCAGATGCCAAAGCAATGATGCTTGCAGCACTATTGATTCCTTCATGGAATGGTGCACCTGTTCCATTACTGGTGGATGTACATTTCACTGCAATGCCTCCAGCATTATCTCTGATGATTTGGGCGGGGTTAGCATTCCTTGTTCTTCCTTTCATCATGTTCATTCGCAACCTCAAAGCAGGAGACGCATTCCCTCTTGAGATGTCATGGCATGCTTTTCGTATGCCACTTGCAGAGATTCCTAACAACCATGTTTGGCTTTTGGAAGAAATGGTTGATCGGCCCGATGGGACTCGTGGTGTGATGAGGCGAATGCGTCCTCTCCGTGGAAGTCGAGCGGAAACTGATGTTGCTGCTGTGATTGATGAATTGGCAGCAGAAGGTTGTGAAAAGGCATGGGTGACTGCAAAATATCCATTCCTTCTCTTTGTATTTCCAGCTATTTTGCCGTTTATACTTCTTGGTGACCCAATCACATGGGCACTTGAGCAGTTTAGTTTGCTCGCTTGAAATCAAGCGATACGGTCCACTGTCTCTGGAGTGATGGCTTCTTCTTTTGTTACGCGGAAGCTGATGGCACGGAGATTTTCTGGTCCATTTCGGAATTTTCGAATCACCATTCTCGTTTCGAAATCCGTTCCAAGCATACCAACTTCAAACTCTAACACGATATCGCAAATAGAATACAATTCCCGTTCAATTGATTTGTCCACCATGTCACTTGAGACATTGAGAACCATCATGCCGCGGTTGAGTTGAGTGTGTGCTTGCATCATTCGCAGCATCGAAATGACACGCGAGGGATCATTTCGAGCGAAGAAGAAGTCTAGATTGTCGATTGTGGCTCGGAAGTAGGGGGGTAATCCCGTGACTTGGCTGGTTAAATCAGTCAGGTAGTCGTGAACATCATTGTCTACGAATCGAGTTTGCGCCAATCGCTGGATGTCAGCCATTGAGAATCCTTCTAATCGATATTTGCTCGCACGTAGTTCACGTTCGAGAACCTGTTTGTTGTATTCTTCACCAACTGTTCTAACCATGATGTCGGTGGGCCAATCATAGCGTTTGTACAACGAGAGAATCTCGGCTTGGCTCTCTACGGTGGAGACGAGTAACGTATTTTCAGGGTCTTCGGCTACAGATGTAAATTGTTTACCAAACAAATCCATACCTGCTCCTTGATTTCCGATTGCTAGCATCGTAAATCCACGTGGAATACTCCCCTTATTCATGGGTGTCCCTGTAAGAATGGCATCGAATTTAGCTGAACCAATACTTCCCATGTCGCCATAGAAGTCTTCATCGTCAGCATCGAATTGAACTGTTGTTGTCATATCTTAACCTCCTCAATGGATGACTACCTGTCCTCTGTCAATTAAATCTGTACAGTACAAATCTAGGTTGGCTAGTACACCAGGTGGAGTTTGATCTGGTACATTCACAATTGCCGTTAGCACCTCGCGTGCGCGGAAGGTGTTCACAAACGTGTGGAGATATTCAGCCAGCATTCTCTTTTCATTGTAAATTGAGAGCGCATTGACTGAGTCTAGCATGACAAAACTCCCAGTTTCAGTATTGGCTTGAAGGTGATAAAGCGTCTGCAGCATAATCGATTCTAGCATGATTGGGCTATCCACATATTGGATGTTTGTATATGGGGTTTCAGTCCCACCGATAAATCCACTAGATACTGTGTCAATGAATTGAATTTGTCCTGGATCGATGCCTATTTCCTCAAGGGTCTGGATGATTTCCATAGCCGGTTTTGATGCACAAATATACACACCCCGCATGCCAAATCCTTGCAGGAGCGGTTGTAGAATTGATGCGATGACCAAGAACGAGTTACTCGTCCCCACTCGAACTTGGATGGCAGATGATGGTGAAACTTCCTCAGCAAGTTGTTGAGCGATGCTACCGTCCAATTCAATCATTCACTGCACCCCACTTTAGCATCGGCGTGAGCATCACACCCTTTGGTGTCAACTCAAATGCGTATTTCGCACGTGAGTGTTGCGTCCCACGCATCTTGACAACTTGAATAAATCTGAGCAAATGTCCCATTCTTTCAACATCTCCAAGGACGACAATACCGTCAAGAATCGCTTCCTCAACGCCAAAAGAGGACCAATATGCCTTGGCTCCAGATGATGTAATCTCTGAGACAAGTAAAGCCGTGCAGCCAAGGGTGGATAGGGCCTTACCAAGTTTGAACAAGAAATCCCGAATGAGTTGTTCACTCGGAATCTTGTAACAAAGCGTTGTGACTGAATCGATTACCAATCGTGTCACTCCAATCGTGTTGACAATATCTGTGATTGATTTCACCATTGCATCGATGTCAGACAATTCAAATGTCGATTTGGTCATTCCAAGCCATGAAAACAATACATCCATGTCGAAGACGTTGATGAGTCCTTGATCGACGAGTCGCATATCGAAGAAATCGAATTGTCTGACGTTTTCGAGTAATTTGACAGATGGTTCCGTGGCTGAGAAGTGTGCACAGGCCTCGCCCGATCGTGCGCCATTGACCAAGAACTCCATGCAGAGTGTAGTCTTCCCTGATCCGCATGTACCTGCGACCAAAACGGTGGACCCATAGGGAATACCTCCGCGTAATATTTCGTCGAGACCGGTGATGCCGGTGACACAACGGTCGCGTTCGTATTGGGGCGTAGGCATCATGGTGGACGACCCTCCGATTCGACAGCCCTTAGATAAGCCGATGGTTGGAACAGTACCGAATCGATTCACATGTTCGGTGAATTTTACCAGCCGGGTGTGCCAACAGGCATTGATGTCCAACTGTCGACACTTAGCGGAGATCCGACCAAATCATAGGTCAGAGAAGCATTACTTTCAATCGCCCATGAACTATCCCATGTCACACGCATGACAATTTGAGTATCGACGGTCCCAGGTTCAGTCCAACTCAAGTCAATGGTGTCCCCATTTACTGACAATGCATCGATGGCGCCAGTTCCCAATACGCCTGATGCACTCAAATCGATCATCTGTACATTTGTTGGATTGTATTGTAATGATGGGTTACCAGTACAAATGATTCTCGACCCACCTGAGAGGGCTCCATCACCAATCAGTGTGAATGCGCCAGGGTGAGCAAGACTCCAGCCTGAAAGGTTGACAGCAAATCCACCTGGGTTTTCAATTTCTACCCATTCTGGTGGACCTAATTCTGGGTCAACCATCATCTCGGTGATGCGCATTCCAGATGGGATTCTCCCTGCATCATGGACTTCTAGAGTAATACGCACTTGTTCATCTCCCATGTACATCTGACGACTGGCAGTAGATCCGCGGGTTGCTTCACTACGGGATGAACCATCAGCGAATAGCACGTCGCCAATTCTTTCAGCATCGGAACTTTCCACAACGGTGATAGTCAAATTCAAACTCATCCACACTTTCAGGCCAAGTCCGTGGATGAGTCGATCCTCAGTGATATTTGACAATGCTGTGACTCGATTTACATCGATATGTCCGTGCCCATCTCCAAGTCCTGGGAGGTGGTCTCCAATAAGCAATGTACTCGCGTTGAATAAATGCCAATCATCGGTCGCGCTTGAGAGGTTTCGAACCCCATCTTCTCGAAGGACGATGTGGCCCTTTGAATCAGTCAATCTTTCCAACCCATCAATGGCCATTTGGTCGAGGCGATCGGTATCTGCAACATTGCTACCAAGTTTCAGTTGACTCAATGCAAGGAAAGCACTGACAATTACAAGAAATAGAACGAAAGCTGAGAGGAATTCAATCACGGCAGTCAGACCTTCATCTGACTTTTCTCTACGCCATTTTCCAGGCGAGTTGTTGGCTCCGAGTAACCCCGCCATGAATGAGCGCAAATACTGGGTATCCATCAATACTGTGGCCTGATTCGCATAATTGGATAATATGCGCGATACCCTCCCTTTTCGCCGAGGGGTATTTACGGACTGTTTGTCGTCGTCGTTTTGATGGGTCCCTCTCGCCGCGCCCTACGGGCGCGTCCAATTCGCACAAATCGAGTTGGTTTAATCAGTGCACCATCTCTTGTGATTTTACTCATTTTGAGTTCGATGTTAGGGCTATTAGGGACAGTTTCGGCATCACCTGCAACCGAAGATATTTCCATTGATTCGGGCGTGATTCCGATGGCTGGTGCCCATTATGACTTCAATGAGATGATTTTCCCAAAAGTCACCATCAATAACGATTTGATGACTGGAACAGATACTCGTCAAATCAAAGTAGAAATTTGTGAAGGTGACAGAACATCCCAACAAAGTTGTCCGAGTGGAAGTGCCACTGAATGGGCTCTAACCAATATTCCACCGTTGGGTCCACTTGAATCGGTTAATGTTGAGTTCAGCAATATCTACTTCTACCCTGCCAATCCAGGAGTTCATACTATCATATTCACATTGATTCCTGGTGACATCGATACGAGTGATGACAAACTCGTTTACACATTTTCCTTCGATCAACCACTGCGGGACTTGGTAGTCAATGGTCATAATGTCGACACGCAGCATGTTTTCAATAGCGCCACTCCCATTGAGGCATCGTTAGATGTCCAAGGGCGTTCTTGGATGCCTGATCAATCATTCACAACTGATTGGTCGATGCACCTCATTGACTCATTGGTTGCAGAGGCAAATGATTGTGTAGAGTGGGATATGTTTTACACTGGAAATTATGACATGAATGGTCCCATCATCAATCACACCTATACTCACATGGATTCGTCCTTTACAATTCATCGTGCACCATACGAGGTTAGCGTTACTGTAGGAAATGATTCAGGTGAAATCCTGGCAGATATTGATGTAATTGGTTCCGCATTTGATTCAGAACATACAGTAGAAATCGTTGCCACTCTCAATGGCACTGAATTGTATTCTTATTGGTTTAATTTCACAGGAGATGGTGCACCTCATAGTCAGCGCCTGTTCACAGATTTTGCCAACGGAACGATTTGTTTTTCTGCCTTTGTTCGAGTACCTGATATTGTGGTTGCAAGTGATTCCCATATGGTGAGTGGTTATTCTGGAACGTTTAGTTCACAATACATCCCACTCCCCAATATCACAGCACCTGAACCAGGTGAATATCTCATCCGAGCAGGAATTGGTGATGCCTTCATCGATCCAAATCCTCACAATGATCGAATATCATTCACAATGGTATTCAATGATAGCGTTGATGTTTGGATTCGCGAAGTCGTCCCTGCACGCGGACCAGTCACTTATGTGGAGGATAATGGAGAATTTTTAGTTCGATATCCATACGGCGATGATTCGATTCGTATTGTGCCAGGAAATATTGGGTACATGGCTACAACAAGCCGAGTTGAATTGCTTCTGAATGAACTCGTTGGTGGTAATATTGCGGCAGGCCCCTATACCTGTGAGGTGACCTTACAACCAGAAGAAGAATCTCGCTGTGATTTTGATATTGATGTCATTGGTAATTTTGTCATGAATGTCAGCATCACACCCATTGATGGGGGCATCGATATCCTCCCTGCCGACAATTGGTTTGAACAATCAATCACCATCAATTACGGTACGACAGCACCTGTGGTTGCCAATCCATTGGCCAATGCAGTATATGAAACCGGTGAAACCATTCTAGCAGTCGCTGGAACAGACCCACTTTCTCCGATGCCATTGAATTTCACTTGGAAATTGAATTATCTGGATATTTTGGGGTATGGTCAAGTTGCCAACATTACATTGCCAATGGGTGAATGGACATTGACTCTATTCGTAGAAGATGCATTTGGTAACGTTGAGATTGCAACTCAACCAGTGAGGATTTTGAACAGAGTTGAATTTGAGCAGGCTCCATATATTCTGGAGGGTTTGGGTGTGTCGACTTATGCAATGGAATATCATTGGGACGAACCACAATTACCACAACCAAATCGATTGTATCCTGCGGCCTTCAATAAGGATAAGGCGCCCTTGATGATGTTTAATCTTTCAATGCTGCCATTATTGAGTGGCGATTTCGACGTTGATACACTAGATGCTTGGCTAGACATTGATGCGATGCTCCCTGATACAATCAATTTGAGTACGATTGAAATTCTCCGAATTCCAGATTGGAATACAACTGATTTAACTGAATTTTCTGAAACCGGTGATGCCTATGAAATGCAGAGCAATGGTTCTGGATTTATCTCAATCTCTAGCGACATCGGAGGTTCATTCATGATTATTGGCGAATTACCACCAATTGTTGTTAATCCTGACAATCTCGATGTTGTCCTCAAGAAGGACGGACAAGTTACAGTCGCTTGGGATAATGGCGGTGATGTTGACAATCCATACTTTGGTGGGTGGAGATTGTATCGTAAGACTGACTTACTATTCGCTTATCCATTTACGTCCCAATCTCAATTCAATTCTGCCACAATGGGGTATGAGTTAGTCGATTTGTCACCGGGTGCGACATCTTGGGATGATCCAACTTATTGGGAACAAGGAACTTGTTTGTCTTACCTTGTTCTTTCAACATCTCGCGCTGGTGTGACGGATTGGCATCATGGGAATGTGACTCGTGGAACTTGGAATGAAATTACAGAACGTATGGATGTCGAGGAAATTTGCGTCGATGCCCTTCCTCCAACGTCACAGGTCCTCAATTTTGATTCTGAAATTACATTCAATAACAACACAAACTCACAACTGCACTCCGTCCATTTGTCATGGACTTGGCCAGAAATTGATGATCAAGGTCCACTCACATGGAATATGTATAGAGCCGAACTAACGGTGACCAGTGTTCGATACATGGAACCACTTGCCACTGGTCTAACCGGTGAGCCAGGTGAGATGAGTTGGTTTAATCAAACCGAAGGTGGCATGAATCAAGATATTCATTTGTCACGATATTACTACTATGTACTCATTCCATTCGATGTTGTTGGAAATAGCGATTATCTGGTACGAAGTGGAAATGCACAGGGTGTCATCATTGAAGATCAATACTGGGATTATCATCAGGAGCCCCCTCCTCCGCCTCCGCCACCTCCACCAGAATTACCATTGATTGGCCCATCGCCATGGTATGGGAAGTTGTTGGATGACATCGATTCAGAACAGTTTCAACTTGCAGCAATGGTATCCTTTGGCGTATTGTTGATGAATCTCTTGTTGGTCCCGATGCTCATCAATAAATATCGTGACCAGAAGAGAAAGGCACGTCGAAAGGCAGCCATTCAACGCCGCCGCCGTGAAGAAATGGGTTTGGATGATTTCGCAGATGACTTTGACGAGTTCTTTGACTAACCATTTGTCTTAAATCATAATCTCTGGTGGCCGAAATCCTGCGGCGTTCGCATAGCCTGGCCATCGCGCTGGATTGCTAATCCAGTGGGTTCTACCCTCGGGAGTTCAAATCTCCCACGCCGCGCCACATTTCGCTAACCAATCACTCTTCATCATCAGTCGCATTTTGTTGCGCGGCTTCAAACTCTTCACGATCGATTACACCATCTTGATTGGTATCCATGGCATCAAAATCATCTTCTTCATCGACAAGAACTGCAGGTAATCGTGCTGAGAAAATAATCTCGTCCACAAAGCCACCCTTGTCTTTGTCTCTCAATTCCATTACACGAGTCCCCTTCGTAGCCTTCCCAGTCGTTTCTTTGGTTTGATTGGCTCGAACTCGTATCATCATTCCAGTACCTGTGAGTAGGAACAATTGGTCATCAAGATCGGGAATAGTGTGTACTCGAACAATTTCATCGCCGTGTTCATCATCAAGTTTCATTGTAGTCACGCCACCTGCTCCTCGACTGGTTTTGCGATACCCGTCTCTTTCTTGCTTGTTTTTCCCAGCTCGGTCATCCCACACATTCTCTCCATTTTCATCGAGAACATCGTGCATTGCACCATCGCCGAGGCGACTGCGCTTGGCCATACCGAATTTGGAAAGGGTGAGGACATGAGTTTCTTCATTGGAAGTAGCAATCATGCCGACAACTGCATCGCCATCTTTGAGGCGCATTCCACGGACACCTGCTGTGACTCGACCTTGTACCTTCACTGTGAATCCAATTGTGCCATCAGCATTCTCCTTTGTTTCACTAGGCATGAATCGACATGCTCTTCCATTTTTGGATACGAGTACAACGTGGTCATCATCTGTCGCTTCACGAACTGCAACTAATGTATCTGTCTCAGTCTTGAATTTCAGAGCATATTTCCCATTTCGATTAATACGAGTATAATCGGCAAGTTTGGATCTCTTTACGACACCTTCGTGTGTAGCAAATATGAGATAATGCCCCTCGGGACTTTCTTGGACTTCTTTTGAGATAGGTAGGATTGTGACGACCTTCTCATCTTCACGAAGTCCTTCCAATAGGTTGCGGATGTGACTGCCTCTACTGTGTCTGCTTCCTTGCGGTGTTTCCCATGCCTTGAGTCCATAGACGCGACCTTGATCTGTGAAGATGAGTAATCTGTCTTTACTAAAGCATGTTAGAATTGATTTGGGGAAGTCTTCATCCTTTGTTGCTACACCTTTCAGTCCCTTTCCTCCACGGTTCTGAACTCTAAATACCTCAACAGGTAGGTGGCGAATGTAATTGTCTTCAGACAATGATATGACAATCGCTCTCTCTTCAACCAAATCTTCTCGATCCATTGAGAGAGGCATTGGGTCAATGCCTGTTCGACGTGCATCTCCATGTTTTTCCACCATTTCATTTAGTTCTTCGATGAGGATTTCAAGCTGACGCCTTCGGCTACTCAAAATGGATTTGTATTCAGTAATCGAAATTTGTAGTTCGTTATGTTCATCTTCGACCTTTTTCGTATCCAAGCGACTTAATTGGTATAGTCTGCGTTCTGCAATGGCCTTGGCTTGTGGTTCACTGAAGTCAAATTTGGCCAATTTTTCAAATTTAATTTCACCTCTGAGAATTTGTTCAAATTGCTCCCTACTATCGCTTCCTTTACCGGCAGTTACAACATCATCTACACGAGATGACATTCTGACCAATCCTTCTAGGATGTGTGCTCTAGCTTCTGCTTTAGCGAGATTAAATTGTGTTCTTCGTTGAATGACATTTTCGCGGTGTCGAACGTATGTATGGATGATATTGGAGAGTGTCAGTAATACGGGTTCATGATTGATAATCCCCATCATGTTAGCAGAATATGATTCCTGGAGTCTACTAGATTTGAACAATTGATTTAGCACTGCATGTGGATCTGCATTTTGCTTTATTTCGATAACAACTCGCACATCTTTACTCGATTCATCACGAATATCACGGATACCCTTGACCGTTTCTTTACTCACCATTTCGGCAATACTCTCTAGCATTGCGGCTTTCTTTACTTGCCATGGAATTTCGGTGATGATAATCCGCTTACCATTTGAATCGTCGTACACTTCACATTGTGAGCGGACATGGAATCTGCCGTGTCCAGTTTCATACATGTCAATGATACCGTCAATTCCGTGAATCGTTGCACCAGTGGGGAAATCTGGACCCTTTATGTGTTCCATATATTCACTGACATTGACATTTGGTGCACTATCGGGATTCTTATTTTCATCACCTTCTTCTAGAATCCGTTCAACATGGAGATTAATTGCATCTACAACTTCATTGAGATTATGTGGTGGGATTTTTGTGGCCATCCCAACTGCAATTCCATCGCTGCCATTCAACAATAAGTTGGGTAGTCTTGCAGGGAGGACTTCAGGTTCCTGTTCTGAATCATCAAAATTCGGTTGGAAGTCAACGGTATTTTTCTTGATGTCTTCAAGCATATGTCCTGCGAGCCGGTCGAGTCGACTCTCAGTATATCGCATGGCTGCAGGCGGGTCACCATCGATACTACCGAAATTTCCTTGCCCATCTACCAATGGATATCTGAGGCTGAAATCTTGCGCCATTCGCACCATTGTATCATAAATTGAAGCATCACCGTGAGGGTGATATTTACCCATGACTTCACCGACTGAACGTGCTGATTTGGAGTAAGACCTGTCTGCAGTATGACCTGCTTCGTGCATTCCAAACAATACTCGTCGGTGGACTGGCTTCAGCCCATCTCGAACATCGGGGAGGGCACGGCCAAGAATGACCTGCATGGCATAATTACCATACGATGTTCGCATTTCGTCATCGATTGTATGGCGCACCTGATTATCGGTGGGATTTGATGTGGATTCTTCTTCACTCATTTTTTCACCTCAATCATCAATGTAGTGTGCTGTAATCGAAGTCAGTGATGCCAGCGGCAAATTGTTCGATAAATGCTCGACGATCTGCAACATCATCACCCATCAGTGTGACAAACAAATCTGAAGTGACACCTTCATCGCTGAAATCATCTGCTGTCACGCGGAGTAATGTTCGATTCTCAGGGTCCATTGTCGTGGTCCACAGTTGATCTGGATTCATTTCACCAAGACCCTTGTAACGTTGAACTCCAATCTTGGCATCCGGGTTGTCAGCACGTAATTCCTCTACGATTTCATCACGTTCTGTGTCGGTGTATGCGTAACGACTGGTGCGTCCACGTGTTAGCATATACAGTGGCGGCTGTGCGATGAACACTTTGCCGGCCTCAATGGCGGGTCGCATGAAGCGCCAGAGGAATGTGAGGATGAGTGTACGAATATGTGCGCCGTCAACGTCGGCATCCGTCATGATGATGATTTTACCATATCGAAGTTTTTCAACTGTGAAATAGGTATCAGCATCAGCATGGTCTTCCTCGCCTTCTGCTAGTTCGACAGGATTACCCACACCTGCTCCAAACGCCTTGATCATTGTTTGAATCTCATTATTTTGGAATACTTTGGCTTGATTCCGAAGTTGTTTTTCGACATTCAAAATCTTTCCACGTAGGGGTAAGATTGCCTGAATCCGTCGGTCGCGTCCAGTCTTGGCAGAGCCACCAGCCGAGTCGCCTTCGACAATATAAATCTCACATTCTTCTGGCTTCCTACTTTGACAATCTGCCAATTTCCCGGGGAGTCCACCGCCTTCAAGTACACCTTTTCTCCGAGTCAATTCTCTTGCTTTCCGTGCTGCTTCACGAGCTTTACTGGCCAACATTCCTTTTTCGATAATGAACTTGGCAATGGATGGATTTTCTTCAAGGAATTCACCTAATTTCTCATTGATGATTTTTTCCACGACACCTTGGACTTCACTGGATACGAGGCGATCCTTTGTTTGGCTTGAGAATGAGGGATCTGGATGCTTGATACTGATGACTGCAGCAATGCCTTCTCTGACGTCGTCTCCAGACAATTTGTCCACATTCTTCAGTAAATTGCGACTTTTTGCATATTGGTTGAGGGTACGGGTGAGTGAACTGCGGAGTCCAGACATGTGGGTCCCACCATCTCGATTTCGAATGATATTGGTGAAACAAAGGATTGATTCATTGTATGCATCGGACCATTGCATGGCAACTTCCACATGTATTTCTCCAACGTCTTCGACATCGGTCGACCCTTGGATGTGTACTGGGGTAGGGTGTAGGGGGTTCCGTCGTTCATTGAGTTGCTTTACGAATTCGCCAATACCGCCCTGGTAGTGGTGCTCTACGGGTTCTAAATCGCCGTCTCTTTCGTCAGATAATACAATTCGTAATCCTGCATTAAGGAATGCACGATGCTGTAATTTTGTATTTAATTCATCGAAATTAAATTCTGTCACAGTTGTGAAGATATCTAGGTCTGGTTTGAAGGAAATGATTGTGCCCGTCTCTGAACTTTTCCCTGTGGCGGACAATGGTCCATCTGGGGTGCCTTTGGTGTATGTTTGTTCCCAAACCTGACCGTCTCGGTGAATCGTCATCTTCAGCCATTCTGAGACTGCATTGACTGCAGAAACGCCAACACCATGTAATCCCCCAGATACCTTGTAACTGGAATTATCGAATTTCCCACCGGCGTGCAATTTGGTCATGATGACTTCTGCAGCACTGATGTCGAATTCAGAATGTGTGCCGACAGGTATTCCTCGGCCGTGATCTGTAACTGTGATGGAACCATCTGTGTGGATGTCAATTTCAACCGAATCATTGTGTCCAGCTAGGTGCTCATCCACTGAATTGTCGACAACTTCAGTGACACAGTGGTGTAGGGCTGAACCATCGTGGGGGTCTCCTAGATACATACCTGGGCGTTTGCGAACGGCTTCAAGTCCTTCTAGGACCTGAATGTCATCTGCACTGTAGTCGGATTCACCCATGAATTCACTTCCGTTGAATATATTTTTTTGAGGACCCCATAGGGGTCCTCAAGCACTTGTTTCAATGTGAACGCTTGGGGTTATTGAATGATTCGTTTGAACTGGCTGAAAAGCGTCGATAAATGCAGTAAATCGGGGTCTCTGAAAACGTACACTATCTAGCCATTTCAATCTAAATAATTGAATAATAATTTTCAATTGGCGAGGGCTCATGGATTCACGATGTCCGTCTAACCCCTCGCAATACGATTAAACAGGTGTTGTCGGTCGCGGCCCTCGATGACCCTTCCTCAAATCTGCGTGACCTTGCGCGGGCACTCCATAGAGGAAATGATTCGGGACGCTAGTCGGGCGACAGCAGCTGGCGCTGATTTAGTCGAAGTTAGGTTTGACAACCTCTATGTCAATCGAATCGAAGTCGACCCGATTGTCTCCACCAATAGCAAAGGCGATGAGGAAATTGAGAAGCAACCCCCCATTATTGAGAATAAGGATTTTGATCAAGTTGACATTGAGTCTTCTATCGTATCGCTCAAAGATGGAATCAAAATACCTGTTATCTTCACCTGTAGATCCAAGGATGAGGGTGGATATTTCCATGCCTCAGAATCGAAGCGTGTCACAGTTTTAGCGGCAGCTGTAAAGAGCGAAGTATCTTGGATTGATTTGGAAATAAGTATGAAGTCCAAACAGCGAAAAGAGTTGGTTGATGCATGTGGAAATGAAACTCAAATCATCGCATCTAGCCATCTTCCTGCACCCACTTCCGTTGATGAAATTTGCGAGCATGTCAATGCTCATTCTACTGATGGTACAATCGTGAAATGTTGCTATGTTGATGTTACTCATGCCTCAAGTCTCAGTGTGTTTGAGGCCGCTAGCGAATTGAATGATTCAGATGTATCTGCTGCCCTCATGGGATTGGGTCCAGGGGGGGACTGGACAAGACTTCACGCACCCTTACTCGGTCAACCACTTGTGTTTACTACATTGGAACGTGACTACTCACTTTTCCAGCGTGGATTGGTTAACATCAACGACTTGAAGACAGCATGGCGATTACTCGAATATGAGTGATTTCATGTTTGTGGCGGTGGCTCAGAATTTAGGCCAGATGGTGCGATTTGTGCAACACCTTGCTCGGCCTCAGTTTCCAAGTGCCTCATCAACGTCGAAGTTTCATTTTCAGGCGCCCCTGCCTTCATGTATTTCACATGGACAAGGAATGGAGCGGCTAAAATCCCCATTAAACTCCCGCAACAAACAATTGCTACTGTCCAATTTGGAAGTGAAAATCGTTCTTCAATCATGACGGTTACATCCACAGTAAAATTACGGTTAGGTGCACCAGTGTCGTAATCTCTGATGTTATTCCATGCATCAATGTACAGGTACATCGTCCGAGGAGATTTCTCGTTTGACCATAAATCCCATGATGCTTCTTCGTGATCCAGAGCGACGGCGAACTCGACTTCATCCACACCCTCATAGGCATGAACGTCACGGAATGGATGCCACAATAATGCATTTTGAATCCAAGGCGCTGAATGAGCAATGTCTTCACGGAACCCTTCCATGTCGTTGTGTCTTGTATCAAAATCTGTGACGTACATTGTGTGGTCATATTCTTGAATGAGGTAGACATCTGCAATTGGCACATTTTGATTTGGTTCTCCTGAGACTGGTTGGAAATTCACACAGAATGTGTATTTGTATCCCGTAGTCATATTCATTCTGAGTCCTACTGCAGAATCATTTTCCATCAAAATCGATGTATGGAATGAATCTTGTAAACTTTGAAGATTATTTTGTCGATTAAATTCATCATCATCTCCCCAATCTTCGTGCCCCCAATATCCACCGCCAGAAAGCACTTCTTTCTCTACAGTTACATTCCATGCTGGAGCAACATCTCCATCCAATTTACAATCAGAAGCAGCACTAGCCTGTGGTACAATGTCCAATCCAATCGATTGAGAAAACACAGTCAACATCGGGAGTAACAACAACATTGTGACTGCCACAACGACACGTTTCCGTCGCACAATTGCGTTCATCTAATCGCCTACCTGCGACGCCTGCTGGTCACTGGACGAACATAACCAGATGCCTTACTGCGCCGATCATCTTTCGTCAGATGCTTGGGTTTTGGTGGAGGTGTATGCTGATCCATTCCTAAGATGCCACCTTCAGTGTGAACTTCTGCAACATCATACGTACTAGCTGCTTCCTCAGCTTCGACTTCAACCTCATCCGGTTGACGCATCACGAGCCATCCAAGTGTCAATACAAGGACAATGAGAATCATGATGTATAGGCTACCGGAATCAGATGAAGGCAATAGATCTGAGATTGAAAGGTCACTGATTCCACCATCTTGGTCTTCATCAGGGGGGCGTACACTCACTTCGTATGCCTGCATTGTGCAAACACCTGTATTGTCACACACCTTTAGCAGAATCGTGACCACACCTGATTCATTCCATTTTGCGTCAATACCGTGTCCATCTCGTACATCGCTAGTCACCCAATCATCGTGCAGGTTCCCGTTTTCGTCACTGTCCACACTATCATCTAAATCCCACCAGAATGTCAAATCCGAATTGAGAACAGTGTCACGATCGTTGTCTGTAATTTGATCACCATCTGAATCAACATTGAGATCATCATCTCGCCACGCATCGATTCCAGAAATCAAATCGGCATCTTCCGCAGTCCCAACAAATACATTGATTTCCATTGTAATGACGAAATCAACATCTGTAATGGATTCTGATGTAATGACTGGTGCACTTGATACCCAGACGTTAATTGTCGTGAAATTGGTATCTCCTGTACCGTAACCATCTCTCACAATGAGGGTGACTGTGTACAGTCCAGGTTGTTCAAAGATGTGCCATGCATCGGTATCATGAGTGGGTGGTGATGCATCCCCCCAATTCCATGTGGTGTCTACAATCCCATTCCAGTCCGCGGCATTTTGATCTGGGTTGTCCATTCCTTGGAATGCGATATCACCATCTCGTGAACCATTCGATGAGAAGTGTAGAACTGTACCTGGTGCCACAAAGATGTCACCACTATCAGTAAATCCACGTCGCCATTGATATTGTGAGGTATCTGGTCCTGGAACGAGTAGTGGTTCATCATTCAACCATGCTTCTCTCACAGTCATCACAGGTATAGGCAAGGGGTTTTCGATGTGGATGATGTAACTTTTCGGCAATGATACTTCTCCTCGCTCATCGGTCACAATCAATGTGATTGTATATTGCCCAGGGTCTTCAAAGACATGTGTGACGACGTTATTCGTAATCGGTTGTTCAATGCCTGTGATTGACCAATTGTGTGTCAGATTCCCTGAATTTCCATCCGGGTCAAATGATGATGACATGAATGTGTACACTGTAGCTGTCGTCCCATCATCTGGGCGAGGGTATATGGCTACAGGTAGTTGATTGAGGACATTAATTTGCAGTGTGATAAATGATGTATCGCCAGCATCATCGGTAGCGAAAACAGTGACGCTCTTCATGCCAGGAGTTGACCAAGCAGGTGTGGGGTTTGAATCAGTACTGATGTTGATGTTGAATGGTGACCCCATGGTCACAATACCTCCGTTCAGGTTGACATCTTCATCGAACCACCATTCAGTCGAAACAATTGTTCCATCATCATCGGTAAACACATTTGGAAGAAGCAATGGAGTGAGCGTATGAGTCTCTAAATCATCGAACCAAATTTGACGTGGAACACGATTCATAATGAGGATTGTAACAGATACATTCGCTTCATGTGTCCCGTCATTTACAGTGAGTGTCAACGTATACGGGGTGCCATTGGATGATCCAATGCCCCAATCGTGGGAAACGGTGTACAGTCCCTTCCCACTTTCAGAGGTCCCATCCCCATAATCCCATGTAAAGAGCAATTCATTTAGTGGGACATTGTCAATTGTTTGTGCAGCAGAGAACATCACTTGTTGCGATGTTAGCAATGCATAGGGGTCGGTAATCGCTACAGGAGGTGACCCTACGTGAATCCAAGGGGTGGGGGTTTGGGTGTCTGAGACATTAATGAGCCAATGCTCAGCATTACTGTAACTTCCGCCTTGGTCAATCACTTGCAGGGATACGTTGTACTCCCCCGGAATCTGCCATACGTGAAGTGGGTCTTTGAGGCCTGAAGTAGTTCCATCATCAAAGTCCCAAAGGTATCCTGTTGGTGTTTCATTGTGAGTGAATGACTTGTTCGTGAGGCCAAGTCCCCAAAGGTCGTATCCGGCTCCAAAGAATTGCAATCCCAACCATGTTTGTGTATTGTTTGATGCTGCACTACCAACTGATTCTGGCATCATATTGTTGAGTGTGATTGGAAGTGTGAGTGTTTCATCGATGAGTTCGCCAATTTGATTACGCATCCTGAATATTAGTGTCCAGTCCCCATCCCATGGCGGTGTATACCAAACTACGTTAGATGTCGCAATGCCATTCCCTGCTTCCACAGAAAGGCTCATTGAATCATGCAGTGAGTTGTTTACGTAGGCATCAATTTCTACATCAAGTACTTCATAGAATGCAGTCGAATTGACTTCAAATGTGACTTCCACTGTGTCGTCAAATGTATCTCCGTCACGATCATCGGTAATTGTGGACTGGGGCGGAATGGTAATCGTTGCAGGTTCTGTAATCAGGCCTGCAAAGACATCCAAGGATGCAATCGGATAGGTTGTCCCACCTGGGAAGTTGCAGTTCGGACTAGTGTAATCGCAGTCATCGACTTGACTTTCATACCATGTTAATAGATAGACATCGTCAGTAATATTTCCAAAACTTGGAATGAGACCCGTCCCAATTCCTGTTATGGGGTCGAATCGCATTCTTTCCATTGACCATGTTCCTGCATTTGCATCGTGCTTGAGCAATGCACCTTCAAATCCAAGTTCTGTTGGTTGAACCATGATGTTGAGCGGCGCACCAGTGCCATCCTTGAATCTGAATGCGTGAACACCCCATCCTTCGATATCCTGAGTACCGCTTTGCCACATTCCTGCCCAATTAAGATTTGAACCAGACAATTGTAGTCTGCAAAATGTGTTACTATTGCATGTTTCATACATGTCGATATTATCCAATCCGAACTCAGCTTGAGTTCCATGGTCCAGTAACATGGATGCTGAATAGTTGGCAAAGATGTCAGACATCGTTTGTCCGATCGGTGTGGATCCTGGGCCAAGTGTTTGAGCAAGATGGACGATGCCATTGCCACCAGTGCGTGAATCGGCAACCAGTTGACGAATTGCAGAGCCACCTCCAAGGTTGTCTGCAAGGAATAGCATGAATGTTAATCCAGCACCATAATCACCAAACCTCTGATTCCACCAACGGACAGAAGCACTCGCATTTTGTGTCCAAGCATTGGCATGACCGATGATGGTGTCAGATGGTCCAAAACAGAGGAATACGGCCATGTCTGCATTCCCTTCGTCAATCCAGATGTACTCAAATGGATCTCTGGCATTGTGAAGAAGGTGCTGGAATTCGTGTGCTAGAATGGTATTGCGCCAAGACAGGTCATCGATATCGACATAGAACACTTCACGAGAACCGGCCATACTTGGCATGAAATATCCACCGGTATTCCATGCACCGTCGATTGCATAGATGACAATTTCAACTTGACAATTATTGTCGACGTCAGGTGGGGTCCCAAAATAATTCGTGGTTGTCGGGAAAATCGTTGTTTCCCAAGTTGAACCGATATTGTTCAGTGTGGTTGATGATACCGTTTGCCCACTCTCTACCAAGATGACAGAGTTCGTAGTGACATGTGCTGCACTCACAGTTATTTGGCCACCTGTTGTTGAGATGACGCCCACTTGCCCAGTCGTCCACGCATTCTCACAAGCGCGTCCTGCTGTGCGTCCACTGGTCTCTTCAAATGGCAATCTGAGTTGTGGATAATCATCGGCTTGCCATTGTTGTTTCAGGTGTCGAGTTGCACTGTACAATGATTGTTCTTCCCCGATGAGATATGCTTTCCCCATCGTTTCTGGATTGAAATCATCCAATGAATATACAATCGGATCAACAGCGGTGGGTTGGTTCTCGTTTTGCCCATCATCTGCGGCTACCATTGGTGCTAATAATCCTAGAATCATCACCATTGTGAGCATCAGGCTTTGCATTCGCAATCGGGATTGTTCGTATGCTTGCATGGGGCCACCCTGCTGGAACACTATGTGTTCCGAGCAGTCTTGGGTCCGAAGAGGTATTTAACTCACGGTGGAGCATTGTTCGTACATGGTTCCCCCCTGCATCAGTGCTCCTGCGTTGAATCGGGGCGCAGCATGGGGGTTATCTCTGCTCATAATCCTCTCAATTTTACCTGAAATGAGCATTTCTGAGGAATCTGAGCAAAATGTTGTCCATCCCGAACAATTGATTGTCGTCATTGAGGAAACAATACCACATGATTCCGGTGCTTACACTCAGGGGTTGACGTTCCACCAGGGCCGATTGTTTGAATCGACTGGCTTACGAGGTGAATCGACCCTGCGAGAAATCAATCCAGATAATGGTGAAGTATTGCGCAGCATCAATTTGAATGAAACTGAATTTGGAGAAGGTATCGCCTTTGTTGGCGATGAAGTCGTGATGTTGACCTGGACTTCTGGACATGCATATCGCTACTTGTTTGATACATTCGAATTGGTGGGCAATCATTCCTATGATGGAGAGGGTTGGGGATTGTGTCACGTTGGGAATCAATTAGTGATGTCTAATGGCAGTGATGAACTGACATTTAGAAATGATACAACGTTTGAGATCATGGGCAACATCAACGTTACACTAAATGGTACCTCGCTTGACAATTTGAACGAATTGGAATGTATCGAGGGCCTCATTTATGCCAATGTCTATCAAACTGATGAAATCGTTGTCATCGACCCAGGAAATGGAGTCGTGGTGATGCAAATAGACGCTTCAGGATTGTTGCCAGAAAATGCAACTGGTGCTGAGGTTCTAAATGGAATTGCTTGGGATGTTGAATCTCAATCATTGTGGGTGACTGGAAAGAAATGGCCCGTAATGCACCGAATTTCTCTCACCGTCCCTTCGGTAGAACCTCCGCCAGTTGATGATGAAACAACTAATCAATCATCAAACGAAGAACTTCCATTGAGTCACTCTAATGATCATCTCACAATTTCAATATGGCTTGGCTTGATGATTATCGCAGTCATCATTCTGATTGCCCAACAATCGGCTCATCAAGCCATGAACTTGAAGGACGTCGAGCGGAACCCAAGGAATGGGGGGAATTCAGATGGCGATTGATGAAGATGATTTGGTCGTCAGCATAGACTCCGATGATGAGGTATCTAGGGCCGAGAGATCTTTTCGTGAAATGGCTGAAAATGAGGATTTAGAATGGGTCCGCAGTGTATCGATGGGATTGATCATTGTCGGTTCATTATTGGGTCTATGGTTTGGCATTTTGTTATTCTCTGCAAGTCCAGAGGACGTTCTGAATAGTGCTCTATTTACAAGTGACGAACAGGAATCTGTGAATGGACAAGTTTTGTCAGCATTAGATGAGGCGAATTTGACTGGTGGTGAGCCCGTTGAAAATGTCCAAATCACCATTTTGGAATTGAATGGTCAATCCACACTCCATGAAACTTCAACCAATCGAGATGGTCGTTTCAGTTTGATTGACATCCCATCTGAATCGTTAATTCTCCAAGCAACCTATCCTGGAAATCATACATTACACATCACATTCAATCCCGGGGATCAGGCTGATTTACTTCTCACATTGTCTCCTGGTGACGGCATAATCGAGGAGGATTGGCGACGAAATAGTCATCTGGATGATGCGGTATTACTCGCTTCAATCATCTCTGGATTCACCGTCATTTCTGCTCTTCTTGGATTGATTGGAGCCGCCGAAATTAAACGTGGTCAACACTATCGAAGATGTCAGTACTTGTGCGGATTTGCCCTCTTCAGTCGAGGAGGTATCTTCATCGGACCATTACTCATCCTTGCTGGCATGGGGATGTTATCGGGAACCAAGCACCAATTCGCTGATGTCGAATCCGATGAGGATTGAGGGTGGTGGCCATTTGTATCTCATCACAGTAGAAGGTGGCGATGGTTCTGGAAAAGGCCTTGCTACCAAAATGATTGCAGAAATATTGGAACAGGAATTCACCTTCTCGGGGGTTGATGTAACTGCAGAACCTCGACGCGATGCAGAATTGGGATTACTTGCAGTAGAGGCCGTTCGAACTGGTGAAGCTGGTCCGACTAGAGAAGCCGTTTATTTTGCAGCCGATCGAATGGATCATTCTCATACTTGGATTCGTCCAAGGTTATCAAAAGGCCGCGTTGTAGTGAGTGAACGAAATGTCCACTCTTCACTCGTTTATCAGGGTGTAGTGGGTGATTTGGGTATTGAAGAAGTGGCCAGAATGAACGCAGCTGCTATGATTCCAGATCTTTGTGTATGGGTTGATTGTGACCCAGGTGCCGCATTACGACGTATTGAACATGGCACTCTCCGATTGTCTACTTTGGACAAGCAAGAATACTTTGAAACAGATGAATATCAAGTTCAAATTCGAGCAGGATACCATGCGTTACTTGGTGGCGATGTACCCATGCCAGAACCGTTTGATCAAGGTCGTGTTATCGGCCCGATCATCAATGATGGGACCAAGGATGATTTGAAGAAGAAATTGCAGCATGAAATCCGTCGATTCCTACATGAGCGCCCCATTCCGATGAATGTCTCAACAGAAGAGGTTGAGCTCCATATGCTAGGGCGGGCCTTGGTCTCACAACGTGGTCAAACAACACTCGATGTTGTCGAATCACGACCAGCACGAAGCAATCTGGATTGGCTTGACTCCCGAATGCCATGGGAAGTGGTTCGGGATTCAACAAAGATGTACGTCGATGCCATACAGGCATCAGATGCCCCCTCTCGTCTCGATGCGCCTCTAGACCCACTCAGCCACCCAGTTCTTGCCATCGTAGGTACTCTTTCACTCCTGCCTGGTGTTGAGATTCACGAATTGCGTGGATGGCTAGGTCCAGTTCGAATGGTTACAGAAAGACATACTCGGCGTATGGTGAAAATTTTCCACGAGCAATCAGGATGGGTGCGTGTCCACCGTCCACTTGTTGGAAGTGAGGCCTCACGTTCCGAATTACGTCCTGATTGGCAGGCATTTGGACGCATTGGAATCGCACTATGGCCGTTGAAGGACGCCCTTTCAGAATGGAGGCGATCCCACTCAACCACTTCGTGGAAACACGCACTGAATGCAATTACGGGCTCACGTCCAACTCCACAGCGTGCAGAACAAATGGATGCATGCTTGGCCCGACTTGCATTGTTAGGCTCAGGTAAAGATGGAGTTGCACCACCAGATACTCGACAAGGTTTACTCGATTGGTGGCATTCAGGTGCCTAACGAATCATTCGCTTTCTCCGGCCACGTCAATCGGCTTTAGGGGGGCCATCAGATGCGCACCTGCTGGTAGTATGACGCGACTTGCATCACCGTCGAATTTTGCGGGTCTCGATGCGAGACTGGAGGTGAGTAACCATGAGATGATGAATCCAAATGGTACACCTGTTGTCAACCGTAGTGGATTGTTCGATTCATACGATGTTATTGCTTGAATTCCCCCGTCCAAGATGACGGGTAAACACATCGCAAAACCAATCAGTAGCATGGCTTTCATCCGCCTGTCAACCAGATACAATGATTCAATTCGTTCATCGGGTAGCAATGTCAAGAATGTGTCACGCAATGTCCACCGATTGTATCCTCTTCTAGAGAACCACCATGCACCAAGTGTCAATCCAAGAAAGATGCCTACATCACGTGCGCAAACGGGCATTTGATTCTCATTCACAGTCCACGAACGTTCGTGTTTTTGATGGCAATTCAAATCGCCGAAAGCATAGATGAAGCCGAAATATGGATTCAATTCCATCCATGAGAATGTCCCGCCGTGAGCACCTTGATCGTGTCCAATTTCACCATTATCTGAATGATTCTTGTTGCCCCAATCATCATCAGTCGCATAGTCGAGCATGTTGGCTCTTCCTGACAATTCGGGTACACTACCTGTTGGCATCATTGCAGGTACAAGGAAGCAGGAAATCAAGTAAAATCCGCAGATTACTGCGACCCATCGCCCAATTTTTTGTTCACGTGTTCGGTCAGTCAGGCCATTACGCATGACTTCGTCCATGACCGCGTGTAATGGCTCATGCACTAATGTACTTCGGTCACTCATTTTGTCCGTCCCATTGATAGCGTGAAGGTCTTCGTAGGACACATGGTCGAATTACGGGTCAAAGACCTGTTCGTGTTGTCGGGAGTCCTCGGCATCATGGTTGGTACGATGACATTCTTCTTGCATATCTTTGCCACTGGAATGAACGTCGACAACTTGAGTGCATCATTGCGTACTGGCGCAATGGCGGGTTCAACTGCGATTGTGGTGATTCTATCCTATACCTCTGTTCGGTATGTTGAACGAAACCGTCGTTTGTCTGATGAAGTCATATCTGTGGATCCTGTTGCTCGATTACAGATGTCGTTGATGCCCATAGAGGATAGTGCCTCAAATCTTCCATGGTGGAATGAACGCCCTTGGACAACTACCAGTCATGTTCGGGTTGACCGGGGGACATTAACTGTTGATTTACACGATTTAGATGTCACGTTGGCACAAAATGTCGTGGAACGAATCATTGAATCACGCGAGTGGGTCGGCCGAATTCGGATTGTCACTGGACGTGGGCTAAATTCGAAAGGTGCCCCCAAGATTCGTCCAGTTGTAATCGAGAGACTCCGACAAGTCGAGAGTCAATTGGATTGGGAAATATTACTGAAGAAAGGATCTCTGACATTGCGGCCAATTGGCAAAGCACCGACACCTGTGCGTTGGTTACTACGATTCATTTTCTTAGGAACTCCCATTACAGTCGCCTTCGCATTTGCTTTCAGAGATCTTGCTGGAGAAGGTGCCCATACACAGGGGATTTACGTCGGAATTGCACTGGGAGTCGTGCTGAGTGGAATGCTAGCATCGTATAGAGATCGGAATTGATTAACTCTATCTTGCTTTCAAACATCGCGACCGATTTGAAAACAAAACATGCCCCCAGTGTCCCTTTTAGGTGCTCGCGTCGGGATTCGAACCCGAGTCAGCGGGATGAAAACCCACCATGATGGGCCGAGCTACACCACGCGAGCGCAGACTGTCGCCTGTGAATCCAGTTGATGAAGCGTGCGGTTATTCCTCTTCATCTTGAGGCGGACTGAAAACCTCATCATCAAGCAGACTATCCCACCATATTTTCCCGGGTATTAGTACACCAATTGCAAGCAATGTCACAATCAACCATGTCCATGGATTTTCAAGTGCTGAAAGTAATTCTTTACCCCAGATACCAATCGCCACCGCTTCGATTCCAAAGCGCAGGCCTCGGCCAAGAAGTCCGGCTGCAATGAATTTCTGACGATTCATATCGCCCATTCCAGCAACCCATCCGAGGACCTTGTATGGGATTGGAGATAGTGCTGCGATGAATACACCTGTTTCGCCATATCGTCTGGTTAACACGTCAAGTCTGTTGACATGGTGTTGGTCGATGAATCGATCTGCCAAGTTACGCCCCAATTTCTTTCCAAGCCACCAAGCCACCACTGCTCCTGCAACGCTTGACAGGGTCGCGACAAGCCAAATCATGAAAATCATGTGCGGAGTTCCTTGCGCAGAGATGAACATTGGAAGGGTGAGAGCTTCCGGTGGGATTGGTTGTGCAATCGCTTCTGTGAATGAAAGAATGCCTAACCCCGTCAGGCCAAGCGAATCAGCCCAATTTACGAACTGATTCATCTTATCCCAGAATGCTCCAGGTAGTAGGCCCATACAACCGAGGCGCATTGTCCAAGGGATGACCCTTTCCCATCTTCGTCGCAACAATCGTACGAACCGACATGGCTATGCGGGGGCGCGATGGCCTTGATGCATGACCGGAGCGGGAGTATTGGATACTGCGGCCCTTCTTGAATGGCCATTGGATGCCCTTGTGGGTGGTTTTTGTGCCCACAGTCAAATGTCTGAAATTGAGACACATGACCCTGTTCGGGCACAATTATTTGAGTCACAGGGCCCTTGTTTTGAATCTGTATCTGCTGATGCATTGGCACAGGCAAAGGATGCTGCCAGTGCAACAGGCGACATCTCTGGATTGTCAAACGTGGATCTAGATGTGTTAGCATTGGCCCTAGACAAACAACTTCCATTGGTGACCGATGATTATCGATTGCAAAATATCTGTTCTTACATTGACCATCCTTGGCGTGGCGTCATTCAGGATGGGGTGACTGAAGTACGCAAGCATCACTTGGAATGCCGTGGTTGTAAGAGAGTGTTTCCAGGGGCAATATCTTCCAATAAAGATAATCATGGAACTTGTCCAGATTGCGGCTCAAAGATGCGATTAAGACGACAATAGTTTTCAATTGGAAAATTGAAAAACCCAATTGAATTATTCATCACTTTCATTGGCAACTTCGTCTGGTGTTTTCCCTTCGATTTCGACACCTGCATCTTCAGCCTTCTCTGCAATTGCAACAGATTCAGTGCGACCACCACGTTCCAAATCATCTTCAGTATCTGTGCCGGCTTCCTTCAAATCTTTGAGTCCCTCGTTGAACTCCCCTTTGGCTTGTCCGAGTGCCCGTGCTAACTTCGGAAGTCGTTCTGCACCGAAAAGAAGGAAGAAGATGACGAGTAAGATGGTTATTTCTGGGGTTCCAAGAGGCATTTGTTCACCAAACGGGCGACGTGAGGGTCACGCCATTCAACGTTACGGCTAGAACCTCCTGTGAAATACCGAATGTTCAACCACCAGATACGGGAGGTAGAATCGCAATTTCGGATGTATTTCCCAATTCTTGATCTAGTTCTGAGATTACACCATCCAATGCAACTTTGACCAAATCTGGCTCAATGTCTAACGATTCAAGAAGAGAACGTACTGTATTGCTACTTGGATGCGAATAATTTAACTTATTCGCACCAAAACGTTCCCGCAGTGGCCCGAATAGGGTTATTTGATATGTGTCCACACCTCATCTCCTCCAGCGGCCCTACGCGTCCGGGCTGTTATATCCCTGCGCCGCTCAC
Source organism: Candidatus Thalassarchaeaceae archaeon (assembly GCA_030747485.1). GTDB lineage: Archaea > Thermoplasmatota > Poseidoniia > Poseidoniales > Thalassarchaeaceae > MGIIb-P. The sequence continues at coordinate 174,701 of JASLKP010000001.1, read as the reverse complement.
TAGTTGCTATGCCCGCCGTACTCGAAGCCCGAGACTTATGGAAAGTCTACGAAACAGGCACGAATCGTGTTGAAGCTCTGCGCAAAGTCAGTGTTGTTCTCTCCGAAGGAGAGATGGTCGCTGTCATGGGGCCCAGTGGTTGTGGAAAAACAACTCTGTTGAATTGCCTGTCTGGCTTGGATGAAATCACATCGGGAGAGGTCCTTGTCAATGGTCAAGCCTTGTCTGGAATGAATGATTGGGATTTGACCCATATTCGAGGGGAGAGGTTAGGCTTTATTTTCCAATCATTCAATCTGTTACCTGTCTTGACAGCAGTCGAAAATGTCGAATTGCCATTATTGATGGCGGGGCAGTCCCCCAAAGATGCACGTAAATCAGCACTTGAAGCCCTTGAAGCAGTGGGTTTAGAGGATCGTGCAGGTCATTTGCCAGCGGAACTTTCCGGTGGTCAACAGCAGCGTGTTACCATCGCTCGTTCCTTTGTTCACAGCCCCGCAGTCATCCTTGCTGACGAAGCGACAGGTAACTTAGATAGTAAGACTCAAAATGAGATTCTAGATTTGCTACAGAAATTAAATCGAGAACGCGGCGTGACGATGGTACTCGTCACTCATGATGCTGAAGTGGCTTCTAGGTGTACGCGTGTTCTTGTCATGCGTGATGGACGAATCGTCGAAGACAATCGGAATGAAGAGGAATAAGGGGGTCCTACAATGTCTCTGACTGGTCCCTGGTCTTGGCCACGAAAAGCGGCTACTGCGGGCTCAGGACTTGCTTGTCTTACCATCGTCGCATATTTTTCATTCGGCGCGCAGTCTGACGAAAATGATTGGTCAATGGGACGCATTCTTACCTCGATTGGACTTTCAGCAATTGGCGGATTCGTCGCTTGGACTGGTATCCAATGGCTTGTCTCTAGTCGTCATCGAATCCTAGCAACAATGGCTCGAAATAATCTCACTCGACGCAAACGGAATTCCGCTTTGGTCATCGTTGGATTGCTGGTTGGTTCAGCCATTGTATCCTCATCGTTAGTGATTGGCGATAGCCTTGATTCAACCATGGATCAGCAATTTCTTGCTCCACTTGGAGATACAGATTACTACATTCGGGGGGAAAATCCAGTCACTGGATTGTGGACGGAGTGGAATCAAACGCGTGCGAATGCTCTATCCGATGAACTGAGTTCTAGAGACGATGTGATTGGTGTTCGTCCAGGTCTCTCACTATATGCATCAGTCCTCAATGATGCTGAGAGTTTGGGTGACCCTGCCGTCGTGTGGTATGCATTTGATGAAAATCGTTCATCAGATGGTATTTTTGCGCCAATAGGTGGTGCCAATGGTGTTCGTTATGCTGACATCCTAGAGGGGAATGTCGTCATCAATCAAGAGTTAGCTGAATCGGCCTCTGCAGGTGTAGGTGATGTTCTGGAAGTGCATTGGTTGGATGTTGATCTTGAGGAAGGTATTATTCGAGATTCGACCAATTTGACAGTCCAATCCATCATTACAGATGTATCTACAGGACATATGACTAGTAACCAACCTCTCATTTTCACATCGTTACATGCAGCGCAGTCAATCACTGGGAAGCAGGATATCATCAATCACATCGGCATCGCAGTCAAAGGGGATGGCAATGACAACCTGCAGTCAGAAATCACAACTACACTTAATGGAATTTTGATTGCAGAAGATGCTGGGCTGACAGTTGAATCCGATGCACAGCAAGGCACTATTGCCATCGCTCGAACCTCGGGGCTGGGTCAATTAGAAGTGGGTGAAGTTGCCAATGTTACAGCAATCATCAATGAAACCAACATCGATGCAAGCATCATTGAGATGTTACAGGTGCCCTTGTACAACATCGCCCAAGAATCAATTAACTTGTCAGGTCTGAAATCATCATCCATTGCCTCAGTTGAGCAATCTTCTGGCTGGGACTGGTATGCTACTGCTGCTGGATTATCATTGCAGGATGCATCTGGAGAATGGTGGAAATGGACTCCTGAAGATGCGGAGGACGAATCCGTCCGGGACATCCTCATTTTAGATTCCCAATGGGGTTTAGTTGCCCATGGAAACGGTGTACGTGAAGTCAAACTCGCAGAAGGCGAACTCGACCAAGATCACCTCGTAGGTCGCGATATCATCAGTTTAGATGCAATTGATCAATCCATCTTTGCAATTGAAATTCGAGATGGTGATACTCTACTGCACTCGACAGATGATACATTCTCTGAATGGACTACGAATACAATCCTAAATGATGGTTCGGCAATGGATGTTGATTTGTCTACAGATAGCGATGAAATACACATTAGAATCAGTAGGCTACTAGGTAGCTACAGTTGTTCAATCCCTGTTTCAATAGCGTTTGATGCATCTTTACATTGTGCGAATGATGCTATTGAGCGACGCCATCTATTTTCACATGGTCATTCGTCTTGGATTGATGATGGCCAGACACTACAATTGTTAGACAACAACATTCTGCTTTCTGCATGGAGTTTGGGATTACCCAATGGGACACTGTGGGCATCTCATGAGAATGCTCTGTGGATTGAAAATGAAGGACTTTGGTCTTGGAATGGGACTTCGTTCAATCCTCTTTCACAAACCATTCCGACAACTGTATCTTCAATCGATGCGAGTCTCAGTCTTGAATCAAATCGCCTGATTGTAACGACTGGAAATGGTGTTGCTATTTCTGATGAAAACACATTGTCTGGGCGCATCCCTTCAGAAATCAAAATCGATGCACTGAATCGTGTTCCACTGACTGTGATTGCCCTTTCAGGAGAATATACAATGGGTCTCCCATCACCTTCTGAGGGGCATATCCACGTATCTTCATGGGCAGGGCAAACACTCGATTTGGAAGTCGAGGAATCCATCTTATTGCGTGGTTACCTTCCTGCAATTCGTGGACTGCTCGATGGCGAAGTACTGATTGTTGACGATGCAAATCTGAGTGTGCCTTCACCTCCCGGACAGCCCTCCTTTGATGCGATTACGTTCGGTGTTGTATCAATGGCTGATGCAGAGAAACTTGCAGCCAGCGATTCAGGTGATCGCACCTTCGTATTGATTGGTGGACAGACCTTATTGAATACGTCAAATTTCACCCAGATGGAAGCCGCAGTCCTTGTTTGGTCTGATGAACAAGCCGATTTACAGTCTGCGAATTTACGTGTTGATGAAATCAAGTTAATCATGATTGAAAACAAAGAAATCATCAGTGAATCATTCTCAATGTTGTTCTTGATTTTCGGAACATTCGTGATTTTCGCGGGTATTTTGCTTGTCATCAACATCTTCGTAATGCTCGCAGATGAGCGAAAGCCGGAGATGGGAATGGCGCGTGCAATCGGGATGCAGAGAAGCGATTTACGAACTTTATTCGTTCAGGAAGGTGCGTTATTGGGGCTCATTTCAAGTGCCTGTGGTTCCATCTTAGGCATTGGTGTCGCTTGGGTCCTCATGCAATTTATGGATGTAGCATTTAGCGATGCATTTTCACTCGCAGTGACCTTTGATTGGACCCTCCAAAGCCTTCTTGCTGGCTTTGCCACTGGCTTCTTGGTCACTTGGTCCACACTCTGGTTCACATCTCTTTGGATTAGCCGATTGAATGTCGTTGCAGCCATACGGAGTATCCCGACACGATTCAAGGGCGGTTTGCCTTGGTGGTCAATTTTGATCACTCTCTTCCTTGGATTTTCAGCCCTTGCTTGCTTTGGTTTAGCCTTCCTTGCAGGTTCACCCATAGATGGTACCCGTCACGCTTGGTGGTTATTGGGTGGCTTTTTGTTGATGTTCGCAGCAACACCACCACTATTCTGGGTCCTTGGCCTGATTCTGCCAGAGGATATTCAATTCAGAAGTGTGAGATTGCATCGACCTGTATTGTTACCTCGCCTCGTACCAACAATCTTGGGTATCTCGATGATTTTCTGGGGCTGGAACGGTGATCCAATAAGTTCTGATTGGGAGCAAGGCCCCTATTCATTCATCATTCTTGGATTGTTCCTTGTGGCAGCTGGCGTCCTGTTATTGACTAGTCTAGCGCCTGTTGCCGCACGGTTTGTAAGTCGATTATTGGCCCCTGTTTCACGTCGAATCGCTTCGGTGTTGCCCACTTCACTCGCTTATCCTCTCGCAACACCTTTCCGTACTGCATTGACAATGGGGATGTTTTCCATCGTTGTGTTCGCAGTCGTAGTATTGTCAGGATATAGTGCATTATTTGGAAATTACATCACTGAACTTGGTGAAGAAGCGGGAGGCGATTACGAGATTATTGCCATTGGTAGTGACCTTGATGATGACCTCATTCATTGGGATTTAGGCAACTATTCAGTTGAGGATTTCGATTCAATATCATTCATTTCCAGTGGTGCAGTACAAGCAGAAAGGGTCGATGGAGAAAGTGAATCGTTATTGGTTAGTATACGAGGTTTCGATGAAAATTTCTCCAATCACGGTGGTCTTTCTTTACAATATTGGGCTGAAGAAATCGGTACACCTGATGATGTTTGGAATCGGGTGATGTCCGATGAAAGCCTCATCATCGTCGACCACTCATTATCGCCCTCAGAGATTGGTGGTGTGGATACTGCTCCCACATTGAATTTGAGAGTGGGTGATGCAATCGTCATCAGTGATCCATTCAACAATGGTGTCAATCGAACGGTATACGTCGCTGGAATTATGACCTCTGAATCTTCCCTGTTTATGTCTGGAATCTACATGTCTTCATCTCTTGCAGAGGAACGATTCGATGCAGAGACAAATGTCGTTTGGTTCAGTGTACCTGATGGTACTCCTGCCGACACCCAAGAGGCCATTGCCAACGAAATTGAACGAGGTATGATTGAAGATGGCGTGAGTGTTATCGTCATCGAGGTTGTCTTCGCCAAAACCCAATCCTTCTTCATGAGCATGTTCAATCTCTTGCAAGCTTTCCTTGCACTTGGTTTAGCAGTGGGCATTGCCGGTTTAGCAGTCGTTACGGTTCGAAACGTAAGTGAGCGTCAACATCAAATCGGTATCTTGCGAGCCTTAGGATTCCAACGAAGCATGGTTGTGTCTTCTTTCCTCATCGAATTGTCATGGGTCTCGTTCCTAGGGATTCTGAATGGTGCGGTCGTCGGCATCGGCTTCCACTATGCTCTGTACGATCGCTTCCTTCGTGAAGAGGGCGCATCCTTCCTCATGCCCTGGGCAGAAATCTCAATGATTGTCGTGGGTGCATATGCTTTGACATTGCTTGCAACAGTCTGGCCCGTACTGAAGGCTGCCTCCATCAAACCAGCAGAAGCACTGCGTGACGTAGAATAAGTTACAAATTGATTGTTCTAGACATATATAAAGAATCAATGTTCAAACGCATAAATCTAACAGTCTCTGCCCATCAGTATAAATAGGCGATTTAGTTGTCGCGAAGCACCCACTGTGAGGGAGGACTAGTAAATGAAGCGAATAGTACCTATTGTTCTCGCCGTGTTAATGATGTCCAGCGTCTTTGCTGGCATTGACATGGTCGAGTTGAAGGATTCGAAAGAAATGGACACAAGCGGACGAGCCGCATACGAACTCGTACTGCATGATGTCTTAGAGCCGCGAGAGACGTTCGTGGACCAGGCAGGCAACACCCGGAACGGGATCGACGTCGGTGACGTCGTTAAGTTCCGCCCCATCATTCTGAATGATGGTGACAATAGCCAGACTGAGTTCAACATCCACGTAACCGTCGCCGCATCGGCCGCACCAACGACATTAATCATCGACAACCTCGATGATGCCGTATGCCCCGGCACAACCACCGTAACTGGATGCAGTTTCAACGACTTAGCACCCGGTGACTTCTTGGGTGGCGGTTCATACAATGTACAATCAGCATCGGGTGGCGACCTATCATGGTCACCAACCATTCCTGGTGAGTACACTATTACAGTTAGCGTTGAAGTGCTTACAAGTTCGCACGACGATGATCTAACAAACAACGACATGACTTACAATGTCGTCGTACAGCATTATCGCGACATCCAAGTTGATCTCTGCTGGACCGATGGCCCTGGTGGCGAGTGTTCAGCACAACAAGGTGCCAAACAAGGAGAAGGCCCGCACAACTTCGCAATGAGTGCGAACGTCAGTGGTTCAGAAGCGTGGAGTCCACGAGAAACTACAATCGATGTTGAATTCACGGGTTCATACCTACCTATGGAAACAAGTTTGACTGTTGGCACAACTGCTTGTCAGACTGCAACTTGCGCCGTCATTCTTGGCGACGCAACTACAGTTGACATTTGGTTCAATTCATCCAACGCAGAGCAAACAGACCCAGCAAGCCCATGTCCAGCCAATGACAATCCGTGCCAAGAACAGCGCGCAGTTCCGACATTTGGTAGCGTGTACACCTTCCACGGTGTCATCAAGGGTGATGCAGGAGCAGCATCTGGAGTCGAACAATTCGGTGTTGAAACTCACCTGATTAACTTCCGTTCATACGAAGCACACGTAGAGGAATCCCAAGATCCGGGCGATCCGGAAGCAGGAACCTCTCAAGCTGTAATTTGGGATGAAGTAACAATGGATTACGACGACCGAACAGGTAACAATGATGCTTCACTTAGCGGTTACTTCTCAGTCTTCCATGATATCGCCCTAACCTCTCTCACCGGCGGCGATAACGAAGCAGCAGAAGGAACCCTCAACACAGGCGACACAGTCCTCAAGGCAAACGTCGTTCCTGGTGGTAGTTCACCTGACAACTCATATGACTGGGAAGTTCAATTCACAGTCACTGACGATGATGGAAACGCTGTTGATTTGATGGGAGGTTATGCGGTCGATTGTCTAACTGACAACGAAGACAGTTACACCCACACCACACTTGGTGACCAACCTCCAGCCTTACCTGAAGGTACGGCTTGTATCACGGTCAACCTACAGCCTGGTCGTTACACAGTAACTGCAACAGTCTCTCTGATTGACCCATCCCTAACAAATGGAGATGGTGCTGATGATTGTGGCAGCGGCAATAACCGTGACTGCTGGACTGACATGAATGGCGGTAACAATATGCGAGGTACCTACTTCGATGTCATTAACGACAACCCAACGATCTTCGTCACACTAGATGCAATTTCTCGAGATGGCAATTTTGCAGACCCACCAGCGATTGTTGGTGACGAGATTACTATGCGCGCGCGAGGGCTTGACACAGAATCACAAGATTCCCTAACGTATTCGTGGACCCGTTCCAATGCAATGGGTCAAGTGACACCAATTCAGTGCATTGAGGGACCTGGTTCCGAAATTTGCTCAGATGTCACTGACATGACTTGGATCGGTGCACGAACAATCACTGCAACAGTGACTGATGAACACGGTGCAAGCAGTTCAGACAGCATGACATTGACGGTTTGGAACAAGTACGATGTAGATCTCAGCGTGACCGGCGCTGCCATGTCTTACTCGCTTGTTTACGCACCAGTCGTACAAGCAAACCTATCTGCTGCTGACATGACCCTTACGGATTGTGACGACGAAGTGCTTGGAAACAATCCAGGCTCCTTCGCTTGTGCAGTTGCATTTACATTAACGTCTACCAACCTATTCAGCCCTGCTGAAGTTGGTGCAGAATCCTTGGTAGTAACATACGCTGCAGGAACACCTGGAACTGATTACGACCTATGGTTCACCCGAGACGGTACAACATGGACTGCTCTAGGCACAACTGTCGAAGCAGCTACAAACGGTGGAGTCACAATGACTCTCAGCCGTTCAGGTAACATGCCAAACATGGAGAGCGGTTCATACGCGATCTTTGAGACATCAAGTACTGGTGGTGACCCACCAGCAACTGGTATCACTGGCCTAACAGCAACCCTAGCACCAGATGCACGTGTCGATTTCACATGGGGACTATCTGACTCGGGTTCCGCAAACGCAAACACAGATTTCATCCACATCTACCACTGTGTAGATGATGGTAGTGGTTGCGATGCAGTTGCTGATGGCACACACGTCACAGGACAGGCAATCACAACAACATCATGGACACTAACTGGTTCAGATGCAACGACATACAATGTCGTTGTACGCGTTGAGAATGGCAACACAGACAGCAGTGGAAACACACTCTTCGGCACACCTGTAGCATCGTCTACAGTGACAGCTGATGGTATGGTATCACCTGCACCAGTTGTAGCCGATGTAGCAGGTACTCCAAACACCGCAAACGATGCAATGTCATTCACATGGACAGCAACCGACACAGGAGATGTTGAGAGGTGGATTATTTGTTGGGGTGCATTTGAGTTCGGAGCTTCCGACTGGGATGGACTAGTAAGTGCGTACGAGACCGACCCGACTACAACCTGCGCCGAAACAGAGGACACCACAACCTCACTTACAGTGACTGAGCAGACCATGTGTCAAGGTGCATGTAATGCTAAGTTGTACTTCGGTGTAACTGGTGTTGACGACGTTGGAAATGTAGCCACTTCGGAAGCAGTCTTAGTTATGGATGCTTCAGAAGGTTTGGACATTCCAGACACAATCATCACTGACGATGGTGGCGACGCAGGTAGCAGTGATGCTCCACAACAGGCAATGTATGCAATCATTGCACTGGTAGTCTTGGCCGTTATTGGTGGTGCTTTCATCCTCACCCGTGGCGGTGGCGGCGAAGGCGAAGACAAAGAATGGGATTACTGATCTCATCTGCGACGAAAGATGACAAGACCTGCCCTTGAGGCAGCGACCGGGCCGGAACCCCTACGGGGTTCCGGCCCCTTTTTTCGTTTCAACTTCCTGCCGTTCAAAAATCTCTCATAAATGATCATCAAATGCCCTGGTCTTTGGAAAAAGCCGCTCTGTAGTGCGTTCTTAATTCAGATTTCACTGTCAAATACACTGAGATATTTCGAAATTTCACTCCAATAATTCCCTTTTTTTTCCTCTTGAAAATTTTGTTACAAATTGTTTGTACTAGTAATTTTTTCCCGATTTCATGCCTCATCAAATGCGGCGCAGTTTACCGAACTGAATGGGCGATTCAAACGGTTTGCACCCATACGGTTATATGAGCGACAAAGCGTGGGAACGCCTGTTCATACAACAGACTGGGGTATGTATATGGTGACAAAAGGAAAGAATAAGGCAATGGGCGGCACTTGGTTGCTGCTTACGCTATTGATGATAGGAATGAGCTGGGGCCAAACGGTTCCTCCTGCGACTGACGCAATTTCAGCCACTGCGGCTGATGATGCTGAGGCCAGTGTGGATGATCCGTTTGCTCTAAGCGTGGAGGATTTGGAAACGGTGGATTACACCGAAATCGGCTATCCCGATGAGAATGAACTCGTCGGTAGTCGTACCGCAACCTCCAAGACGTACGTAACTGATGAGGGTATGGTCGCAATTGTGGCCACCGATCCCATCCACTACCTCGATGACGGGGGAGTGTGGCAGGAGATCGACCTCAACATCGAGACCACCTCGATGGGTTGGGCTGTGACGGAGAACTCCTTCACAACCGAATTTAGCATGGACGTAAACCGTGGTGTCACGCTTCAGGTCGATGGAAACATCGATCCGATTCTGACTGGAATTAATCCCACGGTAGTGATGATGGAGCGCGATTTGAATGCGCCAATGATGTACGGACTCGACCCAACGGCCGATTTCGCACAGACTGGTGGCAACGTGCTACGATACCCACTAGGAGAGGGAATTGCCCTTGACTATCAGGTAACGAGCACTCAGGTCAAGCAAAACCTCGTCGTACGTGACATGCCCTTCTTTACAGAAGGATTTGATGGTTGGTTCGGTTTGCAGGAAGAAATGCTTCTTCCTCACGGTTATTCGATCTTTAACGGAGAGAGCCCATTGCGCGATGGCGAGGTCTTCAAGACCAACGATTCGTTCACAATTAGGAACATTGAGACTGGCGACTTGCTAGCAACTGTTCCGGCACCTCTCGTAATCGATTCAAACATTGAGGGAGAGCCAGCAATTGGTCAGTACCTCATCATGCAGATTGGTGAGCACGTTCAGCTAACTACCGCAATTGATGCGGCATGGTTGACAGATGAGAACCGAACTTACCCAATTATGATTGACCCAACACTCGATGTGTTGTCAGCAACCACATGGTATGCATACCGCTACGCAGTAAACTACGGTTGGACCAGCTTCTCCTACGAGAGAGCATACTCCACCAACTACAACGCAGCAACTTGCCAGGGTGCAAACAGTTACACAACTGCTTGCTTGAGTTCATCGAGTTACTCGTATTACAACCGCTATGCTGTTCACCGATTCAACTTGGCCAATATCATGCCAAGTGGTGCAACTGTTAGCAGCGTAGACTACGAGAACCACGTGAGCCGATATCGCTCAGGTTCCCGCAGCTTCGAGGTCGCGGTCATGAAGAGTGGCTCTTCACAGAGTAGCACAATGATTGATCCATCAAGTTACACCTACAGTTATGGTATGTACATCGCTCGATATGCAAAGAACAGTGCAGATTCGTCCGCAACAACAACACTCAGCGACCCAGGTATCTACTACTCGGGTAGCCGTGGTGCAGTTCGTTCGATTTCGATGAATTCAAACGGTGTATCTGACGTACAGGATGCAGTCGATGGAAATGGCGCTGGTACCAGCGGTAATATTCTCGGCTTGGCAGTACGCAACACTGCGAACGCGCCATATTGGTATTGGTGCACACAGAACACCTACACCTACTATGGATGTAACAACAATGCAAACAAGCCGCATTTGGAAATTACATACACTGGTGGTTCTGATACAACAGCACCTCTCGCGGAACACGCGGCTTTCGATGGAAAGACCACGTATCTCGCGGGCGCGCGTACAATGTACTTGGAACTCACAGATGCTAGTGGTATTGACACAACAAGCGCAGGTGCACCTCACCTGTGGTACCGTGTTGATGGCGGTTCTTGGACGGGAGTCACCTCCTCCACAATTGGAACCTGTGCTGCTAGCGCTGCATGTTTCTTCAAGGCTACAATCCCTGCACAGACTGCTCCGGCAACAGGGACAACTGATGTTGACTATTTCTGGGCCTTCCGCGATACTCCAGCACCACCTAACGGCGGTGTAAGCGGAACAACTGGTACTCTACCTGCTGGTGGAACCGGTATGCCAAACAACATCAACGCAGCTGCAATTTCGCCATATGGCTACAGCATCGAAGCAATCGATAACGCTGCAGATGGCGACAACAAGTGGCAAGTCAAGGCTAGTGGATGGAACTCCTACTCGTTTTACAGCGCAGTGCGCTACTACGATTGGCAGATGACCTACTACGAGCCTAGCCGCGAATATCACATGGAATACGACACATCTAACTGTGGCACAGGATCACTATCCTGCTTCAGTACAAATGCAGTACTCGATCTTCGCTACTATCCGGGAACAACTCGCTTAGTGACTTCCGCATATGCTCAGGCTAACCTAGAGAAGGTTAACTTGCCAGGTATCTCAATGCATGCCAAGAATGGTGTCGGTCACGACGTCATTTGGTATCACGACGGCTCCTCATGGGGTGTCATGGGATACGATGTAGCAAACGGCAATGGTATCGAACAGCCTAACTCTGGCGGCGATATTTACAACACGTTTGATTACGGTACAACTGATGATGGTTACGTTAAGGTTGCAATTCCTGGTGATATCACCGGGTATTTCGGTTCCTTCTCATGGAACGCATCTTACAGCTTGAACAGTAACAACCGCAACTTGTTCTGCATCAACACAAACAACCACCCGATTATGTTTGTACGCTCAACATACAGCGGTGCAGCTTACAGTAATCCTTGCTATGCAACGTACTACTATTACCAGTACAACTACGCATGGAACGGATGGTGCAACCCAGGATGGGACGGCAAGGTCAACAACGGTTGGCAAATTGCTTCAAAGGTAAGTTCAATCAAGCCTACGCCTGATACCTTCCCACCAGAGTTCAATCACGGTGGCCTAATGGACACATACGTTGACACATCGCGTTCGTTGACATTCACGATTTCGGATGTTGGCGACCCAGCAATGGGTCTGAATACAAGTTCGGGTACTGATGCTAACGGTGTCCTTGAAGGACCACACATGCAGTACCGCACATTAGATGCTGACGCAGGCACATGGAGTGCTTGGACCACACGTTCATTCTCTCCAGTCGGACAAACTCGCGCTAACTGTGAAATGAATGAATGTACGTGGACTGCTTCAATCCCTGGTACTGACCGTGGCAACACAGTTGAGTACACAATGCACGCAAAGGATCTGAATGGTAACTGGAACAACACCACGGCGTTTTCCTATGATATCGCCACACCAACGAAGATCTTCGTGCTTGAGTGGAATGAAATGAATGCTGGATTCAGCCAAGGTTACACAGTGAGCTATCAGGTTCGCTTGTACGATGTAACAAACGAGATTGAATTCACATATGACACGAGCAGTAACCCGTACTACGACTACGAGTACATTGGCTTCCAGAACCCAGCGGGTACTAGTGGTGAAATGTTACGAAGTCGAGGTCCAGGATATGTAGCGGGCGTGAACCAATTCACGAACAACTACCGTATCGCCACAGATGGCGCTGACTATGGTGTAGAGACTTACGCAGCAGGCATGTCTCCTCTATTCAACTACGATGAGGAAATGGTCGGCAGTGGTAACGGTTACCCGTACACATACTACTGTACACGATACTTTACCCAGAACCGCGGAGATTGCAGTACTGTTGTAGACCTACCAGAGGGCTTTGAGTTCGATTACTTCGGTAGCACATTCAACGGCACTCAGGGTCACAAGATCCACGCAATCCGCCACGGTGCAATGCAGTTCAGTCAAAGCAGCACAACGAACAGTGCACAGATGATGTACTATGGATGGGGAACCACCATGCCATCATTGCCAAGCACTGCTTCGTATGTCAACAACATTGACCTCGCACCATACTGGGGTTACTATGGAGCATACTACTGCTTCTACAACTCTGCAATCGAATGCAGCATCCGTTCAAAGATGATTCCATTCGATGGCGCAGGTATGGACGTGACTCAGGACATTACTGACCCCACGATTTGGGACGCAGAGCAGAGCCCAATCCGTGTCAACCCAGCCAATGGTGACTATCTGCAGGTCTCTGCAGATCTCACAATTGAGGCTGGTGTCGAAGTTCAGATTGCTGAGGGCAAGGGTATTGTCTTCACAGGTGCATGTAATTCGCTCACTGTGAATGGTAACGCAACACACCCAGTGATGATTAAGAACATGGGTACCAACTATGCGAAGGGTCTTGCCTTCACCAATGGTTGTGTAGACACAGAAGATCGTCACACGTTTACCCACACCAACTTTGAGAACCTATCCATCGCAATCAGTGCAGGTAGTCGCCACGGCGCATCACCTCACTACAATGGCAACGTTGGTAACTTCACATTCAGTGATGTTACATTCAACAACGTGGATACGGCAATCAGTCACGGTAGCGGTCAAGGTACAGGATTCGACCTATCTGGTGTCAGCGTCTCTAACAGTGCTGACTCCTGTGTCGATTTACCTGATGACTCATCGTTAACTTGGATTGGTGGTTCAGCAACTGATTGTAACACACACGGTTACGCTGGACAAGGTGCTGTTAACACAGGATCTGGTTCAACAGTAGTCATGGAGAACGTTGACATCACAGATGCTGGTGTAAACGGTATCTTCGGTGCTGCAGACTCCCTTTGGATGTCTAACATCACAGTTGATGCAAGTGGCTTCTCTGGTCAACAGAGTGGTACTGCAGTTGCACAGACTGGTTCATCCAGCAGTGGAACGAGTATCTATGCCTTCAATGTAGACATGAACAACTACGTCGCTGCAATGACCACACACGCTACTGACAGTCTTCACCTAGAGGACCTTGACAGTACTGGTGACTCTAACGGATACTACATCGCGCCCGCGGGCGCGAGCAGTCCAGCAATCGGTGATACCGGTTGGACCATGGATGGTATGGTAGCTGATGGTGGCCTAACGATGTCACGCACACAGCCAAGCAATATGGATAACATCGATCTCGGTGGTGCACTAAGCCTATCTGGCTCAGCACCTTCCACAGACAGAATGTCTGGTAGCACAGTATCTGCTGCTGGCATGACAATCAACGGCTGTGGATGGAACATCGCAATGGATGGTGTCTCACTTGGTGACGGTTCAAGCGATACTTGGGTATCTGCAAACTGTGCATCGACAAGCAGTAGCAACGTTGTCACTATTTCTGATGGTACAATGTCCGGTGATTCGACGAATAACAACTTCGCGTACGCGAGGAACTCGGTTCTAACAATCGCAGACATGGTCGTAACAGGACAGACAAACTGGGGCAATAACCTCGCAAGCGCTGGCACCAACGGTGACATCCGCTTGATTGATGTTAACTTCCAGGGTAACGATTGTCTCGACTCCAACAATCAGGCCGACACCTCGGTCTGTTGGGTTGAAGCGGCTTCCAGCAGTGCAGCAGTTTACTTCGGTGGATCTGCAACAGTATCTGTTTACCGCAGCGGAAATTCCGGTGACGCCTTCCAGGCTAACCACGCTGTAACCACCGCTCTAGTCGATGGTTCAGGTACAGAGATCTTCAACGTTGGAACAGGCAAGACAGATTCTGGTGGTGCAGCGACTGTTTGGCTCATCACAGACCTTTACGAGATGGACAATAACGGTAACACCGCTCATTCCACCTCGTACACAGACCACAGCATCTACGCTAGTGGTGGTGCAGGTCAGAACGTGACAACACCAACTGACCCATGGTATACTGCTGGCTTCGCAACCAACATTGGTGCAGGTTACGCCGGTGATCTACCTCTAGAGGTTGGTGCATCGATTTACCTGAAGCTTGAAGCGTTCCCAATGGACTTCGGTGGCGCTACAAAGGATTGTACTTTCTTCAGCAACAATGATTCGGCATCTAACGTAGGCGGTTACTACACCTACACTCGCCAAATCATTACCTTGTCATCTGACATGGTGCTTGATGGCTGCAGTGTACACCTACAGGGTACATCACTGCGCATCAACCGAACTGCAAGCAGCAACCCAACCATCACTCTACGTAATGGTGCAGAGTTGCTAATTTCAGAGCACGATGGTGACTACGGACACATCAAGGCACAGCAGAGCACATACCCATGGAACATGGATATCGACAACGGTGGTCAGTTGACCATTGATGCTGGTTCCATCCGTGACATGAACGGTGGTCTTTCTGTCGGCGATGGTGGTACACTGGAGATGCGCAACGGTTCAACTGCTTACGGCAGTCCGAACGCTGCAGCATCCACAGCAACCGTCGATGTTGATGGTGGTACACTAATCATCAACAACGCAGTCGTACAGAACGTGAACTCTGGTGTAGGTATTCACCTAGAGAACACAGCTGGTAGCAGCCTATCCAACGTCCTTGTCAAGAATGCGGCAACGGGTATTGAAGTGCACAACGCAGCACCTTCAATCGATGGCTTCACACTGACTGACAACACGGTCGGTATGGATGTAGAAGGCGGCATGAGTTTGCCAACCATCTATCGTTCCACCATCTTATCTGGTGAGAGCGCAGGTTGGAAGACCCACGCAATCGACATCACGTCATTCGCTAAGGAGAACAATTACGTGCAAGTTGGTGTAAACCAAGTGTATGGTGGCGGTAACTCGGATCCATATTTCGGTTCGTACTACGCCAAGTACTTCCTAACCACTGACCGATATCGTATTGCAACCAAGACAACTGGTGGCTCTCTAACCAACGTAACTGACGCAAGCGTCGAAGGTTACTACCCTTGGAGTACATCTGATGCAACAGCAAACGGCCTCACCTACAGCGGTGGTGTCGGTGGTGCTCCTGTCTGGGATTGCAACCTTTACGGGTATGAGTACAACCCAGGTGGTTCCTACCGCTACGGTTACTACTACTATCTGATCAACTACGGTGGTTACACCCAGGGACCTAACGGTTACTACGGTCGTGATGCATATCCTTCTGATTTCGGCTTCCGCTATGAGGCAGCTGACGATCTAACGGCGAACACGAATTACTACCCATACCACTTCTGGGGAAGTTACTGGCCATCGTTCTATTACGCTGGTCAGTGGGCACCTCCAGAAGGCTTCAACGGTCTATGGGGCAACTACAACGTGTGTCAAGACTACGCATACAGCGCAGTTACACCTAACCCAGCAGGTGCTCGGGTAGCGTTCCCAATTGTCGATACAAGTGCAGCAGACCTCGAGCAAGTGGTCATGTACATCGATATGGTACACTACGGTGCTGACTACTACGCAGACCGCTTGGACCTAACCGTCCGCACAGGCAACTCGGTCTCCAGCCTATTGGCTGCAGACTATGCTCGTGAATTCGGTACTGCTCAAATCGACAACGGTGTGATTACAGGCGCAGACACGGGTATCCAAATTGGTGGTGCACGTGCAGCGGCTGACATCGGTACAGTGACTGTAACCAGCCCAACAGATCAGGGTCTACTGATAGATGGTTCAACATCTGCAACAGTTGACTCTCTGCAAGTTGATGGTGGTCGCTATGGTGTTCGTATGACTAACGCAGCTGGTGGTAAACTCGGTTTGACCAACATGGCTCTAGATTCACAGACCAACGATGGTCTTGTACTATCTAAGGCACTGAACATGGACGCTAGCGGTTCGATTACCAATGCAGGTTACTGCGGAATCAAGGTACTAGCATCCAGTACTCATGACTGGGAATTCGATGCGATGACCATTGACAACAATGGCGTAGGTGTCAACCACGCAGGTAGCGGTAATGTGTTCATCTCGAACACTGATTTCAATGGTAACACGGACGATGTTAAATTGTCCAATGGTGCAACCATGGACTTCCTAGAAGGTACTGTTGACGCCAACACAGTCACTGCAGATGACGCATCCAAGTTTACGCGACTACGCTCGCTAGACGTGGACATCTCTGCGGACGGCTCAGGTGTTGCAAGCGCCCCAGTCAAGATTCTTGATGGAGACAACAAGGTGATTGATAGTGGTACAACTGATGCAACCGGTGAAGTCAATGACTTGACATTCGTGACTTGGACAGTTGATTCATCTGGACAGAGTACTGCAAACCTCGCAGGTTACCAATTGGTGACGATTGCGAAGATTGCGTACAACTCAGGCAGTACCATTGACATCCGTTACGCAATGAATGGTATCACAGTCGCTGATACATCAGGTAACACTGCATCAGCCACGCTGACTCAAAGTATTGATTCACGTATCTGTTACGGTTCCGCCAGTGCAAGTTACAATGTAATGGGTGCCTGTACGGGTCTCAATTACCGAGATGACCGCACAGTTGACGGAGTTGATGAGTATGGTTACTACGTTGGAGATCAAGGTTCTAGCACAGAATATGATATGACCAACCAGGTTATCCAAATGGATTCGCCATACAACTACTTCGACATTGGAAGTAAGGGTGTATCGTTCAACAATTCAGTCATCTTTACAACTGGAACTTACAACCAGATGACGACGATGTACCCAGTCTATCCTTATGATGGACACTTGTACATGGACAACGTGACAATCATTGCAATGGGTGACGAGAGCACCAGTGGTCCAAGCAGCTTCCGTATTGGTTACTCCGGTACCTATGCATATGGACAGATTCACATCACCAACAGTGATTTGTTGGGTCTGAATGCAATTGCAACTGGCTCAGGATATTATCTGAACAATGGTGATCTTGAAGTGACCGACAACATGATTGTCCACTATCGTTCATCTGAGAAGTCAACATCGATTTTCTATGATGACATGTGTATCCAGTCATCTGGTTATGACGACGTCGTCATTGAGAACAACGTGATGGTTGATTGTGGTGTAGGTGTATTCGTACCGAACAACTTCTATGCAACATCATCCACCTACAATGGTAACGGTACTAACAACATGCAAGTGAACGGTAACACCTTCGTAGATTGTGTGAACCTATGTATGTGGTACTATCTGAATGCAGATGCAACAAATGCACAATTCAATGGCAATACCATCGAGGGTATGAGTCCACGGTACGCTGTATACAATCAGGACGGTACTGTGCACGACATTGAGATTGACGGCAACACACTACATGCTGACAACCCAATTTACCTACGTGGTACTCGTGAGTGGACAATTACCAACAACGACATCACAGGTATCAAGAGTGCATCCAACGCTTGTATCTACGCCCTAAACGGCTTTGGTACAATCGAAGGTAACAGTTGTACTGACGCTGACGGTGGTATTGCACTGAGTGGTGTACGAAGTGGACAAGAAGTTCACATCAACGCGAACACGATCGACTTCTCGTATGGTCGCCTACCGACAAGTGCGGTTGGTATCTACGTGAATGGTTGTGGCCTTGATGAGGTCTTCATGGCAAACAACGTCATCTCGACAGTCATGAACGGATTGAACACCAACGGTTGCGATGTAACGGACAATGGTTCGTCATACACTGCAATGGGTGGTCGTGCAGCACGTATCCACAACGTCGACATGCAACAGAGCACTTTCAGCCCATCACACCTCACAGGTGTATGTATTGGCGATTCAGTGCGCTGGACATCTCGCGCATACGGTAGTTCCAACACTCCGCACACGACCACATCTGATGCTGGTCAAGCAGAGTCTTGGGACAGTGGTACAATGAACCTCGGTTCGAGCTTCGTTCACCAGTTCAACAACGCTGGTAACTTCTCGTACTACAGTTCATCAGCAACAACTGTAACCGGTACGGTGGAAGTGACCGCCTGCACAAGCAACTTGCAGACAACGGGCATTGACATCATGGGCGGTGGCGATGACATCACGCTAAACGGCGTAACTGTCACTGGCTACGGTCTCGGTCTAACACAGGATGGCGGTGACCTTACCCTCGCAGGTAACTCACTGATCACTGGTGATGCAATTGCTGTCGAACTAACTGATGTAGACGTCGTCACTGCAGGAGCAATCCTACAGGCAAACGATACCTATGGTATCGCACTCGATGTCTCCAGTGCTGGTGGCAATGATGTACTCGACATGACTGGCTTGTCAGTCTCTGGAAGCATTGGTGTTCTAGCCGATGGTCACGAGATGATGCGCTGGAATGGTGGTGTTGCAGATGCTGACACCGTATTGAAGGTCGTCAATGGTGCATCTGGTACCATCGAGAACATGACTGGTTCCTTCGAGGTAGCACCTGGCGTAATCATGCCAGTACCATGGTCCTCTACAGCTGGTTGTGCAAATGCAGTCACTTGCGGTGGTCCAACTACCCAGATTAATGCAGGAGCATACTCCACCATCACGAGCATCGGTAACGGTGTCCTCAACAATGGTGCAATCGGTGCAGGTCCAACCAAGTTGGTAATCGATTCTGATGCAATTGTCCACGAGGGTAACCTCTTGGATCTAACAGTGACACACAACGGTGGTCCAGCATCAGATGTTGGTTTGTACATCCGCAGTATTGCGCAGGCAACCAACCTTGCTACTGGAGAACTGGTTAACGTACCCGGTGGACGCGCAGAATACGTGAGCCCATCATGGCGAGCAAGCGCAGGTCGCTCGATTACTATCGACGGTATCTACTACGATTGGTATGGTAGCAACTTGCTAAACTCTGCTGACGACATGATGCCTGGTGCAGTGGCTGTTAACGCTACAACCCAAGCAAACATGCACGTTACATGGGATGCTAACTTCATGTATGTCGCATTGATTGGTCCGACCTTCAGTCTGACCGATGGTATGGCTTACTTGGACACAGGTGCAGGTGGATCAAACCAAGGTGACAACTGGCACGTCACGCATACTTTGCCATTCGAGGCAGATTACATGCTATGGATGGAGGACCTCAACAACTGGGGTATCCGCAAGGTCATGCCAACAGGTAACTGGGTCGACACAACTTCGAGTTGCACAAGCCTAGACGCTTACCTGTTCATGGGCAACCCATACCTATCGACACCAGTGAGTGAATTCCGTATTCCATGGGACTGCGTTGGTTCACCAACCCACAACGTCCGCTGGATCGCTCTGACCCAGTGGGATGGCGTGCCTGGCTTCGGCTCGGCAGGTCAAGTTGCGGGAGTGTTCCCTGAGCAATCCTATGATCCGTCAACAACCAGTGGACAAACCTTCACTGAGATGGGCAACTTCAACCTCGTTGGAGGAGACCTCGCTGACGGTACTCTGGATGACCATCTGTTGATCTTCCGAACATACACTGGTTCGAACACACCGGGCAACGCCCACATCTACCAGATTATGGTGAAGACCAACAACGCAGAAGGCGACTACTACGACTGGGGCGACTACGCACCACTAATCATGACTACGAACCAAGATGTCACCATTGACATCCTGCGTGCGAAGCCAGTGATTGAGAACCTAGTAGATGTCGAATATGATGAGGACAGTGGTTCGCATACCATCACACTGAATGACAAGGCGTCAGATCATCAAGACACCTCGGATTCACTGAGTTGGTTCGTAACCGACTATCCAGGTAACACACACACCTACGCGACACCGTACTCGTACACACTGAACGGTAACGCGGGTACTGCTGGTGGATTGAACGACGCATCGTTGTCAATCGATACACTACAGGATCAGTTCGGTGGTCACCGACTTGTCTTGACTGTCATCGACAGTCACGGTATGACGGCAATGCAGACCATGAACGTCGGTATTTGGAACGTCAATGACCCACCTATCATCTGTAACACAGCACGCTTCGATTGTATGCCTGTGTTCTACGACGACGGTGCAGGTAACCTCAACGTCCACGATGAGAACTTCAATGGTCTCATCACAAAGGGACTTGGTGATACGTCAAACGCGTCTCTATCATATGTTGTAGACATGGCAAACGAGCAGACCCAATCTGATTGGAACAATGAAGCAATCCCACAGACATACACATGGATGGCGGATGAGGGCTTGGATTGTACACCATTCAGTACTACTGTGACAATGAACGTCATTGAGATTGCAGAGAACACCGCCAATGAGGCTGGTGGTAACTGTGACATCGTCATGAGTCTGTCAGATGGAGCAAACATGAACAGTGAAGCAGCAGATGTTACTGTGAACTTCATCGTGAACCCAGTCAACGACGCACCAGTCATCGAAACCTTCGATGCTGTTGCAGGCGACTATGTTGAGACCAGCAATGGATCACTACAGTTGGATTGGTTCTGGGATGTCATGGAAGACGACGAAGATGCAACAAACCTAACGTTTGATCTAAGTCGCCTAATGGCTGACAACGACCACCCACTAGAGCAGTTGTCATGGAGTGTTGAGGAAACTCAGCTATGTCCATATGAGAACTACTTCTCTATCACTGTTGATAACGCAGCAGATACGCTAGAGTTGGATCTCATTGATGACGCTGCAACTGATGCACCTACATCTGAAATCGACTTCTTGCAAGACGCAGATGGAGATGGTGTAGCTGATGGTGGTGTTCACCAGATTCAGCCACCTAGTGGTGTATACTGTACGGTCTACCTATGGTTGAACGATACGGCAACCGCGCCAAGTCACATCGACTATGCGCAGAGCCCATCCGGTGTCTACGAACAGCGCACAGTGCGTGAGACGATTTACATCCGTGTAATCAACACGCCTGAAGCACGAGCAGACTACCAGTTCACTGATGGTGGCGACTTCAACTGGCTCAACATCGAGGCTGTCCTACCGGGCACCCGCGTACCAGTTGACATCGACATTACCAACCTAGGTGATGACCCTGCAGAGTACAACTATGCTCACGATGTACAAGTTCGCTTCTACGTCGATGACAACCCAACACTAATGCAGGACCAGATCACTCTGAGCTGGGACAATGGCGACGTACCTGGCATTGGCGAATCCAAGACTATCCGTGGACACGTCACTGTCAATAACCCGTCTGAGTATGTTCGCGCGTTCATTGAAGTACGCACGATTAACCCACACACTGGTGATTACATTGACAGTTCAATCCGCCGATCAGCACTTGAAGAGTTGAACTGGGGTAACAACAACGTCACCACTGATGACACAGGCAATGGTCTGCCATCAATGGTAATGCTACGACCTGCACTCAGTGTCTCGAGCTTCGCTCCAGGCTTGGTTGCAGTCAGCCTAGTTGGTGCCTTCGTCGGTGCTCTCTTGATGCGTTCGCGTCAGGATGATGACGAGGCCGAGTTCACCGCTCTATCGGATGATGATGAAGCAGTTAGCCCTGTGATCGCTACGATTCTACTCGTTGCGATTACTGTGGTACTTTCTGGTGTCATCTACGTGTGGGCACAGAGCCTAGCACAGGACTCAACAGGAAAGGCAACACCACGAATGACCTTCGATGAAGAAGCTCGATTCCAACATACCAGCGATGAAAGTCTCTGGTATTGGCGAATCGCCGTCCTAGACGGTGAAGAGTTGGCTGCTCAGGCAGTGTTCGTCAAGGTTGAATGGATGGACGGTGAAGGTGAAATGCAAAGTTACACGACAAGTCTGGCGAACCCAGATGGTGTCTACGGCCGTATTCCATCAAACAGCCCCGATGCATTGGTGACTTACAAGGATTCAATCAACTGTGCTCAAGACTGTTCTGCAGGATTTGGCGCTAGTGATTTCATCCAAGTACGCATGACTGATCCTGCCAATGATGATGAGCGCATTGACTCTGCAACGATTACCTTGCAGTACGCTCCAGCTGGTGGCAGTGCATACATCCTGATGACCTACGGTGCAACGTTTAACCCGCCGGCCATCAGTCCAGTGTACTGAGCCTAAGAGAACCACAGGGGCCACCCGAAGGTGGCAGGTGGGGCGCCCTACGGGGTGCCCCCCTGAGCCCCCCTCCTCACTTTAGTGAGGAGGGGGTCCCGGCTCCCTCTACCCATTTATTCTTACATGACGCTGCTATGGCGTAGCGTGGATGTGATTTCATGAAAATTAAGGCCGTCTGCTTCGATTGTGATGGTGTATTAATCGATACAGTAGCTTCATGGCAAATTATTCACAAACACTTCGGCACAGATAGTGGAGAAATGTTAGATCGCTTCATTCGAGGTGAACTCACTGATGAAGAGTTCATGGCCGATGATATCGGTAAATGGAAATCCGTTCAACCGGTCATCCATCGTGATGAATTAATGCGTTGTTTTCAGGGCGTCAAACTCATGCCAGGTGCTAGAGAATTGATTGATGCATTGAAAGCACGAGGAATCATGGTGGCCATCGTTAGTGCAGGTGTGGATTTGTTGATTGGATCGATTGCACAGTTACTGAAAGTTGATGATTGGATTTCCAATGGTTTCCAATATGATGATGATGGATTTTTGTTAGATGATGGGGTGGTACGAGTACCAGCTCATCACAAGTCTAAGATGGTAGAAAAATTCGCCCGAATAAACAATGTCGATGCATCAGAAGTCGTGAGTATTGGAGATAATGTGACCGATTTATCAATGCGAATTCCCGGCAGCCATTTTATTGGATTCAATGGCTTGAAACAAAGTGCGATTGATGGCTTCAAAGATGCAGGTGTTGTTCACGTCACTGAACAGGATTGTCGTTTGCTTTGGCCCCACATCTTTCCAAATGAGTCATTCCCCGCCGTAGGCGGGGAATGAGTCAAAGCCTCATGCAGTCACGTCAGCACTGATGCGCAAGACTTGCTTGGCTGCATTGATTGCACTCTTGCTTGTATTTCCAATGAGTCATGTTACCGCATCAGGTGATGTTGATATTACCATTGAGGCATGGCATTCATTTGCTGCAGAGAGCAAGGAAGAAGCCACATTCTTATCTGCAATCGCTGATTTTGAACAAAGCCACCCGCATATTTCTGTCGAGGTAACTGCGATTCCATTTGGAGATGCTGATCAATTATTTCTCACAGCGGCTCAAGGAGGTGAGGCTCCCGACTTGGTCCGTCTTTCTAGTGACCAATTGGGGAAGATTGGCGAAGTACGAGTCGATGGGTTCCCATTGCTAGAAGACCTACGACCTCACCTTACACCTGCTGAACGAGACATATTCGATCATCAGGCTCTCCAAGCAATGCGCTATGGTGATGCACTGTATGGCGTCCCTGCCAGTCAAGATTGCTTATCCTTGCTTTACAACCGTGCGCTATTCGATGCACAAGGCATCTCTTATCCCAATGAAAATTGGACAACAGATGACTTCCTTTCAGCAGCTCAGAGTCTAACGACAGGTGGTGTACACGGCTTGGCGATCCCAGTCAAGGTTGCTTACTGGTGGTTCCCTTGGCAAACTGGATTTGGTGGTTCATTGTTCAATGAGTCAGGTGAACCCACTTTGGACTCTAATGGAAGTGCAGCCGCTCTAGATTGGGTCATCTCACTTGAACAAGAACACGAAGTAGTCTCAACGGGTACACAAATTGAAACAATGGAATCTCAATTCATTCAATCTCAAGCTGCAATGATTGTCGATGGACCATGGAATTGGGCGACATACGAGGCTAGTCGACTGGATGTAGGCCAAACACTGTTGCCCATAGTAGAGGACACAGGTCTACGTTCATCTCCACTTGTGACCTACAAGGGTTGGTCGATTTCTAAACAGAGTACCCAAAAAATTGCTGCTACACAATTGGCTCTCCATCTATCCTCTCCAACTGTTCAGAAGGCATTTGCTTTGGAAACCACAACCATGCCAACTGCTGTAGATACAGCCAACGATGTGGAAGTACAAGCAGATCCAGTTCTTGCAGGTTTCCTAGCACAGGCTGAAGTTGCAACACCAGCACCAACAACAAGAGAGATGTCGTTGGTGTATGGTCCTCTTTCCACTGCATTTGAGCAAGTACATGCAAATATTGCATCAGCAGAAGATGCCCTCTCGGGTGCCGATGAGGAAATGGATGTGTTGATTTCTGGACAATCAACTTCTGAGCCCTTCCCTCTTGAGCCAGGATATCGTACGATAACCATTGAAGTGGATACCGATGTATCTGCGATGACATATATCGTGAAAGTCGATGACATACAACATTCTATTCTGTATTCCGGAGTGGGTGAATTCACCCCTGAATCTGGTGAATGGTATGATGATTGCTGGGCAGATGGAAGCCCAATCCCTCGCTCTGAAAATGGTGTGGCGATGGTACCTACAACAGCAGGAAACTGGAGTTGTAGTCTAACGGGAATGTACCCTGATGTACTTCACCTGATTCAGGTGTACGCTGATTATGGTGGTGACGCGCTGCCTGTTTTAATTGCAGAATTCAATTTCACCACTACCGTTGCAGATGTGCTCCCACCATCACCAGATACCTCCCCTGTCTTGTTTGCAATCGGTTCCATCGCACTTTCTCTGATTGCCTTATTGTCATACCTTCGATGGCGCGATGCGCGTGAGGGAAAACATCGTGGAAAATTGGCACATTTTTACATCGCACCAGCGCTTCTATCTCTGGCAATATTGACATTTTATCCTGTAATATACGGAATTTGGTTGTCGTTTACAGATGCGGATCAGACTCACCTCGGTGAACAGGCATGGGTCGGTTTCGCTAATTTCGTTGCTGTGCTCCAATCATCTGGTTTTATTCGAGTCACAATATTCACACTTGTTTGGACGATTTGCAATGTGATTGCCCACGTGGCCTTGGGACTCGCCTTGGCATTGATTCTTGATAATCCTCACATCAAGGGGAGAACGGCTTACAGGACCGCCCTCCTGTTGCCGTGGGCCATACCTTCATACATCTCTGTGCTTGTGTGGAAAGGAATCCTTCAGCCCGAAGGGATGGTCAACGATTTGTTGGGCACCGATCTTGATTTACTCTCCGATGCCAGTGGTGCAAAGATGCTTGTAATTCTCGTCAATATATGGCTTGGTGTACCGTTTATGATGATGTCACTCAGTGGTGCAATTCAGGCACTACCGCGTGAAATGTATGAGGCCGCCGAGGTCGACGGCGTCAATTCATGGCATCAATTCCGACATCTGACTTTACCGAATCTCAAGAGTGCAATCGTACCTCTATCGCTGCTGGGATTCATTTGGACATTCAACATGTTCAATGTCATCTATCTCATGACAGATGGTGGCCCTGACTTGCGTTTTGGAGAACCCGGAGAAACAGATATTCTGATTACATACGTTTACGATGTCGCCTTCCGTGATGGTGCCTACGGCGTTGCTGCTGCTTGGTCTGTCGTCATCTTCCTCATGCTTGTGGCCTTCTCTTGGGTTTACATGAAACGAACAAATGCAACGGAGGCTAGCGCATGAGTAAACTCGGACTTGCACGTCGCTGGTACGTACCGATTGAAGTGCTTACACTTCGCTTATGGCTGTCGATATCGATCCTTACCAACCTTCTCTTGATGGTTATCGATTGGCTCCGAGAAGACACGCTCTCACTGCAACTCGCCCTTCTTGGAACAGTCACCCTCAGTATTCTGTGGTGGGTGTTGCCCGATGGTAAGGCTGTTTGGAAGAGGGATACCTCGATTTTCAAGGCAGGATTGACCCTCATCATCGGTGTACTTCGATTTGGTGCAGGGCCACAGATGGCCATTGATTTCTGGCTTGCTGGATGGATGATTGGACCAGCAACCCTAGCAATTTGGTGGCTTTCTTCACCGAATGTCTCGGCTTGGGCCAAAGGTCGTATTACGATTCGTGGAGCAGAATTGGGATTGAGTCGTAACAAGGTGCTCGCACCTCGCTTGGGTGCCATCGGTTCTCACATCCTACTGATGCATGCTGTCTTCGTTGTCCTCATCCCTGTGCTGTGGATTCTCAATGTCGCACTGACTCCTGGCAACATGCTTGGTGGCGATATTCGACCATCTGAATGGACCGGTGAGCATTTTTCCAAGATTCTAGATCCAGATTCTAGTTTTTGGATTTGGTTACGCAATTCAATCATCGTGAGTCTTGGAACAACAGTGATGGGACTTTCTTTAGCGGTTCCAGCAGCCTATGCATTCAGTCGCTTCCGATTCCGTGGGCGTGATTCAGCCATGTTTGCTTTCCTTCTGGTTCAGATGTTCCCTGGAATCATTATTCTCGTTCCATATTTCCTCGTGATGAAAACACTTGGATTATTGAATACAAGCCTCGGGTTAATCCTTGCCTATTCTGTCACAGCATTACCGCTGTGTGTATGGATGCTGAAAGGCTTCTTTGACACCGTTCCAAGGGAGTTAGAAGAAGCCGCTTTATTGGATGGATGCAATCAAGCGCAGGTCTTCCAAAAGGTTGTCCTCCCTCTCTCGATTCCTGCCGTCGCCGTGACCGCTTTATTCAGTTTCTTAGCAGCATGGAATGAGTACCTCTTGGCATTGACATTCAACACTTCAAACGACATGTACACACTACCTGTTGGTCTTGCTAGCCTCATTTCCTCAACCGGTCAAGCGTGGGGTGACTTCGCCGCAGCAAGCCTGTTGGTCAGTCTTCCAGTCGCCATACTTTTCATCGTATTCCAGAAGTTCCTGATTCAGGGACTCAGCGCTGGAGGCGTCAAGGGGTGATTGTATGGTTGAAGTGAGATATGAAGGTGTAACGAAGAGATACGACGATGGATTCGAGGCTGTAAAAAATCTCGATTTAGAGGTTCAAGATGGTGAATTCTTAGTCTTGCTAGGGCCCAGTGGTTGTGGTAAATCTACCACGTTACGAATGTTAGCTGGCCTTGAGGATGTGAGTGAAGGCTCCATTCAAATTGATGGTGATAAAATCAATGATTTACCTCCCGGTGCCCGTGGTTTAGGAATGGTCTTCCAATCGTATGCTTTGTATCCACACATGACGATTGCAGACAATCTTTCCTTTGGTTTACGAATGGCAAAGGGTGAGGAACGTTTGCCAGATGATGAAATCATACGACGGGTACAAGAAACTGCTAAATTGATGGAACTAGATGATCAACTTGAAAAGAAACCGAAGGAACTCTCTGGAGGACAACGTCAACGTGTTGCTTTAGGACGTGCTCTTGTACGTCAACCAAAGGTGCTGTTGATGGACGAGCCATTGTCAAATTTAGATGCTGAACTACGTCATCAAATGAGAGCAGAGATTCGCCGTTTACACGACACACTTGGGACGACTACTGTGTATGTGACTCACGACCAGATTGAGGCGATGACATTGGCTGACCGAATCGCCATTCTCAACCATGGTGAATTACAACAACATGGGGCGCCATTAGACGTTTACAATCATCCTGAAAATGAATTTGTACAAGGATTCTTGTGTAAACATATAGACGAAATTGTTGATACGGCAAACAGCCTCTTCCCAAAGGAGTGAGAACATGAGAATGGCAACAGCAATCATTGCGCTCCTGCTTATTTCGTTGGTACCAACCTTCGAAGTCGATGCAACAGAGAGTCGTTCCAACAATCATTCTGTGGACATTCAAGGGATGACATTTGTACCCAATTCAATCACCATATATGTTGGTGACAGTATCACTTGGACCAATCAAGAATCGATGCAACATACAGCAACCAGCACCAGTGGCCCCGTTTCATTTGATTCAGGTTCACTTTCAAAAATGGCCACATATACATTCACATTTACCACTGCTGGGACTTATGAATACCAGTGTAATTTCCATCCTTCAATGACCGGGACAATCATTGTTGAACCACCTCCTCCGTTACGTACCCGCCCCACTCAAACCACGTTTTCATGGTCCGGGATTGCTTCTTCAGTGGAAGTATCTGGTGAATGGGATGATTGGGATGTTCGCACTCAATTAACCCAAATAGAAGGGACTGAAGATTGGTCTGTATCCATGGACTTAGGCCCTGGAATGTATTGTTACAAATTGATTGTTGATAATAATTGGATTTTTGATCCTAGTGAGCCATACCGTGGCTATTGTGATGATTTTGAGAACAGCATTGTTCGCGTTGCAGATTCGAGTAGGCCAATGTTTTCACACACCATTGAGAACAACATGCTCACCGTTTATTGGCATGCTGGAATCGGTGGCGGTGGGCCAGATTCAACCCCCTTAGCCCTGGCTCCTGGATTATGGGATGAACAGTCATGGACTTGGATGCTTGATATTTCATCGTTACCTCAAGGAAAGAATACACTCCACATAACTGGAGAAGATGTTGATGGCAATGTTGCTGATGATTTACTCCTCCCATTTTGGGTTGGACCACAAGCGGAATTTGTTTGGGATGATGCCCTCATCTACATGGTGATGACTGATCGATTTGTCAATGGGGATGGCAGCAATGATCCCCTCACAACATCTGCAGCACAAGGTGCTGATTGGATGGGTGGAGATTTCACTGGTGTCATTCAGATGCTTGAGTCTGGATATTTCTCAGACCTTGGTGTCAATGCATTATGGTTGACACCATTCAATACAGCAGCAGATGGAACCGGTTTAGCTGCAGATAATCAGCATGAAGTCTCGTCATACCACGGTTACTGGCCCGTTGAGGCACGAGCAGTCGATCCACGCTTAGGGACTGCAGAAGAGTTGCATCAACTGATTGATACAGCTCACAATGTAGGGATTAGAATCATGGGTGATTTCGTTGTCAATCATGTTCACGAAGACCATCCATACTTCACAGACAATCCAGATTGGTTCAACGAAGGATGTCTGTGTGGGGAGGAAAATTGTGGCTGGACCGAGCATCGTCTCGATTGCATGTTCCGACCGTACATGCCTGACGTCAATTGGCGCGTTAGAAATGCTAGCGAGCAATTCATCGCCGATGTCATTTGGTGGATGGAAACGTTCGACCTAGATGGTGGACGAATCGATGCAGTCAAGCACGTCGAGGATCTAGCCATTACCAACCTTGCAGTTCGAATCAATGAACGATTTGAGACCGCTGGAACCGACTATTATCTGAAGGGCGAGACAGCGATGGGATGGTCGGGCCACACATTAGAGGAAAATGCTGATGAGTATGAAACCATCAACAACTACATCGGTCCAAATGCACTGGATGGACAAGCTGATTTCGTACTCTATCATGCTGTTGTGGACAACGTGTTCACCTCAGGTAACATGGACTATCAGCATCTGGATTATTGGA
The DNA here is from genome assembly GCA_030747485.1 of Candidatus Thalassarchaeaceae archaeon. Taxonomy (GTDB): domain Archaea; phylum Thermoplasmatota; class Poseidoniia; order Poseidoniales; family Thalassarchaeaceae; genus MGIIb-P. The sequence goes on along the minus strand of JASLKP010000001.1, from coordinate 144,535 downwards.
CGGCCCGAAGCCAAGATCAGTATGTGGATGGTGCGACAATGGTTCCCTTTGTGGGAAGCCATGATGTTCCTCGATTCACAAGTCGAGCAGATTCGGGTACTGCAGATGAATGGAATCAATGGGTGGAGGATGGATTGCCTGGTCAACCTGGAAACGATGATCCCTATTTGTCAGCGTTACAGGCCTATACTTGGCTACTGACAACTCCCGGCGCCCCCGCCATCTATCAGGGTGATGAATACGGTGAATACGGTGGCGCAGATCCAGACAATCGCCATGTGCTTCGTAGTACATCTGACCTCAACGAACGTGAGATTTCCCTGATGGAAAACATCAGTGCCATCGGTCAATTGAGGATGAATTCAGAACCTCTCCGCCGAGGAACATATGCATCATTGCACAACAGTACTGATACAATCGTTTGGTCAATGGAAACCGAATCAGACGAAGCCGTCATCGCGATGAACCGTGGAACGACGACTACCGACTTTGACCTTGATTTGGATTGGGTTGCCTATGATGCATTGAATGGAGTTCCCATGGATTCACAACACCGATTCACGTTGAATCCACACAGTGTTGCAATCTTCCTACAAGCTGACGCCTTTACTGTCAATGATACTCATGAGCCAGATGGTCATTGCCTCACTGTAGACAACTTCACAATCAATTCGACATTCTCCATCAGTCTAGACCTTGTCAACATCTGTGACAAGGATATCCACTATCCTGGTGTTAATGCGACCGCCGACAACCCCCTTGTCAGCGGTTTCTCTGGCATGGTCGAGTGGTACTATCTCATCTTCGCAGAAACCTCTTATCCGCATTCTTGGCAACTTGTCTTGAATGAAACAATTCCAAACGGTACGGAAATCACCCTTACCTTTGAGGCGAGCATCCTGAACTGTGGTGAGGAAGATAACTGGCACGATTGCCCCAATTCAGTGCTACAACATGCCTTCACAGTCATCTGGGCTGAAAATGAGACAAACACAACAACTCCAGAACCTGAGCCCGAGCCTGAACCGGAGCCTGAACCGGAGCCTGAACCGGAGCCTGAACCGGAGCCTGAACCGGAGCCTGAACCGGAGCCCGAGCCGGAACCGGAACCTGAACCTACATGCGTTGAGGGCGAGACACGACCCGCAGGAGATGATTGCAACGATTGCGTCTGTGACGATGGTGTATGGGCTTGCACTGAGATGGCCTGCGCACCAGTTGATTCCGATGATCAAACCTCTGATTCATCTGGCAAGTCAAGTGGACTCTCAGGATCTCAAGTCATGAGGGTCGCACTCGGAATCATAGCATTGTTGGCTGGAGCATTTTTGCTTACTCTCGTGGTTCAATTACGTGGCCGTGATTAGTTCACTCAAATGCGTCATAGAATCGCTTGTATTCACTCATCATGCGTGCACCCGTGAAGCGAGCACTAGTTGCAATGGCAGACCGCATAAGGTCAGCCCAGCGCTCTGAGCCGGCATCCCATGCAGGTAATACCTCGTTTTCTAGAATTTGATAGAGATGAGATGCATCTCGTTCATCATCGACATCATCCTCTCCTTGACCGATTGCCCATCCGTTGACGCCATGTTCACAGCCTTCAGGCCACCATCCATCTAGAATGCTACAATTTGGCACACCATTCATCACCGCTTTCATCCCTGAGGTGCCCGATGCTTCTAGGGGGCGGATAGGATTGTTCAACCAGATGTCAACACCACTGGTCATTGCCAAGCCCGTATCCATCGAATAGTCTTCAAGAAATGCGACTGGGATTTCATCAGATACTTCTGTTGCTCCTGCAAAGATGTCTCGAATCAGTTGTTTTCCACCCTCATCGCGAGGATGTGCTTTTCCAGCAAAGACGAATTGAATTCGACCTGCACCAATTGCACGTAATCGCTCAAGATTGCTAAAGACCAAATTTGCTCGTTTGTAGGTGGCAAATCGCCTCGCAAATCCGATGGTTAGTCGTTCCTTCTCAAGTTGGACTCCAGTAGATGCCAAGACAAGATCTCTCAGAACGGCTCGACATTCTTCCTTGGCGGAAAGTAGAACACCATTGGGTAAGATTCCAGCATGAGCCAAACGCGCGGGGTCATTCTTCCAACCATTGAGGTATTCATCGTATAATTCTGCCATTGGTGGAGCGGTCCATGTCAGATGGTGAACACCGTTTGTAATCGGTGCAATATGTTGGTCTGAAAACATCGTTGAGGCCACCCACGCGTTGAGATTGGATACTGCATTCACGGGCCCAGATAGAGCAACAGCAAGGTGACTCATCGAACAACGCCGACCCTGTTCTGGGTCACCAGCCTGAATACACAATTCCTCTGCGTCGGGAGGTAATAATTCACCCAATACTGTCTTGACTTCACTCCATTCAAAGCGATCATGACCTGCGGGAACCGGTGTGTGGGTTGTGAACAAGCATCGCTTAGCCAATGTTTCACGATTCCATCCCTGTCGTAACATCTCTAGCATCGCAAACGTACAATGCCCCTCATTGAGATGCAAACCCGTGATGTCGTGCCCCATTGCTTGAAGTGCTCGAATACCGCCTACGCCTAGAAGGAATTCTTGGCGAATACGCGTGTGATCATCCCCTCCATACAATCTATTGGCCATTGATACATGCTCAGTTGAATTTGAGGGATGGCGGGTATCGAGGAAATATGTTGGAACACCTCCTACTTGGTATAACCAAATTCTTGAGTGTAGTTCAACACCATCCAATGGAATGGTGATTTCAACATCGGTATCTGTCATGAAATCAGTGGGGTCAATTTCCACATAGGATTCTGTTTGTTCTCCGTTCTCATCGAGATGTTGTCGACCATATCCTTCACGATACAGAAGGGTCACTGCGACTAAATTGATGCCAGCATCTGCGGCCGACTTAATGTGGTCTCCTGCAAGGACTCCAAGCCCTCCAGAATAGGTATGTAGACGGGATTCCAACCCAATCTCAGCCGAGATGTATGCTACACTCATGATGACCATCTCGGTCCGCTTCCACAGTCCTATCATTCTGTCTATTTCTCTACCTCTCTGAATATGCGAGGTTTGAAGGGGGAAATGGGGGCCGCACCATTCGATGGAACTCATCTTGGACACGGCTGAAGTTTCCGAAGTGGCAGAGATTGCTGCTTGGGGAGTTCTTTCTGGTGTCACGACCAATCCAACACTTATTCGTCGTTCAGGAGGCGATTTCATCGACACAGTCTGTCAGATCGCAGATTTATGTTCGGGCCCTATTTCTGCTGAGGTCACGGCAACTGATGTTGAAGGCATGTTAGAACAGGCCCACGAATTGAAACGGATATTGCCCAAGAATGTCATCATCAAAGTGCCGTGTAACCCAGAGGGACTCGAAGTTTGTCGAAGTTTGTCCAATGATGGCATCGGAGTCAACGTCACTCTAGTTTTCAGTGCATCTCAGGCACTTCTTGCTGCGAAGGCTGGAGCCATGTATGTATCACCATTCGTTGGTCGAATCGATGATACTGGAGAAGATGGAATGCAATTGATTCGAGAAATAATGGGAATTTGGACACACTATCCTCAACTTGAAACAAAGGTATTGGCCGCATCCATCCGTTCAACTGAACATGTGATTGAATGTATGAAAGTTGGAACGCATGCATGTACCATGCCGACGAAAATTTTCCGCGAACTCATTACTCATTCTCTGACAGACATTGGAATTGAAAAATTCCTTGCAGATTGGTCCGCAGTAGAGGCTGAAGGTCGTTCTCATTCATCGTGAACGCGACCAGACATTGAGACGCAATTTTTCAGTGCCTCCCATGCCGAGATATCGAATTGCTTCCATTCAAATTTCCATTGCCAGTTCCCATGTGCTATTCCCGGGGTATTCATTCGTCCTTCGATGCCGAAGATATCTTGCAAAGGAATGACTGCCAATCTTGCGGGTGAATTCATTGCGAGACGAATGAGAGTGTCGTGAGGTTTCTCACCTTTCTCTAGGTGTTCTAATACACGTGTTCTCCGTTCAGCTGGTGAATTTTTCCACCATCCAACGGTGGTATCGTTATCATGGGTACCAGTATACACAATTTGGTCTTCTTGAATATTCTCTGGTCGGTGTGGATTGTTCGGATTCTCATCATCGAAAGCAAAGTGTAGAACTGCCATTCCTGCTAATCCATGCCGTTTACGTAACATCATCACTGAATCCGGAATGATACCAAGATCTTCGGCGAATAGCGAATGTGGTTCTGTTACTGTTAGAATCGTCTTGACAAATGCATCTCCTGGCCCTTCTTGCCATTCGCCATTACGCGCGTGGTCATCGTTCGCTGGAATCGCCCACGCAGAATCAATTCCTCGAAAGTGATCAATTCGAATATAATCAAAAAGACCCCGCATCCTTGAAATTCGTAGCCGCCACCATGTGAACATCTCCATTGCGTGTGCGTCCCAATTGTACAGTACCGTTCCCCAACGTTGCCCATCTTCTGAAAAATAGTCCGGAGGAACTCCTGCAACGACCGTTGGTGTACCATCTTGATTCAATTGGAATAGATGTGGGCGTGCCCATACGTCTGCAGAATCATGAGCAACGAAAATGGGCATGTCTCCGTAGAGTTGTATTCCTCTTGAATCGGCATAATGTCTCAAAATTAACCAGTCACGTTCAAATCGTGCCTGGAGTTCAATCCGTTTCCTGACTTCGTCATGTAGGCGCTTTGCTGCGGCCGCTAATGCTGCAGATTCACGATTTCTAATGTCATCTGGCCATTCAATCCATGGTGCACCATTATTCTCTTCCTTTAGGGCATCAAATAGTGCCCAGTCCCAAGCCCAATGCCCATTCTCTTCAAGAAATCCTGAGATGAATTCTTGATCAGGCCCCTTTTCAAAACTAGGATCGCACAGTTCAATTGAACCTGCAAATGCAGATGGTGATGCGTAGGGCGAACCATGTTCATCAGGTGGAGAGATAGGCAACATTTGCCAGACAGAAATCCCTGCTTCACTAAGTAAATCGATGAAAGTAAATGCGTCTGGACCTAGTTTTCCAGAGGGTAGCGAAGTCAGATGACAGAGAACTCCCCCCCTTCGCATGCCCCGGCCTACGGCCGGGGACGTGCAAAACCTTTGACACTCACACGACCTCGCAAGTATCGATGCGACGAGGGCAACTCATCCCCGCCCTCTTGGTATTGATGTTCGTCATCCCTGGTTGGATGGGTATGGTTTCAGCTACTACTCCAAATGACATTGTACTTGATGGCGACCTATCCGATTGGCCATCTGATAGTCTGATGTATACTGATTCCAACGGCGTCTCACTGTATCTCACATGGAATAATAGCCATCTTTCATTGGCTTGGGATGGAACCGACTGGGCTTCACAAACAGATGGTGCAGATCTATTTGTTTACATGAACACAACAGAGGGCGGTAGCCCATTATCGAAAGATTGGAATCTTGCGCAAACACTCCCATTCTCTGCAGATTATGCCCTTGTTCTAGAGGATTCCAGTTACTATTCGTTGCAAACCCATGATGGGACGGGTTGGGTTGATGCGGACCAAACAGGCCTCAATGCTTGGGTTGGGTGGTCCGGTCTTCCAATCACAGAGATTTCCATTCCTTTGACCAATATTGGCGACCCTACCAATCTAGGAATCATTGCTTGGGCTCAATGGGAGGATGAAGGTCATGTTTGGACCTCATTCCCCGAGGATAACCCTGCAACATCCAACGGTGCTGAGACTTTTTCTCACTGGTATCAAATCGATGACTTCAGCACCCCTCAATCTCCCAGCAATTTACCAATCGAGGAAGTCGTTGGAATCGAAAAAGTGGATGATGCCCTCAATCTTGCAATTGTATTCCATCAGCATCAGCCGTATTACAAGAACAAACTCACTGGAATGTATGAGATGCCTTGGGTCCGAGTTCATTCGATGACTGAGTATGTTGATTCACCAGGAATCTTGGCATCAACCGATACCAAAGTCACCTACAACTTGGTCCCATCCTTTGTTGAGCAATTGGTCGATTACAATCGTAACGAAACACTCGACGTACATACTGACATTGCCAAACGCCCTTGGGGCAACGATGGCTATCCTAATGCGACTGCTCTAGAATTACATACGATGCAATTCCAATCTTTTTGGAACTCGGGATGGATTTACAATGTCACCATCGATGATCCAAAACTATCTTGGCTTTATCCAAGTAGTCAGAGATACTCAGAATTGCATGGGATGACGATGCACAATCTGAAGCCAGCAACCATCATGGATGATGAACTTCTATCACCTCAAGATTTCCTTGATTTACAGGTATTGTGGTACTTGTATCAATTCAGCCCAGACTATGTTTTGGGTGCCTACAATATGAGCCATCGAGATGAGGGACTCATCGAATTATTTGAGTCGGGCGGACCTTATTCTCAAGACAATCTCACGTATGTTCTGGATGCCCAACACAGCCACATGGGTAATGTGTTGCCGATGTACAGTGAATTAGCAGCATCTGGACAGGTTGAACTGACAACAACGCCATATTATCACCCGATTATGCCGTTATTGATGATGGATGGGTGGACCTTTGAAGATGGTATCAGAGTGAACAAAGATGCTTGGCCAGAGGATGTTGAAAACCATCTTACCAATGGTATGGATTTGTTTGAGGCTGAACTCGGATATCGCCCCGTTGGCATGTGGCCCAGTGAACAATCCGTCAGTCCTGCCATGGTCCAACCTGTTGCAGATGTTGGCATCCAATGGATGGTCACAGATGAGCTCAATTTGGAGGAGTCGACTAATGTCAACGGAAACCCAATCGATATCGATGTCGCTTCAAATCTAGCCACTCCCTGGATTGTTTCTGGTTCGAGTGATGGAGATGTTGCAACCATCTTCAGAGATCGAGTCATTAGTGATCGAATCGCGTTCCAATATGGGACCATGACACCAGAGGCTGCCGTCTCTGATTTCGTGAGTTACGTCGATAACATCCGACAACAAATTCTCGACGAAGGCAAGGATCCAAGCGAACATTTGCTCACCGTTGCTCTCGATGGTGAGAATTGGATGTTCATGTCAGAGTTTCAACATCATGACAATGGTCGGCCATTCATGGAGGAATGGTATTCACGTCTATCTACTCATCCAACAATCGTAACCAAGACACCCTCTGAGTTCCTTGCAGAGAACCATACTCTTCCAGAGATTCAGACAATCGGAACAGGTTCTTGGATTGATGGGACGCTTTCCACATGGGCAGGTGAAGCCGAAGAGAGTCTGGGTTGGCAGCGTTTGGTCGAAGCCCGAGAAGCTCTGACTGACTTTGAGGTCACCAATCCAAGTGACGCCGGTTTAGAGGCGGCTTGGGAGAGTTTGTACATCGCTGAAGGTAGTGATTGGTTCTGGTGGTATGGATTGGACCAGAACAGTGGCTATGATGAGTTGTGGGATATATTGTTCAAGGTCCACCTTTCCAATGTATATCGTGCTGTGAATCTAGAATTGCCGCCGTATCTGCAAGATTTGTGGACAAATCCAGCCGTTCCAACCGTCCCCTATGGCGGCGTTATTGAACCGATGATTGACGGCATTGCTCTACCAGGTGAATGGGATGGTGCAGCGATGTATGATGCAACAGGTGGCGATGCCGAACTGTTGGATATCGAATCATTTCATCTTGGCTATGATGCATCAAACGTCTATGTTCGAGTGGACCTTGGCAGCATGCCATCTGATTGGGAATCGTTAGACTTGATATCCAATCCTGATGTTTCAATTTATTTCATGCAACCTAACGCGATTAATTTCAATGAGGTTGAAACCAATTTCAGAACGTACTATGGGAACCAAATTCTTGGATTCCCAGCAAAAAGCATGGTATCATTCAATTTTGATCAACTGCGAACCGATGGTCTTGCCAAGTATGACTTGTTTAGTGCACAAGGAAAAACAGGAGATACTGAGAGATGGAATCTCGCAGGTCAATCAATTCTAGGCGGCTGTGCAGCAGATGATGTCTTTGAATTCCAAATTCCTTGGTCAGACTTAGGATTGGCTCCGCGATACTCGACACGAGTGAAAGTTGTCACTTCATGGACGAACAGTACTGCATATGGCGATGGAACAGATGTTGAAATTGCACCACCTGCCCCCGCTGAGATGGTGATGCCCGACCTTGAGCAATGGGTCACATTACTCGACATGAATGAAACTGTTGGAGATGAGAATGGCAATGGCAATATTGTCTATCCAACTGCTGGAGACTTCGCACCAGGTGCGGGATTATTCGATATTACACATGTCAAAATCAGTCAGAGTGCTTGGAACGCACGATTTGAGTTAACATTCGATGAAATGACTGATTATTGGGGACTAGCAAATGGTTTCAGTCATCAAATTGTGCAAATCTATGTTGATCAAGGCGATTATCTATGGGGTGAAACTGACATGCTTGAGGGTGCAAATGCAGTCATCCATCCAGATTGGGCATGGGAAGTTGCGATTTCTGCAACCGGTGAACCAGGGGCGATGAAAACCGTCGATGCATCCTCAGGAGAAACCAGTGCAAGGGGCATTGAAGTGAGTGGAGATACATCAACCAAAACAGTCACCATTACCGTGAGCAAGAGCGTCATTGGTGACGATATACCAAACTATCGTTTCGTTATTGTTGCAGGGAGTCAAGATGGCTTTGGTCCAGGGAAATGGCGTGATGTCGATGCTGATGCAGCCACTTGGCGCTTGGGTGGTGGAGAAGATCCCAGTTCAGTTGATGGTAATGACTACGATCCAAACATCCTAGATCTGGTCATAGATGGTGACCAATCAGCGATGCTTGACAGCTATGACGTTGACGCACAAGAATATGCAGTATTGACTGGAATTGAACTACCAGAAGTCGCTCAACAGATTTTCGGTGCCACAGTATCAGGCATTACCTCATCCTCTGCGATTATCTCATGGTCGACGACATCATCTGCTATTGGAAATGTGACTTGTGGTGATAGCAGCCTCACAACACCGATGATGCTCTATTCTCATGATTTACAATTCACAGGTTTGTCTGCTGGGACATCCTACAATTGTTCAATCTCTGTGGCCGATGCTCCTCTAGCCATGGTTTCATTCAATACGACAAACGAGGTCGATATCACGCCCCCTGACCTGTTGAATCTAGCTGTTACCGTCCTTGAGGGTGGTTCGTTGCGCGTGACTTGGTACACCAGTGAAGAGGCGACCGAATCCATTGAGATTGCTGGACAGACATTCGTTGGAGATATTGTTGCGTTAGGAAAAAATCACGACATGACGATTGCCCCCTATCCTGATTTGTTAGCATTACAGACCTATACACTAACCGTCACCATCTCGGATGCATCAGGAAATACCAATTTCTCAAGTGTTGATTTCGTCATCGATGAGGGTGACGCAGCCACTCCACCTCCTGATACTTCTGAACCAGTTACACCTGATGATGAGGATGACAACAAGGCAATTGGAAATCTCATCGAGGATCCATTGGTACAAATTGCTCTATTAGCAGTCGTCATCCTTGTGATTGTAGCATTCATTCGAACACGGAAATATGAATTGGATTATTCACAACCAATTGAAGATGATCTATTCGAAGATTAGACGAATGGAATCGCAGCCGTTGCATGAGTGTGTAGATTGACCACGGTCAGGATGCAAGGCTTTGGTTGGAATCCTAGCATGCGCTGGTAACTGGTTTGGTCTTGCCATGTACTGCTGTGAACCAATGTTACACCCTTGTACGACTCCGTATGATGGCCATGCACGTGGCCGGTAACGAAGATGTCAGGAATCTCTTGAATGACCAAGCGGTCCTCAGGTTCTGGAGAAAGAGGTGTTTTTCCGCCCCATGATGGAGCGAGGTGTCTGCGGTCAATCATCGCCTTCATCGCCGCTTCAGGTCGTTCGAATGTCACTGTTCGTAAACTGGAGACGAAATCCATGATGGATACTCCGTGATAAGACAGCACTCTAACGCCATGTAAACTGAAGTCACAAGGATTTCCAACAAACAATGTGTTGTTGTAATCAGTTTGCAGTTCTGGGTCTAGGGCAGGTTGCGGTTCGGCTGGTCGAACAGCATCGTGATTGCCAGGAAGTAGGAGAACATCTACCCATTCAGGTAAACCTTGTAGCATTGTCCCAAGTGTTGAATATTGATTGAATAAATCTGGAATATTCAATTCTCGTTCTTGTCCGGGATAAATCCCAACACCATCGACTCCATCTCCACTAATCACCAAATATCGGATGGTTTCTGCCAAGGGATCTTTGTTGAACCATTCAATCATCTTGTGCCATTGTGGTTCTAGGAATGTCTTGCTACCCAGATGTAGATCTGAAATGAATGCCACAGAAACTGCACGGTCCTCACCCGCAGTGTTTCTGTTGTGCATTTTCAATGGGGGGAAGTGAATATCGTCCACTCTCAAATCATCGCGACCTTGGGGGAAGTGACCGGTCACTCCAATCACATCATCATCCATGAGTCCTGAATGCACAATATCAGAACAAGCATCATCTTCATTCCACAATCCTAGCATACAGTCAACTGAACCCGAATCATCTTCAATTGTAAATCGAAGATGCCCACCTTTGGTATTCTTTGAATCACTTACAATTCCGATGACCGTTGCCATTTCATCGACACTACTGATACTTCTTTTCCGCCGCAATAATTCATTCACTTTCATCGGACGATTTGGCAAGCCACCATCTAGAATCAATCTACGAATTTGTTTCAGTCGGTCATTGAAGCAAGAACGGATGTCTTCCTTCCGACCTTCTGTCACACTCTTTCCAGTGATGTCGAAATGGATACTAATCTCTGCATCAATATCCTTTGCTTTCATTGGGAAATCGACCAATCGATAATCATCCAATTCGTGCATTCTCGGCGCTGGCGATGGTTCGGGAGCTGAAACCGGGGCAATCGTTCGAGCAACAACGTTCTCTTCTTTGACAGGCCTTTGAATAGGTTTCATTTCACCAAGTAATGCATCTAGAGTCGCCGCATCTAACATTCCTTTCTTACCGATTGATTTCGCGGCATCAATGAGAAGATCAATATCGGGTAATTCAAGCAGACGTTCACGAACAGATTTGGCCGGCAATAGCCCCGCTTGCGTCACCTTACGGTGGATGACGGCCCAATCCTCGTCGCTCACAGGCATGAGGGCTAGCGCGGCCGTACAAAGCCATTACTGCGCCCCTACGGGGCGAAATCCGTGATTAAATAACCTACAGAACCCCTAAGAACAGTCGTCTGTGCCGATTGTAACGTGAGTGAGGAAGCCTCCATGCTCGCGGCCCGCTTGGTGCGGCGCTTGAAGAAGCAAGAGTGGAGCCTTTCGGTAGCAGAGTCATGTACTGGCGGATTACTCGCTTCAACCTTCACAGATATCTCTGGTGCATCTGATTGGTTCACTCAGGGTTGGGTGACCTATACCAATGAAGCTAAGATTTCTCAATTGGGTGTGAGTGCCGAAATATTGGAGAAGAAGGGAGCCGTAAGTCACGGCATTGCATTAGATATGGCCAAAGGTGCCAAGCAAATTTCTGGAAGTGATGTCAGCATCTCGATTACTGGCATTGCAGGCCCGACTGGCGGAATGGAAAACAAGCCGGTCGGCACCGTATATGTCGCAGTTTGTTTGGGTGATTCCTACCTTGTCAGAAAAGGTGAGTTTGGCGGTGGTGATCGTTCCAGTAACAAGCATTCCTTCGTGAGTTTTGCGATGAATAAAGCGATTGAAGCATGGGATGCTCATTTTGGTCGTATTGAGTCTCTTATACAATCTGCCGATTCAAATCCTGAAGATGAGGCTGTGGAAATTGATTTGGCCCAAGCATTGTCATCCATCAATCCAGATTTGGATTCTTGGGAACAAAATACTCAATGGGGCAGTCGAGATAAAATTGCTACAACACTTGATGAACAGGACAAGGATGCTCTCGGCACTGACGTTGATTGGTCCGAAGAACAGTAGTGGGACCGACCAGATTTGAACTGGTGATATTCGCCTTGTAAGGGCGACGTCATAACCGCTAGACCACGGACCCGTGAATTAGCGCGAGAGGTTGGGGAATATGAGGTATACCCCACCGCAGCCTTTTGTGGGACGGCCGCCAAGATGACCTCATGTCGGAACTCCGGGGGCTCCTAAAACGGCTCCAATCGGCGGGTGTCCCCATGACTTCTGCGATTAGCGCAGCGATGCGTTCGGTGAATATTGGCGAGTATACCGATTATGAACTTGAACCATTTTGGCATGATCGTCCCATCGTATTTCTTGAAACATCAAAGGGGGGCGTGAAAACCATCTCTGCACCACATATGATTGCAACAATGATTCATCATCTAGAACTCTCTCCTGGTCAAGAAGTCCTCATTTTGGGCGCTAAAGGTGGATACATCGCAGCATTGGTTGCTCATATGGTGGGTCCTGAAGGTGGAGTGGTTGTGGTTGACCCCTCACGTGAGGTTGTAGACCATGTTCGTCACCGACTTCAATCAGTATCACAAACACATACTGTACGCGTTAGAAAAATGCGCGAATTATCTCGGTGTCCTCCCCATTTGCCCGAACCGCTAGATCGAGTGCTGGTCACAGGTTCCCTCTCGGATTTACCAGAATGGCTTGAGAAAAGAATGGCTGATGGCGGATTTGCCATCGCCCCCATGGGTGGAAAAATAGCTCAACGTTTGGTGAAGAGGGAGTGTCAATCTGGTGATTGGTATGATACGGATTTGGGTGGCGTTTTATTTGGTCCAATTGACATTTCAGATACTGAACCAGAGCCCCTTTGTGCATCCGCATTAGCAGAAATGTTGCGAGAAGCAGTGATTCTGGGTGACGAATTACAAATTTTTGACGATGAAATTCGAACAAACTTGGTTGAATTAGCGACCTCACTAGAAGGGTTACCTGCCGACCTTCCACCTCTGCCCGTTCGCGAAGAATCATTTGAGGATGAACCGCCATGGGCTCTGGATGCGGATGCATGGGAGGGGGAGGTTCACCCCATCGTTGATCTGTTGACTTCAGAAATGGCTTGGCTTTCTGAAATATGGCCATTATTGATTGCGTTAATCGATGTAAGGATGGTCCATCCAGGCCAACCTGGTGAGGATGATGAAGAAGGTCGCTCTGGTGGCTTTGGACGACACGGCGACCTTGTCCCGTGAACGCTATACAGGGCAGCCACTGCCCAAGGGTGGGGACTCGCATGCTACGCTTGGAACTCGACCGTCTCAAGCATAAGGACGTGCGCCAGCGTCGACGAGCAGTACGGCGTTTGTTTGAGTTGGATAATCCTGCGGCTCTAACTGGATTTGTTTCTATTCTCGACGATTCTGATTCATGGTTTCATGACAAGTCAGTCGAAGCCATTCGACTATGGGCGGGTCCAGAGAATAAAACACTCGTTGTTTCTCTGGCCGTCCATCAATCGCAATCGATGCGTTTACTCGCATCAGAAATCGCTCCACGTTTAGGTTCATCATCCCTTGATATTCTCTCTACATTGTGTCTAGATGATGATCTCCCTGTACGCAGAGCAGCGTGGCGTAGCCGCCTCATGGTGGATACAGGGTCCATCCCAGTCGCCATTGTCGATGAAGACCATCATGTGCGAAGATTGGCTATCAATCGATCAGGTGATGCCAATTTGATTGAGAACTCACTCAAAGATTCTCATGTACGTGTTAGAGATGCCGCTTTGAATCGAATGATCGCTCTTGAAATGGAAATCGAGGGAGTGGATGCTTTACTCGCAGACAATGAATTACGAGACAAGGTCGCTGACTACTGTCTTCCATTTTTCATCAAAAATGACGATCAAGATACCATTTCCAAACTTTGTTTGGATTGTGATTCTGCCCTTCGCAAGATTCTCTCAAAACATCTTGAGGCTGTGAATTGGTTTGACTGGAAGGACGTCGTCACCGCTGCGAAACAAAGTAAGGACGAATTCCTTCTCCCTCGATTGCTTCGTTCACGTCGAGAACCAGAAGCTGATACTCTTCGAATTTCTCTTCTCAAATCATCATCCCCAATCGTGCAATCAAGAGTTCTAGAACATATGCATGGTCGCCAACTTTCAGATGCAGTACATACAATGGTTGAATCTCTAACTAAATCTGATGATTCGTTGGTTGCCCAAGCTGCAACCAGTTTGTTAGATGATCAAGCGGCAATCTTGGAGTGATGAAATGAAATTACTACTCGGCAGTGGAGGATTACGTTCACCAGAACGACAACAATTGTATCACGATGAAATGTCCTCACATTTCTCTGGAGTCAATGAAATTGTTTTCATTCCTTACGCGAGTTCTAATCATGAACGTTACACGGAGCGAATCAAAGCATTCTCACAGCCAAGTGGCGTCAACATTCGAGGCATTCAATCGTTTGAGGACCCAATCCAAGCCATTGAACAAGCCGAAGGCATCTATGTCGGTGGAGGGAACACGTTTCTTTTGACTCAAGAATTACATCGAAATGGCTTGATTGAAATTGTCAGAAAACGTGTTGCTGAAGGGATGCCATACATGGGTGTGAGTGCTGGAGCAAATGTCGCCAGTCCCACCATGCAAACAACCAATGATATGCCCATTGTCATGCCTTCATCGTTTGAGGCTTTTGACTTGATTCCATTCCAAATCAATCCACATTATCACGACGGCACGATTTGGATGAAAGAGGGTGACACATTTCACCAACATTTTGGAGAGACTCGAGCGCAAAGAATCTCTGAATTCCACGAACAAAACGATGTACCAGTGATGGGATTGTGGGAAGGTGCATTCATTCGATGGGATGGGGTTTTGGCCACGTTAATCGGTGGTGATGGCACAGTATTCAAACTAGGATTAGAACCAGTTACCTATCCACAAGGAACAATGTTCGATTGCGATTTGAATCCTCAAATCTAATCAAATGTCTTGGCTGATTGCGCGGGCAATGACCAGACGTTGTACTTCTTGAGTGCCTTCATAGATTTGAGTAATTTTGGCATCTCTAAAGAATCTCTCAACTGGGAAATCAGTTGTGTATCCATATCCACCTAGGACTTGTACTGCTCGCTCAGCAACCCACATTGCGGTATCTCCTGCGAACAGTTTTGCCATGCTTGCTTCCTTACTGTGGCGATGTCCATCGTTGTGGTAGTGTTGCTCCTTCGTCCAGGCGGCCTTGTAGACCATGAGGCGTGCCGCCTCGACTTGTGTCGCCATATCTGCCAGATAAGCTGTAATCATCTGATGTCGGGCAATCACCACACCGAATGCTTCCCGCTCATGAGCATATTTCAGAGCAGACTCATAGGCACCTTGAGCAATACCCAGTGCTTGTGCAGCGATTCCGATTCTAGAATTGTCAAGCGCATTCATGGCAATCGGGAATCCTTTGCCAACTTCTTTCAGGACATTTTCGACAGGTACCTTGCAATTCTCTAGCACGAGTGTACAAGTGTCACTACTTCGAATCCCGAGTTTGTCCTCTTTCTTACCGACGCTAAATCCCTCAAATTCTTTCTCGACAATGAAAGCAGTTGTTCCACCATGTTTCTTGACCCCGTAGTCAGGATGATCGACATCTTTGGCGAATAAGACATAAATGTCTGCGGTAGTACCATTGGTGACCCACATTTTCTCACCAGTGAGTAGGTAGTGGGAGCCGTCGTCGGACAATTTCGCTTTGCAAACCATTGCGGCAGCATCAGTTCCTGCACCCGCTTCAGATAGGGAATATGCACCAATTTTGTCACCAGCGAGCATTCCAAGGTATTTCTCCTTCTGTTCACCAGTGCCATGCAGTGCAATGGTTTTGCTACACAGACCAACGTGGACACCATAGAATACTGAGAATGAAGGATCCACTCGGGCAAGTTCCTCGATGATGATGGCCTCCGTCACATCGTCAACTGGATTCCCGCCATATTCTTCTGGAATGGTAATTCCCTGAAGGCCATATTCACAGAACGCTGCCCACTCTTCTAATGGTGGCTGTTGATTTTTATCGCGCACCAGACAGGTCGGTGCTAGCACCTCTTCTGCGAAGTCCCGCACCATCTCACGAATCATACTCTGTTCTTCGGTTTCTTGGAAGTGCATACGGCGGCCTCTGTATTGTGGGCCCACTTCCTATTGATAATGGATACTAGTACGCCCCCCGTCCTATGGACGGGATTTTTTGACATTTCAAGCGATTTATTGAAATATGTAGTGTTGCCGCGGCGAATCGAGGGACTGGAATGACAGATGAATTTCATGAGTTCACCGTAGTGGCAGATAGAAAGTATACACGAAACCACCTTTGGATGCAGTTGGTTGACAAAGAAGACGAAACATGGAAAATTGGTGTTTCTGATTGTATGATTAAGGAATTAGGCGAAATTATCAGGGTCGTTCCTGCAGAAGTTGACGATGAATTTGGTGAGCATGATGTTCTTTTTTCAGTTCGTTCAATGAATGAGAGAGAGACATTCCACAGTCCATGTGCCGGTACAGTCATTGAAGTCAACAATGAACTTGAAGCTCAACCTGAATTGGTTTGGGACGATACTTATTCAGAAGGTTGGATTTTATTGGTCAAGCCTCATCATTTTGACGAGGAACAATTACTCACAGCCGATGAATACATCGAGACTCTAAGTGAATAATCAGGGCCACGATGGCCCTGGCCATGATTCAGGATCGCCACCAGCCCAATCTATGACGTCTAGAAGAGCGAGTACCTGTTCAGAACCAGCAAGGTCCAGTTCGATTTGCATTCTGTGTAACCACGATTTCAATTGTCCCAATCTGCGACCCATTGGCATTCCAGTTGCCGAAGCAATCGCGTAACCATCGATGATTGGTAAATCTCCAGCCGTCAGTGGTCGAAGTGATTGTAATGCATCTCTTACAGATGCACTCACTTCAGGCCTTAGCGTGTCCTCAATCGACAAATGTGCTTGAATTGCATTGCCCGTTCCAAATCGATATCGTCTCAGTTCCGACAAATTGGTTGGGTCAGGTAGTGTCCCAAGTAGTCGATGTAGTGACATGAATCTAGAACGATCATTGTTTGATGTTTTCAATACACGGAGATCGTCTTCAAGGACTCTCCATCGTTCGTGGTTAATTTCAGCGGCTAAGAGGACGAGTCGACAAATTGCCAAGTCTTCTTTGGGTGCCTGTAGAACATGTTGTGGCGAGGTATCTGCATCCCATCCTGGCAGAATCCTACTGAGCATTCCATCCTCTCGCATTCGTTCAATCACATCAGCAGCATTATTTCCAGTTAGAATCCGTGAGAATTCGTGCCATACCCGTTCATTTGCGACGTTGTCTAGCATCGGCTGCTGTTCTCTAAGTGCGGTAGATAGTTCCTCATCTGGTAACCAAACACCTCGTTCACCTTGGTCCATGAATCGATATCCTCGCATTAATCTCAATCCATCTTCACTCAGGCGATGTGAGGCATTACCGACGGCCCGTAATCGCATTTCAGAAAGGTCTTTTCTGCCATCAAATGGGTCGTGGATTAGTTGGCGTCCCAAATCAACTGCAATCGCATTGATTGTGAAATCACGTCGTGATAAATCGATTTTGAGTGACGTCCCAAAATCGACAACATCTGGTCGTCGCCCATCTCCATAATCACTCTCTTTGCGAAGCGTTGTGACTTCAAACATCTCATCACATCCATCGATTCGAACAGTTACCGTACCAAATTGGACACCCGTCGGTAAGGCCCTCGGAAAAATTTCCAGTAATTTATCCGGATTCAATGTCGTCGCTAAATCGAAGTCAAATTGTTCTCGCCCAAGTAAAGCTTCTCTAACAGATCCTCCGACTAACCAGATGCCACCCATTGCTGTTGCAATTCGATTTACGACCTCACGCAAACCTTCGGGAAGAGAATCGCGCCAAGCGTTTAGACGGTTGTCAAATGGTTCACCTGGAACATCCGCGAGAACCCCTTCTAACCATGCGTCTGAGCCCATATCACGCCTCCGGCGTGACAGTCATGCCATGAGGCTACCGACGTGAGAAATGATTTGAAGGCCGATTCCTTGGGAGTGGCATGGACGTCGAACTTGTTTCCATCACTTGGCTAAAACCACATGAGGAAGTTAAGCCGAAAAATGTCGATATCCTGCATGAAATGACCCTTCGTTGGAATGCTTACACCAAACCCCTTCTGGTTGACAGAGCCTCAGGTGCGATTCTTGATGGACATCATCGATACGAGGTCGGCTTACGGATTGGTTTGTCTAGAGTCCCTGTCATATTGGTCGATTATCTGGATGATGATGGCATCGAAGTGGATGTTTGGCCCGCCTCGGGTCGTGAGTCATTGGACAAACAGGAAATCATCGAAATGGCCCTCTCTGGAGATGTATTTCCTCCCAAGACGAGTCGTCATCGATTCAGCGATTACATGCCACCAATTGCAGTGCCACTCGATATCCTTAGAATCGATGAATAATCAAATTAAATTTCCACAGGATGGACAGGCCTTCCAGTCAAGATCGACTCCACTCCCACAGTGTGGGCAAGCTGATTGCTCTCCTGTGCGAGGGGCAGCCACTCCTTGGTCATGTGATTTCTGTGCAGATTGTTGTTCTAGAAATGTCTGCATCACTTCTGGTGTAAGTGCACCTTGTTCTGCAGCCATCTTCATCATCTCTGTTTGCACATTATCTGTGTGTTCTTGACGTTGTAAATTGGATTCAGCTTCTTGTGCCAATCGCGCCCTCTTAGCGGCTTGGACTTGTTCAAAGGCATTCATGGCGATATCCATCCGAGATTGTTCCCCTGAGATTTCAATATCTTGTCGCTCGGCCATATCATGGCGCTGAGCAGCCATTTCAGCCTCTTGCTTTCGCAATTCTAGAAGTTCATGCTCAAGGGCGACCTCGACCTCTCCTCTGGCCTTTGCTTTGGCAACATCTGCTTCTGCTGTGATTCTTGCAAGGGTGATGCTTTGTTGACGTTCGATGGCTGCTAATGATGCCTCATTGATGACATCGGCTCTTGCCATCATCGTTTCTGTTTGAGATTTGTAAGACAGTAATTTTTCCAAATCTGTTTCATTGACCACTGCGTGTGCTTTCAACATCGTGAGTCCATATTGATCAAATGATGCACGCATTTCAGCACGCATTCGCATTTCCAAGGAATCTTGGAAATCTACACTACGCAGACCTACTGCATTGGGTTGTGCTGCAATCAATGGTTGTGCTACTCTGGCTAGAATTTCGCTTGAATACATTTTCTCAAAGAAGGCGAGATTAATCTCTCTCTGGTTATTGGTGAAAATATTGATGAGTTTAGGCACATCATCGCGTTGAATTTGCAATCGAATGTTTAGCATCCCTTTCACGGCTTCACCATCTGCGGTTTGGCCATTCATCAGAATCAACAAATCAAAGGGGCCAGTCATGGCAAAGATGAGTTTGTGGTCTCTTGAACCCATTCCAATTTTCCCACCCAACCAACGACTGAATCCTCCAACATAATTTTTCAGAACGGTTTCAGAAAGGATATCCTGGACTTTCCCATCTGACATGATGACACAGGTTTCATTTGGTTTCAGAACGATATCTTTTGCAGACCACGATTGAATCGAACCGGAATCAATCATTCGTGACATAATGTCGGGGCTTTGTCTCCATCGATGTTGTGCCATTTCTTTTCCTCCTTACTTGATTTTCCTTAATACTGCACGACGTTCGCTAAAATGCCCCCGTACGCTACTGATAAGTTGTCTTGTGGATCTCACTTCTGAGACCCCGTCTTCACCTTCAGCGACAGCCTTCTCTAAGTCATTGCTTCGATTTACAGCCTTGACCAAAATGGTCAATGTCTCGTGATCATGTTTGATGAGTTTATTGAGTGTCTTTTTGTTTGCACTAATTTGTTTGCTGAAAAAAGGGTGTTCACCTCCGGTTTCTCCAAGATTAACATCATTGCGCAAGGCATCGATTTCTTCAATTGTTTTCGTGCATTCTTTGGCCAATTTTATGTTTCCATCACTGTAAGCAGCATCATGAACATTCTCAACATGTGTTCTAACACGATCAGCACATCGAACAATTTCCTCTTTGACAGCAACATCAGTTTCTCTGCGTTTATCACGAGTGTAGGCCCCATAACCTCCAACAATCAATCCCAACGCTCTCACGTAGGTAATCGTATCAGTAGGGCTTCCAATCGTCATCTTACCAACTACTACTGCTCCACACTCACTATTGATTCCTTTGGAATCATGAGTGAACCTACAATGGTTACGCCTCCAGATCCAATCAATGCTGAAAGGAAGACCCACAGGTTGGCCAGTCCGAATTCGTTGGTGGGTGAAAAGATGTATTCAACACCTGTACTGATGTCAGCGGTTACTGTCCCATAGACAACCACAGAGAGCAGTCCACATACTGCGCCAGCAAGCGCTGCTTTCGAATCGACTCGGTCCCAAAGTGTGAGTAAGACTGGCATCACAGTTGCTGCAGCCAATAGGTCAGCGAAAAGGAAGATTTCGAAGACCCCAATCGCATCGAATGTAAATCCTGCAATCGTAGGTCCAGTCGCGAGATAAATTGCGACAGGAATCATCGCCAACGTCGCAATACGAGCCTGTTTGAGGCCCATTTTACCGTCTGAAATGTCTCTTGTAATCGAAGCCGAAATCGCATTTTGCAATGTATCTACACTAGAACAAACCAGTGCTATGCCGAGCACGATAAATCCTGAGATTAGGAGAACATGGGCGTCCTCGATGAGTAGGAAGAATGCTGCTGATGGGTCTACAGCATTTCCTCTCCCTGCTACCACTGTCCCCAGTACCCCCATGATGAAAACCAAGGGGAATACCAATCCTGCTGCAAGATACGCTCCCTTTCGTAATGCCTCGTCATCTTGAGATGCATAGGTTCGTTGCCAATTTCCTTGTGAGAACATTTCTGCCGCTGTGATTGCAACCACTAAGGCGAGTCCTGATGAGAATGAATCCATGTAACTCATACTTCCGATACTCCAATCGATATCTCCCTCTGGGTTGGTTGCCTTCGCTTGGGAAATGAGTGTGCCTACATCACTAGCAAACAAGATGATGAATAGTGCTACAATCAACCAAATGACGACCCAAGCTTGCCAACGATCAGTCTGCAAGGATGCAGGAAGTCCACCATATGCGGTGTATGCACTTGTTACGATTGCAACCGCCAACATTGGGATGAGTGGCTTCATTCCAACAAGGACTTCCATGGCCTTTCCAATCGCGGTAAATTCAGCGAACAGGAATGTGAACATGTAGGTCACTGAAATGAGGCCAACATAGAGTTGCATGGGGCGACCAATCTTCATCCTAACATAATCTGCAAGAGTGACCCCCTCGGGTAATTTTTCTCGAATCATAGGCCCGACATAGGCCAGTAGTAGGAATGGGGTCGATGCTGAAACTGCGTAACCAACAACATCCCAGAATCCACCCCAATATCCTACCTCTGAAGGTCCAAAGAGAATCCAGATTCCCATTCCTGATGCAAATAGACTCAATCCAATTCTAATCCAATTTTGAGTTCCTCTGGCTGAAAGATACGCGTCGTGATCAAGGTCTTTTTCAGTTCCTGCTTGATAGCCAATATACCCAAAGAATGCAAGTGTGCCGAGCATCAGGGAATAGGCTAACATTTCATTCATAAAATTCAGTCCTCACTCATGAATGCATACTCCCAGTCATGAGGGATATCGATTGTGTGTTTGACGCTTCTTGGACTAATCCAACGTAGCAAGTTGAGTGGTCCTCCTGCCTTGTCGTTTGTCCCTGATGCGCGTGCACCTCCGAAGGGTTGCTGCGCCACAGCGGCACCGGTTGGTTTGTCGTTGATGTAGAAATTTCCTGCTGTGAATCGAAGGGCATTAAATGCGGTATCAATATCTCCCTCATCTGTAGCAAAGATGGAACCAGTCAATGCATATGGACTAGATTCATCACACAATTGTAGAGTTGCTTCAAAATCAGCATCATCGTACACATATACGGTCAAAACTGGTCCAAAAATCTCTTCGATCATACTCTCTGATTTTGGATTCGATGAGACAATGATTGTTGGTTCAATATACCATCCCACGCTGTCATCGCTCCCCCCTCCAACGATGATTTCACAATCTGGGTTTTCTTTGGCGCGATTGATGTATCCTGTGATTTTGTCAAATGCACGTTGATCAATGACAGCACTCATGAAATTGGTAAAGTCACATACATCACCCATTTTGATTTTCTTCACTTCCTCACAGAGTGGGGAGGATATTCGATTCCAAACAGATGTGGGGACATAGGCTCGACTGGCAGCTGAACACTTCTGACCCTGATATTCAAATGCCCCTCGGAGAAGTGCGACTAACAATCCTTGCTCATCACAATTTGGATGGGCGACGACGAAATCCTTCCCTCCGGTTTCTCCGACAATTCTCGGATACGATTTCATCTCAGGAAGGGCTTGGCCAATGCGCTGCCATAGACCTTGGAATACAGCAGTAGATCCTGTGAAGTGAACGCCTGCAAACTCTGCATTAGATAAGCAAACATCCGAAATATCTGGTCCACTACTGGGGACGAAATTGATTACACCAGGTGGTAATCCTGCTTCCATCATTAATTCCATCAATACGTAGTTGGAATGATATGAATTTCGCGATGGCTTCCATACTGCTGTGCAACCTACAATGGCGGGCGCACTGGGTAGATTGGCAGCAATACTAGAGAAATTGAATGGCGTAATCGCCAACACAAACCCTTCAAGTGGACGAATCTCAGTAGAATTTTGAACACCCTTAGGTGAGACCAATGGTTGGTAAAGTCCGTGGAATTCTCTCGCATAATGGCAATTGAATCTCCAGAAATCAATCAGTTCACAGGCGGAATCGATTTCTGCTTGAAAGCAAGTCTTACTTTGATTTAACATTGTGGCGGCATTGACTTTCATCCTCCAATTTCCAGCGAGTAAATCTGCACATTTCTCAAAAATTGCACATCGCGCTTCTAGCCCCATGTCAATCCAATCACTCTGTGCATTGATTGCAGCATCACATGCTGCGGCAATTTCATCCTTCCCTGCAAGGTGTACATTTGCAATAATGTGTCCATGCTTGTGTGGGATGACTTGTGTGGTGGTTGTGCCCGTGAATACTCTCTCTCCATTGATAATACACGGTATTTCAACGACTTCATTCATTTGGCGATTGAGTTCTACTTGTAACGCGACCCTTTCGCTGCTACGTGGTGCATATCCGAGGACTGGTTCGTTCTCAGGGTGGTTCGACATATCCTCCTCCCTTCACATAACGCCTTTCATCGTTGCGAGGGCGAGAGGCCGTGCGATTCAAGGGCCGACGCGGCGGCCCTACGCATATGTCGGGGGGCGAGTTGGTGCGAACTGCTCTATTCGATGCCCATCATGAACGAGGCGGTAATCTCGTTGATTTCCATGGTTTTGAGTTACCAATTTGGTATTCCTCGATGATGGAAGAACATATCAATACTCGTGAAAATGCCGGTTTATTCGATGTTTCTCACATGGGTTTTTTCAAATTCAGCGGTGCAGGTGTCCGTGAATGGATGGATGGAATCGGCACACAAAAGGCAAGCCTCATTGGACCCGGACGATGTGCATATACTCACTTTCTTGATGACAATGGTATCATCATTGATGACATGATCTTCTGTGTAGTCTCTGAAACAGAAATTCTTGGTGTGCCCAATGCAAGTATGATTGAGCATATGTTGAATTGGTTCAATCAACATCTCACTGAAGGGATTACGATTGAGAATCTCTCAGACCAGACCAGCATTTTGGCTCTACAAGGTCCTAAATCTCCACAAATCCTTGCCACCATATTGGGCGAATCCAACGTTGTGAATCACTTCAAAGGTCAAAAAATTCAACCCAATGATTTGGGAATTACTGGTTGGATTCAGGGGACTGGATATACAGGTGAAAGAGGGGTTGAAATTTTTGTGCCCAATGACCAAGTTCGAACCTTATGGGACGCATTATTGGATGACGGTGGACATGGAATCAGCCCTGTTGGATTGGGTGCTAGAGATACATTACGTATGGAGAAAGGTTTCCTTCTTTCTGGACAAGATTTCTGTGCAGCAACGCTGACTGATGACACGAATCTGATGCGTGATTCTGGAGAAACATTCGTACCCTTTGGACTGAATATGGATCACGAATTTATTGGGCGCCACCGTGTTGCATCTACAAAGGATGCGCATCAGTCTGGTAAAGGTGCACGGTGGCTTGGTTTGAAAGTACTCGATAAAGGTCCATTTCCACGGATTGGTCACGCCGTAATGCGTGGTGATGAAGTGATTGGTACAGTGACTTCTGGAGGCCCGTCACCCAGTCTTGGTAAGGTTGGAATTGCGTTGGCATATCTTGAAGGTGTTGAAATCGGAGAAGAGGTTTTGATTGCACCAAACCCTCGTCGAACGTTACGTGCGGTCATTGTACGACCTCCGTTCATCTAGACTGAACGTTGAAATGGGAACGCCCTAAGGGCGTTCTCATGTCAGACCGGCTTTCGACTCGTTTACCCATCGTTTCCTCGATGATTTTCTTGCTCCTTGCCGCTCCTTGGTTGGCATCTATTTCATACGAAGAAAAAGAATCTAATACAGAATCTCTACCTGATTCATTTCCTGAGTTGAATGATGCACAGAATGAGGCATTGATGGCTATTGGAGCCCGTGGAGTGACCGAATGGTCCATTCATGGAACTGGAGATCCCAACGAGTACAATGATGTCAACAATGTCAACAGTGTATGGATTGCTGACGTCATCACTACAGCTAGTAGTTCAGTGATTATTACCGGTTCTTATCGCGGTGATGTCATCATTGGTTCAAGTGTAACTCCGACCTTTTATAATCATCGAATGGCCTTCATCGCTCAACTTGATCAGTGGGGTACGTGGACATGGTTCAAACATACAAATCGACCAAGTGATTCGTACGGAGGTGCTCATTCAGAAGAGGTCACAATAGGTCCTGCCGGTGTATGGATTTGTGGTTGGATGTCCGACACAATCACCTTCGGAAATCATTCACTAACAACCGGCGGTCTATTCATGGATGGATTTGCAGCACTATACAATATTTCAACATCAACTTGGGACGTCGCGACAAATTTTGGTGGCCCCAATCATGATGTCGCAAGTGGTTGTGCTGCGACCAGTGCTGGAGGTCTGTACGTTGTTGGTGCACATACGAATACTGCAGTATTTGGTTCATCATCCCATCAGTCTGAAGGTGGCAGTGACATGTACATCTTGATGATGGACGAGATGGGTGGAATATCTTGGGTCGAGGCATGGGGTGGTAATTATGACGACAATGTTACAGGTGTAGTCATCGATAGTTATGACAATGCATACTTGGTTGGTTATTATCGCGATAACGTTCTGGATTGGCCGAGTAGCACAATTGTTCCAGCCGGACGTCCATATGCTTCATTTGTGTCAAAAATCAATCCTGGTGGGACATTCCAATGGACTCGTCCAATGCCCGGTTCAAGCCAAGGCGACTCTGTTTATGCAGTTGCAATCACCTACGGGAACGGAGACCTATATCTCGGTGGACAATTTGTAGGACAGGCTCAATTCCGTGTTGGTCAGACCGCCTCCTATACTCTCACATCTAATGCGAGTGCGACGAATGCTTGGGTTGCATCCATTGACACTGCGGGCGCTTGGGTATGGGCCACACGAAGTTCAGGTGAAGCAAGTTCTGTACAATCTGTTACGGATTTGTCAGTTGGTCCATTGGGCACAGTTGCCGTTTCTGGATTTTATTTCGATGGAAATGAACTTTGGACCAACGCAACTTTTGGTCCCTTCTACTTGGCTGGTGCACCTGGAAGTGATGGTTTTGTGGCCGGTTTGGATCAATATGGAAATTGGATTTGGGCCGACCAACTTGGTGGTGAAAAAGATGATTTTGCTCTCGGAGTGACTTGGATTGGTATTGGAAGAGTTGTTACAACTGGACGTCATTGTGTCAATCAAGTATTTGCTTGTGGTTCACGTTTAGCAAATGTCAATCTATCAACGTATACCTATGCTGACGGAGCTGGTTTTGTGTGGACATTCAAGGTAGATACCGATGATGATGGAATTGCTGATCTCAGTGATAATTGTCCATTGGTAAACAACACCGGTCAAGAGAATATGGATGGTGATACCGAAGGTGATCTATGTGATGATGACGCAGATGGTGATGGTTACGATGATTACTACGATCAATGCATTGGTCCGTCAGTTAATTGGGTACAATCTATCTGGGAAAATGACCGTGACGGTGATGGATGCCGTGATGCAGATGAGGATCTAGACGATGATGGCGACAATATCCTTGATCTCGCTGATAGTTGCAATGACCCCACTTCTAAACACAATTGGTCCAGTGGTGTTGCCACCGATTATGATACGGATGGCTGTCATGATTCAGATGAGGACCTTGATGATGATTCTGATACTGTTTTAGACATTGATGATCTCTGTCCAAGATATCCCTACAACCGTTCTTGGACTTCAAGTTCTGCTACCGATCACGATGGTGATGGTTGTGATGATAACGACGATGACAACGACGATGACAATGATGGTGTTGACGACGGCCCAGATAATTGTGAACGTGGAGATCTTGGTTGGACGACAACTGAAGCACTTGATTACGATGGAGACGGTTGTCTAGATTCGGGAGAAGATTCTGATGATGATGGCGATGATGTCCTAGATTTCATGGATGATTGTCCTGACCAAGCCGTCAATTGGAGTTCCCAAACGGCGAATGACAGAGATGGTGATGGTTGTCGTGATTGGGATGAGGATGATGACGATGATGGCGATGGTCTTCTCGATGTCAATGATGACTGCCCGGCTGGAGATATCGGTTGGACATCAGGAAGTCATTCCGATATTGATGGTGATGGATGTCGTGATGCTGGCGAAGATATCGATGACGACTCCGACAAAATAGAGGACACATTCGATGGATGCCCAGATGGAATCACTGGTTGGGAATCAGATGAACAAAATGACGTTGATGGTGATGGATGCCGAGACGCCGATGAAGATACAGATGATGACAATGATGGCTATTCTGACTTGATTGATGAGTGTCCAGGTACACCTTTGGGCTCACAGGTATTTGATGGTGGATGTTCATATGAACAAGGTGATAATGATGGCGATGGTGTCCAGAACAATTTGGACGATTGTCCTGAAGTAGCTTCTGCAGATGGATACGATACGAACTTCGATGGTTGTACTGATGACATTGATGCAGATAATATTCCTGACAATATCGATGCGTGTTTGAATACACCATTCGGAGAATCAATTGACGCCTTTGGTTGTGGGTTCCTCACTCAACAGGACGAGGATAATGATGGTGTACTCGATGTCGATGATGCTTGTCCTGGGACAACAAATCAAAGTGTGCGAGATTCGTTCAATGGCACATACCTATTTGACGAACAATTCGGTTGCTGGTCTGGTGATCAAGATGATGACAATGATGATTACATCAATTGGGTCGATCTTTGTCCAGACAGCAATACGACCCCACCTGATGGTTTCACTCCAGTCACAATCTACGAGGGCGGATGTACGTTTGATCAGAAAGACGATGATGGCGATGGAATCGTCAATGGCAATGACGGCTGTGCAGGAACGGCTTCTGGTGCCGTTGTAGATGACAATGGATGTTCACGTCAACAACAAACTAGCACGGAATCAGGTGGCCTTAGCACCATGTCAATCCTCGGAATAATTGGATTAATTACGGTGGTGATTATTGCTGGTGCAATTGGTGCAGTATTGGTCATCAAGGGCCGCCAAGAGTCAGACTCGACACCCAAGAAATCAGATCAAAAATCCATCGAAATACAGGATGAAACTACGGTAGAATCATCTGAAGAAGACTACGAAAATGATCCAAATTACAAGGTTGACGAGAATGGCTGTGAATGGTGGTTAGATGATGACCGAAATTGGTGGTACCGGACACCAGAAATGGATGATTGGGCTGAACATGGAGGCCAAGAATGAACAAACCTCGACAGGGGAGCGTTAAGTATCACGCCCCATAGGGCGTGTTATGACTGACCAATCGAAGTTCATTACCAACAGCCTGCTTTTCGCGGTAATATTCGCATTGTTGCTACAACCGATGACTGGAATAGAATTCTCCAACCAAACTCCATCTGAACTCGCTGATGAAGTGGAAATTTCCTATGCAGTGCAAAATGAATGGACACAGAGTGCTGGAATGGCCTCTGGGGGCACAGGTGCAGTGATTTGGCCGAGTACCATGACAGTCGATTCTGCAGGAGATGTATTGGTTGGGGGCATGGTGATTGGTGATGCCACGTTTGGTTCACACGGTTCCTCATCTGATCTTTTTGGAACGGGTTCACCTGGACAAATTGCTTACATCGCAAAGTCTGATGGAAATACTGGTTCATGGCAGTGGTTGACTGAAACTGGTGAGTATGGTGGCGGTGGATATGCAATGGTTAGTGGAATGGCTACCCACGGGACTGACATTTACATCTGTGGTTGGTTCAATGGAAATGTTACATTTGGTACTGATCAGTATCGTTCGACCCAAGATACCATGGATATCTTTGTGAGCAAACTCAATGGCAATGGTCAGTTCCAATGGACTGCTGTTGCTGGTGGAACCACAAACGATGATTCATGTGAGGACATCACGGTTGATTCTGGTGGCAATGTCTTTGCCACAGGATCCTTCAATGGCACGGCTAATTTCAATTCAAACACCGTTAGCACCAATGGTAAGATGGACATCTGGATTGCTGAGTTGATGACTGGTCAAGTCACAATTGGAGGCAATCACTGGGATTGGGTATACACTGCAGGTGGGCCCGAGGAAGATTACGGTGCATCCATTTCTACCGATGGCACCCACGTCTTCGGTAGCGGTTGGTTTGCAGGAACTGCAACGTTCGGTAATCAACAAACACAAGCAGCAGGTCAACTGGCTTCGTATATTGCCAAACTCACAACTAGTGGCTCGCACGTAGATGTTGCATCTGTGGGTGCGACAAATGGAGTCGTCCAAATCATGGATATTATTGCCGATTCCGGCACAGTCTATGTTACTGGCCATACGATTGGGAATGCACAATTTGGAACACAGCAAGTGGGTGGTAGTGGATCAAATGATCGCATTATTTTCGTTGCGGAATTAGGTACCAATAATCAGTGGTCATGGGCTACTGGTTCAACAAGTGGTGCCTATCAGACTTCAAGGTCGATTGATATGACTGGCCAAGGTGGATTGGCGATTGCCGGTACTTTCGCATCTGTCACCAGTGATGGCTACGTTGCTCAATCGGGCAGTGCTTCCTTTGGTTCAACAACCCTTTCTAGTACATACATGGGGATGGTGATTGCAGGAATCGATACCAGTGGAAACTGGCTATGGGCGGAAGCCGCTGATGGTCCATACAATGATGAGGGCTACAGCATTGCAGTCATGCCATCAGGCTCCATTGCCAGCATGGGCTCACACTGTGGGGGTGGCGTTGCAGTGGGGCAGTCATGTACAATCACACTGGGCACTGGCTCTGAGAGTACCAAGGGTAACGTTTTCTCTGACCCCAATCAATATGGATACGCATTCAATACAGGAATCCACCTGTGGGTCATTCAAGCAGATAGTGATGGAGATGGTGTGGGCAATGCCGATGACAATTGCCCTGCAATTCCAAATACAGACCAATCCAATATCGATGGTGATAGCTTTGGAGATGTTTGTGACACTGATTTGGATGGAGACAATAAGGACAACGATATCGACAATTGTGATGGCCCTGAAGTTAATTGGGACAGTAGTGACACCTACCTAGACATGGATCAAGATGGTTGCATGGATGCCACCGAAGATTCAGACGATGATGGAGATGGAATTGCAGATGTGGCAGATCCCTGCACCGGTCTGACATTCAAACAGCAGTGGTCTAGCAATTCTGCCAACGACCACGATGGTGATGGCTGTCATGATTCAGAGGAAGACGATGACGACGATAATGACGGCATCAACGATGATGCTGGAGATGATTGTGTTCGAGGATGGCATAATTGGACCAGTGACACTTCCACAGACCATGATAGCGATGGTTGCGCCGATGATGGAGAGGATGCTGATGACGACAATGATGGCGTCAATGATGTCGATGGTGATGGTGACATTCTGGACATCTGTCGAACCGGTGAATTGGGTTGGATCTCTGATTCAAACAACGACCGTGATGGCGATGGTTGTAAGGACGCTACAGAAGATCAGGATGATGATGCTGATGGCGTAAATGACGCTGATGATTTGTGTCAAAATGGCGCAATGGATTGGCAAAGTGTCCCTTCAACTGACCTTGATGGTGACGGTTGTCGTGACCTTGACGAGGATGATGACGATGATGGAGATTCAATTGGTGACGTCTTTGACAATTGTCCGCGTGGAATGACTGGTTGGACATCTAACTCAGAGACTGACATGGATGGCGACGGCTGTCGAGATTTCGATGAAGATTCTGACGATGATGGCGATGGATGGCCCGATTCTGCTGATTCTTGCCCACAGGGTGAGACCGGTTGGGTCTCAGACACAACAAACGATGTAGATCGTGATGGCTGTCGTGATGCTGATGAGGATACAGATGATGACAATGACCTCATCCCAGACTCTAGTGATGAATGTCCAGATACACCCGTTGGAGAATCTATTGATTCCAGAGGATGTGGATGGACAACACAACAGGATACGGATGTGGATGGCGTTTGGAATCACATCGACAATTGTCCAAACACACCTCAGCAGGCTACTCGTGAAGCCTTCCAAGATGAGTTTGGTTTGGATGTGGATGAAATCGGTTGTTGGACAGGTGAATCTGATGATGATGGCGACGGCTATCGTCTGTTTGTTGATGCCTGTCCGAATACACCCTCGATGTACAAAGACACAGTAGAGGTAACCGGTTGTCATATGAGTGAGTATGATACCGACGAAGATGGAGTCAATGGAGACCTCATTTATCCAACAGGAAATGACCAATGTCCAAACACATCGAATTCAAGCATTCAAAATGGATTTACGACATTTGGAACCCTCGATACATTCGGTTGCTGGTATGGTGACGATGATAGTGATGAAGATGGTTATCGCCTGTATGAGGACGTTTGTCCAGACACATCTCTTGAATTGACTCCTGCTGAGAGATTAACCATTCTTTCTGAAGGTGAATTGCGAGGTTGCTCAGCCTATCAGCGCGATGAAGATGGTGATGGAGTGATGACTGCGATGGATGAATGTCTAGATACACCAGCCGGTGAGAGTGTAGAGAAAAGTGGCAAATATGCCGGCTGTTCTCTAGATGAGCGAGTTGAACTCGGTGATACCAGTGCAGTTCTTCAGAAGAACATGATTTGGATCATTCTAGCGATTGTTGTTGTTGTATTGATGGGCGTCATATTGACTGTAACCATTCTACGACGTGGACAAGATGAATCCCCTGTGGAGTCAACTTGGCAGGAAACACAGGCCCCTCATATGGGATACGATATGCCTGCTCAAGCAGCACCAGTCGCAGCCGTTGCCCCAGTCTCGCCAATCACAATCCCTGATTACACACAACTCCCAGGTGGTGGCGGATACGTCACTGGTGCAATGGGTGAGACGATTTACAACGCTCCAGATGGCAGTGCTTGGCAGATGAATGCTGATGGTTCATTCACTAGAATTCAGTGATTAAACTCCAGCGATTTCGAAGGCTTCCTCAATCATCTGATTGAGTTCAACTTCGGGACGGAAGCCGCAACGCTGTTCGATTTCCCACGCATCAACGACACCCCACACTTCGTTTCGGTCATCGTTACCATATTGTGGGTCACATCCAGTACGTTCAGCATAAATGGTTGCGACTTCACTCATGACTGCACCTTGTCCAGAACCGATACACAGTGTTTCACGTGTTGGTGGGGGGCTACTAAGGACATGCATGACCACACCAATGACATCTGAGATGTGAACGAAATCCTTGACTTGGGTTCCATCGCCAGGTACACTCACCCATCCAAAAATTGAATCTCGAGCAAATTGATGCATAATCCCGTGTCCTTCTTCTGTCTGTAAGGAAAGCCCTTGCACATTGGAACATCGAAGGACGCTAACAGGTGCATTCTCATTGGCGTGTTCAAGTGCCCTTTCCTCAACCCATAGTTGTCCTTCAGCGGCAATATCTCGTGGCGCTAAAGTGGCTTGACTGGAATAATATGGCTCTTCTGGCGTGGCTTGTGGATGGACTCGCAAGGTGCCAATCAAAACGAGATGAATACTTCCATGGCGTTCAACAGCTGATAGAATTGGCTTGGCCGCACTTCTCATTTGTAGCAATGACGAACGATCTCCTCGGTCGCCACTTGATGGTGGATGCGCATTCATCAGAACAATTGCATCGCAAGAAGTCAATAGAGCGTCGAGAATTTTTGGTTGACTAAGTGCTTCGACTGGAATTTCCACCAAATCATCCCCTAGGGCCGCTTCTAGGTGAGGTTGAACGAATCCATCTTGACCACTGATTGCCACACGCATGGTCATTCCTTCACACCCGACATCCCACGATAGTGTATGATTGTGACGGATAGCAAACCATCGGGGCTGTTGACGAAACTTGAAGGGCTGATGTTGTACAGGCGGGAGTGGAAAGGCGCCCCGTAGGGGCGCCGTGAGGGTGATTAAATGGTAGACCAATTACCGAATCTCGGCCGTGAGAAAGAGATGCTAGAGGCCATGGGTATGTCCTCAATGGATACACTCTTCGCAGACATTCCAGAACACGTTCGACGAAACGAAGCACTCGATTTACCCGAGCCTCAAACTGAAGAAGAAATCCTGCGCGAAGCACAAATGCTGTTAGGTGCAAATATTGCAGTGAATAGCCGCCCCTCTTTCTTGGGTGCCGGATTGTACAGTAACTATGTGCCAAGCATGGTGCCCATGTTGGCTACACGTGGAGAATTTCTCACAGCCTATACTCCATACCAACCTGAAGTCAGTCAGGGAATGTTGCAGGCAATGTGGGAATTCCAAACCATGATCAGTGAACTGGTTGGGTTACCTGTCTCTAATGTCAGCATGTATGATGCTTCAACAGCAGCTGCTGAGGCGATAACTTGTGCTGTTCGAATTCATGATCGTAAAGCGAGTCAGAAATCAACAATATATGTTTCAGAGTTGGTCCCGCCCCACCGTCTTTCAGTGATTCATAATTATACACAGGGTGCTGAAATTGCCATCAAAACTATCCCACATGATGATGATGGCCATATTGACCTTGAAGCGGCCAAAGCCGCGGCAGGTTCCTGTGCCATTTATGTTGAACAACCCAATGCATTTGGATTGCTTGATGATGGTTTATTGAAACTCAAAGAGATCATCGGAACAGAAACCGCTCTCATTGTTGGAGTCCAACCTGTCTCGCTAGGATTGGTTGCTCCACCTGGAGATTACGGTGCCGATATTGTCGTGGGCGAAGGTCAACCATTTGGAATTGGTCCGACTGCTGGCGGGCCAATTTACGGTATATTTGCATGCACAGACGCCTATATTCGACAAATGCCGGGAAGAATCGTTGGACAGAGTTTTGATTCGGATGGAGTCCAAGCATTCACTCTCACATTGAGTACGAGAGAACAACACATTCGCCGCCATCGAGCGACCAGTAACATCTGTTCCAATGAGACACTCATTGCCTTGATGGGTGCCATGCACATGTCCATGCTCGGGCCTGATGGATTGCAATTGTTGGCCACTCGTAATGCTGCGGCTTGCGAAGCAACAAAGCAAGAGATTGCCAAGATTGAAGGCATCGAAATGGTGCACCCGAATGGTTCTCATTTCAACGAATTTGTGATTCGAATCCCTGGTGAGGCTGCAAGTCTGCTCGATTTCCTAGATGACGAATGTGACCTCACCGGTGGTTTTGACCTCTCAGATTGGTGGCCAGAACTTGGCGACTGTATCCTAGTCTGTGCAACAGATCAAATCGATATTGAGGACATCGATGAGTTAAGTGATGGTATTCGAGAATGGTTGTCAGAGGTGATTGATTGAGTGATATATTCGCCTTCAATGGCTCAGATAATGCTGGCTATGCACAGCCGGACCCGATTCCAGTGGAATTCTCCATCCCATCTGGATTGGAACGAAAGACACCACCTAAATGGCCTCGTGCTAGTGAACCAGAACTCGTGCGACATTACACCTGGTTGTCAACTCGTAGTCATGGAATTGATTCGGGATTCTATCCATTGGGTTCCTGTACGATGAAGCACAACCCACGTGTGAACGAGCGCATCGTTCAGATGCCAGGAATGAATGACATCCACCCATTGGCACCAGAACATCACCTTCAGGGATTGATGGCAATATTCTATGAAATGCAGGAGATGCTATCTCATTGTGCTGGCATGGATGCGATTACACTCCAACCCGTGGCCGGTGCTCATGGTGAATTTACAGCGATTCGATGCATCCAGGAATTCCATCGTGACCTTGGTGAATCCCATCGAAACAAGGTGATTGTTCCCGACAGTGCGCATGGAACCAATCCGGCAAGCGCTGCCATGTGTGGATACGAAATCATCGAGATTCCATCTCTTGAGAACGGTCGTCTAGATTTGGACGCGCTTCGAGCTGTGGTTGGCGATGATACCGCAGCGATGATGATTACCAATCCGAGCACGTTAGGCATCTTTGAGCCAGAAATTGCAGAAGCATCTGAGATTGTTCATGCAGCTGGTGGTCAGATGTATTACGATGGTGCCAATTTCAATGCAATTTTAGGCAAGACTAACCCGGGGTTGATGGGTTTTGATGCTGTTCATTACAATCTACACAAGACGTTTAGCCAACCCCATGGAGGCGGAGGTCCAGGTTCGGGACCAATTGGTGTTAAGGAACACCTTGCGGATTATCTCCCCGCTCCCATGGTTGAATGTGTTGAAGATGAAGATGGTGATGTGTGGTACGAATGGTTCGATCCACCAAAGAGTATTGGAAAGGTTCAGCAATGGTTAGGAAATTCAGGAGCAGTCGTTCGTGCTTGGGCCTTTTACAGACGCTATGGAAAAGACTTGGAGAAGATGAGTGAACATGCAGTATTGAATGCGAATTATCTCCGTTATCGATTGCTAAATCCTTCTAATGATGTCCGAGCAGGTATTCACGCGATGCCGATTGATGGCGCTCCTACGGACATTGTCAAACATGAGTTTACATTGAACATGACTCCGCTGAAGGAGGCAACAGGAGTCACAGGTAAGGATGTTGCAAAGCGATTGTTAGATTTCGGATACATGGCACCCACTCTCTACTTCCCGATGATTGTACCTGAATGCTTGATGTTTGAGCCAACGGAGACAGAATCAAAGGAAGCCATCGATCAATTTGCAGATGATTTCTTGACCATCTTGTCAGAGGATCCAAAACTCGTGATGAGTGCTCCTCACGATACTCCAGTCAAACGAGTTGACGAGGTTTGGGCGGCTCGAAACCTCATCTTACGACACCCGATTGACGAATAATCGCTCGCAATGGCGACGCGTTCATGCCTGATGGTTTGCGCCGTCCTTTCATGGGCGCACCAGACAAACACTTCCTCCTCGGTCATGCTCGTTGGTTTGGCTCCGACTCCCTTCCCAACAGATTGGACCACGAAGTCGATGCTCCCAGTGAATGGTCTGAGATGGGTTGGCGACGCCAGAGATTAGAACCCCTACTCTCAGGTTTTCTATTTCCTTCCGCATGGTCTGCCTTCCTATTAGCAGCGGGCGGAATTCCTCTGATGTTGGCAGCATTAGGGCATGGAATAGGCATGGACATTCGACTAGGCCTCGGCCTTTGGGTCGGTGCTTTCGTATTGCTATGGCTTGGAGCATTGAATTTGGCGCAAAAACAGATTGAAGGCTCAACATCAAAGATGTTGATGTGGAATTTATTCCGTATTGAGACCGTCTTATTGGCCGTTCTTGCATGGGTCATCCATCATGAGCCCGTCGGATTCGTGGCAATCATAGCATTGTTGATTTCCATACCATTGTGGCTTTCTCACGTGGTTAGAATCGCAACCTTACTCGCTTGGCCCTCCGGTCGTTGGATTCTACCAATCGCACACGTCGATGTGGGTTTGGCTTCACTAAGCGAACCGTGGATTGCTGAATCACGACGTTGGGCTCGTCGTCCTCTCGCTCGTCGAAAAATTCCCGTTGGAGAAACAGGAGCGACTGAATTGGAAATGGTTCTGTTTGGTGTTAGACATGAGAATCTCGACTATCTAGCAATGCATTTGGTCCATCCAAGTGGTGCGCTTCTGGATCCTTTCGTTGGTCCAACGGTTGGTGACACGATACCATTTGAAAAATTGGGACCAATCTTTGCAGATGTGCCACCAGTGATTACCGTTCGAGAGTTCTTCGGTTATCCTCCGGTGTCACCTGTTGTTACACCATGGCCAGCATCAATTGAAACAGGGAAATATTCCGAAGAAGAGTAATCACTCCCACTCGATGGTACCTGGTGGTTTGTGGGTAATGTCGTAGACGACTCGATTGACATGCCCCTTCAGTGTGTTTGTAATTCGGGTACTGATTTTTTGCAATACGTCGTGAGGAATTTCAGAATATCGTGCAGACATTCCATCAATACTTCGAACTGCACGAACAACGACTGTTTCTCCATATACGCGCGCATCCCCATGTACCCCTACGCTAGACACAGGGAGTAGAGCCGCAAAGTATTGCCATGGAATCTCAATGAGACCCGCCTCTGCCGCCGCCTCTAATTCTTCTTCGACAATGGCACATGCTTCTCTGCATGCTTCAGTCCGTTCTCTTGTCAAATCGCCGAGTACTCGAACCGCCAGACCAGGGCCAGGGAATGGTTGACGGTTGCTGCTAGGAATATCTAGGACAGCAGCCATATCTCTGACTTCGTCTTTGTAGAATTCACGTAATGGTTCAACGATTACCAAATCGACATCATCGGGTAAACCCCCGACATTATGGTGGCTCTTGATGACATCTCGCTCGCCACCACCTGACTCGATCCAATCTGGTGCGATGGTGCCTTGAACCAAGTATTTCGCACCAGAAGAAACTTGTTCTTCTTCGAAAACACGGATGAACTGTTCTCCGATGACCTTCCGTTTATGTTCGGGTTCAGTCACACCCTCAAGGTGTTTGAAGAATCGCTCACTTGCATCGACAACTTTCAGATTCAATCCTAATTCAGTGAGCATTTCTCGCACTTCTTCAGTCTCATCCTTTCGCATGAATCCAGTATCAACATACACACAGTGTAGGAGATTGCCAATTGCTTTGTTTGCCAACACTGCAGCGACCGTAGAATCGATACCACCACTACAAGCGATAATTGCAGTATCATCGATTTGGCTTTTGAGAATTTCAACAGCTTCATCGATGAGCATACTTGCGTCCATTTCAGGCACGCTCCGATCGGGTAAGATCGTCGTCAGAGATGACCTTCTCCGTCATCGCGTCACGGTAAGCGTCGAAAGCCTCAGAGATGGCTTCATTCTTGTTTGCTAGAATTTGAATTGCGAGTACAGCAGCATTGTCGCCTCTGTCAACACCCACGGTCGCTACTGGCATGCCAGGTGGCATTTGAACGATGGATAGAAGTGAATCTAGAGGTACCTTTCCACCGCATGGTACGCCGATTACTGGTTTTGTGGTCATGCTTGCGATGACGCCAGGTAGCGCTGCTGCAACGCCTGCCATGCCGATGAAAATTTGACATCCATTTTCCAATGCAGAATCGATAATCCCTTCCAGATATTTGGGTGCCCGATGAGCGCTTGCGATACGAAGTTCATACTCGACATCAAACTGGTCGAGAATCTTCGTAGCCTTTTCTGCAACTGGCAAATCTGTGCGTGAACCGAGGATGATGCTGATGTCCATCAGGTACTCCCAACTGATGCCGGTTCAAATGCATCACGGTTCACTGGTGAGGGACCCATTGACCACTTTCAGCATCAAATCGCATGATGGTACCATCAGGATATTGACACCACGCATGACCATCTTCATCAGTCCAAGTGGTTGGACCAGCATCCTCAACTACGGGAGATTCCATGGTGAGCGTTTCAGTAGGCATTGCAGCCATTTCATGCAGATTCTCTGCAGGCTGTAGTGCCCCCGCACTCCATTCATCACCGTATTCGACTTCACTTCCAGATGCGTCTCCTCGGCGTAGGATGAGGACCGTCGCTGCTCCAGTCATGACGAATACTGCGACAAAGATGAACGCCCACATGAGGCCTGAGATCCCCCCTTCTTCTGCCGTTTGACGTGCAGAATCTTGCGGGAAGTCGTCAGCGACATCACCGACTCCATCTCCATCACTGTCAAGTGTTTCAGTTGGATCATCTGGGAACGCATCCTCTGCGTTGTTGACACCATCACCGTCGTCATCCTTCTGGGACGGAGCACAACCATCACTATCTGCGATTTCGGCTTGTGCGGAATTTGGGCATTCATCGAAGTGATCACTCACACCATCATCGTCAGCATCTACTTGCTGTGGCGCGCACCCATCCAAATTTGGAATCCAAGTGGATTGAGTGAATGGACAGATGTCATGGGCATCTGAAATACCATCTTCATCAGCATCTTTCTGCGAATCGCCGCAACCATCAGCATCAACTGATTCACCAGATGGTGTCGTTGGACAATCATCCCATGCGTCGACAACTGTATCGCCATCGGAATCACGCTGGGTGTTTGAACATCCACCTCCATCGACGTTTGCTCCTCCGGGCGTCATTGGACATTCATCATCGGCATCCATGACTGTATCGCCATCTGTGTCTCGCTGAGCAGCACCACATCCGGTGCTATCTGCTGTGTCCAGTGAAGAGGTATTCGGACAGGTATCATCAGCATCGACAATCCCATCACCATCTGCATCTCTTTCATCAGCAGCACAGCCGACACCATTCACTGCAGCACCTGGTGTTGTTGTGGGGCAATCATCACGGTCATCACTAATTCCATCATTATCAGAATCTCGCTGACTTGCAGCGCAACCGTATCCATCTACAACTTCACCTTGCGGGGAACCTGGACATTGGTCTAAAGCATCTGAGACGCCGTCATAATCACCGTCTTTTTGCGAGTCACCACATCCGAGCGCATCCACACTTTCACCACCGGGGGTGTTTGGACACGCATCGAGGTCGTTGGTCACACCATCGACGTCATCATCCAATTCGCTCGCTGCACAACCGTTCTCGTCAACGATTGCACCTGACGGACTGTTTGGACAATGGTCAGGATTTGTTCCCCAAGCATTGTCACCATAGCCGTCACCATCGGCATCAGACCATTGTGTGCCGTCGCTAGGGAACAAGTCAGGGTTGTTACCCTGAGGGTTATCTCCCCAACCATCGTTGTCTGAGTCAGCCCATTGTGTACCATCGCTAGGGAATGCGTCAGGATTGTTGCCTAGTGGATTGTCTCCGTACCCATCGTTATCTGAGTCGGCCCATTGTGTGGCATCAGTTGGGAAGTGATCTGCAGCATTGCCTTGTGGATTGTCCCCGTATCCATCTCCATCTGCATCTTCCCACTGCGTGGAATCATTGGGGAATAAATCAGGATAATTTCCAGATAGATTGTCTCCATATCCGTCACCGTCACTGTCAGCCCATTGTGTTGGGTCCGTTGGGAATGCATCTCCAGAATTGCCGTTTGGATTGTCTCCGTAACCATCGCCATCACTGTCAGCCCATTGTGTGGAATCAGTTGGGAATAAGTCGGGGTTGTTCCCGTTTGGATTGTCCCCGTACCCATCACCATCTGAATCAGACCATTGTGTGGCATCTTGTGGGAAATCATCGGCGTAGTTTCCGTTCGGGTTATCTCCGTAACCATCGCCATCAGCATCATTCCACTGTGTGGGGTCATTCGGGAAGGCATCGGCATTGGTCCCATTTGGATTGTCTCCGTATCCATCACCGTCTGCATCACTGCATTGTGTCGGGTCAAATGGGAATTGATCTCCATTGTTTCCGTTTGGATTGTCACCACAACCATCACCATCAGCATCGGACCATTGTGTTGCATCTAGTGGGAAATCATCTCCATAGTTCCCGCTGGCGTTGTCACCGTAGCCGTCACCATCGGCATCATTCCATTGAGTCGGGTCGTTGGGGAAGTCGTCGACATCGTCAGTGTAACCATCGCCATCGGTATCTCGTTGGCTTGCTGCACATCCATTCTGATCGACTGTTGAGCCCGCCGGTGTGTTTGGACACAAGTCGTTTGAATCCCACACTCCATCGCCATCTGCATCGTAAATGTAAGAGAAGCACACCAAATCACCGGTGAGTGTGGTTCCGTTTGCTGTCCACAATTCTGCAACTGCACAGTATATGCCACTTGCTGTTGGTGTTGAATATGACCAAGCGGGGAAGTTCATGGTTGTGCTGTTGGCTGTAAAGTTGATTTGAGATGATGTGGCAATTGTGTTGTTACTGGGATCCAAAATTGAGATTTGTCTCATATAGGATTGACCTGGAACCAAATCCATGCCTTGCGTGGTCACTGAATTGCCCGATGAATTTGCATCATTGGTGTATGACACAATAGACACACTTGGTGGGCTGGGCACAAACTCATCGTAATGTGCTCCAATAATACTTGTACCCGACATTAGAATCACTTCGAAAACGTGCTGATTTGCAGTGGTAGGGTATGACCAAGATGTCGTTTGGTACCACGAACTTGAGGTGGCTGTGAAGTTCAGTGTGCTCGTGCCCAATGATGCATTGGTCACGTTGTCATAAGCCCACCATTGTGCTGAATATGTGTTGCCTACAGTGAGGTTCTGTGCTTCTAGCCAGCCACTGGCTGAGCCAGAGGATTCTGCGATCATCATTTCGTGATAGATGTAATCAAAGTCGAAATCGGTGAATGCACTATTTTGATACAACATGCTGAGTACTGCATATTCTCCTTCTACATTTGGCGTGCTAAAGTTGTAGTTCTGCGTGTATGTATTGGTGGTCGCCGTCCAGTTCATAGTTGGCAGAGTTGAATTTGTTGAGGACCCATCAATGTAGAACTCATACAATGTCGAATCCAGTGAATATGTCGCACCTGTGGTCAGGTTAGACAAGGCGGCGGTTGCACTGAACTTGTCTGGCATGACCACATTCATGCTCGGTGTTCCGGCAGGAGGTGTGCCACTTCCAGCAGAACTCTCGATGGTCAGGCCGTAATTGTTGACAGCACCCGCAAAACCGTAGACGTAGAGGTGTGCGGTGAAGTTACCTGATGCGGTATGAGTAATGGCCTCGTTATCGGTTGAAGAGGCTGATGATGCGAGGTTAATCGTACCAGAGATAAGATCCATGTCGATGTCTCCATTGGCATAGGTGTGCGTATTGTTGAACCAATATGTATCTCCGCTAATCATTGAGATTTCGAAATAATCGTTGTCTGTCGTGGTGTGAATGGACAGATTGGATTGCGATAATGGTAGCGTGACTACAGTCGCAGTCGACGTATTTTCATTAGGCTCAAACATGTCTCCAGATGTGGAGCTAGGTGTACTAATCGCTGTTGTTCCACTGCTCCAAGCATTGTTGTTCAACTCGTTGAGTTCAGTGACATTGCCCCATCCATCTGGCCAAACAAGCCAGTAGTAATTCCCTGCTGTAAGCGATGAAGGAATCGATACTGAGGTAATGAATCCTTGACTCCCGTTAATGCCAAGGTTCGGACCTGTGATTTGTGTACTGAGAATGGTGTCTGTGTTGTCGTAGGTCGTGTCTGTTGACAGGATAACTGGAATGTCATAAGGGGTGCTGGATGTGAGTGCGGCTGTTCCGATATTGTTGATTGTATAGCCCAGATTGACGTTGCTACCTGTGGTTGCAGAATTGGGTCCAGAGACACCATTACTGGTCAAGTCTGGATAGGGTGAACTATTGTTGGTCCACATGTCTAGGGTGTAGCCACCATCACTGGAATATTGTGAGACCACCACGTAGTAGGTGCCAGCATTCGAAGAAGTTGTAATCATGAACACACTTTCGAGTGGGTCACTGTATTCTGAAGAATCAATGATGGAGAGGTTTGAATCGACGATATACAGGTCAAAATCAGCAAAAGTTGGCACAGTCAGTTCGATTGAGATTTCTTTGTTAGCCGATAAGGTCACGCTGTAGAAATCCATGGTGTCAGAACTGTCGACACATCCTGGGACGTTTTGGGACGTTGGATCGGTTCCAAACGTTTTGGTCGTACTTGTGCTATTGGCTGCATCACCAGTGGTTCCACCGTCATTTTGGGTACTTGGACAGGCGGCACGTCCACCGGTTTCGTAGGTGATTCGTTCGCCCATTTCAAGCGATTCAGGTTCAAAAGAATCGGTTTGTTCAATTTGAACATCAAAGATTCCACTCATCAACGGTGCAAGGCTAGCCAAGAGCATGACAATGACTAGCGCACGAGCAGCAGCAACATTTCCTCGGAGGGTCAACATGCATCTGCGTTCATTTCCTAGCATTTGAATGTCGCCCCGTGCGTACGCGTGCGTGGGCGGCGGCTCGTAGAGCCGCTCTCACCGAGATCATTTAGGCGCCGTGTGCAGGGTTCGAACCTGCGACCTGTGGATTAACAGTCCACCGCTCCACCAGCTAAGCTAACACGGCTAGCGACCTCGCGACTTGGAGCCTATTCATGAATGAATCGGGTGGAATACAAGCCGGAAAACTGACGATACCCCGTCGTGAACACTAAGGGCGGATTAGTCTGAATTGCACCTATGAGCGGTGTTGGGGGTGACTGGAAAGCCAGTGATGAGAACCTTGGATTCGCCCAAGCCGTTCTTGATGCGACAGCGGCCAGCGGCGATCATTATCGACACGGATTGGGCATGATTGCCAGTGAAAATATCGTGAGTCCAATGGTTCAGCAGGTCATCACTTCTGACCTCCATGGACGCTATGCTGAGGGACTACCTGGCAAACGCTACTATCAGGGATGTGACGATTTTGATACCATTGAAGCGCTTGGAATCGATTTGGCACAGCGTGTGTTCAATTGTCGCTATGCGAACATCCAATCCACCAGTGGAACAGTCTCCAATATAGGGGCACTGAAAGCACTGGCAAAACCAGGCGACAAAATCACCGCAGTCTCTACCGCTGATGGTGGCCACATCTCACACGCGCGAATGGGTGCAGTCGGATTGCGTGGCTTGGACTTGACCACCTATCCGTGGGATGTTGACCGAATGGAGCCGGATGTGGATGCTGCCTGCGCCATGATTCGTGAAGTTGAACCTACACTGGCCCTTGTTGGACAATCCGTATTCCTGTTCCCCACGCCTCTGCAAGAGATGGCTGATGCCGCCCATGAAGTCGGTGCATCAGTCATGTATGATGGCGCACACGTTCTCGGTTTGATTGCTGGTGGCCAATTCCAAGATCCACTTCGTGAAGGTGCCGATGTCATGACCGGGTCCAGTCACAAGACCTTCCCTGGTCCACAGGGTGGCTTTGTTCTCTCAAATTCGGATGATGGGAAGTTCCAACGCAAACTCAACACTGCCATCTTCCCTGGTGTGTGCTCATCTTACCATCTTCACCATGTTGCTGGCAAGGTTGTGGCCTTCGCTGAGTTTCTTGAATATGGAGAAGCCTATGCAAAAGCCATCGTCGAAAATGCCCGCGCGTTTGGTTCTGCGATGGCTGCAGAGGGCTTCGATGTCTTGGCTGAAGGACGTGGTTATACCGCCTCTCACCAGATCTTAACACGACATGGTGAACATGATTCAGGTGCAGGTGCAAAGGCCGCTCAGTTGCTTGAAGATGCAGGTATAATCACCAACATGAACATGCTTCCAGGGGATACCAAAGCGATGACACCCAGTGGACTTCGATTAGGTGTTCAAGAATTGACTCGCGTCGGTATGGATGTCACTCAAATGGAAGAGGTTGCCCGTTTGTACGCGCGTGTTCTCATTCACAATGAAGACCCTGCTGCTGTGAAAAATGATGTCCGTGCATTGAAGGATGAGTTCCTCATCATTCGTTATTGCTTCAATGAATCCGGTGTGAGTGGATATCCACTCTGATTAGAAATCGACTTCATCCCACAAAGCGTCATCTGTAGGCCCCCAATCACCCATCTGTTCGTTTCGCAATTTCTCAAGATATTTCTCTTTGCGACGACGACGTCCGGTCAGTCCAAACAGCATGAGTAAACACAGTCCTCCCGTGGATGCGATGAATAAATCCAGTTCTTGGACTCCATCATTTTGTGGCGGCTTTTCTTGAATGCCAGTCCCCTGGTTTTCTTTTCCGGGGTCTACAATTTCAACGATGACATTGGTCTCAAACTTCTCGCCATCTGAATCGGTAATGGTGAGCGTGACCGTATATGATCCGCCTTCTGCGAACTCATGAATCACGACTTGTTCGGAGTTTTGTGAGTTGAGTTGCTCTAGTTGTGCAGCCGTCGTGTGACCCGTGTCTCCAAATCTCCACTGGTAGGTGTATTCACCACTTCCACCAGTTGCACTGGCAGTGAATTCCACAGTCGCAACCATGCCCTCAGTCATCGGTTCAAGTTGCCCCGAATGTCCGATATATCCCG
Source organism: Candidatus Thalassarchaeaceae archaeon (assembly GCA_030747485.1). Lineage (GTDB taxonomy): Archaea > Thermoplasmatota > Poseidoniia > Poseidoniales > Thalassarchaeaceae > MGIIb-P. The sequence continues at coordinate 99,718 of JASLKP010000001.1, read as the reverse complement.
TTAAAGGAGGTGGCGTTACCGGTTCACTCACGATAATAGGAATGATATCCGTGGCCGTTCGGTTATCTCTGTCAGTGACGGTGACATTCACTGAATAACCGCCTGGAGAATATACGTGTTCAATCTCAAATTGATTGGAACTGGTTCCATCTCCTAAGTTCCATTCGACTTGATACGGGCTATTGCCACCAGTGATGGTGATTTCAAAGGAGACCAACAATGGTCCTTCTCCTACTGTGGGTGTTGCACTGATGGATGCTGACAATGGTGGAGGGTACACACATGAACCATCTAGTTCGGTTGCTCCTCGGTCGTAATTGGTTGCCTTTTGGTCAGTACAACCTTCAATTTCCAAGTGATCAAACACGCCATCTTCATCGGTGTCTTTGAACACACACGATTCATCATCTTCAGTTGCATTTTCATCAAAGTTTGTCGCATTGAAATCGGTGCAACCTTCAATTTCCAAATAATCGAATACACCATCCCCATCTTCGTCAGAATATTCGCATGAGCCATCATCTTCGTTTGCTGTTGGTTCGTAATTGGTTGCATTTCCATCTGTACATCCCTGAATAATTGTGACAGGAGGTATGCCGATGGTGAAATTGTATGCTGTCATTGCCACTGGTGTTTTGCCATTCTCATCTCCATAGTTCAAGGACAGTTCCAATGTGAATTGGTAATTTGTGTCTTCAGTCCATCCACCGATTGACCCATTCAAAGTCGACATGTTGTAGTTGGCGTGGAATGTTGATACAGACATACCAATCAACGAATACGATGCATCATCATAGACGACATACAATCTGAATTTCATCTCGTAATCGCCATTGTGTTCAGTTTTTTCAGCATCAAATCCAATGATGATGTTTTCTTGTCGAGTTTCGTTGTTCATGATATCCAAGTAATTCCGCCCTTCTTCTTCAAAAATGCCGGTTACATTCTGCGACATTTCATCATAGGTTGCTGAAATTGTCACTTGAGGAGATGCACTATTGTTCCAGACGTCACCCCATCCAAATGAGTCTGTGCCGTTACAAACAAGCAACCCATCGGAATCAGAGAGTGTAACATGAATTGTGTATGGTCCATCTTGGGGTGGCGTCCATGATGATTCCAATGTCACTTTGTCCGCCAAGTAATCCTCGTCTTGGTCTTCGGTAGTGATGTTGTCTGATGTTTTGTAATGGACGTAATCAGGGTCAACTCTAGTGAACCAAATTTCGTAAAAATATGAGGCATATAGTGTCAGATTGTCAAATTCGATTTCGTACTCGATCCCATTGTCATTGGTAATGACTTTCATTTCAAGATGTGATTCTTCATCACTGCCTTTTCCGTTATTCGATTTCATATCGGAATCCGAGGCCGTTACAGCCCAAGGAACTATGACCAACATGAGAATGATTGCCAGAGGCAATATCGCTCCGCGCGCGTTGGTCATATGTGTGAATGTGTCCCGCTTCTATTTCATTCAAACGTGGGATTACCTTTCAAATGTGCTAATTATTGAACAATTAGAGAATATCGATGATTCTGCTTTCCATCTCTACAGATTCATCAGAGAGAACGAGAGACTGCTCGATGATTAAGCGATGTTCTTCGGATAGTGGTTTGCGATGATAAATAGTAATCCATTCCTCATTTTCTTCGATTTTTGACCCAATATGCGCATCGAGAACAAATCCAACCCCTGCATCAATCTCATCACCAAGTGATTGTCGTCCTCCTCCCAGTTGTAATACAACCTGTCCTAATGCCATTGCATCGATGTCAGAAACCCATCCGTCATTGGATGCTACAAATGCTGTGGTCAATAGGTTTGCATCTAGTAATCCAATCGCGCTGAGAAGTGATGATTCTGAATTGAACACCGATGGACTCACACCTTGGGCAATACACATTTCTTCGAACTTTGCGATTGCTGAACCATCGTGTAGCGAATTAAACACATCAACTGCTCCTTCCTCGATGCTTTCTGCTATGCCGGTTGCATGGAGGAGAATCCCGCCTTGGACACAGACCAGTTCCTCAAGATCACTGGGGCCACAGCCACGCATTGTTTCGATACTTTCCAACACTTCTAGAGCATTTCCAGCGGAGAATCCAATCGGTGTGTCCATCTCGGTTAGAGTGACTGTTGTGGCAATACCCAATCCCTCCCCCGTCGAGACAATACTTGTGGCCAATTCACGTGCGTCCTGCTCATTTTGCATGAAGGTTGCCCGACCAACTTTGATGTCCATCACCAAGGCAGACAGGCCCTCAGCCGCCTTCTTTGAAACAATTGAACCTGTGATGAGGGGCACTGATGCAATTAATCCAGTCACGTCACGAATGGCATACATTCTCTTGTCAGCAGGGGCGATTTCTCCGGTTTGACCACCAATCATACAACCGATTTCACCAATCATCTTAGCCGCCTTCTCGGGCGAAATAGATACATCGTATCCTGGTAATGATTCTAATTTGTCAAGTGTACCTCCTGTGTGCGCCAAACCTCGCCCTGCAATCATTGGACACTTGAGTCCACAAGCGGCAAGGGCAGGTGCCAATGGAAGTGAGACCTTGTCTCCAATACCTCCTGTGCTGTGTTTGTCAACAACCAGATGTGCCCACTCTTCGGGCCACTTGAGAACTGTTCCAGAATGAATCATTGCATTGGTGAGGTCAACGGTATCAACCTGTGATAATCCATTGTCAAACACATCCCTCATCCATGCCTCGACCTCAGCATCAGAAAGCGAGCCATCGACTACGCCGTCAACAAAGGCCTGAATCTCAGTCATCCTTGATCAGCCCAATCTCTACCAGTCGTTGGTGAAGGTAGTCTCCCGCGCTGATGCTCGGGTATTTGGCCACGCCACCAGTTCTCTCGATAAATTCAGGTCTTGGTGTGAGGTCAACATCATCTCTTGGATGCGTAAACATTGGCATGGAATAGCGGTCGCTGGTTGCATCGGGTGGATTCACCACTCGATGCGTGACCGCACTAAACAGCCCGTTGGTGAGATTTTGTAACATGTCACCAGAATCGACAATGATGTGTTCATGATTACCTTCAACCTTAATCCATCCACCATCGTGGTCCATGACCTCTAATCCTTCAGCTGTGGCACCAACTAGTAATGTGATGAAATTGATATCTTCGTGTTGTGCGCTACGAACTGCACCCTCTGGTACATCCGCGCCCAATGCGGGATAATGCAATACACGTAGAATTGTATTACCATCTATTGCCATATCTGGTAGCCAATCTTTTCCTTTACCGAGGTAGATAGAACATACCTCAAGCAGTGTACGAGAGAGGGCTTCCATCTGGATGTAAAGTCCATCAATAGATGGAGCAAACTCGGGGCAATCTGCATCGGGCCAAATGTTCTGTGGATAGGATTCTTTCAATGGATGCCCATCTGGTAATGTACGACCAGTCTGCCAGAACTCTTTGAGGTCAGGCGCAGGATTGCTCTTTGCATGTTCAACACCAAACGGCACGTAACCCCGTTGGTTATTGCCCTGATTCCAAGTGTCCTTGACATCTTGATCTAAATTGAAGAATGTCTCACTGACTTCGTAGGCCAAATCAATATCGCCCAACGGAATGCCGTGCCCAGTCAGTGCGAAGAAGCCGATATCCTCCAACGCTGCCCCCATCTTTTCGATGAAGTCAGTCCGAGTTTCGTCATCACCATTCGTATATTCGCGAAGGTCAAGGGTGGGGATAGAATCGCGTGCCATCGGTCCTCTCGTGTAGGCGGTAGCCATGAATCCTTCGCGTTATCATTGCTCAGAATCGTACTTCTCACGGAGTTGTTCAACCGTCCAACCCGCATCTAAGGAATCCTGGACTTCTTTGGGTGACCACTTGGGGAAATCAAATCCATCCAATTGTGGTGCTCCGAATACTCCATCGTCACGACCAACAGAGACTTCACGCGCCTCACTCTCGGCATTGTCTCCGACACTTGTCCCATCCAGAATGACTTCGCCATCTGGTGCGGGTTTGGAATCTGTATCTTCCCACACTTCTTGTGAAGCGTCCATCGAATCATCGACTAGGACCATTCCTGCCGATTCACGCCGTTTATTCATCAGCATCATTCCAAGAACGCCAGCAAGTGAGATGACCGCTATGATGACCATCGCTAACAGGACCTTTGCTTCTGTCGCTGCAAGTGCATCCTCACGGAATGGTCCAGCTTCATCATCATCCTCAGAATCATCATCTGGATTGTCAATAGGGGGATTGTCCACCGCTTCTTCTGAACTACATTCGACAGTGTCGTTGTCAGGAGCGCCATCAAGGTCAGCATCTGGTGTCTGTACGGCCAGTGATGCATCCACAGAGTTTGCCCATGCCCATAGGACTTCATCACCGTCGTTGATACAATCACCGTCAGTATCAGCAACGTGAGGATTACCTCCGTTTTCATATTCCAATAGATTGGCCAAACCATCACCATCAGGGTCCAGATTCTGTTCTGATTCAGTTGAACCCGCAATCGCTGACCGTGTACGATTCAATCCATTCTCTGTTTCCCAGAGGTCAGGCATCTCATCGCCATCGGTATCAGTACTGGAATCCATACGTTCCCAATCTGCCTCAAAGAGAGCTAAATTGTGCCCTGCAAGTCCTGTGTGATTGATTGCAATTCCCATTTCGCGATTACGGAGTGCACTGTTACTGCCCCAATTGATACTACTGATTAGAGTGATTTCACCATCTACAATCACAGCCTTATCGTGCAGTTTTGTAATCGAATCAGATGGTGACATGAGTCGTGCTTCCACATCCCATCCATCGGTCATATTCATGTGGTGATTGAAATGATTGACTGTCTCACGAATATCATCATCTTCGTTCACGTAGTAACCATTGATGAGTAGTCTTACCTGTACATCTCTTTCACCTGCAGCACGCTCAATGGCTTCGATGAGTGGATTGTCACCATAACCCCAATGCCACCCGAGGTCAAAGTATTGTACTGATAGATCAAGAGACGTATCGGCTTGATCAATCAGCCAAACCAAACCTTGGATACAATCGTCAGGGCAAGTCAGCAGTCGGCCGTTCATTGCTCCTTCAAATGTGGGTGGTGGTGTCTGAGCAGGACCAAAATCAGTGGATGCTTCATTCGGTGTCCAACCCGTTGGTCTACCCATTTCTGATGTCGCATCGGCATGGTTGATGATGTGGCGATGACTTTCATTTTCATCCCATGACATTCGAGTCATGACCAAATCAGCAATATCTTGACTATCGATGATAATGCCTGAATCTCGATTGCCTTGATCGCCATCCAGTGGGAATGTTGAGCGCTTCCAATTTCCACTGCCAATCCACACACTGTTTCCATCAGCAACTGCCACTTTGGAATGGATATAACGATACGGAGCCATTGGCGCATCTGTGCCGGATGGCTCAATCATCCACAGAACTTCACAACCAGCGTTTGCCAATTCATCTGCCCAGCCGCGTTGATTCGCATCGTCAGATGCATCTCCAAGAATTCCTCCTTCCAGTAGGACCGTACATTCGACTCCACGATTCACAGCACTTTGTATCGCGACAAACAATTCTGGTGAACTGAATTGATACACATGCAAATGAATGGATGTCGTGGCTTGTCCAATCCAATCAACCATTTGTTGTAGGGAACCAGTGGGTGAGTTCACGGGTGTAATCGACCCTGTTGTGGAAAAGATTCCTTCGTCACAAAATAGGCTTGAGCCGAGGCGCATCCAACGATATTCCCAGTCAGCTGAACTGTTGGTATCCGGTAGTGTTCCACAACCATCTCCACGCATGAGAATCAATCCCGCGACATCAGATGGTGGCAACTCTAGGGCTAAGCCACTCCATCCAACAATGTCTGCTTCGCCATCACCATAGACGAAGGCGTCGACAACAGTTCCATCTGGAGCAATCAGTTGCAATGATGCTCCCGAATTGACCAGCCAGGGCGCATTGTCACCAAATATTGTGTCTGCATCAATTGAATTTGGACCACTATCTGTAGCCAAGTTGGATGGTTCCTTGGTGAGCACAACACTGTCACCTGGATGTAAGATTAGATTGTCAAAGGTGGAATTCCAAGGTCCGTTGGTACGCTGCCGAGAAATCGTCCAGCCCCCGAGGTCAACCATCGAATCACCAGTGTTGGTAATCTCAAACCAATCATTGTCACGGTTGGGGATTTCTCCGGGCATGAATCGGGTGAATTTCACAGTCAGAGAACCATCATAGGGTTGAATCATTGGATTTTCTTCGCCAGGTGTGGGGTACAGTGTATTGCGAGTTTCAGACCCCCCATCACGCATTTCCAATGTTTCGCAATCACTACTTGTGGCCCATTCAAGCACCTGAACAGCCTGATGATTGGGATCCATCAGAGTAATGGTTTCATCATAGTTTGACAAGAGACTATCCTCGATATTTAGTACAGCGAATGCACCAGGATCTAGTAGCATTGAATCATCGTTACGGTCCCAAAGTCGACCTGGTGCTACGGCTGCCGAATCACCACCCTCGTCGGTGATTGACCAGCGTGACAGATTTGCACTAAATCCTCCTGCATTGAACAATTCAATCCATTCGCCAGATAATCCATTTTCGGGAGAGGAACATTGCGCACTGACCTCGGTCATGATAATCTCTACAGGTCCAGAATATGGCTGTTCAAAGACGGGATTTGGACTGCCAGGTGTTGGCCAAGGTGCCATCACCCACGGATCTGCTGGTGAGATACTTGTGACCATACTCATGCCGTACGCAGAATATTCCCAAATCACGGTGTGTACTGGTTCACCTGCTGAATCTGAAAGTTTGAGTGTACCACCAATATTAGGTAAACTCATTGAGACCGAATCGAGGTGATATACGTGATATTGGCCTGGAGCAAGAACCAGCGGAGGAAGGACAAATCCGGTCCCTGAACGCAATTCCCATCCTGTGACATCGACTGAATCATTGCCGATGTTCACAATTTCAACCCATTCGTCATTTGGAGCGGCTTGAGAATCTGCACCAATTGGATTTGGCATAAACTCAGAGATTCGCAACTCGACATTAGGGTCTACACCTCCTGTCTCTTGACCTGGATTGGCATCACCTGGGGTATTGTGGGGGGATGCCATCCATGGGGCGGCTGGCATCATCGGATCAGATGGGATTATGCTGACATTGTCCATTTGCGGAGCAAACCAAGAAACGGTCTGTCGTACATCTCCGTTGGAATCAACCAGTGATAGTGAATCATAATTATCCAACAGGAAACCACTGTTGTTGACTTCCACATCAAATAGCAGGAAATCTCCAACATCAATCATACTTGGGCCACCACTGGAACACCGTGGGTCGGTGCTACAATCAAATGGAATCTCTAGACCAGTGCCGCTACGCATCGTGTACGTTGAGAGATCGATGGGCATCTGCATTGCCCCCTCGATGAATGGGTAGTGAAGTTCAACCCACTCTCCTTCTGGTGCAGCCACTCCATCTTGGCTTGCATTGGTCATGATTTCATTCAGTTGGAATTCTAATCCGGGTACAACCATGTCAGAGGGATTCGATGCAGCGGGTGTCGGCCATTTTGAGGTCACCAGAGGTTGTGCATTACGGCCCCAATCTGGAATTGATGATGAGACGTTGACATAACTGTGGCCGACAAAGGTGGGCCCATCGTATTCAACTTGATGTGAAATATCTCCGTTAGGCATGATGAGTTTGACTTGTTCAGTTCCTGCTCCGTTGTTGAGCAGACCGTAGGTGCGCGTACCATTGACTGCCACGATTCGATGTTCACCCGGTTGGATGATGGTTCCTTGGCCGACCAAATGGGTCGTATTCATCTCCATGGTATTTCCAGCAGCATCTTCGATTTTCCATCCGGCTAAATCGATTGCAATCTGTCCGATATTTGCGATTTCAACCCATTCGCCACCTGGCCATGTTTCGTTATCATTTGTCCAAAACGTGTCTGGCATGACTTCTGTAATTCGCAATTCACTTTGTGTATAGGTCGGTCCGGTACTGGTGCCACCGTTGGTGCCGCCTGGGGTATTTGCATTGGAATCAACGAAATCGTCGGTTGCCAATACTCCTGGAATTTTACTGACATCTGAGGACGCAGTACCTGTTGTGACCGTATGTACCGTAGCACTTGTCCCATCCTTGAGGTATAGTGTCTCACCAGCGTTGTTGAGTTTGAGCGTGCCTTGTTCGTTTTCAGCAATGATTGCATAATCTCCAGCAGATAGCACATAGGGTGAAGCTAGATTGTTGAATCCAACCCAACTGTTTGCATCGATGACGTGAACCCAACCACCAGCATCCTCTAATGTCCATCCTTGCAAATCCACATCTTGAGTTCCAGAGTTGTACAATTCAACCCATTCGCCGTCAGGATAAATCCCTGTATCTGAACCAGCAGGGTTTGGTAACAGTTCATTGATACACACTGAGCCAGTACATGTGGTCGACCGAGCTTGTGTTGCTTGTGTCAATGGTGCAAGGCTCATCAGAATCATTAGTGTGGTCAGAAGGATCGCATTTCGTCGCATGTTCGTCACCGCAGGGCATAGCCCTGCGTACACACGTGAGGGCATCTGCCCTTAGTCACTACCCTCTGGCGGGAACCTCAGATGAATCCGAAACCATCGAGTTTCTGGGCAAATGTGTAGATCATTATCGGAACTAGAATAATGCCCATTCCATGACTACGTCTGATTCCAATTCGAGGTGGCATAAGCCCCATCGTCGTGCCCACAATGAGTACTCCGATTCCAATCCAGCCAGTAGATAACCAAACTAGCAGTGTGACGAATCCAATGACACTCAGGACAAGTGTTCGCAGTGGAATCAATTCGTGGAGTTTGAGCATCCCTTGTCCGACCTTAATCATGACCGGGACAGCGAACAAACCAGAGGCGATGGTAATGGCCATCAAGCGGATGTAATCAGATGGTGGCTCAATCATGGTCCACTGGTCAATTGGATACATCATATTGAGTGCCAACGCAGCACCTGAACGTGGCCGCAATACCAGATAGAGGAACGTGAGAACCATCACGGTCACTGCAGTGTTTGTGGCTGAGAGAACTGCGATGACTTCCAAGTCCTGTTCACGCGTCTGCGCATCAAGATCTAGGTCAGGTGATGCTGCCTTGACTTCACGGGCCTTGGCTAGCATTTCTTCATCTTCTGTTGAAATGATGACATCACTGCCATCTCCAATGGTTGTGACTTCTCCACCAACCACCATGTCCCAGTCGCTTTCCTCACCTCCGATTTCATCGACAATCATCGGTGCAGCAACTTCAGCGAGTTCATTCTCTTCAAGACCATGCAATTTAGCAGTCTCTGCCCGGTATGCAGCAATACGTGCACGAGCAGATGGGTCATTGATGCCACCAGGGCCATACTCAAAGTCCGCAGGAATGTAATCTGGATCCGTCAATCGCCCCCAGAAATTGCGAGCACTCATCACGACAACGGTTGCTTGGGCTGCTGTCATGCCGGGTAAAATTGCCATTACAGCAGCACAGCATGAAGACAGGAAGCAGGGCACAATCAGAGGCTTGACTGGTGGTAACTCCCAGTTCTGTTCTTGTGGTGGCATTTCAGAAGTCGTCACATAGATGTCAATTAGATTTGCAATACCGAACAGACCAGCCAGTGCAGGCATCAACAGTGTCGCCGAAGGCATACCGACAGGAGACCGTCCCGGTAAGATGAACACGGCCCAACCGTAGAATCCAGCTAGAAGGAAGAAGGCCGTCGCAGCAATCATTCCTGCTGCGCGTGAACTGTCACCAAGTCGCATGTCAATGGCCTCCCAATGTCGGTGGATTTTCCACTTGCCAAGGGGGATGGTGAACTCGATTGGTTTGGGGAGTGGGATGTATGCCCAACTTGTCAATTTTTGAGTCCACAACGGCCATGCTAGACGTGTTGTTTCAGTGATGATGAGGAACATGGAAATGATCAGCAATAGCCATGGCAATACTTCTCTACTCATTTCGTACAATCCAAGACCTGGGTTGGTGCCAAACAGTAACCTGGCGAAAAGCAGTAGTGGAATACTGAGTAGAAGACCAAGTTGACTACCGCGCGCAGAGTACGCTACACCTTGAGCGGCATGACCGGAAATTAGCATACGATGTCCAGGCAGTAATGCAAGTGCAGTATCGCCATCAGGTGCACCCACTAAGGCACTCGGGATGTAATTGAGGAATGTGTGAACCGTTCCCATTGCGACGATAATTGCTGCAACAGATTCCAGAGGGATACCTGCTGAGACTGCCAACGGTGACATTGACAGTGCAATCAGTGCGACGTTGTTGACGTGGAAACCTGGAATGAGTCCCGTCAAGCAACCCAAAAAGACTCCAATAAAGAACGAGCCCATGAGCCACGCCCAATCCAGTAGGAATCCCTCAAGCATTGCATCACCTCCATTACAGGGTTAAACAAAGTTGCACACCTGGGTCATCGGGATGGTCAACTGCGACCAATCGCCCCTGCCATGTGCGTACGCCAACACTGTCACCCATTTCATCAAAGCCGAGCGCCATGGCAGACCCATCATCATTCAAACAGATGCGGTCATCACTACCTGATGCCAAGAGCCAAAGTGTGCCATCTTCAGATTGATTCAGTGTTCCAGTTGCATACACTAACGTGTTGACTTGCCAAGTCCAAGCATCCCATCCAGCACTCCATGAGAACATGTCTGGAAGGATGGCTACATCACCGACAGCATACAATGGTACATCTAGAAAATATCGTCCCTCGGTTTCATCATAGGTTACTGTGGCGTTGAAGAATTCAATGTAGGTCCCTTTCTCAATCCATTCTGCATGAGCACCTGCGAGTTGGAATCGAATGCTTGCAGACTTACTGAAATAATCTGGGCCGTTGGCCAGATATCCTTTGTCATAATCTGGAGAAATTGGCGTCGACGTCCATCCTGCCACGTTGACCTCTTGTCCAACCCAGTTTTGTGGGTCCATTGTGATGTCAGCTAGAGGTGTAAATTCACCGATTAATAGTCCGATTGGATTCAGTGGACTTTGCCCTCCTTCTTGCATTTGCAGACAGATTTGTGCCATGTCTTCAGACCACACGAGTCGACCTGTGAACCCATCCGTTGGAACAGACCCATTGACAGAGAGATTGAGGTCTGGCATTAAGCAGAGAATACCCACCGATTCTCCACCGGGTGCAACCAACCAATAATCGCCATTTCCATCGACCATATGGTCTCCATTGATGAACACAAGTTTGCCAACATCATAGGACCATGTTTCAGCAGACAATGCCCATGATAGGTACTTCGCTCCCGCGGGATGTGTTACATCGAGGGTGGATGATTGGACGACAATTTGCCATCGATAATTGCGTTCATCCCATTGTACCCAACCGGTGAGGTCTACTTTGGAACCCGCTTCGATCCATTCATCGACGTGGCCTTGTAAAGAGACGTATAATCTATGGTCAGAATCGAGGTATGCAGGATTGTCTAGAAGGGTGAATGACTGCCATGTAACATCTTTTTCGATGGCATCTGAAATGTAACCAGAGAGATTGATGATTTGTCCGCTGAAGGCGGTCGCATTCATCGAAATATCATTGAACGTAACATCCATGATTTCGACTGCCGCTCCCTCCTTCTGGAACACTGCTCCCATACCTTTCGCATTGATCCAAATCTTGCCGTTGTATTGGACCACCTCCCCCTCAACGACGACCTTTGAACCGATGGGCGGTGTGTCCGTTGTATCGTACCAGCGGACCTTGATAACATCAGGCGCATTTTCAATTTGCAAATCGACTCGATCTGAGCCATCGCTATAGGGGTCTCGAACCCATGAAATCAACGTCCCTTCAATTTTTACAGTCTCCGAAAGGTGTTCGTGGACCTCACCAATTTCAATGCGGTCAGGTTCACGAACCACGGCGTAAAAATTCAGTGTCGATACCAGCAGAACGGACAGGAAGAAGGCGGCCCACATCTTTGTCATGCTGCGCACAGCCCAGCCGCATGGAATGAACATTCCCGATGGCCAACCCCGTTTGAAATTACACAACATGGAACCGAGTGGTTCAAATCAATAGGGGTTCACCCATAGGGTGACTTCCATGCATTCCAAGGTTGAAAATAGAACTCGAAGTGTAATTTCCCTCGCTGCTATCGGGCTATTTGTATTGCCTTTGTTGGCGGCGGCGTCCCCCATTCAAACCGGTTCGGAGCAGACTGCCGTTCAGCATTGGTGGGATGACACCATCATGGACATGGATAAGGATGGAATCCAAGAGAATATCTGGGTGGCCATCGCTGACACTCACTACGAGTGGGTCGATGAGCGTGGTCGCATTGGAGTCATCGTCGATTTTGATCACCCACCCACTCTTGATGACGAGAATTTACTCATCGATGAGGTTAATTTTGAGGTCAAACATCGCTATCACTTGATTGACAGTATTGCAGGTGAAGTCAGCATTCATCGAATTGAAGTCCTTTCCAGATTACCTGGTGTTGTGATGGTTGAATTAGATGGCATTCTTGAAATCTCAAATTCTGATGTGAAGGAGGTTCATGGTGTGTGGGACATTTACGATGAAACCGGTTACACTGGTGCGGGAAGTGTCGTTGCAATCATTGACACAGGTATTGATGGCATGCACCAAGGATTAGATGACTTGGATGACGACAATTCAACCAATGATCCGAAAATCATCGCATTCTATGACGTGGTCAACAACCCAGGTTTGACCAATGGTTCAGAGATTTTCCCTTATGATGACCAAGGACATGGTTCTCATTGTGCAGGTACAACTGCTGGTACTGGTGCGCCCACATACGAGCACACTGGCTTAGCCCCTCAGGCACAATTGGTGGGTGTCAAGGTATTGGATAGTGGTGGCTCAGGTTCCTTCTCAGGTGTGATGATGGGGATGGAATGGACCGTTGACAAGCGCCATGATTTCAACATCCGTGCAGCCAGCATGAGTTTGGGTGGCCCTGGGCCTATTGAATTGACAAGTGCAGAAGAAGAGAGTGTCGCCCGAATGGCCAATGAGATGGTTCGTTCTGGTATCGCCCTATTTATTGCGGCAGGTAACAGTGCAGGCACTGCAACCATCGGGACTCCAGGTAGTGCCGAGGATGTCATCACAGTTGGAGCATTGGATAAGGATACGAGTATTGCGATTTATTCCAGTCAGGGTCCAACTGAAGAAGGTCGAATCAAGCCTAACATCGCTTTCGTTGGTTCAAGCGTCATGTCTGTGGAAGCCAACAGTGTCACAGGATACACGGGTATGTCCGGTACCAGTATGGCCACACCCGGTGCGGCAGGATTGGCTGCGCTGATGTATCAGGCCAATCCGGATCTTTCACCGTTTGATATTCGTAATATCATGCAAGAGACAGCAACCTATCGTCAGTGTCACTACATGTTGGCCAACGAGCCTTGCGCAGAGGATGCAACATCTCTGAAACCAAGGCAGAACAATGTGTACGGACACGGTCAAGTTGAGGCACTCCCAGCATTGATGGAAGCAGCGAACAAGGTCTACGGTTTGTCTACGGACATGAACATCTCTCTGGTCACTCCAATCATGGGGGATCACAAGGTCCATGTCGGACAGAAAGATACGATTGAGTTCACTGTTTCACCTGGCGTCGATGTCATTCAGTGGAGAACATGGGACATGCGCGATGAATGGATGATTCTCAATGAGTTCAGTCCTGGTGATGCCTCATTTGAGATTCATCACGACCAGTTTGTAGACCGTCTTGAGCATGCCTTGCCTGGGAACACAGTAGAGGGTAACCAGACGCTCATGGTTCGAGCTATTAGTGGTGACAACGCCTCGACCAACGTGGTCACACATCTGCACATAATGGGTGGTGAAAAATCAATTTCTAATGATGCTGAAGGATTCGGTGGAAGCCTGTTGATTGTCGGTGGATTGTCGATGATTGTTATCATACTCCTTGTCGCAACCATCGTTCTATTCCTACAGTTGCAGGCCGCACGACAAGAATACACAATCAATGGCGGACTGGATCATTAGTCCAGTGTTCCTCATGGAAACGGTCAGGATGATTGAATGGGGCCTCAAGAGCAAATCCTTGTCGCCGCCTTGCTCGCTGGATTGGTTGCCATAGCGGTGACTGTTGCCATTGAGAAATTCGGTGGTCTCATCGGCGGAATTCTAGGGACGATTCCGACCACAATTGTTCCGGCAGCCGCCTTCATGTGGTTGGCAGAACCAACAGACACAGCTTTCCAATCGGCGATGGGAATAGTACCAGTGGGCATGCTTCTCAATGCCATTTTTCTGTGGTTGTGGCGAGTGGCCCCACCCCACGTTCCTGATTGGACATTTGGCAAACGATTGGCCACTATCACCGTCATCAACCTCAGTGTTTGGTTTACTGGTGCAGCCATCGCAGTGACTCTGTTTTCTGAACAGGTCTCGATGACGGTCGGCCTCACTGCTTTGCTGATTGGCATCATCCTAGGATTGTGGATTACCCTTGAACATCAGCATGCCCCACGAGGCCACAACAAGGTCGGTCCGCTGACCTTGGCCATGCGTGGTATTGCAGCCTCTACTGCGATTGGATTGGCTGTGTGGCTCTCGCAACTCGGTTCGCCTTTTGTGGCGGGCATGGCCTCTGTATTTCCGGCTATTTTCCTGACAAGCATGGTGGCACTTTGGATTGCACAGGGCGAAGATGTGCCGAGTGGAGCAGTCGGTCCGATGATGCTCGGGGCGATGTCGGTCAGTTTCTATGCTCTACTGGCCACATACACGTTGCCTGAGTTCGGTGTCGTTCTCGGATCAGCCATCACGTGGTTTGCATCGATTGCAGTCATTTCAGTTCCTGCCTCGTTTTGGTTGCGACTCCGAGCCAACCGTCGGATTGAAGCCGAGAACCCGGCCCCATAGGGCCGGGGCTGAACATGCGAAAGGTGAATCTCACAATTTTTCTTTCAGTGCTGATGCTCTGTTCAGTTCTTTCCGGTTGCTTTGGAAATGAGGCTGCTGTTCCTGATGAAATCGAGGAAGAAATCGACTTCGGTGCTTACAGTGTGGTCGCTCCAATCGATACAGGAATCAACGTCTATCATGAGCGCTTCGTGTTGAACGAAACATTGCCGCAATGGCTACTCGATGGCCTTGGTGTGACAATGTGGTGCAACCTAACTCAAAATGGAACTTGGCAAGAGCGGTATGAAGCGGACGCACCCACATGTTGGGATGTGATTACAGCGACAGATATCGTATATTTTCCCGGGACAAGAATCATTGGTACAACACCGGATGATGACACCAATATCCCGATTTTAGATGATCCCTCAGATGGTCATGGGACAGCGGTGACTGGGGCCGTTCTGGATGCGAATCCCAACGCGATAATTTTCTTCGTCGAAGGATTCAGTGACGCAGCGGTTCTGGCCGCTGCAAATCAGCCATTGGTCGACGTTATCACGACATCCTTCGGGCCGATTGGAAGCGTTCCTGTGCCTGGAATTGAGGATGCAACGCGTGTGGCGGTTGTCGAGAATAACAAGGTTCACACTGGTGCGGCCGACAACACGCCATCTCCAGCCGTTCAAGATTCGACAGCTGGACCACCTTGGTCGATTGGCATTTCTGGATATGCTGAGGAAGGGGATGATCAGAAGGAAACGATGAGTGGCTCATACCCTGATATCGCTGCAGATTGGACTCAGGTCTTGCCGAATCACGACGATACCGATGGCTACCATGAAACTTCAGGGACCTCATTTGCAACTCCACGAACGGCAGGCATTCTCAGTTTGGTGTTGACCCAACTCCGTGACCTTGCAGGTGACATGGGTTCAGGTGCCTCGGAGGAGCGAGGTAGCCAACTGGTCAATGGGACTGACCTCTCCATCACAAATAGCCAATTGAGGGATGCACTGAACCTGTCCGCTTGGTATCCGAGTTATTCGACTTGGGACCCCACATCCGGCACAATGCCAATCTCTCCCGTGGCACCTTGCACACAGGTGGGCTGGGGTGTTGTCAATATGTCCAACGTCGAGCCGATTTACGAACACCTTTCCGGCATTGAAACAATGCCGGGTCGACCTTCTGATGTCGTCGCCTGCATGCAAGCAAATCAGGATATTCGTGAAGCCTATTGGGGCGAATAAACAGCATCGTCGACACAGCGTTTCGACTTTTTGACCAAAACCGTCGGATTGAAGCCGAGAACCCGGCCCCATAGGGCCGGAGGACAGACCATGAGTAGAGTGCGACCAGCGCTATTTCTGACGCTATTGATGCTGTGCTCTAGCCTGATGGGCTGCTTTGGAGAAGAAGAAAAACCAGACTCCGTCGAGCCATCTCCATTCGATTTCGGTCGTGAAATTACAAACACGACTTGGTATCATTATGATGGTGGCATTGATGCACTCAACGCATCTGCTGTTGCCGCTGCGAACATCACAGTCAATTTGACGGGTGACAATCTTCCATTCTGGACACAAGGTACCTACTATGGCATTGGCCTCAGCACCTTTGAGCCGACCATGGGCATCACTTCAGATGACAATCTGTACATGACCAGTTGGGGCAACGGTCAGGCAGGGGCAACCGCAATTGTACAGTGTACTGGTCTCATTGAAATGGCGAATCTCTCCGATTATTCCTGTCAGGATGTTTACGATCCAATTTTACCCGTTGCCAATAGTAACGATCCCTATGTTTACGTCGACAAGTGGACTGATCGTATTATGAAATTCGATATGCATGCCTTACTTGGAATGACGGTTGAATGGTCGGATAACGAAGGTGCATCGTGGTCGTTGCCAACCCCTGCTACATCCTATTCTGTACAAGACCACCAGACGATATCCTCTGCACCCTATCCTGCTGCATTGCACCCTACAACCTGGGTATTCTGTATCAACGGAAATTGGGAAGCACCACTTTGTTCCACCAGCTTTGACGGAGGCAATACATGGAGTCCAGAAGTGCCAGGTGCTCCTCTCGGTTGTGGCAGTGGTGGTCTCAGTGCTCACATTGAAGGTGCTGGAGATGGCAATTTCTACCGCGGAAACCCAGGTTGTTCAGGCGACGGATACTCGATTTATCGTAGCACAGATGGAGGCTTCACTTGGACAGAGCATGTGTTACCTACTTCTGATTCTGGAACTGCAGATACGTGGAATGCCGAGGAAGCCCAAGTTGGGATTGATGATGATAACAATGTCCATGCAATGTGGTTAGGTGCTGACAATATGCCCTACTATGCCTATTCCTTAGATCAAGGCGATACTTGGAGTGATGCGATGATGATTGCACCACCTACTGACCTTGTTGGAACTGGATTCCCCGTGGTGACCGCTGGAGCTGGTGGCCGTGTTGCCTTCGGATATGTGGGTGATTCAGGCAATGACACTTGGAATGGATACATGACCATCATGACTGATGCCTTCAGCGAACATCCATTGATGACCACTGTCCAAATCAATCTCCCCGGAGACCCACTCGATACTGAACCGGCTTGTGGATACAACCGGTGTGGTGGCTTGGGCGATTTCCTAGACATGAGTGTCGACCAATACGGTCGACCTTGGTTTGCCCTTTCTCACAATCTTCAGGACATTGGAATCTTCGCCACGATTAATGAAGGACCGACTCTTCGTGGTCCAGTGGCTGCATTATCAGTCATGCCAGTGGGTGGCCCCCAAACATTGTGAGGTGAAATGATGACAGGACATTCTAGAGTCGTCCGTGATAATGTCCATCGTGACATTGAACTCACTGACGATATTTCTCGTCTTGTCGATACTAGGACCTTCCAACGATTACGTGACATCAAACAATTGGCAACATGTCACTACGTATTTCCAACAGCGACCCACACTCGCTTTGTCCACAGTCTAGGTGCACAGCATTTGGCCGGCGTCCTCCTTGAACACCTTGAAACAGTCGACCCTGGCCGAATCACACCAGAGGATTCGCGCTTGGTTCGTTATGCAGCACTGTTGCATGACATCGGACATCCTCCGTTCAGTCACGCTCTAGAGAGTGACAAAGTATTCGCTCACTACAAACATCACGAGGCATGGGGTCGTATGATTTTGGAAGATCCAGAAAATGATCTTCGCCAAGCACTCGTCGAATTGGTCGGAGAAGAGGGACTTGCTCGATTGTTTACCATTCTAGATGGGACCTGTGATTTTCCTGTACTACACGATATTGTCAGTAGTCAGTTGGATGTTGATCGCCTTGACTATCTGATGCGTGACCAAATCAATACCGGTGCAAAGATTGGGACCTTCGATGTATTCCGAATCTTTCGTGCGATGCGAATCGGAGATGATGGGCATCTCACCATTAGTCGCGGCGGTGTCGCCGAAGTAGAGTCGTATCTCATCATGCGCTACCACATGTATCACAACGTCTACTTCCACAAATTGAACATGCTCACAACTGCGTATGTCATACGTGCCCTCGTGCGCGCACGCGAGTTGGTTGTCGCTGGTGAAATGACTGTCAGTCGTCGAATGGAACGGATGCTAACCGATGAGAATCTCTCAGTGAAAGATTACCTTGCGCTCACTGACAGCCTCATTTATGCAGAATTGTCAGCCTTTGTGACACACCCAGATCCTGTGCTTTCAAAGTGGTCGGGCTTGTTAGCCAGTCGTACTGGTATGCACAAGCGTGTACGTGTGCGCGATCTCACTGAAGTTGCATTTTGGGGTGCACAAAACAACATCAAGCAAATTCTTGCAGATGCTGGACATCATCCGGATGAAGACATGATTGTAACACGAGTCAGCAAGGAAGGTTATCGGCCCTATACTGGTGGTATTCGATTGGAAGATGGTCGGGATATTAGTGAGGTCAGTCCGATGGTTGCAAGCATCACTGCGCCTCTGAATGACATCATGCTATTCGTGCCTGAAGATTGCCGCGAAGCGGCTGAAAATGCAATTCAATCAGCCATGGTCGGAGAGTGAAGGCTGAAATGCCAAGCCCTGTTCAACGCGTCCACGGACCCCTAGCTTAGTTCGGTTAGAGCGCCTGGCTCATAACCAGGTGGTCACTGGTTCAAATCCGGTGGGGTCCACTTCCATTCCACGCGAACCCTATTCAATAAGGGGCGACCACCGAAGGATGATGCAGCACCCCCGTCGGGCCCTCGCTTTAGTCGCGATTTTGCTTTTTGTGCCCCTTTTGATGCCCACTGGGACAGCACAGGTCCCAAATCTCCTGCCGGGAATCGAAGTAACCTGTCAATATGATTCAGATCCGGCACAGTTGGACGTATCCTCAGATTCTGGCTACGTGACTGCGGTCTGCACGTTGGAAAATCCAACACTTTACAATGAAGATGTGAAAATTGAGTATAGCAATGATGGCATGACAGTTGTAGGTCCTGAAGACATGGTCGTCAGTGCTGGTGAATCTGTTGATTTCAATGTCATGATTTCGAACATGGGTTCAGACAAGAACCCGCAGGTGCACAACATCACAGTTGATGCAGAAGTCACTTCTGTACAGGGAACTGATTGGCCAGATTTCCTTTCGAATTTTAGGCCAACAGATGATGCAA
The DNA here is from genome assembly GCA_030747485.1 of Candidatus Thalassarchaeaceae archaeon. GTDB lineage: Archaea > Thermoplasmatota > Poseidoniia > Poseidoniales > Thalassarchaeaceae > MGIIb-P. The sequence goes on along the minus strand of JASLKP010000001.1, from coordinate 80,099 downwards.
ACATCCTCGTTGAAATCGCTTCGTTTTCAGATATACAGTTGGATATAACGCCGCAAATCATCCCGATTGAAGGCGGTGGCATGCCCGTTAGCGTGAATGTCATGGTTCGAAACTTTGGTAATGACGAGGATTCCTATATGTTGGAACTTTCAGATGAATTAACCTCTCGTGGATTTATTGTGAATATATCGACAGATTTGGATACTGCTGATGTTGATGGTTCAGTCACCTTCACGGTGGTGTTGACGCCGCCTGAAACATTGGATACTGAAACGATTGAAGTCACAGTCACCGCTTCCTCAACAGTTCGCTCACTTAGTGTGACAGAGATATTCACCGTTGATGCAACAGCAGCACCAGAAAGTATCCTTGACCTTTCATCGATGAATATCCCGATGTGGGCATACATTGCTGGAGGCGTTCTCGGTTTGTTGGTGGCTGTGGCAATCCTCACGATTATTGTCCGCAAATTCAGAACGCCATCGTCCAGTTACGAAACTGAATATGTGCCTTCAGAACCGAGAGCGACGAAGTCATCTAGGAGGGTCAACAAAACGTCAATTAATCAGGATCTTGATGAGCTTGATGACTTTGAATTCTAATTTTGGACATCTAGAATTACGGCCCCTAATCTGCTAACGCTTATGTATGGATGATGTGCAGGCACCTACGGTGTCCCAATGAAGTCTGTATTCCGAATGACCATGCTAATTGCAATCTACGTGCTGAGCACGTGGGCTGGCACAGTCGATAACGCGCAGGCTCAAGTGAATCCTGACATCAGTATCATCTGCAGTCCTTCTGCAATCGAGATTGAAGTTGCTCCTGGTGACACACGTATCGGTACAACCTACTGTGATGCTACAAATCCGACCCTATACGTCGAGAAAGTCAACATTCAGGTCACCTCTGCAGGACTGACCTATTCTGCACCTGGATCCATTACTGTTGCAGCTGGTGATACGACTACCTTCGAAGTTGTTGTCCGTGGCGAAGACCAGATGACAGAAGGTAGCCGACAAGTCACCATCTCAGCGCGTGTTGACCAAGCCAATGGTGCACCGTGCCCGACCTGCACATCTCAGACTACCAACTTGATGGTGGTTGTCAAGCAGTTCGCTATGCTCCGTGTTCAGGCTGATGAGCCCTTCAAGCAACTCCGCCCGAAGGTCGACTACATCTTTGAGTTCAAGATTTACAACGACGGTAACAACCGCGATCAGTTCGTGATTGATGTTGCCAACCGTGGTGACCTCGATGATGAGGGCTTCCAAATCTCATTACCTGAAGTGAATACTTGGATTGAATCAAAGGCACCACCTGAGACGATGCGAGTCATGATGCGCACACCCAAGAAGCAGGGTTGGTCTGACAGTTATTACCAGCTAGACTTCCGTGCGACTAGCGAGCACTCCATCCGTTCCAACGGTGTCTTGATGCAACAGACTCAGATGATTACACTCTACATTCGTGGCGTTTACTTGCCTGGCTTCGAACTCTTCCCGAGTTTGATGATGCTTGGATTAGCTGCTGCAGTGGCGTTCCGTCGTAATGAAGAGCGTCTAGGCGACCCAGATGGTGACCCGACACCATTTGAACCGATATTCTGACAGAATGGCAAATTTCTGTTTCGCAGAAAAGGCCACGCAATCATGCGTGGAATGCAACGGTTTGATAACCCCTAGACCTAGGTACACCTCGTAGAGGTGTATCCTATGTCCGGCGGCCTACTCGAGAAAGCACAGCAGAAGAGTGATGATGAAGAGGGTGCATTCAGCGCTACAGGAGACCCTGAAAATCCGGATTTCGTCAAGGAGAAGAAAATCCTTGATAGTGAACCTAGTGGTTCGGGGGGACTTCTATCCAAGGCAACGACCAGTGATTCAACCCCTGGTGGAAAACCAATCATGCTCTATGTGGCAATCGGCTCACTTCTTTTGAGTATGATTCTGATTTACCTATTGTCTGAATTGCCAGATTACTCTGGAGTCGCAGTACTTGCTCTATTTGCTGCATCGTTTGCAGTTGCTTGGATGCACATCAAGAATGAGCGAAATTCAGGTGCAAGTTTATCCAGCATACAATGGGGGGCACTGATTGTCGCCTATCTTGTTCTTGGTGCCGTACCATATGTTGGCGCGATGGATTTAGGCGGACGTACAACCATTACCGATGTATCTTATGATGAATCATCAGACAGTGTCACCTTGACAATGCGCTACACTTCGGGTTTATTTGGTGGATCATTTGGAACAGGCAACGTCGATGTCAAAGTTCTACACGATGGCTCAGAAGTTTGGTCAAACGCAGTCAGTGTTTCCATGGAGTCAAGTAGTCAGGGTAGTGGTGAAATAGGCACATTTTCATTGAATGTTGATGATTTCTATTCTGGCAATGCCTATGTCGTGTCTGGTGTGGATAGCGGTGTTGCTGTGTTGAAGGAAACCCCATACACAGTCGTTGCTTCGATTGATGGTGGCGATTCTCAAGGGATTGACCTTCCTGCCCTCAATATGACTCGTACAATCAACGATATTGATCAGCGTGTCACAGTGAAGGAAGATGGCAGCAATTGTGGTTCATCTACTGCAACTTGCATTGATGGTATCTACATTTACGGCGCATTTGGTATTTCATCTAACAGTGCTGATGGATCATCTGCCCCATCTCCTATTCGTGGTGAATACCATATTGACATGACCATGAGTTACGGGGGTGAAGCAATCATCACTTATCCACAGATTCACGTGGTAGGCACACATGGAACTTGGAACGCAGGAGAAGCCGATCCAGACCTAGGTACTGGTGTTGCAACCATCGGGGAGCGGACTTCAGAATTCCTACTTGAGGGCAATGCACAGGATGACATTGACCGTTGGTACTTTGAGAGTACAGAGTATCTCGAAGATTATGGCTGCTATACCATTCAATTTGATGCAACTCAGTCTGGACCAGATGCAAATGGTGGGACTGAAGCAATCGTAGATACAGGGTATTACATGTATGAGTCACACGAAGAAGAAGGTCATACTTGGGAGACCTTTGAGGCAGTCAGCAGTTGCTGAGTTCAATCCTCATCATCGTCTTCCATCATTTGAGCAAATCGATCGACTCGCTCTTCTCCCTCTTCGTCTTCATCATATTCTTCACTGAGGAACTCGTCGATTTCGGCAGCGTTTGCCCCACCACCGAACGCACCCTGTTGTGCTAAACGGACGACAATTCCCATACAGATAATAATCGTGAGAATCACGCTTCCAAGGACGAGCATGGCATCGAATCCTTCTTCATCGCTATCCACCCATGATACTTCCATTGGGTCTGAAGATCCTTCAAGCGTGAGTCCTGCACCCCGCTTGGCGATGAAGGCATCGATGTCTAGGAATTGTGTTGCGTCGTGAACACGGCACTCTAGCCCTGAAGAACCTGCAGGTGCAAATGACCAGTTGACGACAATGGTTTCCGTCTCACCTGTACCGAGTAACATCGAAGAATATCTGGGGGATGCATCAGCATAGTTGTCTGAATCAGGTAAGTAACAAGAGATTGCGATTCCAGCATTTCCAGAACCTGAATTGGTCACCGTAACATGGACTGGAATTGACTTGCCTACAGTCCCTTCATCACTGGTAACTACAGTTGAATCCACAGATATGATTGGATATTCTAGGTGCTCAAGGATGTTGAACACAGTTACATCGCGTGGCATGGGGACAAATACTGCATTACTCCAATCCTCCATGGTTGAATTCATGTTCCATGCTGTTCGAAATCGCTCAATCTCAATCGTGGCACTTTCAGTCCAAACATCGGTACTGTCTGCCCATCCGATTTCGATGGTGCGTTGACCAATTGTGACGTTCCCATCACTATTCACAGCCTGTATCGAAGAAGCCCCTGCGTTCGGCCCTCCAAGGCCGTGGTAGACATATCGTACACAAGGTAGTGAACCACAACCATATCCACTCACTGGAATGTGGATGGTCATTTCTGGTGCAATTCTTTCCCATCGATCGATGAGTCCACCTGTGCCTTGTGCTGCTCCCCAAGTGATATCAGCGAATGCGTCTAATTCTACGTCATGGTCGACACGTGAAAGAGTAACAGCTCCATTGAGCATGTCAAGGCTAGCATCGTCACCAGTAACCCTGATTGGACCTGATGCCATGAATGTGGCAGACTCAGTCGTGACAGCACCGGTGATGGCGACATCTGCACCGCGAATCATACTGTTTTCAATGTGTGCTGTTCCATCGATGATTAATGGAAAGCCATCATCTCCAACAAGCATACAATCCATTGGTTCAGCATCAATTGCATTGACACTATGTGTGGCCGAATTACTGTCGACAACTTCGATTCGATCAATCATAAGGTTGCCATTCATACTACCCGTGCCTAGTGGGAAATCGAAGTGAATTCGAAAATCAGATTTTGGTGTGGAGAAGTTGATTTCGTGAACAGAACCACTCATGTCTTGCGCAGGAAGTTCATCCCATTGCACGGTCCATCCATCCATGTCATCGGAACCATCTGCTGTTACAATACGTACTGTAAATGCACCACTAGATACACCTGAATGAACTAGAAGACTCGCATCACCTGACCCATCTGGTGGACTTTGTGGTCGAACTCCATGCGGCCCACCTTCTGCAACCAATCCTCCATTTTCAAGGCGCAATGTCGCACCTTGATTGACAGTAATTGATGCTCCTTCAGCAACAGTCAGATTGGATTCAATGGTGAGGGTTGAGCCTGATTCAATGACGACTTGAGCATTCAATTGTCCATCAACATCCCATGTTTCGTCGCTAGTGACTGCATATGGCCCTCCATTCATTGGTGCAGGTGCACTAGAAACGAGGGGCGCAAAGCCCATCAGCATCAAAGTGGCGAGAATCAATGGTAGCATTCGGTTACGGCTCATAGAACGTGCTCCCACACACATAGGTCATGAAGGATGCGCCGAATCGAGTAAGGTTGACTTAGGGAATGCCGAATCGAGTGGCATGTCCAGCGAGGCTTTACCCTGGGAAGATCCTATTTTGGCCCCTTTGCTCGTACTATGGCTGTATTTGCCTGCGTATTTGGCAAATACTGGTGCAATGCTCGGTGGGAAATGGATTCCGAGTCTACTAGGCATTCATTCAAAACCGATTGATGGTGGTAAAATTTTGAAGGACGGACATCGTTTATTGGGAGATGGAAAAACTTGGAATGGGCTACTCGGGGGCATCATCGTCGGTGGTTTACTCGGAATGTTAATCCACGCCATCGCCTCTGGAAATCATGTCAATGACACTCCATTTCTAGATATTCTCGCAAATTATGGTACCTCTGAATCATCGATGAATTCTGGTTGGTTTTGGGTTGGTAATGAATGGATTTCTGCCTTCATAATCGGGTGTTCTCTTGGTCTTAGTTGTTTGATTGGAGACAGTCTTGGTTCGTTCATCAAACGACGCAGAGGGCAGAAGAGAGAAGGCGATCAAAGTAGTCATGCTCCATTGCTAGACACACTCCCATTCGCCATTACTGCATTCGTCTTTGGACAACTTCTTCTTTCACCCTCGATACTTGGTAGCAGTGAATTATTGATGGGCATGGCAATCCTCTTAATTTTAACACCAATCATTCATCGTCTCACCAATACATTCGGATATTGGGTGGGTCTGAAGGACGTCCCGTACTGAGGCGATTCTTCAAGGGCCTGAAGCACACGGAGTCACACATGGGGCGATGCGTACTCATTGTCGGAGGAGGGGGGCGAGAGCACGCTCTCTGCATCGGACTTGTTGAGAGTCCATCGGTTGATGCTGTTCATGTTGCTCCAGGTAACGCTGGCACCTCCACCATTGCAACCAATCACGATGTATCTGCTGACGATATTACTGGACTGGTAATGTTAGCAAAAACACTCTCTGCAGATTTGGTCATGGTGGGGCCAGAGGGTCCTCTTGTCGATGGATTGGCTGATGAATTACGATCAGAAGGTATTCCTTGTTTTGGTCCACATGCGGCCGGTGCAATGCTTGAAGGTAGCAAGGATTTCGCTAAACAAGTGATGTTGAATCTGAATATTCCTACTGCTGGAGTCCAACATCTTACTGCTGAGACGAATTTGGATGATGCTGTTGACTTATGGGGCTCGCCATGGGTTGTGAAACGAGATGTATTGGCCGGTGGAAAGGGCGTAGTGGTCACCGAAAACAGAGAAGAAGCGATTGAATTTATTCGTACATCAATTGCAACGGATGGAATGGTTCTACTGGAAGAATTTCTCTCCGGAGAAGAAGCAAGCATGCTCGTCATGATGGATGAATCTGGATATGTTGCGTTGCCTTGTAGCCAAGACCACAAAAGAGTGGGTGAGGGTGATGTGGGGCTCAATACTGGCGGAATGGGTGCTTATGCTCCTGCTCCAGTCGCTACAGAAGCAGTCAGAGCAAGAGCAATTTCAGAAATTGTCAAACCAATGCACCGGCATCTTTCCAATCAAGAAACTCCGTATCGGGGTTGTTTGTATGTGGGTTTGATGATTGATAGTGAGGGGGCACCTTCCGTTGTGGAGTATAATGTCCGATTCGGCGATCCTGAAACACAGGTCACTGTCCCATTGATTGCCAGTGATTTGTGTGAATTGTTACTCGCAGTCGCAGAAGGACGCCTATCTACTTCGATGCCAACATTCCATGATGCTCATGCACTCACAGTCGTCCTTGCTGCTGAGGGTTATCCAGGGCCTCCAGTCAAAGGTCGAGAGATTACTGGTGATTTTACAGATTATAATGGTCCAGAAGGTCGTGCTTTCATCCATCATGCTGGCACAAAATACAGTGGTGGAAAATTCATTTCCAGTGGGGGGCGAGTCTTGTCATCTACAGGAATTTCCTCATCACTTTCTGATGCATGTGACCTTGCTTATTCCAAGCTTTCAGAGGTCCATCTTGAGGGCTCTCATTTCCGTAAAGACATCGGTTATCGGGCACTTTGAGCCCTACTTGATAAACGCCGTACTGCGTACCAATTTTCGCGCATGCGCTACGCGAGCGCGTAAGGAGGGGTTATAACGAGGCCTAAAGTCGCGGCGTCGCTGACAGTATAGCGTATGCTGTGAGTAACCCAATGAGAGGGAAAAAAATGGAAACAGAAAATGGTAACCGGGCGATTAACAATCCACTGTTTGGATTGTTAGCCATCCCAGTGACAATTGCCATCATGCTTGCCATGATGTTAGCAGCCACTTGGAAGGTAGCCGATTATGATGAAAGCAATTGGAATACACTGCTGATGTTGACCACCGTATTACTTGCTGGTGGCCTTCTAGGCAAAGCACCTCGCATCATCTTCGAACCTGTTGGGACACGCCCCTCTCTCGTATCCCTCGGATTTGCCATGTTGATTGGTGCTGCAGGCTTGTTCTGCATCAACGTTGGAGCCGCCTTGATTGGTTTGGTCTTCACTGTCACTGCAATTGGTGTGCACATTTTTGATCGTGCAAAGCGTCACGAAGAAGAAATCATTCTATTGGGCATTGTTGCCGGATTCCTGTATGGTATTCAGGTTGCAGTTGCCGGTAATAGTTGGGCCAGTGAAGGTACATTGAATGCAGAATACACAGTTTACAATCTGATAGATGTCGACCGTACGGTCACAGGATACCTCTTTTTCACATGGTGGATACTTTCGATTTTGATTAGTGTCGTCATTGCTCTTGCAATGCGCGGGCGTCTACAAAATGCTGGTAAAGGTAGTTGGTTTTGCAAATTGCCAGAAAAACTTGAGCATGATTACATCCCGTTGTTTGCTGGTTTGATGACATGGGTCTCAGCTCACGGTTTGAGTCTATGGCATCTACATTCGTTGGAAAGTGCTGATGCCATTTGGCTAGGACATCATATCGGCTTCTTCTGGGCCTTCTTTACTGGATTAATCGCGATGTTTGTTGCCTATTGCTGGGCAGAACATTGGCGTACAATGGGTGGTCTAATCGCTGTGAACTGGATCATCTACAGTCTTGGAAATTTCCAGGACATGGGGATGTATAATCCTGAAGTGCTCACCGGAGGTCTTGGTGTGTTCACTTGGTTCGGAATCTTCTTCTGGGCGAACTCAGCAGTACTGTGGGCAGGATTTACGGGTAAGCTATTGCGTGTTCCCGAACGTCGTCAAGCAGGTCTTGCACGACAATGGTGGGGTCAACATTGGTATGGTATCACCGTTGGTGCTGCTCTTTTGACAGCTCTAACCGTTCGTACATTGTGGAACGTTATTCCAGCAATGAATGCTGCTGGAACTGGCGAGTGGGATATGACTGGAGGTTCTGACCCTTGGTACATGAAGCGGGCTGTAGATTACATCCTTGCTCAAAACAGTCATTTCGTCATCGATATGGATCGTTCATATCCAATCGGTTCGATTAACCCTCGACCTCCATTGTTCACCTGGACTCTTGCTCTTGGCGGAGAACTGTTGAATCCATTCTTGGCAGGAGATGCCAATGATGCTGTTTGGTGGTCCGTTGCTGGTCTTCCTGCACTTTATGGTGCATTGACAGTCTTGCCGATTGCTGCAACATGCCGCCGATTCTTTGGAGCGGGTGCAGGTGCAGTTGGTGCATGGCTCATCGCCTTGATGCCTGGTCACGTTAGTCACAGTACCTTCGCTCTGGCAGATCACGATGCATTCGTGATATTGTTCATGTCTCTAGGATTCTACTTCTGGCTTTGTGCCGTTGAATGTGCTGGCAGTGATCGATTACTTGAGACATCACATTGGAATCCTCTTCATATGTTGAAGGGTATCCAGGCCTCATTCACCAAGCATGCACAAGCGATGGCTTATGCAATTCTTGCTGGTGTGTCGATTGCAACAGTCGCATTGGGTTGGAAAGGATTCGTCTATGGATTGGCTATTATCTATGCTGCATATTTCGTCCAAACGGCACTCAATCTTCTCAGACGTCGAGACAGTATGCCACTGACTTCAGCAGCCATCGTGATGATGATTACAGCATTCTTGTTGCCATTGCCATTCTATGGAAATCTGCAATTGAACCTACTATGGGATGCTAGCGGTTTCCAACCGATGTTCTACATTCTAGGCTTCACGGTGATTAACGGCTGGGTTGTCACATCATTCCGTGACAAACCTTGGTTGATGGTACTCGTCATGGGTGGCGGTGTTCTTACCTTCGTATTGGGGACACTATACCTCTTGCAGGTGCTTGAAATCTACAACGGTTGGGACATTCTCTTTACTGGTGGATTCTACTTCTCTAAGAACAAGATTTTCGGCACCATTGCTGAGGCACAGGCACCAAGTCGTGGACAACTGTTTGCAAACTTCGGACCCCTAGTCTTCTTGCTTTCATTGGGAATGGGCTTCGTATGTTTATGGCGTGGTGTGAGACATCGAAAGCAACCAGAGATCGTTTTGTCTGTTTGGATTCTTGTCGCATCGTACATGGCTTGGTCCGCTGGCCGATTCATGTTCAACGCAACACCTGCCATGGCAATTATGGGCGCTTCAGCCATTGGTGGCTTGTGGCGCGTTGGTGGTGCCAAGGAATACGCCAAGACATGGCGTCGATTAGGATCGTCTGGTTCAAGGGCTAGATTCAGTTCAACACTTGGAGCAAGTCGAAAGCATCCAGGTGTACCTGCAGTCATGCTAGTACTTCTGATGTTATTCAGTCAACACGCCATTTATGGGTTGGATTCTGGTATTCCACGAAGTGAAACGAGTGCAAAACAAGTTGATGCAACCATTCATGATATCATGCCTGACATTTTGAGAAAGGATTTGTTGGGTTGGTCAGTATTTGATGGATCTCCATACATGGATTACGGAATCGATGATGATGAGGCTGCGACTTGTCAAGGACAATGTTGGTACATGGGAACATTCGGTCCCGGTTTCAATGGGCGTTCATGGAATCAGGCCTACGAATGGTTAGAGCAGCAAGATGCTGATGAGTCGTTTACAGAACGACCCGCCTTCGTATCTTGGTGGGATTATGGATTCCAAGCACTTGCTCAAGGTCAACACCCGACCGTTGCTGACAACTTCCAGTCTGGAATTCCTGCGGCTGGAAACATGTTGCTGGCCGGCGGTGAACACGATACACTTGCACTCTACATTGCAACCCTTGCAGAAGGAGACATGCGTTACGAAGTAACGAATGATCCACTGGATGAAGATGGTGAGCGTTTCACACCTGCATTCCACAATGTAATGATGCAACAAATGTCCACTGACACATGGGATGAATGGGTCGCAATCAGCAAGTTGCCTAACGGGCAAGCGGTTGCTGATCGTGCTTTCACAGTCATTGGTTCAGCAGACGATGTCGTTCTTGCAGAAGGACATTTGATGCAGAGTGATGGTACCTTGGAAGAGAACACTACGTTCCGTCTTTACGAAGACGGTGAATTCTTTGGAGAATATACTTCTTTGAATGATGCAAAGACTCACTTTGATATTGAAAGTAATATCAATTGGGGTGAAGATGGATTCAGTGCTGCTGCTACGCACTATATCATCGGAGATTATTGGTACACCAGTGACCTTGTCGATGATTTCGATGATGTATCCACATCATTGCACAGGCAAAATGCACGCTATGCTTTCACCCGCGATTTCCTCATGACTGTGTTCACCATGCCTGAGTTGGTAGACATCTATCATGGATTGACTTCCATCGAGTATGAAGTCGCAACTTATGATGGTGGACCTGGTGAAACTGTTGTCCGTAATCACGACATCAGATATTTCGCTGTAGACAATCGCCTATACCCGATTGGTGGATATCAGTATGATGATCAAAATTTGCATTATGGTAACCCTACCGGAATTTTCTATGCACCTACCACGTTGAGTGGACTTGATCCTGACCAATATCTTGAATCGATTTACATTACAAAGCGTGGTGCTCAACCAGAGCAAGCGATGACTGGTGCGGAGTTTGAAGAAGCGTACATGAATGATATTCTGACCGCCCAATCCGGTACTGGAACAGATATGATTGAGTTGGTCGATGTTCTTGTTGAACATCAACCATCATTCTTTGACACCATGATTGCACGAAGTTACATTGGTTACGGTAGTACTCAATTGGGCCTGGATATTTCGGCTGAAGACCGCACATCTGCACAACCTGCTCAACATCTGAGTAGCTATGCATACGGTACTCCAAACACGCCTCTCATGTTCGCTCGGCCACTTCCGGGTGCAATGATGAATCATTTCGTGATTGCCAATTGGTATAATTCTGGAGAAGACCTAGGTCTTGGTGATGCCAATACTGGTGTTAAGATTCTGAAATATTATTCGGGCGCTACCATCGAAGGTGACGTCGTACTAGGTGAAATTGGAACCGTTCCTAACGCAAAACTACTCATTGAGCGTGATGCGTTTAGTGGTGAAGATGTGGAAGATTTTGATTCACGAACCTATTGGGTTCCAATTGCCACAGCCAACGCAGATGATGAAGGTCATTTCAGCATCCGAGTACCCTCTGGTCGAATACGAATTTCTGCATTCATGGGTGAATCTAATCTGGACATTGCTCGTGATGAAATGCGTTCATCTGTAGCTGACCAAGGTCAATCAGCACAAGCATGGCTCATCGACATGGTGACTGATGAAAATGAAGAGCGTCAAGTGAATCCAATCACTGGAATTCTTGGCAATGTATCTGGTTCAACTTGGTTGGGCGAGACCACTGTTCATGTCAACGGTGTAGATGGTCATTCAAATGGTGCCTCTGTTCTGACAGCATCCATTGAAATCGATGCGAGTGGTGCTTCTGGTACCGTCAATTGGGAAGGTGAAGGTGAATTCGGAGACCAACCTCTTGCGAATATGGATTTGAGAATCTCAAACATTTGGGATATGTCTCGTCAAGATGCATACCACATCACAACGTCTGTTGGTGAAGTTGAGGGTGAGCGTGAATACGGTCCATCTGCAACTGGTGAAGTTACATTCACCGGTCCTGGTACAATGATGTCAGAGGGAGTGGTTACTGCCACTGATTTCACAGGAAGTTATACCCGCATGATTCTTCATGATCATTCCTTCACTGGTGAAGGTACAGTCGCAGGTCGTGGAATTCTCGTCGGTTCAATTGATGGTGACCCTGCACCTCCATGTGTCAATAATACGATGGCAGAAAACGCAACCTATTGTTTGCCTGATTCTAACATCACAAACACGTTCATGATCGATGGAATGGTTGAGGGCATCTCAGGCAGATTCACTGCCAATGAAACTGCCTCATTCATCTCGTCTCTTTACCGAGAGACCATCATTGGAGCTGGTTACTTTGAAGTCGACACATCTGATACCAACTTGACCACTTATGGAACAATCAATGGTACCGGTGTTTTCCAAGGTACAGGACAATTCAGTGGTGAGATGGTCAAGCCAGGTTCATTCCATCTTGTTGATGCGATTCCGGGAACTTATCACGTTGCTGTGTTGTTTGACAATGGTGAGGAAGTAGTCCTTCCAATGCCTCTTGAGATTCCTTTGGATCCTGTCAAGGACATTGAACTCAAATTACCAGGTACTTGGATTCAAGGCGATGCTAAACTCATGAGTGGAGAGATTGTCACCGGTCGAATGGAGATAATCTCTGCCAACGATCTTGAAGCAGATGTCAATGAGTCCTGTGGCGAGGTTGTATGGGCTCCATGTTACTTTGAAACTGATGAAGAAGGTTCATTCGGAATCGGTCCAGTATTGCAAGGTGAATACTTCCTTGTCATGGACGCGGATGAAGACGGGTATGATGAATATCGTTCAAATCTCATTCGAGTCACTCCTGACACTGGTGAGAATATTACTGCAGACAATGTCGATAATATCCCTCCAATGTATGACATCGATTTCACATTAATTGATTCCACTGGTCAACCACTTGAAGGAGAGAATGTCACATTCGTCAATATGTTTGCAGGCATTGGAATTGATGCCCGAGATAACGGCAATGGTTCCTACAATGTCGAGTTGGCAATCGGAGAATGGGTTGCTACCGGTACATTAGATGAAGATCAGATTTTGTACGAGGAAGTTGAGATTGTTGATGCGGATCTTGAAGGAATGATTCTACAATTCGTTCAATCAGAATGGGTTAATGGTTCAGTGATGTATGAGCCAAATGACAAACTAGGTGATCTTGAACCACACAAGAATCAGATGGTTGTAGCTCAATGGGGCGGAATTGCAGAGGATACTATGACAGATGATGATGGTAACTTCTCATTCCAATTGCCCGTTGGTGCAGAAGTCAATCTAACTGTGCATGTAGTCGTGGGTGATCGAATGGTCGGTCATCACTTCATTGTTGGAGAAGAAGACTTGCCTAATGACGGGGTAATGATGCCTCAATCTACATTTGGAGCAGATGGTGATTTGTTCTTGTATCGCGAGGGTGTATATTACGATGCTCAAGTACCAGGATATGGAAATTACATGTTCTTACTTGAGGCATACCATCACGAAACCGGTGTAACGTGGCAATGGCCTGTTGATTCCAACGGACGTTTCTCATCACACGTGATTCAACCTACAGAGAATGGGACCTCAAATTGGACTTATTCAATTAATGAACCAACGTTGAATGTGGCAACAATCGACCATCAAGCGATTGGTGACAATAATACTCTCAAGATGATTGCATCACCTGAACATGTTCTGGTTACAGTGAGTCCATTCATTGATCATGAAATGGATGGCAACATTAGCAATGGAACAACGCAACGAGTTGATTTCACACTTCATCCAACCAGTGCCTTTGATGCGAGTTCTTCCATCAACATCAGTGCGAACGATACATGTGATCCAGGCGCGACTATGAACTGCTGGAACAATGTCACAAATTCGATTCTACTTGAACTAGAAGTTGGAAATTGGATATTTGAAATGACAGGAATTGATCCACGAGATGAAGCAAATGCAACACCATTCAACACACTCATTTCAGTGCTTGAGGATGGTGATGAATCTCCGGGTGCAAACGGTGACAATCGCTTCAATGTCCCAATTGGGAACGTGTCAATGGATGTCGATGTAGGATTTGTTCCACAATGGCATACTTCAGCAACTCTACTCAATGAAATTGGTGAACCTCTGGAAAATTGGTCTGTCAAGTTTGAAGAGGCTGATGGGATTCGACAATTCTCAGTATTGACAGATGAGAATGGAACGATTGTTGATTATCTTGCTGAAGGTGATTGGATTGTTGTCGTCGATGCTTTCATCCAAGATGATGGTAACGATGAGAATGACGACCCAATGCAAGAATTCCGTGGGCACATCCTCATCGATTCAGCTCAGACCGGTATTGTCTGGCAAACCGTGGAGACTGCACATTTCAACCTCACACTCATTGAAGAAGGTAGTAATGAAACTCTAAACGGCTTCTCAGTGATTGCAACCAGTGACACACTCGGAGAAATCACGCTTGGACCAAGTGATGAGGACGGCGTGATTAGTGGAGATCTCATGGAAGGAACATGGACCCTCAGTCTCAATCGTACCGATAACAATCTACGATGGGTGTTGGAAAACTATACTCTCACTGTTGGTGCAGGTTCAGCAAACCCTGACACCAATTTGACATTATCAAAGTGGGTTGAAATTGCAGGAAATCTATTTTGGGATCTTAACGACGATGATGCATGGAATGTAGGTGAAGGAATCGCAGATGCAAACGTAACTGTCAATGGTACACAGTATGGACCCGTTGACTTGGTTACTGATATGATGGGCACATGGCGTGCATTTGTACCCGTGAATGACAACTACACAGTGGTTGCTAACAAGTCTGGTTATTCACCAGGTTCAACCACAATCGCAGTTGATTATGCAGTCAATACATCAGATCTTGAACTGATTCCAGGAATTGTAACAGTTGGAGGCATGATTTCGCACAGTTTGCCAAGTGAGTGGCACTTGATTGCAGACGATGTCAATATCACCCTGATCCCAGAATCTGGTCTTTCTCGTCAGTCTCAGTATCCGACCAAGGTACTCGATAACGGCACCTGGGATGGAACGTGGACTGCAGATATCGAACCAGGTAACTGGATTATGCATGTGACATACAACGGTACAGAAGGTCGCTTCGCTGCAATGACTCTCCTTGATGCAGAGGTTGCAGAAGGAGGCCAAGCAAACGTGACCTTGTCCACGGCTAGCGTCCTGAATATTGGCACATCTTGGTTTGATTTCGATGGGACAGAACACACACTGGCTGAAACTGAATTGATTACCAGCTCATCTGAACTCATATTGGCCAATGGATTGACCATGCGATGGAATGCAACCGTTGATTCGAATGGTGAATTATCGCTGCTATTACCTGCTGGTGATTATACTGTCGATGGCTCATTTACCACACTTGAAAGAGAAACAGAGATGTCGTATGATGGTGGACTTTCAGCAGAAGTTGTCGGTGGTGGTGTTGAATCACCAGATCATATTGTGTCCTTCAATCGTCGTCTTGACCACTCGCTTTCATTCAGTGTAGGTGAAGGATTCGTCAATGTGACACAGGAATCGAACGACAACGATGTATTCACAATCATTGAAGGTGATGATAATGAATATCTTGTCGCCACTGTTCCAGTCGATGTTGCTTACGAAGGTAATGAAGGCATGGACTCGTATGATTTGACAGTGGTAATGAATGGAGCCGATGCATCCTTCTGGACTGTCGAAATTTGGAATGGTACCAATGAAACTGGTGTTGAGCAATGGGAACTCACGCGTGAATATCAACTGGGATTGGACAATATAATGAATGATACCATTGTGTTGAGAGTCATTCCAGCGAATATGTCGACAGCTCAATCATATTCGACGGGCCACTCACTTCTACTGAAAATGGCCCATGATGATGGTTCATACAGTGAGTACGAACTAATCTTTAGCGTACCTCAACGATACAATTTCCAAAGTGAAGTTCCAGATGATGCCATTGTGGGCGTTACACCCGGAACTGACGAAACGTATTCGTTTGACATCGTTAACACTGGAAATGGAGATGATTTGTATCAATTCGACATCTCTTGGAATGATGACAATCCTGAGTTAGAAGGATGGGGTATTCAGGGTGCAATGGCTGTACCTGTCGGGCCTGGTGAGACACAACCGTATTCGTTGAACATCCACGCACCTACCGATTCACCCGATGTGGAATTTAGCGTATGGGTTACGGTGACAAGTGATGACAATACGTCATACACTCCATTTGAGGTAACCATCAAGACAGCTTTGCCTGACCTTGCAATCACTGATTTCGGTGTTATTGGACAATCCAAGTCTGGATTCGCAATTGCAGATCAAGTCAACGTTTTCTTCGTCAATGTGGAGAATACTGGAATTGTCGATGCTGATATCGTGACCGTTGAAATCCTCAATGCTAGTGGTTCTGTCGTTGGAGTATCAAGTGCTCCAATCCCAAGTGGTGAAGTTATACCGTTTGAGATTTCAGTTGATACGACACCATATGAACCAGGATCAAATGATTTCACCCTTCACATCAACACAACAGGGTATCAAGTAGCAGATCAACCGGACGATGAAATCTTCCAGGTTAACATCCAGAAGAAGGCGCCTGAAAATGCCAGTTATTGGCTCGGCATTCTCGTCGCAGTGATGTTCTTTGGCCTGATGTACATGTTGTGGAAGTTTACAGGACGACGTGGTGCTCAGCCATTCTGATTGAATCACACATCAGTACCTTACAGGTACTGCTGGAGTGCGTTTAGCGCACGAAGGGAACATGAACCCCATTCGATACCCGGAGGGTGAGCAAGATGTCTACTGGACCCTATCGGCACCTAGAGTATCTTCCAGAACCAGAAGATCCGAGGATGCTGACTGCCATTGACCCTGATGCACCAGGATATCCGCCTGAAGCATACGGTGCCAGTGCTAGCCAGGCCGAAGCATGGCGTCAAGCAACATCTGAAACCATTCGCAATAATCCACCGCGACCATGGGGTATGTTGGTCGTGATGGCATTCATCGCAGGCTTGATGCTCGCCTATCCTACGGTTGTCACATACTTCGCTGATGCGTTGACCCCGGATTCAAAGTGGGCTTATGAGGATACGAACATTCGTTCATTGAAGGCTGATTTCTCCTTGACAGGAGAGGGCGTCAACGTTTGCATTGTCGATACGGGAATAGAAATTTCTCACCCTGATTTTAGTGAGGTCAATTTGTTGGGATTCAAAGATTTCATTTCCGGTTCCAATTCGCCTAAGGATTATGGAAACGATCTCCATGGTACGATGATGGCTGGAATTTTGGTTGCAAAAGGTAGTACATTCACTGGAGCTGCACCGAGTGTGGGCCTGATTATTGCAGCAGCACTAGGTGAAGATGGCCAGACTCAATCTGAATCCTCAGTCGCCCAAGCCATTTCGTGGTGTTGGCAAGATATGGATGCAGATATCATCAGCCTGTCTTTGGGTGGGGACCCCAATCGCGACAACCCTCTGGGCTCACAAACAGCAAGTGCGGTGAGTAATGCATTGGATCACGGCATATTTGTCGTCGCAGCAGCAGGCAATTCAGGTGGGACGGACAGTGATGTCATCGATGTCTCGATTCCAGCGAATGTCGACGGTGTCATTGCTGTGGGGGCTGTCGATGCAAATGAAAATTTGTGGAATCAAACTGCAATCGGCTCATTGACTGAAGGCACAGATGGTGAAACTCGTATCTACCCACATCAGAAGCCAGAAGTTTCCGCTCCCGGGGTCGGCATTGTATCAACATCTAATCCTGATCTTGCAGTCCCCTATTCCGTCAGTACTGGCACCAGTGATTCTACCGTGTTCGTGACTGGAGCCTTAGCATTGATATTGGAGAGGCACGGAGATGCTTTGACTCGAAATGGATTGAATATGGATCGTGATGACATCGACTTGGTAAAACGAGCGCTAGCTGATTCATGTCGTCCAAGTACAATCCAGAATGGTCAACATCATCCAAAATACGGGTACGGCATGCTAGATGCATCCGCATGGGAGGTCGCTGTAGCCGATGAAATTGCAATTCGTGGCGATACTTAAAGCAGAATATGATATTAAATTTTGATACTAATTTTATATTTTGATATTTTTATGGCTGAAAACGGGCTGCCGCGGCGACGTGGCTGTTATAGCCCTTGCACCTGTCGCATGGTTACAACTTGGAGTGAAACCCATGGAAGAGACCCATCGAAAAAAGAGCCTGTTTTTGTCTGCATTGATGCTCACCAGCGTCATGGTCGGATTGATTGGAATGATGCCAATGGCTACTGCAGCTAACGATACTTCAACTGGTACCATTTCTGGAACCGAAGTTTGGTCAGGATCGCACACATTGACTGGTGACGTGATTATCGCCGCTGGTGCGAAATTAATCGTTCAACCTGGAACAACGGTAACCATTCCGAATGGGACCATCATTGACGTTCGTGGAGCATTGTGTGCTGCCGATGTTGCTTGTGGTGCCAATGGTATGGGTAGTGCTGCCAATCAAGTTACGTTTACTTGGCAAGATCCTGTTGATTCGCAAGCATACGGTAGTTGTTATGGAATCTATGACAACAATCATTGGAATCGAGACCCGTCATGCAATGAAGGTATTCTTTTTCGAAACACTGTTGATATCGGCTATACCAAATTAAACAATGTTAAAATCACCAATGCATATGGAATTCCACGTTGGGTGACCGATATTTCCGAGGTCAAATACGGCGCCATCGTATTGGATGGAGCAAGTCCGGTAATGACGGACATGGAGTTCGAAGGTGTCAATACCAGTAGTTTACTCGTTCTTGACTTGGCCAGTCCTACGATTCTGGGCGGAGAATTCGTCACAGGTGATGATGATACCAGTTTGGTTGGTTCTGCCATTCAGGCCTATGGGGCAGGAAGTGCCCTCAACCCCTTTACAATTCTAAGTGCAACATTTACGGGCACTGACAAGGGCTGTGGTCAGAACGATGACGGACGACACGTACTGTGGGCAGAGAAGTCATTCGTCGATGTATCGGGCGTAAGTATCAGTTCTGGTGATTTCGGAATGCGTTTTGATGACACTGCAGGTACAGTTAGTAACGCCACGATCACGACGACCTGTAATGGAATTGACGTGAACAACAAGCGAAAGGTTGGCGTTACCGATTACAAATTGGTCGTTGAAGGAAACACGGTCACAACAGAGGAGCGATCACCTCTCACTGCATTCAACCGTGCATGGGTTGATTTCAACAATAACGACATTACTGGCGCTAGCGATGGTTCCGGCATTCAAATTTCAGATAGTATCGTCACAATTAATGGTGGATCAATTACAGATATTGGTGGTTGGAACGGCATTTGGTCAATCGGTGAAAGTGATGTCATCGTAGAGGGTGTCACAATTACTGGAATTGCCAAGGAACCCATCGTTGCTGGTGAATATCACTATGGTGACAGTGGCTGGTCAGTACCTTACCCTACCAAAAATCGAATGTACATTCACGATTCAATCATCGAGGGAGAAGGTGGTAGTTGTTCCAGTGTAAAGGCATGGGGGGGTGATTTCCCATGTCCAGCAGTACACGCATTCCGTACATCATTGACACTGATTGACAATGACATTACAGCAGGCGGTGATGGAGATGGAATTCGAGCCATTGGTTCGATTATGGATGTTCGTGACAACGACATCAATGCATCTGGAACCGGTGCAATCATCATCAATCATGATACCAATTATGCAGGTCAAGCCGAATATGGTTCACTAGCATTCTTTTCGATGAATCGTTGGCAAAATGTCGGTCAAACCTACAACATTACCAAGAGTAGTGTAACCGTTCAGTCTGAAAATATCCCCATTCCGAGTGCTGCATCCAATACGACCAATCCTGTGAAATTGGCTTGGCCCGATGCAGAAGCAAACGGTTGGAGTAATTGGGTCGGACAAGTCTTACTGCCAACTTGCAGTGTTTGGCCTCCTCAAGAGTTCCCATTGACCATGTCGTTGAACAACAATTCAACCGTCTTCACATTTGCAAATTTGACGAATGTTGACACCTCCAATATTTACATCGACACGTCCCCAATTAAGTGGGCCGTACAGATTAGAAAGGCTGAGATTGTCAAATTTAGAGCCGTCGTATCTGGTGTGCGTGTGAGTGATGCTACAGTACTGATTGAGGATGCTCGTGGTAATGATCTCTATTCGTTGACTACAGATGCACAGGGATGGACGCCTGAAGTGTCTATGGCCAGTGATTTCCATCTGGATATGACTGGAGGTGGACCTGGCGGCATCAATCCGGATCGCCATGCTGATGATCCTGGAGAGAATTCATGCAGTGACGGGATGGATAACGATGGCGACCTTCTTTGGGATGAAGATGATCCAGATTGCCAAGGTGGTTCTTCTACTCGAGAGATGTCATTGTACTATGTGTCAGCTTACAAGTTTGGTAAGGGTTACAAGAGATATAGTATGACAATGACAAGTCAAACTGGTGTTCTTTCAGAAATCATTTCACTTGAGAATATGGGCCCCAGTCTCACAGTATTACAGGGAGATGGCCATTCTTTCAAGCGTGCAGTGAACTTCACTGGTAGTGCCCATGATGGTGTTTGGGCTGGAATCTATGGTCATGATGGAATGAGTTTGCAAGAACGCAACCAATTGGCCCAATGGGACCAACAAGGTGTGGTTGAACAAATTCAGGTTAAAGATCCATTCACAAGTGATTGGATTGATATGCGATTGGCTGTGGATCACAGTGGTTCGGGTGGTGAAGTATCCTACAACAATCATCCATTCCGAAACTGGTACTTTGAGTTTGATATGAGCGATCAACCAGAAGGAGACTACACCTTTGAATTCCGTTCTTATGATGGCATTGAGTATTCTTCGATTATCACACGTACAATCAAACTCAACACTGAGCCGCCTACGGTATGGGTTGATGGACCAGCAGATGAAACACTCATCGATGATGGGTACGTACACTTTACTGGTCGTGCAAGCGATTCATACAACGGAATCTTTGGAAGTGATATCCAACGTATTTGGTTTGAAGTCAATGGCCCGGATGGATATTACAATCTATTCCACAAGCCAGGTGGTATGACTTGGTCAGCAGATTGGTCAGTTGGCCATTTGCCATCAGGTGCATACGACGTTAGTGTCTGGGCAAACGATTCTGCATTCTGTTCGTTCGCAGTTGATGAGTGTACGCCTGTGGAATTAACGCTCAATATTGACAATGAGAATGCTTGGCCAGTGATTCAGTTAATCACTCCATTCGATGGTCAAACCATTGAAGCCGCAGAAGACACTCTGATTCAGGGTGTTGCTAGGGATACTGATGGAACGGTGACCAAGGTCGAGATCACGATTCTTGACCCACAAGCAGGATTCCTTGAATTACCATCAGGTTCGCACTCCATTGTGACTGATATTCAAGCAAACGGTGCATGGCAAGTTGAATGGGATACACAATTTTTGGTACACAATTACCACTATATCGTGCAAGCACGTTCATTCGACGGATTCCAGTACAGTGAGGCTGCAGAAGCGGAGATTATCATTGATAATCCACCAAATCAAGACAACAACATTCCAACCTTTGAAAGTGATACCTGGCCTAACAGTATCAGAGTATTCTGTGAGGAGCAGTCTCAATCCGATGAGCGCTGTGGTGACGGTGTAGATTTCGATCTCTCTCAGTATTTCTCAGATGCAGATGACGATTCAATGCTGTACTACGTCCTTGATGATGAAAACAAGTTTGAAGATGATTTGTATTATGATGTGATTACAATTAACGCAAACGGTGTGGCCAATTACAATCCACTATCGATGTCATATCATAGCCCTAATTTGGAAGATTGGTCCCTAGAGGGGGTTGTGTTTGTAGCTCAAGATCCCTATGGTAGCCGCGCTTATTCGTTGCCCATGGACTTCGATGTAGTCGGAGTTGTCTTCTCATCATCTTGTGTGGGTGTAGTTGAGGACGTTCCTGATACGGACCCACAAGTCACGCAGGTCGTTCCCCCTTGCCGTGACATTTCACGCTCTGAAACTTTGCAATTCGCTGGAATGGGACAACCAGGAAAGACTGTTGTCGCAGAAACTGCAGGCGGTTTGAGAATCTCATCAACAATTGTTGATAGTGATGGCCTATGGGAATTAGATGTTCCAGGCAATCGTCTTGAGAAGGGAGATAATACCATCCAATTCGTTTACGGAGGAGTAGATCAGCCAACAACTCCAGATTCGTTCATCAACGTTGGAGGTGGATCAGATAGCGGTTCAGGATTACTGATGACGATTGTGTGGATTGTTCTTGGAATCGTAGCCGTTGCCATATTAGGTGGAGTATTCGTGTTCTTCTTCGTTGAATTTGAAGAATATGATGAGGACGATTTAGACGAGGACGAGGTTGAAGTCGACCCTTATGCTTGGGCTAAACAAGGCCAGGCAGCCGCAGAAGTTGGTGCTGCAGCAGGAACCGCTGCCGCCGCTGCTCCAGTTGCACAACCCGCTGCAGCGCAACCCGCCGCAGTCCAGGGATACCCTGGTTGGAAGTGGGATGCAGAGCAGAATAAGTGGGTGCCAGATAACCAGTGATTGGGCACTGGCCTGACCTTGGGTCAGGCCGGGCCTTCTCACGTCAGATTAAAGATGAAAAGAGACACAAATACACTTGGAGTTGAATTGCATGACTCATCCGAGACCCGGAGTCCAAGAGCGAATCATGCTCCATTTGAGGGATTATGCTGATTATACCGACTCAGTAGAGGTCCCCTTCGCTCTTTCGCAAATGGGAATCGCAAATGCCGTCGCCATTGCACGTAGTAACGTTCCTCGGGCGATTGCAGGCCTCAAGGATGCGAATCATCTCATCGAGCGTCAAGCACACGTCGCTGGCGTGAGTCGAAAGCGGAAAGCCTACTTTCTCACAGATTCAGGAATGGTTCAGGCCGAGGAGACATGGAAGACCCTGTCCTCACACCCTGTCCGTTTGGTGGATACGAATGGCGCCACGCACACGACTGATTTAGCCGGTTCAATTGAAATCGCATCTTTCCCGTTGCGAGCCGTGGATGTGTTACGATATTTGGATGACAATGGAATGCTCGATTTGCGTACCCTCAATGAAGAATTAATTCAGAGAGATCTTGACAAACACGTTGAGAAACAATTGGTTACATCATTGGGTGATTTGCCCCGCACGCGTTCATTTTTTGGTAGAGAAACAGAAATGGAGAACATTTGCAGTTTGTTGGATGCTCGCTCCACATGTTTACTACTACCTGGAATTGCTGGAATTGGAAAAACCGCTCTTGCCGGGAAGATTGTAGGACAGTATACTCATCGCCGAAATCTACTCTATCATCGCTGTCAAGATTGGGAGGGTAGTCGTGCCTTCCTTGAAGCCACAGCTGAGTGGTTATCCACCATTGGTGACGATGACCTCACCGATTACATTCAGGCCACTCCTGTACCGCTCCCTGCCGTGGCAGTCAACATCATTGTAGGTGCACTTGAGGAAGTCTCGGCATTGATTGTCATCGATGACCTTCACAAAGTGAATGATGAGGTGTTGTATGCGATTATTCGTGGCTTGTCTCTACGGATGACAGATATGCAAGAATGTGGATTGGTTCTTTTCAGCCGTTCGTACCGAGCCGTCGTCCCTCTCAAAGACGCTGACGGAAATATTTCAGCACTGATTTTACCCATCGAAGGTCTTGATCAAACTGCTAGTCGAAGTTTACTGACAAGTATGCCAGATATCGAAGTTTCAGCATTCTTACACATCTATACATTGTCAAGAGGCCACCCCCTGATTTTGCAACTGATTAACCGTGGTTCAGTTGGAAGTACCTTCCACGACACGTTGGAAGTTTTCGTCGAAGAGGAAATTTTCAGTCGATTATCTGGCGCAGAGAAAGGTGTACTTGGCGCAATTGCCATCTATCGTGAACCAATGCCATTGGATGCATTGTCTAATCATGAAGTCGAAACGGACCTATTGGATAATTTGGTAGAGAAGGGATTGGCAAGACAAGCAGATAGCGAAAATTATGATGTTCACGATTTGGTGCGTGAATTTTTGTTGAGAACGATTGATACTCAAACGGCATCAAGGTTGCATACTGCAGCATGTCAGTGGTACCGAACTCGTTGTGATACCCCTGAACAACAACTTGAGTACATCTATCATCTTGTGAATTCAGAGGATATCGAATCCCTATCTGGCGTTCTCAATGAGTATGGTCGTGGCCTTGTGAGGGCAGGACATATGGAATTATTTTCGTTGTTAAATGATTTAGTCGATTCTGATTTCGATCCGATTGTTTGGGCGAATATTCTTGAAATTCGAGGAGACATCCTATCATTACAGGGTCGCTGGAATGAAGCCGAAGAGGAATATGATTCAGCGATTCCCATCGTTCAGAAACATAAGATGCTAGATATGGAAGGCCGTCTATTATCTAGCAAAGCAGATTTAGCGGTCCAAAGAGGACAACATGATCATGCTCTAACCTTGCATCGTGATGCATTGGAGATTTTCATCAAAATTGGTGATGCTCAAGGTGCGGCTCGAAGTTATACAAATATGGGTTATATTTTCAGACTTCAAAAGGACACTAAACGCGCACTAGAAGTGTATGGCAATGTCGAGGAACTTTTGGAAGCAGAAGATGACCCTGCTCTAATTGAAGTCCGAATTAAGTTGGCTTCAGCTCTTTTGGAGATGGGTGAGATTGATCGTGCTAGAGAGCATGCGATGAGTTCGTTTGATGAGACTGAAGCCAGTGATAATTTGAGCCTACATGCACGTTCACGTGCTGTTCTCGGACGATTCTATGCTCGAACTGGTGATCCTGATTTGGCATTGCACCACTATTCAGAGGCTCTAGAACAAATGGCGGAAGAAACGGACCAACGCTCAGCAGTTGAGGTAAAGATCCTCCTCGGGGAAGCGCTGGCAGATGCTGGACGAGCAGATGATGCAGTCGAGCATTATCTGGACGGGTTGGTAATCGCTGAAGCGAACGATTTCCGTCCACTCATTGGTGAATTGCTCGCCCGACTTGGTGAGGCTGCTCCTGAGAAGGCTGAGCGGATGAATTACTTACAACGTGCTCTCACAGTTTTCCGTGAATTGGGAGCCAGTGAGCGTATGCGTGAGGTTCAGGGACAGATGCACAGGGCAATTATGGGACGCTAATCAGAATCCTGGTTGTTGGACCTGAATTTTGACTTCACCTTCATCAAGGACTACCCAGATGGTTTGAACGCCTGCTAATTCGATTGTTCCGGAATGGGTCGTACTTGCAGCGGCAGAAATTGCTTGACTTGTCTGGTAATAATTGTCAGCATCGCTTAGATGGAGTGCATCATCGGTCAGCCACATTTTCAAATCTAATCCTGCGGCAGTTGATAGATGGAGATCGATAGGTTCTGCGTAACGGGCATCAGAATCTAGTCTGGCGGCCTCATCAGCACGTTCAATGGCCGCACAAACTGAGAATAGATTTTCTTCAAGGGCTTCTTTTGTCCACCGATCCTGTGTGGCAACTTCTAGATCCCATACCCAAATTGAGAAACTCGATAGGAACATGAGTCCTAGCAGGAATGTGAACACGTATCCTAATTCTGTGGCAGCCGCGGCTTCATCTCGACGCAACTTCGTATCGAGCATCATGTCATTTCACCTCTTGATGTGTGACTTGACAAACCAGCAACTTGTATGTTGAACAATACCGGTTCTCCTCCTGAATGGTATACAACCTCTGGCATGGAAGGTGTTGTTTGGACCCAGCCAACAAAATCATTGAGCATGTCTAATTGTCCAGGGAATGCAATCCAGTCTGCTGATAACTCGGCTTCAGTCGTGGCTTCAGTGGCAATTGCAATTGCATATGGTCCATCCCATCCTCGTCGAATTTGATAGGCAGTCATGGAGGATAACTGATCTCTGGATTCCAATGAAAGTTCAAGTGACAATTCGGTTGAGCCACCAATGGAATCAATGGTCGGTAATATCACTGGGATTGTCACGGCCAATCGGGGCCCTGGCCCTTCACGTGAGGTTGGTTCGACCAATACATCTGGTCTGTACTCTGGGTGATTTGTCCCCACAAATCCTCCTTGTGTGATAATTTCTAAATCGGCAACACTGGAATCGAATGTGTAAGATAAGCGAGGCAAATGTAGTGCCCATGCTGTTCCAAGTGTAGTGTGGGATTCATCTCCTACATTACCACGGATTGTCATTTCCAATCCAAAGAAATGAGTCCCATCTTGCCAAGCATTTCTCACATCCATCTCGTTCCAATTGCTAACAGGGGTCCACGGTAGATTTGCCGATATCCATCCTGTTGCACGCATATCGACATTCACACACCGATCAAATCCATCCTCAACTACGGGGGTTGCACCATCAGCACCAGCAGCAACCCATGTTCGTATCGGACCATTGGTTGCATCTAATGGAAATGTTCCTGTGTGAGTAGAGGCCAATGTCAATGTTCTTTGGGCATCAGAATGTGGTAGATACCCATTGCTTTCGTTTAGCGGGTCAGACATATCTGCGCCTGTTGACCAAGAAGCTGTTGGCGCAGCAGGCTGTAGAATAAATTTGACATCGCCCACAGTAGGACTCGTACTTGAACCACCGTTGGTAGGTGCTTCAAATGTCCATGATTGACCAGTACTTCGAGCAGTGTCAGTTGCAGGCATGAGGCTTAGACTCCCTGGTCTCCATCCAATGGAATGTGTAGCGGAATTTCCAACAGTTTGGTCATCTAGGACCCACTCTACTGAAATGGAGTCTGCAGATTGAACCCAAGATGGGTTAAGTGCGGACCATTGGATTCGCAAACTGGTCAAGCCGCCAATTGAATGGTAAAGTCCACCAATGCTAACTGTTGTTGAAGCAGTATTCGGATTGTGTAAGATGAGTGAACCATCCATTGCTGGTGGAAGGAAGTGTGTTCCAGTCCATGCACCTCCGCGGTCAGGCCAAGGGATGGCTCCAGGTCCATCTCCGTCGAGGTTTGCAGATTCGCCTGAATGTACAACCAAGCGGGCATCTGATGACGTGTGTACAGTCAGTCGCTCAACAGCATTCGCAGTCACTTCACCATTCCACACATGTCCAGTACTGTCTTCTCCGTCTGGGAATTGAGACAATGAGATTGAATTTGAAACTCCACTTCCACTTCCACTATTCATCTCCCAACCAAGTGTAAATGGGTCATCAGAGATGATGTGTAGCCCATGAGTCCCAGCAATCAGGGGGACTGTCCATGTACGTCCTTCATCAGTTCCTGGTGTGGTTTGATCTGGTTCAGCGATGAATGCTCCCCCCTCACCTCGCCAAAGTATAACCTGTAGTGGATTTGGGCTATGCAACCATACATCCTCTGATGAATCCCAACCTTGATTGTAGGACCAAATCCCATCGGATGAGATTGAGGTTGTTGCAATGTCTCCATTCTCTAGTGTGATGCCTTGTGTGCCTAAGGTGGATGTGAGTGTGTGCAAGGGTGCTGCGGTAACAGTCGCTCCATCGAATGTTGGGATGCGATAATGGTGTGCTGATTCTACAGATGCATGCAAATCAGTTGAACAAATCGTCTCAACAAGATGTTCTCCATGTCTAAATCTCATTTCATTATCCAAATCAAGAACACCCTCTAATCGGAACATGCTATTTTCTTGATGGGTTGCACTGAACCACGAGCCTCCTTTCAACAAATCCCACTCAAGATTTCCAGTATGTGGGCGAATGGTCATTTCAGCAACATCGCCAGGGATGCCTGATTCACTGAGCCTCTCCGTTTCAATCGCCATGTCAGACATTTGTCCCGCCATTGCTTCGCGTTCAACTGCTCCGTGCATTTCATCAATCACGGGTACAATTGCAACCAACATTCCTGATATGATGGAGAGTACTCCAGCGAATAGTAACACGGTTGCAATTGCTGCAGACACAGCATCTTCATCACGTTCTCTACGCATCATTGGATAATCACCTGCTGCATAATGACATCAAGATGGATAATTGCATTCGTGGGGTGCAGGGTCATCCCTTCAACACCAGATACTCGTCCATATGGTCCAAATCCGTTGTAATCATCTAGTTCACCAATGGCTCGGTGAATATCGTAGTCGTCAGTCCACTCGTGAAGATAGCGAGATTCTCTGCCATCTATGGCGGCAAAATCAGTCACGATTCTGAGATTTCGAGCATCACCATCGAAAAAGGAAACGACTCCTCCACTAATGAGTTCCAAACTCATGCCAATACTGTGATCTGTCAATCCAGACATTTGAGTATTGAGAAGTACCAAACTCACTCTATACTGCCCATCAAGGGTCTGGTCGTGATTGAGGCGTGGATACACTCTAACATCAATCGGTTTGTTGGGTAATTGCTCTATTCGGGCCCCATTCACAAGGTCGATTTGAAACGTGCCCTCATTGAGGGGCGTTCTCAATTGGATGCCATCCAAGGGCACCTGAATCCACCTGTGAATGACAATTCCATTGGTATCATGGACATCGATTATAATCCAGTTGCTGAGGTCTAATCCAATGACAATTTCGCCTTGTCCATCATCAAGGGTTCCATTGTTTTGACCCATTGATGTCGTTATCGTAACATCGGTTGCAGTACCATTCACAGATGTCACATTTACAGCGTTTGAACCTAATGTCACAATTACTCGATCACTCCCTGCTAAATCAGCTGATACTGACCAAATCTCCGCTAAACGGAGAGGGCGGATGGTATCAGCAAGATGTTGACTCTTTGTGACAATTCCTGAACCTTCTGGTGCTTCTGCAGCCACATTCAAACGATCACTGAATTGGTTTGCAGCGACACTGGCTGCTGACCAATCACGGTTGTCATTCAAATCTTCCATAAACGGTTGCATGAGGACGATGACGCCAGCCATTGTGGAGATCACCATGGCCAATAGCATCGATACGCCCATGATTTCTGAAACAGCACGCGCGTCATCTCTTCGGAGCGTCCCTCGGCCCTCGCGCATGCCCCGACAAATCACCGAGCATTCTTAGCCATTCTCCAATTCACCTCATACTGAGGTGATTTATCGTCGTGTCGAGATTACTTCCGCTTCAGCCTGTCCAACCCAGTGACTAAATTCAGGTCCGGATTGTCCTGATATTCGCAATTCACCACCCCACTCATCGTTTTGGAATAGGACTTCACTTTCTGCCAAATGTGGGGCATTATTTTTATCCGATAAATGGCACAGGACTACACTCTTAGTTTCCGATGTCAATATTTCGTTCAAAAGGTCCGCAGTCTGCCGATTAGAAAGGTGCCCCCCTCTGCCTGCGATTCGACTTTTGAGGCGTGCAGGATAGGGGCCCATTGCCAATCTTGTGGCATCATAATTTGCTTCAATTGAGATGTGTTCACATCCTTTCAAATGCCTACGGAGTTCATCTGTAGGTTCTCCCAAATCTGTGACTACAGCAGCTCTAGAATTACCCCCACCATGGATGATGAAACCAACATTGTCTGCATCATCATGGGGTACAGGAACTGGAAGGACGGCTAAATCAGAAGTCACTTGTACTCGGTCGAGTGCTTCAAAGACTCGACATTGATTGACAGGGTCAAGGCCTAGACGTGCACATGTGGTGAAGTTTGCATGTATTTCTGCACCCCATCGCCGACTGAAAATTTTAGCACCCTGAACATGGTCTGAATGATGATGACTCAACATGATCGCATCAATGTCTTCTGGAGCGACACCAATCATGCCCAATCTTCGCTCCATTTGGCGACCACTGAAACCACAATCAATGAGCACTTTGGATGCGTCTGTTTGCAGCAGCGTAGCATTGCCGCGGCTGCCCGAACCGAGGTGTGTAATCTCTAGTCCCATCCCTACCAGATGAGACCGGCCATTCGACACCCCTTGAATGAAGCGATTCACAATCTATTTTCATGTGGTTTTTCGGACCCTTTCTAAACTGCCGAAAAGTTAAGATATTCAATAAATTAATTTCATTTCAAACCTGATTCTGTCCGAACGACGCTCCATCAGCATGATAAGCAGAAGAGTAGGGATGCCTCTGTGGGTATAACCCACAGGTGGAACCATGCGTCGTAAGCAAACAGCACTTCTCATCTCATTATTGATACTTGGCTCGATGGTATTCGTCAGTCAAATTCGACCAAATAGTCCAGTGGAATCGGTGCACCCAGGGGATACGACTGGTGAGGGTCCACCCATTACTGACCACGATAAGGACGGTATGCCCGATTTGCACGAAGAGGCTTTCAGTGAATCGATTTACCTCGATTTAGGCGATAGGTCAAAGACAATTGTTGGATTAGATTGGCAGAATGGATCAGACAATTCTAGTGATCATGATATGGATGGATTAACAGCATTGATGGAATTCTGTTGGCCCTATGATCTCGACTCTTGTTTTACGAACAATCGCACAGGTTTACCGGGAAAATCACCTGATATCTCAGAGACGGGGTTGCGTTGGTTCCTCGACCCTAGGGTTAGCGATACTGATGGTGATGGTTTACCTGATGGTTATGAGGTTTCAATGTGCATGTCTCAGGTTGGCTACCGTAATGAGACCCATGTTTGGACCTGTCCAGTTTTCGATCCCTTAAACAGTTCAGATGGTGGTTTGGATTCCGATTGGTGTTCTGACCTCACAATAGGTTGTGGTGATGGATTCGACGTTGATCGAGATGGTTGGATTGAATCTCATGAATATTATACCAATGCCGAAGAATATGCTTACGGTAGCCCAGAAAATTGGACCACTGAATTTGATGGATTACGTTGTGCTGGAATCATTGAATTCCTCATCGATCCATGCGTGGGTGAAGAATCTCGGCCGACAGGTGATAATGGCTGGTTAGGCACAGATCCATTACGAAATGATTCAGATTATTATCGATGGGTGGGCAATCAAGCACTTGGACAAACACAGAAAGGTGATGGAATCGAAGATGGCTGGGAGGTTTACTTCCAACTAGATCCACGAAATAGTAGTGATTCAATTCGTGACAACGATCTTGATGGCTGGGATGTGAATCGCGATGGTATAATTTCACCAGATACATCTGGTGCTACGATTGAACTTGGAGAGGCATTCAGTAATCTAGAGGAATACAAAGTGTATCTGGATGACGGTAATTGGGTTACTGCGGGCGTCAAATCTGTTCCATTGGGTTCATCTAATGAACTCGTCACCTCACTTCATCAGGGTACATCCCCCAGTATTCTCCATCACGATGCTCATACTCTTTTCTCTGATGATCTCCATGGATTGGTATACATTGGAACAAAACAGGGTGTGACCGTGTTAGATGTTGCCAACTCAGATTCCAATCATTTCCGTTTGCCATCAGGACAGGACCTACTGGACATGTATCTGTGGGACGATGGTGGCAGTGATGGTGTCCTCATACTCGCCAGTACACATGGCCTGATGACATTCTCTCTTGATGAAAATGGTCAGATGGACAGTTTAGTCGATGAAATCGATTCAGAAGCGATGCACGTCATGATACCAATTCAAACAGGTAGTGGCGCCCTAGATATGTTAGCAACTGGAGCCAACCAAGAATCATGGAGATTTTCTCTTGATAATCAAGGAAGATTGGGTCAGATTTCAGATGTCCCTCAACTCACACAGGGGTTACAGGAACAGGAGAACGTCACTGTTCAAACCATGGTCCATGTCATTATTCCAAGTGATGGTCCACATCTATTCGTCGGTACCAATCGGGGTTTAATGATGGCAAACAGTTCCGATTTCACTGGTGGATTTGAGACGAATTGGATTTTCGATGCGTCAAATGCAGAGGATTACGTAGTTCCTGCAGATGCATTTGACCAATCAATCTCTGCAAGTGTTATGGCGCTTGTAGTTGATGGCCCTCGTGGTCCTAATGGAGAAATTTCCAGCCCTCAGACATTATGGGTCGGTACTCGTGGTGGCGTACATCAATTCGATTTGATTACTGGAACAAATGATCCACTGTCTGCTTTCTCTCATGAACGCATGACCAATCCTGAGGAAATTGAAGCCAATGACATTCAAGTCATTCATCCCACTTCAGATGAAATCATCATTGGTTCACAGTGGGGGTCTTGGATTCTTGAAGGCGATTATAGTCGTGTAACTGGTGTCAATGCAGCACACACTAGAATCCCTGGACGCATCGTTGACCTCACCATTCTAGATCTGAATGGTTCTGATGTTG
Organism: Candidatus Thalassarchaeaceae archaeon; assembly: GCA_030747485.1. Lineage (GTDB taxonomy): Archaea > Thermoplasmatota > Poseidoniia > Poseidoniales > Thalassarchaeaceae > MGIIb-P. The sequence goes on along the minus strand of JASLKP010000001.1, from coordinate 47,782 downwards.
TTTTCGCAGCTCTTGATCCAGGACAATATGCAAACATGGTTCTGATCGATCCATTATCCAATGATTCAGATGCAGATGGGATGCCAGATGGGTGGGAGTTTGCCTATGGTCTGGATCCGACTAACCCATATGATCGTGATGATGACCCTGATGCAGATGGTGTCAATTTCGATCCAAGTGTCGACGAATATTACGATCGAAGTTGGTCGAATCTTGATGAATTCAGATACGTCGCATCCACAGAACAAGGTTGGAATGGCACCAATCCATTGATTGCAGATTCAGACGATGATGGGTTATTGGATGGTGAGGAATATTGGGGCTTCTTCCTTGAACACACCAATTTCACTTGCTACTATCTCAATGGAGATTATCTATGCGATGAATCCGTCGGGAACGATGCTCGAAACACATACATCACTGGATGGTCGGATTCGGGTTCTGGAGGTGGCACCGATAGTTCACTTGACCCTACCAATCAAGATTCTGACCAAGATGGGATGCCCGATGGCTGGGAGATTGAATATCGTCGCTGGATTGGACAGACATTCCATGGTGGAAATGAGTGGTCATTGGACCCAAATGATCCTACTGACGCCTTTGATGATGCCGATGGTGATGGCTTGTCCAATCTTTGTGAATATCAATGGCAACAGGTAAGATTACTTGTCCTTGAACAAGGCTTGTCATCTCACAATGAAACTGCTGAAGGTGCCGAAGGTTGGGTCGATACTGATCCGAACCTTGTGGATTCTGATGGCGATGGTCTACCAGATGGATGGGAAGCGAGGTACACTTGTTCATGGTCAACTGCTCAAGAGGGTTTGAATCCTCTGAATGGCTCCGATGCAGGTAACAACCCAGATGGAGATGGTTACGATGTTAATCATGATGGTATTCTCTCTCCAGATGAGATGTTCACCAATTGGATGGAATATCAAATTTCATCCCTCATCATGCTAGGGGATGTTGATCAATCAGGCAACTCATTGCCATTTACTACATCCCTGTATGATGAAACATGGAATGGTTCTGCCAACGAACCCTTCGGTTTCTACGTATCTCAGGAAGTCTTGGATGACCAACCCCTCGCTCCAGCGATGGATCAGGGCACTAGCGATCCGCTAAATCGAGATACTGATGGCGATGGGATGCCCGATGGTTGGGAGGTATATTTTGCTCGATGGGACACATTTGCCGATGATTGGACCCTCAATCCTTTGATGGAACTCGATTCGATTGGAGACCCAGATGGTGATGGGATGACCAACTGGGAAGAGTACAATTCCATTGATTCAAATTTTTCAGAAACCAATCCTGAAAAGTCGTCCCCTCAATTCTTTGCATATGGTACTGGCCCCCTCACTTCAATACAGGTTTGGGATGCAGCCGGCAGTTCGATTGCATTCGGACATTTCGTAGATAGTGCCCAGATGAATCAAACTGGACGTACCTGTGATCCAAATAATCCAGATACTGATGGTGATGGGATGTACGATGGAATCGAGGTTCTTTTCACACAATGGAATCAATCCGATGGATTGTGGACCCTGAATCCATTGGTTGCTGGTGATGGACATTACGACTCCGATCATGACGCACTCACGGATTTACAAGAACTGAATCTGACCAATATGAATCCAATCAATGGTGGATTGTCGCCACCCGATGCGCCAAAGATGTGGGAAGAAGCATTATCTCAGAATCAGCAGAGTGCACTCAATCGCATTTCTACGATGTTATTCTCAAAGGGCAATCGTGCGATGGTTGCAGGGATGCAATTTTCAGAGTGGATTGTCAATACCTCACTTCCAGCCCCACCACTTCTATCCGCGCTTATTGGAATCACTGATCCTACAGATAATGATACAGACAATGATGAGATGATTGATGGATACGAATATTGGTTCACTGAGTGGGATCTTGATGGGAATCAATGGGAGATGAACCCACTTACTGCAGAAGATGTTGACTTTGACTCTGACAATGATTCATGGGATTGTAATGGTGATGGCAACATCGATGAAAATGAAACCTACAATAATCTTCGAGAATATCAAGCTAGAATTTATGGACGATTTGATCAACGATTTACAATACCATCTGAATTTGGTTTAATTTCATACGGTCAGGATACAATGACTGCCCATCAACAAGAGATGGGTTATTCTTGGGGACAGTCACGTGGTGTATTGTACGATTTGTTCGTTGCAAAGGATATCATGAGCAGCGAACGAATGACACGGATTAACGAAGCGTATTCAGACAATTGGAATCTCAGTTTAGTAGGTATTTCTGACCCGATGCACCCTGATTCTGATGGCGATTCGATGCCAGATGGTTGGGAGTATTGTTATTCCAGATATGTCGAAACGTTGCCCGTAAATACATGGCGTTGGACCCTAAATCCAGTCAACCCACTGGATGTGGACTATGATCCTGATGCAGATGGTTGGTACGACCGACATCAGAGTGATATGCCAGCGCCACAAGGTGTGTGGGCTAATCGGGCATTTACCATGTCAGATTCTAATTCTCAAATTACACCAGGAAACAGTCCTCTGTATTTCACGAATTTGCAAGAGTGGAATGCCGGAACACTCCCTATCTCCAATGATACTGACGGTGATGCTGTAGCCATGGTACGGACTGAATCAAATGGGGCCACAGTTGCTTATGATCGCGGTTGGGCGTTGCTAGATGGTCGTGAAGTGTACAAGTATGGTACAAATCCGATGGATGATGATACCGATGGAGATATGTTGCCTGATTTCTATGAATATTCCAAGGGGTGGAATGAATCCAATGACAATTGGTCATCCTTACTCCATATCAAGGTCGTTTGGGAAGACTTTGGGACGACCAAAAAGCCACTCAATGTCAGCAATGGTGGCCTCACCTTGGCACGCCCAAACTTTGAGTGGGTTTGGGCTACATTTGATCCCCGTGACTCTAGTGATGCGACCGAAGATCCTGACAATGATGGTGGATGGGATTGTTCAGGTCCAACTTGTATCTATATTCCCTACAATAATTTCCAAGAGTATTATGGAAATACCACTTTAACATCTGCGAATCAAGTCAGATCTACGCCCATGTTGTACGAAGGAGAACAGGTCATGGAATGGTGGCAATTACGAGCCTATCTCCTCAAGATTGGAACATCTGATGACATTTACAAGAATTATTTCAGAATGTATCGTATCAATCAAACAGATGATCTCTATGCGATGGTCATTCAGGACCATGATGTCGATTACATGATTTTAGATCCAACAGATGACGACGACATGTGTCGCGGTGATTGGACAGATGAATGGGAGCGACGTTGGGGTACGTTTGATCGATTCCCAAATATTGGACAAGGCGAGTATGTTTGGGGATGGTGGCATTTGGACATCGATGGTGACAATATTGCCGATGGTACAGACCCCCTCAATTTCGATACGGATGGCGATTGGCTAAACGATTGGTTTGAAATCGATGATGACATGATGGATGGGATTCGCGGAAATGGCGGTTCCCCAATTCGTTATGATGACAGAACGACCAGTTGAGTTTGAGTCAGGGCCCGTAGGGGCCTGACTCCTGAGAGTTGGTTTGATAGGCCAGTAGGGTCTGGACACCTTGTCGAGGCGGAACCATGAATGTCGAGAATCGGTCCAAAGTCACCACAATCTCGATTTTATTTGTCTTAATCACCTCCACCTGGTTGTCAGTAATTAGCCCTCCCGATTCAAATCAAATCCCTCTAAATTTTGATGAAACATCGTCATCAAGTGGTGGTGCACGTCATTTGTACACATTTGCTGACGGTTCATCCGAAGCGATTGCATTGTACCAAATGGGCACACCTGCTCGTAATATTCAGGTCGCCATGCCCAAGGGTGCCGAGGTCACATCTGCATCCGTCACCATCTCAGGTGCATCGGCAACTGGTTGGAATAGTGTCACAGACACATCTCGAAGTGATTGGGAAGATGGAACAAGCACATACACTGAAACAAGAGGTGAATCGATTACATTGGCGATGGAAGATAGTGAGGAATGGTTTGTTCCTCATGATCAATCGTCTACATCAACAAGTGCTAGTGCTTGGTATGATAATGCGACCTACTCCATCAGACAACCACATACCACAAATGTTTCTGAATCACGTTTTTCAGCTCAGCGTTCACTTTCTTCAGGGACGATGGCAACCTATAACGGCGCAGTATTCCACTATCGTAACATGTTATTTGCTTCGACTTGGGATTCTGGAGACATCAAAAATTCAGTCAAAATTCTCTACCATAGTAATGCATCACAAATGACAACTGGTGCTAACAACCAACCACTAAAACCGAATTTAGATATCGGCACATGTACAATTCCTGCACTTCCAAATTCTTGGCAGTATTATGGATGGAGAGACTGGGCAGTCACCGATGATGAACGCGTCTTTGGCATCCTATCCAGTTACAGGGGTTCTAACGCAGTACAATATCATCGAATCGTAGAATGGGACATCCGTCACCCATTGCAATGGACCTGCATTTCATCATACGATGTGAGTGGTGGTGGTTTTGGAGATTATACTGCGATTTCTTATGATCGAACTCGGGATAGTATTTGGGTCAATCACAACGTTCGCAAAACATTGGTTCAGTATGATTTTGATGGCGCTGGAAATTACGAGAGAAATAGTACTGATTTCTACACGTATTTCATGAGCAATGGTCAGGTAAGAGGTATGTCGGTACATGCAGGATTATTTTATTTCAGAAACTATCAATCATGGAACTCTGATGCTCTTGAGTGCTACGCGATTACAGGTGATGTTGGTTCTACGTTGACCAAGCAACAGAGTATTGTTACAATTCCAGCCAATGGCTACGGGATGCATTACGATGGGAATCGCTTCAACACACTAGATCACTATTCCTGGACCCAAGGTCAACGTTATCGAGAATATGGGACTGGATTGACCTATCTGATTACCGCTCAGCCAGGGACATCTACATGGGTGAGTGATGTTCATGAAACTGAGGAACCAGTTGTTTCAGCCAATATGGAAGTTGCATGGTCCACGACTGCAGCAGGTGATCGCGTTGAGTATTGGATTAGTTCTGACAATGGTACACATTGGTCGAGTGTTTCAAACAATGAAACTGTACATTTCAGTCACCCTGGGACTCAAATTAAGTGGAAAGTTCAGTTGGTCGGAACCACCGCCGTATCGTGGTGGACATCAATTGAATACGCATCCTCATATGCTGCCTTGGGTGAATGGGAATCTCCGATGCTGCCAACAGGTACTCAGGTTGGCCACATGCGAGCTCAATGGTCTAGTATTGAACCCACAGGAACGGGTGTGGGGGTCATGGTCTCCAATGATGATGGACAAAATTGGATTTGGGCAGAGAACAACGTTGATATCGACTGGGGTACGAATGTTGGCAATAAACTGGTGTACAAAGTCTCACTCAATACAACTGACAATACAATCACTCCTTCTCTTGAATCATTGACAATGCATTACGAAGAAGGTTATCCTAGTTCGGTGAAAATCGATGTAGGTGATGATGGTGCGTACGAATACATTGGTTCAGGTGGTTTACAAGACCCCGTCATCGTCAATGATCCGAGTATTGCAGATTCATTGAATTTACACATTCCACAGAATGGTGAGGGTACTGTTAACATCACATTCACAATTTCTGCAGGTAGTCCTGGCCGAGTGAAGTTGTCTGATTTGGATATCACCTATCGATATAGAACCCGAGTTCTCAATAGTGTAGTTGAGGGCGGATTGGTTGTTCCCGATGGCAATGATCGCATCTTGGTCACACAGATTGCGATTGGAGATGATGCATCTTCCTTGAATCGTGTAGATTTAGAACTCCAATCTAGTCATGGTTCAGACCCCATCATGCGTTGGACTGCCGGCAACACCTGTACTGAAGTGAGCGACTCTGATGATTTCATACAATTTGATACAGGCAATTGTACCCTTGTCGACATTGGCAATGATATCGTGAGCGTAAGAATGCCATTCCAATCGAATTGGGCGTGGGATGATGAGGTTTCAGCAGAAGCCAATGTTACTGTTCACGATGATTTGGGGTTGATTGTAAATGGGTGGGAAACTGAAAGTCTTAATCTCCGAGTGGAGAATGATATCCAATTGTTAGAACTCATCGCCGTCGAAGAATCTGGACGCGAATTATTGCCTTATGATTGGATGCGTGGTGGACAGAATATTACCTTCAGTGGTGCCATTGTATTCGAGGGCACATCACTATCACCTCCTGCTGGGCAATTCAATCTTGAAGTAACTGGCCAGAACCTTTCCCAAGATGGAAATCCGATTGAGGCTGAGACTCCATTCGTCGTTGAAGCGAATCCTGCTCATGGTCAATATTACCTGACCTTTGAGACTCCTTTACAATCTAGTCAGGGAGGGATGCTATTCCAAGTTAAGGCGGTATCACTACCCAATGGTTCCAATTACATCAATCCAAATTTCAACGTCATGCGTATTGTTCTCGATGGCAATAGTCCATTGGTTCTTTCAGCAAGTCCAGAAGATGGTATGGAACTACATGCTGGAACCCAATCAATTTCGATTGTAGTCGAAGATTCTGTTGATCCTCCAATTGAGATTACCATGCATTATTGGGTTGAATCACAAGACGACCTCAACTACAACACATTGCCCGATGCCGATGAGTACCGAACCTCCATTCTCCGTTCTCCAGAAATTCTCTCTGGTGGAATCAATGTGTTCAATGGCATTATTGATGACACTTTCAATGACCACGGAGAGAAGGTCTCATTCTATGTCAGTGGACAAGATCAACAAGGAAACACTCTCGCACGAGGCGGAGGACCAGTCTGTCCAGGGTTCCCACAAACTTGTGGATACAATAGTGGCGCAGTCCCACCCGATTGGAATGCAGATTTATCCAGTTACTCTATTCGTGAAGAATTCCCACCCACTCTAGAATCGTTTAACTCAACAATTTTGGGTCATGACGACGAATTGCCCCTCCATCCTGGAACCGAATATATTGCCAGATTACTTGTCGGTGATGAAAATGGTTGGCAAGACATACAATCTGTTCACCTCTCGTTAATCGAAGATTTTGATGATGAGCGTGCAACAATATGGGCAAACTTCACTCGACCAGAAGAAGGACATGACATGCATCTTGAGTCAGGGAGCACTGCAGTTGCGGTTTCAAATCTGTATAGTTCATGGGCGACTGAACCGACCAATCAAAGCATCTTGTATTTGGATATACGATTCCAATTAACGTGGTTATTCCCTGAAGAATTTGACACGAATGGTGAAAGCACCTTTGTACCCATTGTCAAAGTCATTGATTGGCCTTGCGATTTGAATTCTGATACACCCTGTCATGAAGATACAGGGGGCCTTGGATATGATGAATGGAGTCTCGACAACGATCTTCATTTCGACATGGTTCCTGGGCATTTCACCGCCACAGACCTTGCCACAGGTCACAATTTGTATCGGCCAGGTGAATCTCCTGAATTGATTGCAGCAGGCCAAGTCGTTCGAATCGATGGTCGTATCTTGTTCAGTGAGGATGCTGCCCCTGCCCCAGAAGGTGCATTTGACATCGTGGTTGGAGATTTGGAACGTTCTTGGTCAGCAGTGCCACGAGAAGGTGGCGAATTCACCTTAGATATCCTCGTTCCAAATGTTCGAAGTGGCGGATTAGATTTGTATGCACAATTAGAGAATCTACCTGGTTTAGCTGATGATGTCACAATGCAGGCGCCACATATCCAACTCATTGTGGATGGAGAACCTCCTGAGATACGATCTATCAGTCCCGATGGCGATATTGCATTGGATGGTGTCGACTTGTTGCCAATTAGTCTACACGTGGCTGATGGACATGGATTTGATTCCGAACGTCCTGCAGAGATTCATTGGAAGGTTAGGGCTGGAACAAGTGAAATTTCTCGAGGCAATCAACCATTCCAATCCGGTTCCCCGATTGGTTTGGATTGGAGTTGGGAGGGTTATATCGATTTGACAGATGCAGGTTCAATCGAATTACTTCCTGGCTACATGGTCGACATCTGGATTACTGGTTCAGACACAGCAGGAAACCCATACCTTGCTGAGAATAATACTGAACACACTCCATTGACTGAATTACGTATTGTGAGATATGGGCCTGAAATTAACTTGGCCAGTAATAGTACGGAGATTTCTTGGGACAACCCATCTCCAGTTGGAGGGGAAATCGCAATTCTTCAAGCATCAGGTACCAATTCAGTAACTCAATCTGGAGAAATCACATTCGTGTTACTTGAGGAGATTTCAACAAATCTTTGGATTGAAGTAGAGGATGTGTCTCAAACAATGGTCATCGATGAAGATGCACCTTGGACAATTTCACTTGAAGTTCCAACCCAATCAGTTGAAGATGAGGAAATTCATCGGTATCAACTGATTGCTAGAGATGGTCACGTCGACATTGATTGGGTGTCGATTGAGCCACTGTTGGTAAAACCACACGTCGCTCGTGATGGTGAAGCCCTCAGCAATCAGATTGACGATTCAACTGGGTTGTTCGTGCTGTACATTATTGCCATAGCATCACTCTGCTTTGGTGTGGCCATGTTGGTCCTTTACCGACGCGAAAAGATATCTGGAATGGATGAAGAATTTGAACAGGCTGAGCAAACTGATTTGGTCGACCAGGATGATGTAAACACAGTTGCACCTCCTCCTGGATTTAATTCAATGCCTCCTCCTCAGATTCAAACGATTCCACCACCAGTACAACAACCGGCTCCAGTGGCCACTCAAAGTTCTGAATGGTCTGATGCCCAATTACTTGCAGCAGGTTGGACACAGGCACAGGTGTCAGCTCATCGTGCAAAGGAAGCAGGTGCAATGGGTACTGATTTACAGTACAATGACTCTGTCGTCAATCGAGTGATGGAAAAGTACGGGCTCACTGATAAGGCTAAATTCCTTGCATACGCAGAGTTCTTTGATGCTGATGGTAACAAATATCTCAAGAAAGAGGAATTGGAAGCAGCGGCGAAAGAATTGCGAAATCCCGGTGGCGTTTTCTGAGTACACATTCGTATGGTGCTCACATGTCATCTGAATCGCCACATATCGACATTCCACTTCCTGAGGCAGATCCTACAGAGAAAATGGTATTCTTGCAGGAGCAGATGGTTAATTTCTTGAAACAATATTCAATGCCAATTTTGGAAGTCAGTCTTGTTCTTTCAAAATATACTAGACAATTGACTGATGCATTGGCTACACATGCAAATGAAATGGGCGAATCCATTCCACCAATTTTAGCAGAACCATGGCCCTTACTTGGGCATGATGAATCAGAATCATTGTTGAATGGTCCGGATTTAGATTCGTTGTTAGACAATGTAGATTATGAACGAATGGATATCTTGGACACGATTCTGAGGACTGCGATGCATGCGACTGAAATGTCAATTTCTGACGCATTAATGCAGTTGAGACAATGGGAGCACCTGATTCGTAGCCAATTGGCCGACGCGAAGAGAACGGGTCAGTTATTTTCTCCACTCATGATTCCCGATGATTGGTAATCATTCCAATGCTGCAATAATCCTGCGATTATTTTCTGCATTGGTCACATCAATCATCGCGATTCGATAGGCATCAATAATCGACCAAATGAATAGAATTGGCCAAAGAACGATTGTGAGGATTAATGGAATTTGTAACAGTGTCCAATCGAGTCCTTTCTGGTGCTGCCGATTGAAATGTTGCCCAATGAATAGGAATGGAATGGCAGCTAGCAAGGCAGCTAGCAATGGTTTCACAGAACCCCATGCTCCAATGCCTGAGGTCAATTCATACCAAATCAGTCGGATCGCTCCAAATCCGTTTTTGATTTGTGTAAAGATTCCAGTTCGTTTTGGAGGTGAATCCATGACTGGTAAAGATACGACTAAATCTTCCTCGTCATCAGCCATTTCTTTCCTCCCCCGACCGTCTGTGGAACTTCGACCTGTTCAACCCTATCGATTCCATGTATTAGTATTGCCAGCCGCCAGGGCGTGCTTCAATCTGATTTGAACGGCCAATTAGGCGATTCCATTGAAGGGCAACCGCCAAATCGATTATGGCAATACACCATAACACGATGTGAAATGGTACTCCTGAACGAGTCACCATTGAGTCACTCATGGTAAATTCTACGGCGATTGCTGAAGTGAGTAGTGCTGCAATCACCATGGTCCACATTCTTCTTTTCCGAGCACCAAGGGTTTGTTCCTCAAATGTCTCAGGCATGACTCTCATCCCCAATAATAAACGAAGCCAAACAGGCAGCAATCTTCTGAAATTGTTTAGTGATTGGGAACACAGCCAAAGCCCAAAACCTGCACCAATGAGCAATTTTGAGTGTATATCGAATGACCAATCCATATCCATTGCATTGAGTAACGCATGAGTGACTGCGGCGAGGCCAGCAGCGTATGTTAGTGCATCTGCTAGGATGAGTGAACCATCAGCACCATCTCTTCCAGATTGATCTTCAAATCGCTCAAGGGAGTGCATCTCTGCAATCAGTTCAATTTCCCTATCATCCATGTTCATCGGCTCTACGAGACCCCCATAATGCTATGTCTGAAATCCAACGGTTGTGGGCGCGTTGAGGGGACGATTCATGGATGCGAGAGTATGGTTAACTGGATTTCAGCCCTTTGGGACCCATTCTGAAAACATTTCAAAAATTCTGGCAGACCAATTGATTTCTTCGACACACTCAGTGTCTGTGGATACAACACCGCCATTTGGATTAGAACAAAACAACATCAACTTGATTTTTGAAGGTGAAATTCTGTCCGTCGATGAGTCGGGTAGCCGCCAAACTTCTGAGTCACTTCGTGAAACCCTACCCGATGCAGTGATTCATCTCGGATTGAAGGAAACTGCAACTCAGGTCCATCTTGAGATGTGTGCAATCAATGAGTCTAATTTCCGAATCGCTGACAATTCAGGCCGACAATTATCGAATCAATTGATTGATCAATCCGGCTTAGCGTTGTTGCACACAACCGTTCATCGCCCATCATTGGAAATATTCAGCAACCAATTCACCGATGTAATCATCAGTGAAGATTGTGGTAGATTCGTATGTAATGAGACGTACTACAGGACTTTGCATGAAATTGAATCTAAAGATCTCCAGCATCGACAAAGAGCTCTCCCAGCCATTTTCATCCATTTACCTCCAATTGAATTTGTACCCCTCTCGCGTCAAATGGAAATCGTTCTTGATATAGCGGCCCGAATTGTGCAGAAACCAACCATTCAGGTGGTTGGTGGCGCTGTGATTTCACCCGATGGGAAGATGCTTGCTTGCAGACGATCACCGGACGAGGTCATGGCTGGCTGGTGGGAATTTCCTGGCGGTAAAGTCGATGTTGGTGAAACTGAAATTGAGGCACTACAAAGAGAGATGATGGAAGAGTTGAATTTGAACGTTAACGTTGGTAATTGCATTGGTCGACATGACCATGATTTCGGCCCGATAATCGTCAATCTTGCATTCTATACGTGTGTTGCCGACCATCAAGAAATCACTCTACATGTCCATGATGAATTCAAATGGTTTACGGAAGCAGAAGCGCCCACAATCAAATGGTTACCACCCGATGTCGATTTTATTCTACATTTGGCAGAATTAGGGTTTATGACATTGCGTGATGCGATTTAATCCTCAACTTTCATGGTTGGTCTACCTTTTCTGTCGTACCATTCTTGCACCCGACCGTCCTTAAGCATGCGAAGATCATCACCAATTTCTCTAGGGACATCTCTGCGGCCAGTGTGCCAAGTAACATCTTGTAACCAATCATCCAAATCTTCCCCCTCCATGTGCACGCAAATTGTACCACCGATTGTCATCTCATTTTCGAGAACAAATGAGACTTTTTTCACCATTGCAGCCTGACGTGAGATGTGGAAACGCGTCGAATTATCATGAAGGTGAATGGACATCGCATCCAATGCAGTATCGAGAATTCTTTGTTCTCTGAGCACTTCAATGAACGTATCTGGGGCACAACTAGAGGATATTAATTTGCGACTCTCACGTTCAATGGGAAACGTTCCTGGTTCTGGGATTTTATCAACCTGCCAATCTGGAAATAGTTGTATGACTGCATCCACACACTTCTCTGGGTGATCATATGGCATCACCACAGTTGAAACCGAGAGAATCGGAATTTGAGTCATGGCCCGTCGTTAAGATGCTACAGAGCGCGCTCTTTGTCGCTTTCGGGTAGGTAACCTTGACGTGTGTTAGTGTTGGAGGCGTTGCATGGGTGCGCCCCCAGTCATTGCCACAGTCATTCCCACTTGGCAAGAAGAGAAGCACATCGAACGATGTTTGAGAAGCTTGATTTCACAGACCCATCCAGCCCATGCTCATCGAATTTTGGTGGTCGACGGTGGTTCTACTGATGGTACCTGTGATATTGTGGAGCGAGTGGCAATTGAATCTGCTAATTCAGGTGGCCCCACCATCGAATTGTTTGACAATCCTTCACGTTATGTCCCCCATGCACGAAATTTAGCTCAGTCTTGTTTGGATTCAGATGTTGAATTTGTGTTTGAAATGATTGGCCATGCATGGGTGCCCACAGACCATCTTGAAATTCGTTTGAATCGATTTCAATCAATCGAATCGAATCTGAATCGACGTATCGGGGGTCTTGGAGCACGCGTGATTGAATCAGACCAACCTCGAACAATGATTGAAGATTGGGTTGAAGCATCTCTGGTTTGTCCATTGGGGGGCTCCGGTCAATTCGCTAGATTCAGCAAGGAATCAAAGACAAAAATCCCACCATTCACTCTTTATCGTCGAGAAGCGATTGATGCTATTGGTGGGTGGAATGAAGATTTCATTACCACTCAAGATAGCGAACTGAACATGAGATTAATTCAAGCAGATTGGCCATTATGGCGTACTGCTGAAACCCATGTCCGTATGGCCAAGCGCAACACTCTCAATCAGTGGTGGAATATGGGGTATAGATACGGATTTTGGAGAATGAAGCATGTGATGGATGCCAAGAGTCGTATGCGGATCGGAGAATTCCTCCCGTGGATTGGCCTAGCCATTGTGTTGGCCTTGATTATCGATGGCCAATCAATTGGACCCATTCCAATATTTTCGATTCCAATCCTCCTCTATGTTGGCACGTTGTTTTGTGTTGGAATTGACGAGGCCCGACGTTGGAAGAATCCCACCCTAATCTATGGTCTTCCATGTCTTCTTGTATTGTTACATACATCGTTTAGCATGGGCCTACTTTTCGGTACATTTCGATCAGGAAACCCACCCAATGATCGTGTTTCCTAAAGGCACACAGTCTAGGGATGCGTTGAAATCATATTTGACAATAGTCAAGCCATGGCGGAGGCTAAGAATGAGTTCAATGCCTGGTTTCTCTTGGCTGCCCCCATTCTAATTTTCATTGCCTTGGATAAACTCATTCCAGCGATTGGCAACACTTTAGTGACCGACATCATCTCTACAATTGTATACTATGGTATCTCGATTTTGATTGGTATCTTCTTATTCCGTAGATCACGAATCGTCAAAGACCATGAATGGTATCGTAGAAAGTCGATTAAGAAATTACAACGTGATTACGCTGCTGAGGATCGTGGTGTATGGTCTAGAGCAGATTTAGCGATGAGTGAACTTGAGGCAGACGCCCAAGATGTAGAGCAAGGAAATTTATCAAAGAAGGCTCTAGAAAAATTAGAGGGAAACGTCTCAGGACTAACAGCAGAGAAGCAGGCCGAAGAAATCGAAGCAAGGGAAGAAGATCATGACGATGTGGCATTATTCTCAGAATCAGAGCATGTTCGCCGGTCTACGGCTAGAGTCACAGGTGAAAGCGGTCCTGTTGAATCCGTACAAGGTACGACGCATGTACGTGATGAGCCTGAAAAGGGCTTGATTAGCGGTGTTCTCGACCGATTGAAAGATTCAACCACGCCAGTGTCGGAAGAATCTACTGAATCTACCCCCTCGCCATCTAATGATTGGTATGCACAAGAAATCGCAGGCACCACCGTGCAGGGATTTGAATCAGAACAACAGGTTCCGGTCTCATCAGTTTCAGGAAAACGCTGTAATACGTGTGGAAATACTAATTCTGTAGACGAATCATACTGCGAGAATTGTGGTGAGATGCTCTAATTCAGAATCGTCGGATTGAAGAACAATCGACCGGACGCCGGGGTAATTTGGGGGAATGCGAATGGCCGAGAAGAGAGACTATTACGATATCCTCGGTGTTGGCAAAGATGCTTCTGATGACGATTTGAAGAAGGCGTTTAGGAGCCTTGCCAGAAAACACCACCCAGACAAGAATCCCGATGATCCTGAGGCTGAACAATTGTTCAAGGAAGTTCAAGAAGCATATGCTGTTTTGTCCAATCCTGAACAACGTAGAACCTACGATATGTTCGGTCACGATTCGCCGGGTGGTTCACCGTTTGGACCCGGTGGATTTGAAGGTGTAAACATCAATTTAGATGACTTATTTTCGGGCGGTTTTGAATCTATTTTCTCATCAATGTTTGGAGGGGGTGGTCGAAGTCGCGGTCGACGCGGACATGATATTTTGATTCGCCACACCGTATCCTTAGAGCAAATTTTTGAGGAAGCGGAAATTGAATTCGAAGCAGAAATTTCTGCAGAATGTGATACCTGTGGCGGCACTGGTGCTAAGAATTCAGATGATATTGAAACTTGTCAAACCTGTAATGGAAACGGACAAATTACCCAACAGGCAAGAGTTGGGCCCTTTGTACAACAAATTGTGAGTGATTGCCCTCATTGTCGTGGAGATGGACAGATTATTTCCAATCCTTGTAATGATTGTGACGGCAGTGGTGCAATGCCGAAGGAGCAGAAGATCCGAATCTCGATTCCGACAGGTGCAGCAGATGGTACACGCCTGCGAATGCGTGGGAAAGGAGAACCGATTCGCGGCGGACAATCTGGTGACCTTTTCATCCAAATTGAAACAGAGCCGCATCCTTGGTTTGAGAGAGATGGTCCGGATTTGATTATGGCTCTCCCTCTTGGTTATCCTGAAATGGTTCTGGGGACTGAAATTGAATTGCCACATATCGATGGAAAACCTCTCAAAATCGAAGTTCCTCCTGCTTCACGCCCCAGTGAAACCATCATCATTCATCGTCGTGGGATGCCTTATCGCCGAGGTAGGGGCCGTGGCGATGTGACCATCCTACTGAAATTACATGTTCCAAATAAAATTACCAAGGCAATGAAAACGTCTCTGAATTCATTGAAAGGTGACTTTGGTTTACCCCTTGATGAAATTGAGGATGCGGTTAGACGTGAGGCACAAGATCGCCGAGGCTAATCATTCCTCTTCATTAGTGAATAGTAGTGCTTGTGCCGGTACAGCAGCCAATGGCTTTCCATCAACGAGTCCAGAAAGGTGTAGATTCAGACCATCTGCTTTACCTTCTAATGTCAATCGAATAAATGTTGTTTTTCCGACTGAAAGCGTGTCTAGGAAGATTTCATCTCCATCGTACAATGAAGATGGAGTCACTTCGGATATTCGCCATTGGGGGCCGCCCACCGCTTCAAATCGGAGTGCTGCCAATTCCCATGCAGATTCTTCAATGTGAATTCCAATCAGCAAATTTGAACCATCCAATCTCCACGCTTTCAATGTTACAGAACCAGTGTGGTGAGTGAGCGTTGCATTGCCCATTTCAGCCTCAGTCGCTCTCCATTGAACTGCAGCAAGCATTACCAAAGCATCCTCCACTGCTTTTTCATCGACACTGGCTTCAGAAAGAAGTGCTGTGATTCTTGCACGAAGTCGTCTTAGTCGCCCACGCTCGTGAGATTGAATCTCATCTTCAATTCGTGTCCCACGTGTAATCCATAATACCCAGAATAGCGGGCTTAGCAATAGGATGCCGATGCCAATGTAAAATGGTAGAAATTTCCTCCACATGTCTTGTAATTCATCTGGATTGATTGGAATATCATCTTCTTTGGTAATGTTCACAACTTCTAGAGATAGAGTGTATTCTCGTTCACTTGGTAGGTCTAGGTGTGAGATGCGAACAAGATGATACCCCGTTGATACATTGAGGCCAACAGTTCCTACGCCATTCACTACATCAAAGGGGGCCAAAAATTCACCAGAATTATTCCATGATTGCAATTGTAATTCAACGCCATCTCCAACGATATTCGCAATGATTCGATATGATTCCCAATATTCGCCTTCGATGAAAATCGGGTAAATATCAACGGTATCTTCGTCGGTCAAGATTCCATTTTCAACCCATTGAATACCCTCATCAGTGAGTGGGAAATTGAATTCAGGAAACATTTCTGGAATGATGACGTTTGAACAATCATGGCTACATCCTGAATCTCCAGTTGAACGTAGAGATACAGAAGCAGACCACCACGCCGTCTCATCAGCCTTCATCGTCAAAATAAGGTTCCATAATTGACCTCCTGAACCCGTATCTGGGACTTGGAATGTGGTGGTTCCATTCTCGCCCATCATGTCAATTGGTGTTGGTGGACCACCATCTATTTCCATCATGTGGGCTGTGAAATTAACGCCGCCAATTGCAGACCAATTCAACTCTACTTGGGCATTTGATCCAATCTCAAAAATGGCATTATCTCCCACTGAATCATCCTTGTGGATGAAGCCTGTAACTACTTCACTATCCAGTTGAGGCAATCCATAGACAACACCATCTCCATCGTGAGTATATACTGTGAATTCGTAATCATTGCTCCCATTGAATACAATATTGGATACTTTGATTTGAATATCATCACCATCTCCACTCAGTAAGATTACTTCATCGACATCAGCATCCATGTCAATAATGGTTCCAGTTCCACCAATTATTTCCAGATGAATTGGTTGTTCTGCGTTCATGAGTCGAATGTTATGTACTGCGAGCGGATTTCCCTCAAGAGTGTAAATATCTACATCTTGGGGGTCTGATAAATTCCCTTCAAGTGATTGTATTAACACCCCATCATCATCAGCTTCGATGACGGGCCCCCATATTCCTAATTCTTCATCGTCCCAAGTCATCGCGTAACTGCTCGGCAGCGTGCACATCAGTAACAACGTTGCTGCAATCACACATGTGCGCATGGTGCGGGCCTACGGCCCGCCCCCTTTAGAATCATTCAAGGCCGGTGCATTGGCAGGCGCATACATGGAGCACAAGCCTCTGGCCCGGACGGTCATGTCACGTTGGCGGCATGCTCGGATCTTCGGATTAGGTGATCGTGCTTCTCCCAGTGCCTTTACACCGGGATTACTACTGACTGAACAGGATCCTCAAATTGGAATTGAACTGGCGCCATTTACCTTGTTACACGATTCTAGTGAATTGCCTGCCTCACTCAACATCAAATCACGTGGAAACTGGGCATTTCCATTCTCTGAGGGAGACATACCTCAATACAACGCAGTTGAAGGACACACTCTCCCCCCGTCCCTCCAAGAAGCTGATTCAGGACAGGGGCAATCCACAGGTCCGCTTTTGCCTGTGACATGGCAACGATTGGTGCATGATCCTACTCTCAACGATGCATCCCTTTCCCCTGAAATCGTCGTGATACAGGATGCGATCCAAATTGCTGGCCACCCTGGTCGGTTGATTCATGCCCTTCGAATTCTACGGGAACGATTTCCCGGGGCCCTCCTTTGGGCACCTGGAATCGGTGGCCCCGATAACGTTGCAGTTCTCACTTGGTTTGGACTTGATTTATTCGATTTGACGAGGTCGAAACAAGCGGCTTCTCGTGACATTTTGCTAACTAGAGATGGTCCTAGAACGGTGGATTTATCGATGGGTGAATGTTCAGACATGGACACTCAAATATCTGAATGGAAGGCAGCAATTTCTGCAACACGTTCTGCGATTCGCGACGGGACTCTACGTGAATTGGTTGACAAACAATCACTCAATAGTCCACGATTGGTTGAACATCTTCGTAGACATGATGCAATGTTGGCAGATGCAGCCCCCCTCACTCAACATGTTTCCAAACAACAGAGATTTAGATGCCATTCACAGACGAGTAGACAAGATCCTCTGATTGCAAATTGGATTCATCGAATCGATACACAATATATGCCTAGTGAAGCGCAAAGAGAAGTTCTTGTCCTTTTGCCGTGCTCGGCTCGAAAGCCATATTCTCGTTCTCAAAGTCATCGGTTTTTCCGTAGTGCAATCAGAAACAGAAGTATTCACCAAGTCATTGTGACCAGTCCTCTTGGGCTGGTCCCTAGAGAACTAGAGGAACAATGGCCAGCAGCACATTATGACATCCCTGTGACTGGCGATTGGGATTCTGATGAACTTGCCACCATTCGCAGGATGGTTTCCAATCTCGTCAATCGTGTTGGTTACAAACGCGTCATCAACCATTCCGGTATAGAATTTGATTTAGATGTCGAGACCATTGATACTCGTCCAGAGGGAGTTGGAGCGTCCTCAAAATCTGCTTGTAAAATGCTTCAAATGGCAATCGATGATGCCGCTGAAAAATACAATCTAGAGAACATCCGAGAAAAGAATCTATTGAAGTATCAATTTTCAGCATTATCGATGTGGCAATTCGGTACTGATGAGTGGTTACAAGGTCTACATGTTGGTGGCAAACCTCCGCGTTGGTTGCTTTTGGAGGGAAAACAACAGATGGCACAATGGCACCCTGATTCAGGGCGCTTCTCTTTCACAAAATCATTACTTCCTAAATTGCATTCTACAGGCACCCTTCCAGTGGTTGAAATTGGTGGTGATACACCATGGAAGGGGGATATTTTCAGTGGCATGATTATGTCTGCACCAACCGATTTGAAAGTGGGACAAGAAATCCTCGTTGTACGCGATGATGTGTTGCTTGGTTCTGCTCGAACATTGGCTGCAGGATGGGAATGGCAGGGTGGCGTAGGTCGTCTTGCCAAATCACAGCACCGACTTTGAGATGATGACCCAGAAAGCCGGGGTGTTAAATACCGCCCATAGGGCGGTAGAAGTATGGCCACCGGAGCCCACAACCTGAACGTTTGCCGCTGCATCATCCTCATGA
The DNA here is from genome assembly GCA_030747485.1 of Candidatus Thalassarchaeaceae archaeon. Lineage (GTDB taxonomy): Archaea > Thermoplasmatota > Poseidoniia > Poseidoniales > Thalassarchaeaceae > MGIIb-P. Next base: position 28,598 of record JASLKP010000001.1, on the reverse strand, counting down.
TGTTGTTCGCTAGTCTTGCACCAGTTCTTGCACCAGCGATTGACATTGATGTTGTCAGCCCTCAGAAAAACGAAGAATCAATGCTAGAAATCGGCGAGAGAGATGTATCTTTGACTGGGGGTCGAGCACCTTGCCCGACCGTCCAAACAGACGGAGGTACAGCAGGAGATGCTGGTAATACAACAGCGACTGCAAAATCACAGGGCAATGATCCCAATACACAAAATGTCGGTGGTTGCGTTGATACGAGTGATACCAATGATTGGTATGGAATTACAATTACAGCAGACAAGGACGTTGTCGTTCAACTACATGTCCCATCTGGTGCTGATTTCGATTTGATTATTTGGGACAATACTGGACAGAATCCTGTTGATTATTCATTCTATAGTGACCCACTTGAACGGGTAGAATTTACCACAAACTCCACGACTGCTGGGACGTATTACGTCGATGTTGGCCAGTGGACTGGCGATGGTGCTTACACTGTTGATTATTGGACAAACGTGTCCGTGCCAAAACCCGATGTCGGTGTCAACAGCATCAGCGGTCCAACCAATGCAACTGCAGGAGACACCGTCGATGTATCCTATACAATCGAAAATTATGGTCCGGGCGATTTGAATTCAACGAACCCGTATGATGTTATTTTCATCCTATCAACTGACGACACATATGATTGGGCTGACACGATTATTGAGAATCAAATCACTGGTCCTCACCTAACTGCTGGTTCAAACCAAGCGATGACAACGCAGGTAACAATTCCTGTAGATATCGAGTCTGATGATTATCATTGGATTGTATGGCCAGATGGTTGGGGGAATGTCACAGAAGCTGATGAAAGCAACAACAACAACGCTAGTGCAGCCACTACAACAATCACAGGAATGCCTTGTCCCAATGTCGATGACGCCTCAACTGGTGCGGATGTTGGTGATTTAGAATCAGATGCTTATGATTTAGGTGCCGGTTTTAGTGGTATACTCACCGGTTGCGTATCTGGTGGTGACAAGGCAGATTTGTACAAACTTTCCATGGGTCGTGGACAGAATATTGAAGTTGTCCTGAGTGCAGATAATTGGGATGCTGACCTCGATCTAGAGTTATGGAATGCAACTGCTGGTTCAACACCTGGAGTTGATAGCAGCGCATCCTTCAGCAGTAATGAATCAGTGAGCACAGTTGGCACAGATGCAGATGGTGCGGCTGACACATATTTCATTAACGTCACACAATATTCTGGACTAGCCAATTATACACTAGAAATATGGACAAATGGAACCATCTACGTACCACCATACGATTGTGGTACACCCAGCGATTGGGGGTACAATGGACAGGATGCAGGTAGTGAACGGTTGACAGCCATTGGATTGGGTGAAAATCCAGAAGAAACAGGAATTGGATGTATTGACCCAGAAGATACTGCTGATGCATATGGATTCAATCTTGCAGGAATGCATGGTGCTTCCATTACCTTGGAATCTCATGATGGGCACGAATTGGCATTGCGATTGTATGACGGTAGTGATGATTCGATGATTGCTGAGAGTATCGCACCAACGAATGGTACTGCTACAGTCAACACCTCCAGTGTGCTACCATCTGACCTCAATGGTGGCTATTATGTCATTGTGGATGCCAATGGAATTGGTGAAGGTTGGTACAATCTCACATTCACATCCATTGCTCCGCCTCTACCAAATTTGGTACCAGGTGCTGGAAATTGCCCAACAGTTTCTCAGATGACCGGTTCAGAGGCATTCTTTGGTGCAACCATCTCTAGTACAGATGGTCCAACATCTGTTGATTTCGGTTGGCAAATGTGGCTTGTTGATGAGACTGGAGCAAACACTCTTCTTCTCCATGAAGGAGATTATACTGATGATCTTGAAGGATATGATGGGGAAATCATTACGCAAGGTGGCTGGACCATGATGTCTAGTGATGACATCCCATCTGGAAACTACACCTGTGTAGTCAGTGTAGATGATGCAATGACTGTTACTGAATCAAATGAGACTGATAACGTGTGGACCTCTGAACCATTTTACATCGAGAATTACGATGAACTTTGGGCTGGAGATACAGACCGAGATGGTGTTCTCGATGAGGATGATGGTTGTCCAAATACTCCCGGCGATTCAATCTACGACCGATTGGGTTGCTACGATTCAGATGGTGACGGTTGGTCCAATGGTGGTGATGTATTCATCTATGAACCATCACAATGGAACGATACTGATGGCGACCTATTCGGTGACAATTTGTCTGGCGTAAATGGTGACGTTTGTCCAAATGAACCTGGTGTGATGGATGGTACAAATGGGACTGGTTGTCCGATTTATGCACCTGATGCCGATGGCGATGGTATCTCTGATGCCAACGATGCGTGCCCAGGTACACCTGCTGGTGCCAATGTCGATGCCCTTGGTTGCAAAATTGATTCAGATGGTGATGGTATTGCTGATTCACTTGACAACTGTTCAGGGACACCTTTTGGAACATCTGTAGATGAAAATGGTTGTCCGATTGACGATGGAACCGATGGAACTGATGGAACTGATGGAACGGATGGAACGGATGGAACAGATGATACTGAAGGCACAACTGAAGGTGCAGGCGGGTCTGAAGATGACAGCATGATTCTAATCATTGGAGTTGCAGCTGGTATTGTAGGAATTCTCATCCTCGTATTGGCAGTCACATTACTCCTACGTGGCCGCGGTGGTGGCGCAGATCCGAGTGAACAGGCATGGGCTGCCGCGATTAGTCCTGAGCAACAGGCCTACGAACAGCAGTTGATTGGCATGGGTTACACTCCGGAACAAGCACGTGCTTACGCAAGTCAACATTTCAAGTGATTTCTAGGCATTGAATGCCCCCCTATGGGGGGCTTTCACCTTTGGTAATCTAGCGGAGCGGTTATCAAGGGGGAGCAGGTCGGCGGGACGCTCAAGGTGCACTACACATGGCTCGAATGCATAGTCCTGGTCGCGGAAAGAGTGGCTCAACCAAGCCAAATGTTGATTCTGCACCTGAGTGGTCCAATACTGATGAGAAGGCAGTGACTGAACTTATTCTTTCACTCTCTGGTGATGGACATGGTGCAGCAGCGATTGGATTAATTCTTCGTGACAAGCACGCAGTTCCTGATGTGCGATTGGTACTCGGTAAGAGAATTTCTCAAGTGTTGGCAGAGAACGACATCACGCCAAAATTCCCTGATGATCTCATGAGCCTAATGCGACGTGCACTACGCCTCATCGAACACCTTGATGCTAATCGAAAGGATTTGCACAATCGTAGACAACTTGAACTCACAGAAAGCAAATTACGTCGCCTTGCTCGATATTATCAGAGCAAAGGAAAGATGTCGTCAGATTGGGCATACAAGCGTGAACAATTGCATTTGATGGTTGATTGAAGGCGAATCTCCCTCAATCAGGTCTTTGAACCGTGGGCTAAGCATCACACTCGGTCTCGATGTCCTTACTCGACCTTCCCGCCTTCGCATCATCTGCGCCAATCCTTCGCGAAGCTGCATTGAAGCTTCGAACATCCCCCTCTTCTGTGACCATTTTAGGACAGTTGTCTGAAGTCAACATCATCACGAGCGCTATCCTTGAGGGTGCAATGCTCGATGCTGGAATCCCTTACCAACGTCGTTTGAGAGATGATGTCACCACCCCGAAAGGGCCTTTTATTCATATTCAACAAGAAAACCAGTCATCGCCTCCTCCAGTCAACAAAACCCCCCTCTCCGTTACGCTGTGTCCCGTTGATGTCGATGCGTTGGTTAGCTCCACTGGTGACGTTCACAGAGGCGTCCTTTCCACTGTTGCATTAGCCGGTGCATTGGCCGAATCAATTTCTCCGCAAGGTGAAATTACAACACTTGTGCGCCCGTGGATTTTGGCTGGAAATTGGCTTTCTGATGCATTGGAACACACCTATGATCCAGTTTATACTGTCCTTCGAGATTATTTGTCGCAATCCAACGCGATTAATGTCGTTCCATTACCTGAGGTGCCAGATTCTGATCCGCGAACTCTTCCTGGTGTCGATGCCGTGGCAGTCTGTGCCATTCGAGACCGCTGGGGAAAATTGGATTTGGAAGGTCGTGCACAGGCACTGAGCCATTTATTGAAACCGATTCTGGTCAGTGATTTACCCTCGACCGCTCGCTTTGAGGAATTGGGTTGGCATCGAATAATGTCCACTGGATGGGAGAAAGATTTGGCAAGTCAACTCATCGATTTTACAGAAAAATGGCGTGATGATGTGGCAAATCGAAAGCGGTATGCTAGCCTGTCAATTGACAATCTTTTGAGACAAGGGAAATTGGCTTAGGATTCAATTCGAAGCATTCGGCCACAACCTCCACAAGGGATGCGCAGAGGACGTTTTGTGCTTTCAATTGGGTTTGGAGTATCACATGCCGGACAGGTCACACTTGGAATTTCACGTTCCATAGCAGCTTGATAGTCATCCTCCAATGCCCCATCGCTCAGATATTCCTCTCCGTAGTTCTTTGGAGAAATGAGTGAAATTGGTAGCATTAGAATGACACCGGCTGCCGCAATTGCCAGAACAAAAGTTGGAGGTAGTGATGATAGAATATACGCATAACCAACCAATCCAATGAAAACAATTGAGGATGGTCCAACAAAGATTCGTGAACGATAGCGTGTCATTCGTAAACCAGCTACAACCGCACACACCAGCAATAGGATTGATGCTAGGAGTGTAATAAATGGAGACAATAGTGCTGAGCCGGCTAAGATATATTCGACCTCAAATGTGTCAGCATTCGTCAATCCATTTGCTTCAATGATGATGATTTCTGTCACACCCATTCGATAGTGAGTGAATTCCATACCATCCGTCTTGATGTCAAATAACCCGGAGAATGCACTCGTTCTCAGCGTCACATGTAAATCGATTTCATCCCAAATAGAATCCAACTGAATCCGAGTGAAATCTTTGATGAGTGTCAAACGTTCTTCACCGGAGAGTTTCATCAATACATCGATTCGAATCGTGAGAGGTGCAGCACTAATGCCAACCACACCATGTAAATCAACACTAACTTCTGGATTCATGTCGAATAAATCGGCCTCAAACATTGCTTCTGGGTCAAGTGCCAATGCACCATTATCAAGGAAATACTCTAGATTTCTCGTACTACTGTCTACGTAATTGAGGAATGCTTCGGCTTCATCGTGGTCTACACGACCATTTTGCCTAGAATCTGATGCAACAGTTTCTGATGGTACCTGCTTGAAGAAGTGATCACTTCTCAATGTAGTATTGCCAATATTGTCCATGCCCCATCGCATCCACTGTGCCATCGCGCCCGTCATCTTCAGTTCGACAGTTCGAGCAATATTATCTCCATCAAATTCGACATCAATGTCGACAGATAATTCACTTCCTGCAGTTCGTAACGGCTCACCGAACTCGTATGTTTCACTGCCACCCCCTTCCTCAAAAGTAATGTCGTGACTACGCTCTGATTGAATTGGAATACTACCACTATTCAACCAAATTGAGAGATTGGCTGAACGAATACCATCTGGTGCATTTGGACCAGGCGTCCACACAAATGGAACTTCTACTCCACCTGTAACGCGACTGGGCGTTCGTACATCAGTAATCACTGAACCACCAACTTTGAACTCAAAATCTTCCAATGATGTCCACATCCGGTCACCAAATCCTGATTTGAAAATAACAGGGAAGAAGACTTCATTGCCTACGACCAGTGCATTTGGCATTTCGATATCTAACAATGGCATCGTGACCCGAATGTGGCTATCGGTATCTTCTCCCCAAACAAATCGGATTGCCGTATCGTCACCTGGTTGGGTAAACAGGAGACTTCGTACTGCAAATGTGACCTCAATTGATTCACCAGATGTAATTAAACGAGCTGGAATATCAACATCCACACTGACTGAACCTTCACCTGAAAGATATGTGCCTGGAGTTCCACTTTCACCAGTGTAAATTGTATTTCCAATCAGTACCTCTACTGTGGCATTGGAATGTACTCCCGCAGCATTCTCAACTTCGTATCCGATATTGAATCTCCAAGTGGCCTCTGGGAGTGTTGAGGAATGTTCCCAAATCAATTTCCATGTTTCGATTTCTTCTACACCTTGGGCCGATTGTGTAACGGTCTGATCTGAGATTCCAGTTAGTTCAGATTCAAATGGCGTCATCGTCGCATCATTGTTCTCACCGACCAAATACAATTCAAATTCGCTTGAATTACAACATACAATTTCAGCATTGGTTAGTGGGGCAGTCAAGGGTATCATCGTTGCTATTAGGAGGAAAAACACCCCCAATACACTGCGACTTGACCGTCGACTCATACAGTCCACCACCCTACTCGACTAAGAGTATTGACTTGAAACCCACGCACGCGCGCGCAAGGCAAAAAATACTGATTCCTCAATACAATCAGTCCTAACTGTGCAATTGTACGAGTCTGCGGGCCCCATCTGCTTCAACCCCTTCTAGAATTGCGAATCCCATCCTTTCCAGTTGGACCACTGTCCCGTCTGAGTAATCGTTGACTTCCAACAAACCTGCTGCCGCAACCAATTCCCCTTCTTCTTCAAGCAGCAATACAGCAGGTTGTGCCATATTGCTGGGTAGCCAATGAATAATCGGAGTGTTGCCATGGCGTTCAGTTCGAATGACTTCTCCAGTCCATCCTTTCACCGTTTTTTCATGATGGATTCCAATGTCTGCAAAATCCTTCAAACGCTTTGGTTCGTGTGTGGAGAAATCATCTCTATCGATCTTCACATTGATGGTACCCTCTTCAAGTGGCCATTCACGAACTCCCTTCTCGGGATGTTCAGGGTGGATTGGCAACGTCACTTTGGTCAGTTCAATTTCAGAAATATCCAGATTGATGGAACGTGGATTGCGCACAAATGAGAGCCGCGGTGCTTCTGCATCCACTGCCTTGGCGTTGAGACTGTTTAGTGTCGACATAGGGACAGAGATATCCTTCTGGGTTAGGCCCAAATCAATCCAAAATTTCCGCATGGCCCCTGCGTCATACCCTCGACGCCTCAGGGCCCTGATGGTGGGCAACCGCGGGTCGTTCCAACCTGTATATTGGCCTGCAGCGATGTCTAATTTCATCTGAGATGTACTGAATCCTCCGAATTCGAAAACTTTGACACGGCCCCAGTACAACGTTTCTGGATAATTCCACCCGAATTTTTCGTATAGAAGAGTTTGTTTGCGAGTTGAGTCCATCAAATCCTTCCCTCTCACAATATGGGTGACGCCTTGTAGATGATCTTCCACTGCACTTTGGAAATCAAGCAACGGCCATACTTTGTATCGGTCTGCTACCATTGGATGATCTGCATGTTGAATTCTGAGTGCTGGCCAATCCCGTAGAGCTGGATTGGAAAGTGACATGTCAGTTTTAATTCGAATGACAGCGCCACCTGGTAGAATCGCTCCATCATTCATTTGTGACCATAAGGCCATGTTATTCTCTGTTGAACGAGAACGACACGGGCATTCGGACATTGAAATTCTGAATTCTTTGAACGCATCTCCTGTACATTCACACACATATGCATGGTTTTCAGTCAAAGCTTTCGCTGCATATTCAAGGTATACTTCCATTCTTTCGGATGCTCGTAGAATTCGATCAGGCGCTCGACCAGCAAGCCAGGTAAAATCTTCCTCGATGAGTGCGTATGCTTCAGGATCAGGTGGTTTTACGACAGCATCAGTATCGTCGAAACGAAGAATCACTTCACCGTCATACATTCTGGCAAATTCAGTATTGATGACAACACCTCTTGCATGACCCAATGAAAGCGGACCATTCGGATTGGGCGCGAATCGTAGTACGACCTTTCCAGTTGTAGCATTCGGTAATTCTGGTAATCCTTCTCTACGTTCCTTGGTTTTCTTTTCAAGAGCATCTGGTGATTCATCCAGTAATATTTGGCGGATGTGTTCAAGACCGTGAGATACTGCAAGTGCATTTGCATCATTCACAGCAGCCTCAATATGACTGGTTAGAGTTTGAGCATTTGAACGCAAATCGGGATTCTCGGACATCACTCTACCCATCACTGAACCTACTTGTCCAACGCCTTCGTATTCGAGTGCATTTTGCAATGCATATTTGCGCAACAACGCAGCAATGTCGTCCGAGAGTCCATCGCCCATATTGCATCTTGATTGCCGCCCGTTCTTGACCATTCGGGCAATGTCGTTCGTCAAAATAGCGTACGTTGAGCAGAAACCGGCCCATCAGGGTCTATGGGACGTTGGGGTGGGAGGCTGCCATGGGTCGCTTCCCAAACTCTCTGAACTGTTGCCCAACCCCATCGTAGGCAAGTATGGGGTTGTTCTCCAGTAATCAGTGATGGAATGGCTGCAATGGTTTTGGGGTCTGATGGATATCCTGAACCCAGATCCATCCCCATTTCTTGAGACAATTGTTCAATCCAATGATCTCTAGCCACTTTGGCCACAATTGACGCAGCACCCACTGCCAACAAATGCAAGTCAGCTGAGTGTCGACTATCCATCGTCCAATTCTCCCAAGGCCATCCATTGATTCTACTGGCGATATTATTTCCAAAGCGCCGAGCATCAGTGTCACACGCATCTACCTGTAGAATTCCTCCGCCCTTATCGGGGCGAAGTTTCCTAGCCAATGATGCAAAAAGTGAGATTTCGTGATCGTTGAGATTCGTGGCCGCCATTGCTGAGTCGATTTCAGCAGGGGTTGAGACATGGAGTTCAATCATCCATCCTCTTTCCAATGCTGTCGTTCTAATCCAATCATCTAACTGAATCCTTCGATCATGACTAAGGAGTTTTGAGTCGGTGATACCAGCTTCTTTCAACATCGGTAAATCATCTTCAGGAATAAGGATGGAACCAACTACCAATGGGCCAATGGCTGGTCCTCGGCCGGCTTCATCAATCCCAATTCTCCACATCATTTCACCTCATAGGTCGAGGTCCAAACTATCATCGGTAACTGAATTCTTTGCTGGAGTTGTTTCATCCCTCACTACAGGGTCATCGAATTCCAATAGTTCATCTGCTAATTCTGCAATTGCCTCATAATCAACCTTCTCGTCATGTTGTTCTAGGACGGTATGTGCGGCAGATATCATCTCATCAGAAGGTGGCGTGGAGATGTCATGAATATTTTCTGGTTGCTTTTCATTGAATTTCTTCATCCAATCTTCTGGTTTCTCAGGTGTCATTGCTACTTTTTCTGGATGCAATAGGGCCCACTCTGCATCTTTGCGTTGCCGATATTCGACTGCTCTGAATAAAAATACACTTCCAAACATGATGATTATTGCCGAGATGAAAACATGATTCCAGTCATTCCACGCAATTCGAGCCTCTTCAATGATGAGTTCCCACGCACTTTCTTTTTCAACATCATAAGATAACCACACATTCCCTTCATATTCGTGATATGTGGTATTTCTGAAAATGATACTGGGTTCCAATTCACTGCGTATTTCAAGTGTAATTTCTGCTGTCCCTCCAATATCTTGATCTTCAGGTAGTTTCAACCAAGCGTGTATGGTAATCGATGAATTGGGCTGAATGTCATGGATGATGAAATGATTAGGTGCATTTGAATCATGGTCCCATTCACTGAAAAGTGGTGGGATGAGTGCATTTTCGGTAAGAATATTGGATGAGATTGTCACATCAAGTCCGTCTTCAGCATTTCCAATATTGAGGAGAGTGTAGGCAATGGTGATGTTATCCGATTTATCGGTGTGTTCTGATTCTGCGGTGATAATCCAATCACATACAACATCGACTTCAATTGTGAAACCTTGACTGATATGATGGACTCCATCTGGCGAATCAAGGATGATTTCCACGTCTCCAATATCTCCTGCAAGGAGGCCATCGGAAATTTGAAGGTTGAATCCTGTGGATACTATTCCACCTTTCTCAATGGTGAATTGAGTCGTATCTAGTTGCATTGAAATCCATTCTGAATATACACCCGTCAGTTCAAATGAATCTGCATAGTTCCCAAGGTTTTGAATCGTTACATCCCCCGTACATTCTCCCCCTGGCATCAATCGTTCACAATCATGGTCGATGGACATTGAAAGATTCCTTTCTCGTAGAATGGACACTTCGATAATCGCTTTAGAAACTTGGTCAGATGCACCTGTACTCCAAGTAGTGAATTCAATCCACATGCTGCCTGCTGGTGCTAGTGGCGAATCGAATTCTAATTGAACAGTGCCTGTTGAGTAGGGTCCTAATCCATTGACATTGTATGCCTCAAAAATCCCAACAGACCAACCATTTTCTTGGAACGAAATATTTGGACTGTGTCCAGGTAATGGGTTCCCTGCGGCATCAACTGGTTGAATTCGGACCGCTAATGTTTTGTCATCATTGCCTAAATTTCTGACCGTAACTGGTACACGAACTTTCAGATCAGGGTCAACTGTGGTGTTGTTGGGCTGAGCGACAATTTCAGCACCATGCCATGGCAATACTTCAATCGTAAAATTCCATTCGCTAATCGCTGAATCCTGTTGACTCATTGCACGTACGGTGAATGCGTGCTTTGAACCTGCAAGAGGTAACCCGAATTCAACCAACGGTACTGAGATGCCAAAGTGAATCCATTCCAATTGATTCGTCATGAGTGGCAATTCAAATCCATTTGATGGAATACCATCTCCATATCCCCATGACATATTCCAACCGGTTTGTGTAACAATTGAAATTTGAGCGCTGTCGTCGAATTGTGCATTGTTGGTGATATTCACTGCAATCCCTGTTGTAATTCCGGGTGCGATGATGAAATTTGAACCGCTGTTGGCACCAAATTGAATCTGACTCACGTCTACTCCACCACTTCCTTGCCAAGGGTAGACGTAGTTCGTGGTTTCATTGAATACCGTGGCATCTGCTGCTTGTTGTAATGATAGAAGGATGCTGGATTGAATGCCACTGGTTCCTGCACTGAGTCCAACTGTCGATTGTCCTGTGAGGGTGGCGAATAAAACGCAGGATGCGAGATATGATCCTCTCATTGATGGATGACTCCCATCACTTGAGTAGAGAGAATAGAACAGTGAATCCGATGCAGTTGGATTATTCCCATCATTTAGGATTGTATCATGGATGTGTTGGAATGCTAGGCCTACGGGGGCAATCCAGGCAGTCCGTTCCGGAGTGGTAACATTTTCTGCGTACAAACGGTATCCTGATTCTAGATTGTCTTGCATTGTTGAAAAATCAGGATTCCTCCATGCATTGTCCTGGTCCCCACTTCGACGACCCCATGTTTGCAAAAAGATGGTTTCAGCACCAGCACTCTCAATCATTGAATCTAGTCGAATGGCTCCATCGACGCTGTTTTGCCACATTTGCTCGGTGGTTGGGAATGATGGTATCTGACTTTGGTCCTGTAAAACAACGAATTCCAAACCAGTACTCGTCGTGAGAGTTGAATGCCATTGGTGTCCAGGAGTTTCTGCATTGTCAGCATGCTGTTCAAACCTCATTCCACCGCCGGTTAGGCGAGTCACATTGTCTACAATTCCAGCATCGCCTAATGCTTGTTCTAATCGTATGTCTAGGTTATTTTGATAGGTGTATGAATTGCCGATTAAGAGTATATCATCGACACCATCTTCGGCCACCTCACGCGTAACGCGAGCCTCTTCGAGGCTCGTAAAAATAGGTGCCGTGCTCATCAAGAGCAAGGTCAAGACAAGCAGCAGAGCTCGACCACGCATGGCACCGGGGTCAATCTGTACGGTTTAATCGGTTGGGGTGGAATGTGCATTTTCACTTACTGAGTGAATCATTCAGAGAATTGGGTCTGGAATCAGTAATTCTAGTGCCGCCACATCAAATTCTCCTGTGTGAATTGGAACTTTAAGTCCAAATTGTTCTGAAACAAATGGATCAATTTCTCCAATACAGCCGACCCATTGTCCTCCAACGTGTACTTTTGCCCCACGCCCCTCTAGGTATGGACTTCCATCATTGGCAGTGAGTGGAGTGAATTCAATTTCTTTGGCATCCGCGCCCAAATCACGTAATAGCGCCAATGCGATACCTTTGGCTGCTGTGAATCCAGTCCCGACTTCTGCGCAGGCCCAACCGACTCGCCTAGTATTGTGATGATCTCTGACAACTGTACCTAATTCGTATACTCGTTGTGGCAATTCATGGTGGCGGTTGGCGGCTAGCAAATTTAGCAAGGATGGTGTAATATTCTGACGCATCATTGTGTGATCTACAGTAATCGGATTGTGAAGTGTAGTAATCGCAGATGTAGCCGGCGTTCTCATCTTCTCAAATTGATCACGTTCATTGGCCAGTGTAAGCGATGTGACTTGCTGAAGGCCATTGGCCTGAAGTGATTCCCTGATTCTCCGATTCATATGAGCAGACGGTAATGGGATTCCTGCCTTTGATTGCCCAGAAAGTGCTGAGCCCAAATCTTCGTATCCAATCCCTGTGGCTATTTCTTCGACAAGATCAACTGGATGTAGTAAGTCGGCTCTCCATCTTGGCATCTCAAGGATGTATTCTTGTTCTCCAATTGCAGCATCAGCCATTCGGTCCGAAACTCGTGGGCCATCGGTAACAGTACGCAATTCTACAAATTTACCACCCATTCTATCTATTGCGGTTGTAATTTCTTGTTTGTTGAATTCTCTACCCAAAATTTCCTCCAATAGACGCTTGGGCAGTGAAACTCTTCGTGCTTTGCCATTGGGTGAGCGGAACGTTTCTCCATTGCAATCGGTGAGTTGGATGGTTTCAACGATACCACCACGTGCAGAGAACGCGAGACACACTAGCAACAAACTAGCCTCACAAGCACGCAAATCCCATCCGGTCACATCAATGAAGAAATCAGTCGTATTTTCCGTCACAGTGGTGTGGTCGCCATTGATGATTGGTGGAAATGATAGAACCCGATCTGCAGCATCAACGATGACTGGGAATTCTTGAAATCCTTCTAGTAAATGTGCGTAATCGACGCCTTTGGGGTGTGATTCAAGAATTTCACGAACAGTCATCCTTTCAGTCATCGCCAAGGGGATGAACGAGTACGTATCTGGAACCGTAATCACCTTGAACGGTGGAATTAGTGTCGATAAATCATGGACTCCGATAGATGCTCGGCGTCGCCGCCTTCCTAGACTGAAGTGTAATTTTTCTTGATGATCCATCAGTGCTTGAATGAATGCGTCTTGTTCTTCATTTGAATCGCCTGTATCAACACCTCTGACAATCGCTCCGAGAATCACTGGTCTAACCGTTGAGAGACTTTCATCGACAGTCATGATGACCTCCCCGTCAATTGTATCTAGGTCTGGATTTGCACCTGCATCATGTAGAAATGCACGTGCAGCATGGCTGATGGTCTCTGGAGAAAGTAAGTCGGGTCGATCGGGAAAAATTTCAATTTCAATTTCCTTAGAATCACATGATTCAACAACACAACCAATGTCTGAGAATTTCTGTTCCCACAACCAAGGGTCATGCTTCACATCAAATCGTTCTTGCAAAGCACGAATCGTTGCATGGTCGAATGTTACTGTAGGCATTCAAGCACCTCACTGCCCCATCCAATGTGGTAATGGTCGATCATATCCGGCGAGTCGTAAACCACTCTGTGCCGCTGTTTCATATTCCAATGCACGCAGGTGTCTTCGGGTGAGTTTGTCAAGTGAATCAATGCCTAAATCTGACATTCGTCCACGTAGTAATGCTGCAAATTTAACCAACCACTCTTCTACAGATTCAGCCCTTGCTTTCTGAGTGCTAGGCACAGAATCATCCTCCGCAAATGGATTTGCACAAATCATGCCACAACCAGCAGCAGCGGCGACAACCGCATCATCAGCACTCGCATTCCATGGCACATCTAGAATTTGTAGAATTTGATCTGAAATATTCACGTCTCTCGCAGATAATCCAATTCTGGGCAAAGCCGCCGAAGCACTCATTCCGGCCGGTGACACGATTCTAATGATGACTCCATCAATTGGTTGGTCACGAGCCATTCGGTGGAGATTTCCAACGCGATCGACTCTGCCAGCAATCAGAACAGGATTTTCATCACCCAAATGATTGCGTAGTGCAATTAGAAGCGCACATACTTCTCCGTCATGAAGTGGAGGGAGGTGATCTAAATCTAGCAATAATCCACCACCAGATGATAGTAGATTGTCTGCGTCTGAAATGTTCTCTGAATCAATACACACGATGTCAATCGGTCGAGGATTTTTTCTGACCAAACAAGGTTGTACCGAAAGCAATGTACCAGTCAAACCCTTACCTGATTCAACAAATGGCAGGACGGGTAGTGGGAATCCAATTCCTTCATCCTCCTCACCTCGAGTAAGTAATGTGACAACATCCATTGGAATTGAAGGATCGATTGGCGTCTCTCCACTAATGATCCCGATGTCACTAAAATCGCCCCATACTGTTTGTTCAGGTCCAACAGAAGAAATGGTATTTTCATCATCAGCTTCGATGACAACTGCATCAGCAGAGATTTTGAGATCATGTTCCTTTAGGATGGCACTGATTTCTTTCTGTTCTGTTTTTTTGAGAGGCCGTTGCTTCGCACCTTCTCCGTTAGGTAAGCAACGACCATCTATCACAATCCGCCCTCCAGTCATGCCTTGGCCAACATCGGCTTTACAATCGCCAACAATGACGATTAAACCATCAGTCATTCCAATTCCTAAGCGACCGCCTGCATGACCTCGAACAATGAGTTCTCCACCGCTCATCGTACCACCAGCTTCGTCACCTACATTTCCTTGGACGTAAATTCGACCCGATGACATACCATGTCCACAACGGAGGCCTGCATCTCGTTCAACAACCAAACGCCCTCCTGAATTCCACGCACCAAACCAACCTAATGCATTCCCTTCCAGTGTAAATGAGCCACCCTTAGAACATGTAGCAGTACAATCCCCTAGGTTACCCAGTAATCGAATTCTTGCACCCTCGGGTAGATGTGAGGCGATTCCAATTTCCCCTTCCTTGGGTTTTGCATCGCCTTGAGCGCCCCACCCAATTTTGATTGCACGGTCCATTTCTATGGCTTTCTCAAGGTTACTAGAGAGATTGCGATTCAGCTTGAGACTTCTACCAATCTCGTCGACCATGGGCTTCCCTCGATGCCTGTGCGGGGCGAACCCTATCTTAATGCGAACCCATCAATTGGGTGGTTGGAATCATGTTCCGGGCTCCCTTTGGGAGCACGGGTATGTTCTTAGAGGGGCGTCAGACGACGCCGAATCACCGAAACGTAACTGTGGAGAGATTGGAATGAGTAAAATCAAAGTTGCAATTAATGGCTATGGAACCATTGGAAAGAGAGTTGCCGATGCAGTCGATGCTCAAGATGACATGGAAATTGTCGGTGTGACGAAAACCGGTCCCTCATTTGGCTGTGATTTAGCAGTCAAGAAAGGCTTCCCACTTTATTGTACATTTGATAATCCTGAGAGGATTGCTCGCTTCGCTGAACAGGGTTACGACTGCTCTGGCGGCCTTTCAGATCTTCTTGAAATAACTGATGTGGTGGTCGATTGTTCACCAGGTAAGATGGGTGCTGATAATCTAGTGAAATACCAGGCCGCCGGCGTCAAATACATGTTTCAGGGTGGGGAGAAACACGCCCTGACTGGACTATCCTACACGTCCTCTGCAAATCACTCTGAAAATCTCAATGCAGAAGGTACTCGTGTTGTGTCCTGCAACACCACTGGTTTGTCTCGAACTTTGGTTCCACTTTACGAGCATTGTGGTTCCTTGAAAGTGGAGTGCACAATGATTCGAAGAGCGGCCGATCCAGGTGACTCAAATAGGGGGCCGATTAATGCAATCAAACCTGTTCTAAAAGTGCCCAGTCACCATGGTCCAGATGTGATGACAGTCAAACCAGAAATTGATATTAACAGTCTTGCAGTGGCTGTTCCAACGACGATTATGCATGTGCATTCAATCATTGCTGATTTGCCAACTGGTCATGGTTTGACAACTGAGTCCATTATTGAAATGTGGAGTGATACACCTCGAGTGATTATCATGCATGGTTCAGACAACAGAATTACGACAACCGCAGAAGTAATGGAAATGGCCAGGGACATCGGTCGGAAATGGGGGGATTTACACGAGATTTT
Source organism: Candidatus Thalassarchaeaceae archaeon (assembly GCA_030747485.1). Taxonomy (GTDB): domain Archaea; phylum Thermoplasmatota; class Poseidoniia; order Poseidoniales; family Thalassarchaeaceae; genus MGIIb-P. The sequence goes on along the minus strand of JASLKP010000001.1, from coordinate 12,360 downwards.
TGTATGGGAGGATGGCGTTAAATTAGTCGGAGATCGCCTCTATTATTTCCAGGCTATTCATCAGGAAAGTGATGTAATTCCTGAGAATGTCGATTGCATCAGGGCGTTAATGGGAACCGAGTCAGATTGGAAAGCATCTGTGGCAAAAACGGATGCAGCAATTTCAACATATTATGGATGTTAATCCTGATACTTTCGACGCCCTACGGGCGTCAACCATCAAAAGGGAAGTGGCAGTCGTCGGTCACTATGCGTCGGGCTTGGGTTCCCCTAATACTCGTCACCTTGATGGTCACCATGCCGTGGACATCAATGTCTGAAAACACGACCCAAAACGACGCACTGCTCAACGATTCATCAGGTGATTGGACTGCGGCCGAGGCCGCCGAAAATTGGTTTGAAGCGACTGGTGTAATTGGTGCTCCCGTCCCTATATCACAAGGGTCTGGACTTCTATGGGTGCAAACTGGTCCATTTGACCCACTTGAGCATCACCCAATTGTGCCCAATCACCTTGCTGCGACAGATGACCCTTTTGCAACCGGCTTCCTCATCATGCAATTACATTCTCGTGATGGTGAGTTGGCTCAATCAATTGCGGGTGCTGTTGAATCAACAATTGTCGATACTCTCCCTGAAGATGCTTGGGTATTGAGACTACCATCAGGTGCTGCTGAACGTGCATCGGCGATTACGATTCTATCGAATGATGATCGTGTTAGATGGATTGGTAGTCAACATCCCGCATGGCGAATTCATCTCTCATTACACGATTTACTCCCTGGTCAATTGATTAATTTGGATCTGACACCTGCACCAGGACTTACAGTCATTGACATCGATGAACTTGAATCTCATCTCATTGCTGCAGGTGCTGACAAGGTTCGTTGCGATTCGTGGATTTGTCAAGCCGTCGGATTGGACACTGGATTGATTCCAGCACTTGCTCGAGACCACCGTCTTCTTTTCACTGAGCCCCACAATGAAATTGAAATCGTAAACAACTACGCTCGGAGTATCTCAAAGATTGATGCAACTGTCAATAATCACAATGGTGGTCTTGATGGTTCCAATGAGGTTGGTGCACTTTCTGATTCTGGATTGGACCAAGACCATGGTGATTTCAACGGACGTATCACTGGTGTATACGATACCTTTGGGCCAGACAATTCTGGTGCTGACATGAATTCAGGCCATGGCACTCACGTTGCTGCTACTATGCTAGGTGATGGTTCTGGTGACAGTTCTAGTACCGGAGTTGCACCTGCTGCGACATTCCACTTTTACCAATTGGAACATGACCAATCTGGCACCCTTGCTCGCTGGGGTTCACTGTACGATATGTTCAGGGATTCATGGCAAAAAAATGCCCGAGTACAATCGAATTCATGGGGGGCTCAAACATCATTTGGACAATACACTTCAGATTCAAGATCTGCCGACTCGTTCCTGCATGATTACGACGATTTCCTCGTATTATTCGCTGCTGGAAATGAAGGTTCACAAGGTTCATCTTCGGTTGCACCTCCTGCTACTGCGAAAAATGTCCTTACAATCGGTGCATCTACAACTGGGCGTCCAGGGACCACTGCAGCGGGGCAAGTCGCCTCATTCAGTAGCATCGGCCCAACATCCGACGGACGAATCAAGCCCGACATCATTGCACCCGGTGTCCAAATCTGCTCCGCTCGCGCTTATGAGGCACAGAACCCAGCTGGTTGGTCTTGTTCAAGTGCAAGGCATTCAGGAACATCTACACCACTGTATATGTCTGCAGATGGCACCTCTGCAGCGACTCCAGTTGTTGGTGGCGCCGCATTATTAGCACGCCAATTCCTACGACAAGAACTCAACATCAATTCTCCGGATAGCGCACTCATTAAGGCCATTCTCATCAATGGTGCCAAAGATCTCGGAACTGCAAATATTCCCAATATGGATGAGGGCTGGGGTCAATTGGATCTGGAAGAGAGCCTGTATCCGCAGGAGGGCATCATTGCCAAGAGTATCTTTCATGACACTAGTCAAACTTTGTCACCAGGTCATTCGTATGCCTACACATATGCATTGGACGGAAGTTATGGACTCGATGTCACCTTGGTTTGGAATGACCAAGAAGGTTCATCTAGCGCATCACAATCTTCAGCACGCTTAGTCAACGATCTTGATTTGACCGTCACTGCACCAGATGGAACCATATACAAGGGCAATGATTTCGCTAATGGATTTTCCACAACTGGGGGTTCAAGAGATTCCCTAAACAATGTTGAGCGAGTACGCTTGGGTTCTAGTCCTACTGGTGATTGGCAGATCACAGTATCTCATTCTGGTGGCTATTCACAGGGGTACGCGGTTGTGCTATCAGCCGTTGGAAATGCAAATCCGATGAGTGATTTAGCCGTATTCAGTGGTTCTGTTTGGGCCAGCCAAGTTGCCCCATTAGAGAATGATTACGTCCTTCTAAGAATGGCTTGGGTCAATCAAGCCCCTGCCATGACAGGTGCCTACGATGTTATGGTTGAAGATGTCACTGATAACGTGGTACTTTGGTCAGGTACACGTGATGGATTGGCTGGCGGTGCTTCCGACACATTCTCCTTCCAGAAGAGATTTACAACAACCGGAATCCACACGATTCGTTTGACTCTAGATTCAACAAATAACGTTACAGAGATGAATGATGAGGTTGATGGAACAAACAACAATGTCGCAATCTTAGATGTGAATGTCACTGCAATTGGAGTCCGAATTACACCACACAATCCAGATGGAAGTTTGCCTGCAGATAATGAGGAGGCAACGGCTGCTAGACATCGAGTACTAGATCCATCTACCAGTTCTGAAATGTCATGGCAAGTGACATTGGCCAATGAAGGAACCAGTCAAGAAGAAATCGAGTTGGTCGTTACTCCAGTCCAATTCCTTAGAGATAATGGAGTACTGGATGCACCTCAAGATAGTTGGGAAAAGATACTATCTGCACTGGGTCCGTTTGATCTTACCGAAGCCGGTGGTGCCTCAGCCTCAACCCAAGTCACGATTACGTTGAGAGATACGGATGCAGATCTCGATGAATCATTACTAAATGGTCCACGGTATGCCCTTCCTGGAACATATGTTGTTGATGTAACTGCATTCTATCGAACAAATCCCACAGTATCTCATACCATTCGTTTAGAGGTTGAAGTTCTACGAATTGAAGGACTGGAAACGGTATTGGCGGGGACCACTGATTTGGGTGCAAAACCTGGTGATTTCGCTTCGTTTTCTCTATCTGTATTGAATACAGGTAACGGAGAAACTACTTACGAAATTTCCTGTGAAACTCCAAATCGATGGCAGATTGAACTTGCTACTGGGAATTCCTCCTCCCTGACTCTTGAACCACTTGCCCGCCAACAATTCCTTCCTGTCCAGGTACGTGTTCGAATTCCGACCATTGTCAACGGATTACCTGCTTCAGGTACCATTGAGGATGTCACTTGTACAACGCTCAGTTTGGCAGATCCGACAAAGTCGACAGTAGAATCTACCGTCGTAGAAGTCTTTGAAAGTAGAGAATTCAAGGTGGATCTGTATGGATCTGATGGTACACCACTTGGTTCTGCAGCAACTGTTGAAGATATTTCGGTACTCAATGGTGAACAGATTGACCACAGTCTAGTATTGGAAAATAGAGGGAACATCCAGATTTCACTTACCGTCAGGGCATCGCCAGGTCAGACTCTGTGGACCATGATGATGACTACTGGCTCTCAATCCGATGATCGAGTCTTAACATTGACCTTGACTCCTGGTGATGTTCAAACCATCGACATCATCGTTATGGTTCCAAGTAATGTAGCCAATGGCGACACAAATCAAATCAATTTTAGAACAGAATTATCCTCATCTGAATTCATAAATAATCGTACCAAATTGGTCGTTGAGGAACGTGTTGATCTCGACATTATCATGCCAGAGTCGGGTACAATTAATGCAGATATTGGAAGCATGGGGACTACCACCATTAATCTTGAAAATACCGGAAACGTTGATTTGTTACTAGACTGGTCTTTTGGTACACTTCCCGATGGTTGGCAAGTTGGATTTACAACAGCAGCACCACAGGCACTGGTAAAAGGTGGTGAAGACAGTGTTACAATTTCGCTTTCTGTGGCGCCAGGAACAAATCCTGGGCCAGCTGGTTCGTTGATGATTCTCATTGATGCACAGACCTTGAGTGGTGATGTAACCATTCAGAAGGTCGGTGAATTGGGGATAATGGTGAACCCAAGTGTTTGGGTCGATATTCAACACGATGGGCAGAGACAAATAAAAATTAGCAAGGGTGAAACACTCAGCGGCAACCTCACAGTATCCAATTTAGGAAATGCGCCATGTTCAGTAGAGCTGTCTACAGAAGGGCCTGAAGGCATCACCATCGAATTAGATCGAACAGAATGGACAAATTTGCTTGCAGGTGAAACTGCAACTGTCCCATATTCGATTACCGGTAACGAAAATCATCGTGGCATGAAACCTATTTGGATTAATGCAACTATTGTTTCTCAATCAGGTGCAGATATTTTTGCAACGACTTCTCCTCTCAATATTACAACTGCGGGAGGAGATAATGCAGGTGGTTTGATGGGGATATTGGATTCGATGGGTTTGCCTCCCTGGACTATGGGACTCATTGCATTCGCAGTCATCCTCCTCTTGGTTGCAGTGGTCCGTGTCATGGGTCGTACTGAAGAAGAGATTTCATCCGGTGAGGAATTACTCTCTGCGGGAGAAATACTTGGGAACAAAGAAATTCGACGAGAAGCGGCACTTGACATTGGAATGGCTGAAGATGACCATTCTTCTGGACTGGTTAGTCAGGAGGAAATAGATGCAGCCCTAGCTCAAAGTGCCCCTGCTCCTTTGAGCCTCCCTCCTCTCCCGATTACCAGTACATTACCTTCTGGATTACCACCCTCTACAGGTGCCCTACCTGAGGGGTTGCCTCCGGCTCCCTTGCCACAAGTGAATGCAGGTCCTCCATTGCCTGCAACTGGGTTGCCTGAGGGTTGGACAATGGAGCAATGGAAGCATTACGGGCATGAATATCTCAAGAGGACCGGCCAGGCATGAACGGTGCCCGTAGGGCTCCGTTCAGTTCAAGAAGGCCAATCTTGTCGCTAGTGCATGGCCACATCCATTGTGCTGTTCGGACCCCCTGGTGCGGGCAAAGGCACTCAAGCCGGAAAAATCGTTGCTACAACCGGAAAACCACAGATCTCTACCGGGGATATGCTGAGGGCGGCATTAACTGCTGGTACACCTTTGGGGCTTGCTGCCAAGCAATTCATGGATGCCGGTGCCCTTGTCCCAGATGATGTCATCATTGGTTTGATTGAGGAACGCCTTACATTGCCTGATGCAGTGAATGGTGTATTATTCGATGGCTTTCCACGAACAATTGCTCAGGCAGAGGCCTTGTCGTCAATCGCTGAGGTTGAAGTTGTAATCGCCATTGAAGTCCCAGATGAACGAATCGTTGAACGGATTTGTGGTCGATTTACCTGTGGCCAATGTGGGGCCGTATTCCATGATTCATTTAACCCCACATCTGTCGATGGTGTATGTGACTCCTGCGGCTCTTCTGAAATGAAACGCCGTGCCGATGACAACGAAGAAACAGTACGTACCAGATTAGAAGCATACCATACTCAAACAGCCCCGCTTTCAGATTGGTATGGGGAACGCGGATTGTTTGTTGCAGTTGATGGTGATCAAGGAATTGATCACGTTGGTGATGCAATTCTCATTGCTCTAGATTCTCTGTGAGGTTGAAAAATGGGTGGTCGCAGTAGAGGTGGTCGACCTAGAGGGGCTGCTCAACGCAAGAAGCGAGCCTTAGAGGCGTCCGCCAATTTATCTGAGATTTTATCCAAACCGTGGAATCATTCCAACCGAATGGTTGATTCGGCAGCACTCCAAATGTGGCGTATTGGAACCAGGCATCAAATTGGATTACATCCTAACCAGAGAGTATGGATTTGTCGGGGATGTCACTCACTCTTACGCCCAGGGATTACAGCTAGAATCCGAATTCAGCAAGGTCGAAGAATTACAACCTGCCTTCGATGTAATCGAATCTCACGACGCGGCCCAAATTTTCCTCATGAGGTGATGAAATGACCACAATTCCAAAGGATATTGCAAATATCGCTCATAACCGGGATTTCAAAGTCACAATACGTGTTGGTCGTTCGGGATTAACTGATGCGGTTTATGATGAGTTATCTGCACAATTAGACAGCCGAAAAGTTGTGAAAATTAAGATCAATCGTGGATTGGTTGAAGAAAAATCTGACCGTCAGGAATTGTTCAATGAAATTGCTGAACAGGTAGGGGCGACTCTAGTAGATTCTCGCGGTAACGTGGCAATTTATTGGCGACCCTAAATGACCTATTTCTCTCGCGCGCGAGCGTATGTGTTGAAGAATCGTCTCGGCTCGGGCCACCCTAATGTCGGCAATCCCCCCCTCTTGGTTCCAAAGCATTCTCGGAGCACTCATCCTTGCATTATTGGTTGCAATCGCCATTCGTTGGGTTAAGTTGCCGTACACAATTGCATTGGTTATTGTTGGATTAACGGTCGGCTGGTTGGGCGAATACTGGATGCCAAAGGAAATAGAACTTACAGGATTGTTGACCGCTGAAACAATCTTCTTCTTACTCTTGCCACCATTACTGTTTGAAGGTGCCAGCGCGATGCACATTCAAAAGTTGAAACAAAATTGGCGACCAATTACATTGTTGGCAATCCCTGGTGTACTCATCAATACCGCCGTTATCGGTTTCATTTGTTGGAAATTGGTTTGGGCAGATACAGAACATGGCTTGCTGTATGGGCTACTACTGGGCTCCATATTGGCAGCCACCGATCCAGTCAGCGTCCTAGCTCTCGTGAAAACACTTGGTGCTCCGAAGCGACTATCGGTTTTGATTGAAGGAGAATCCCTGTTCAATGATGGTACTGCAGTGGTCCTCTTCAATATCCTCCTTGTTACAACATTGGCAGTATTGTCGGGCGTTGAAGTCTCTTTGATGTCAATCGTGGCAGCTGGTCTAGGCGAATTCTTGGTGGTCGTCTTTGTTGGTGCAGTTGCGGGCCTATTGTGTGGTTTATTGGCAAATTGGCTTTTACTACAATCCGAAGATCATTTAGTGGAAATTGCCATCACACTAGCTCTTGCCTTCGGTGCATTTTTGCTAGCAGAGATGCTACATGGGAGTGGTGTAATCAGTGTAGTCATTGCAGGATTATTGGTGGGCAATCATGGTGTCAAAGAAGGGATGACTCCGACTGCAAGAATCGGCATGCATCACTTTTGGGAAGTACTGTCATTCCTTGTGAACAGCGTTCTGTTCCTATTGATTGGATATGAATTACAGGCCGTTTTTGCTTGGGATGCGCATGTCTTCCGTCTCGCAGCAGTCGGCATTGGTGCAGCTCTTGTTGCTAGGCTGTCACTGTTCCCACTGACGAACTTGGCTAATATCGGGAATCCGAACCCAGTATCTTACCGATGGCAGGTTGCGATGTGGTGGGGTGGCCTGCGTGGTAGTATTCCGATTGCTTTACTCCTCCTCATATCTCACGTGGTTAACCATCCACCCGAATTTGAGTACATGGGGGATACAATTACTGCTGGTACCATCACCGTCTTCGATGACATGCTCATCATTGCTTTCAGTGTAGTATTGTTTTCTCTTGTGTTTCAAGGTTTGACAATGCGATTACTACTCCAACGCCTTGGCATTAGCGGGGCACCCGCTGAAGCCGAGGTTCGCTACGAATTGGCACTCGCTGAAGTGATTGGTAGTCGTGCAGCATTACGACGTCTTAGTGCCCTCAACACTCAGGGTTTAATCAGTGATGAAGATCATTCAAACCTTTCAGAACCTTATCGTGCTCGCGTACGTGAGAGTGAATCTAAGATTCAGGAATTGTCGTCTACAAGTATTGTTCATTCAACTCGTGTAGAACATGCTCGAAAGGATTTGATTACCGCCCAAATTGAGGCTTTGATGGATGCTGAAAGAAGAGGTACGATCTCCACACTTGTTGCTAGTGAAGTATTGAATGGCCTAGACACAGCACTCGGTCATAGTGAATACAAACAGGAGGCGATCCAGGATGCATCTCGAACTGAAGAACCAATTGAGCCACTCGCTGATGTACAAGTGTCCGAAGCATTGATTCCAGAATCAACAGAATCTATTGTCGCCTCCTCTTCAGAATATTCTGAAGAAGAATAGGCGTTTTATTTTGACCTTGTAGGTAAGGCATATTCAAGTGCCAATTTTGTTTCCGAAAAATATGGAACCTAGATTTTGGGTGTTACTTGTATTCATCGCATCGTTTGCATTAATCCTCTCTGAAAAAATACATCGCACAATTGCCGCTTGGTTTGGCTGTGTGTGTATGCTTTTCCTCGGCTTAACAATGAGCGTGTTCCACCAATGTCAAACTGTAGCTAGTGATTCTGGTGGACATATTTTCGCGCGATTCGGTGGCGGAGGAACTGTCGACATATGTCACCATTCTCTAGAATCATTAATGCTTAGTTGGATTCACTTTGACGTCATCGGCCTCTTGTTGGGTATGATGATTTTCGCAGCCCTTCTCGAGATATCTGGATTCTTTGAGTACGTGTCTATTAAGGCAGCAAAAATGTCAGGGGGGGATCCTTGGAAATTGGTTGTTTATCTGGGTACATTTACGACTTTGATTTCACTTGTTATCGACAACGTGACGGCGATTATTATCATCGCTCCAGTCACATTAAGAATTTGTCAGAAGTTGGAAATCAACCCAGTACCGCCCCTGTTGGCTGAAGCAATTCTTTCCGATACTGGTGGTGTGGCCTCCATGGTCGGTGACCCCCCCAATGTCATGATTGCTAGCTATGCCAGTGGCGATGAAGTGTTGGCCTCATTATTCGGATTCAATGGTTTCTTGCTACGTTTGGGAATTCTCACCTTCTTTGCTTGGGCGGCTACTCTCGGCTATCTTCGCTATTATTATCGCGATTGGCGCGAATCTAAACCTGCGCATGTTGAAGCAATCTTGGAAGAAGACGAATGGGATTGCATTGAGCATATGACTTTGATGAAAAGTACGCTGTGGATTCTTGGAGCGACAGTCGTCATGTTTTCACTTACTGAATTCCTACATCTTCATGTTGAGATTCATGCGTTGGCCCTTGGAGGGGCGGGCTTTGCTTTGATTGCAGCTAGACCTGAAGACAATGAGATGAGACATGGATTGATGCACTCCGTTAGTGAGAAGGTTGAATGGCATGCACTGCTGTTCTTTGCAGGACTTTTCATTCTGGTCGGTGCGATGGGCAACGTAGGGTATCTCAATGACCTTGCTTGGTGGATTTACAATAATTTTGGAGACAATCATGTAATGCTGGCTGTGGCCATCATTTGGGTCTCAGCGATTGCCAGCGCAATTGTTGACAATATTCCATTCACAGCAGCAATGATACCTGTGATTGTTGCGATTGGTGAAACCGATCCTACAATCGACTTAGCCCCTCTATTCTGGGCGCTCGCAATGGGTGCAGGGTTCGGTGGGAATGCTACCCCTATCGGTTCTAGTGCGAATGTCATGACTGTCTCAATTAGTGAGCGTGGACCGAACCCAATCACAACAAAGGAATGGATGCGTGTTGGTTTCCCAGTGATGATGATTACCTGTATTGTGGCCACGATTTTCATGGTCATTTTCCACGGAACACTCTACAGTTCCTAGAGATAACCGGCAGCACATCTTGTCGGCAGCATCAAAACGGCCCACGCCTCCAAGTTGATCATGCAGGAGTGCGATGCCTGTGGCTTGGTCTTCGGAGGCGGTAACGAATGCCCATCCTGTGGGGGCCGCATTCACCACGTTGCTCCTGAGAATGTAGATGATGGACGGGATGGACGATTGAGTGGGCCATTGCCGGGAGAATCTGCTCTTAATGAAGCGATTCAAGGTGTTTCAGGCGTAGACTTGTCTCCGATTGAAAATCAAAGTATCACTCAATCATCTCTTCCATTCCAGATGGGTGGCAGTAGTACACAGATTGGCTCAAGTCTTCCTTTTGGCATAGGAGCACCCAGTAATATTGGGATTGAATCCGATGAAGATGTCGAGGCTAGTATTGAGGTTTCACTTGAATCTCTACCTCCTGAATCAGTTGAAGAACATCTACCTACAATTGCTGTTCAACGGGACCCTGTGCCCATGAATGTCGTTGATGAAAAACCATCTCCTATTCTGGTTGCACGAGTTGTTGAAGAACCAATCGTCGAGGAGCAATTGTCCCCCGATCCTACTTTGGTTGACAATGCCTATTCCATCAATGCAGAAGCCTTTGATGCATCGCAAGTTTACGCTGTTGAGGATGATGTTGTCATACACGATTTTGGGGATGAATTACAAGTTTCTGAAGTCATTGTTAATTTCGATGAACTGGTTGATCCTGCTGAACAAACGGTCCACTTCGATCCGATGCTTTTGGCTGAAGGAGATCCCGAATTATTGCCTGCAAGAGCACTGCCGATTGAGGATGAAGGTGACCAGTTAGTTGCCACCACAATCGGCGCTGGTTTCGTCGCCTTAGGTGATGGCCGATGGTCCGATGCAGCAGATCGCTTCCGTGATGTTTGCAATGCTCGTCCAGGTGATTCAGCTGCTCTGAATGATTTTGGTCTTGCGTTACTACAACAAGCAATTGTCATCCACGAATCTAATCCAACTTCCACACCTGCCGAAGAGCCGCATTTTGAGAATGCAGTTCTAGCGCTTCGTCAAGCGGCACAACAGGACAAACATAACCCGACTATCATGTATAATCTAGCAACATGCCTTGCATCCTGTGGTCGTCATGGCGTTGCAACAAGAATTTGGGATGCTGCCATGACGCTTGCCCCTCAAGATCCCGCGCCGATGAACGGCAAGGCAGTTTCACTAATTGCTCTCGGTGAAATCGATGCTGCAACAGGTCAACTTTCCAGGGCAAAAGAATTGGCACCCAATGAGCCTGTAATTACGCGAAATTTGATGCGTCTGAAACCCATGGCTTGATAAAAAACCTTGAATGGTTGATTTAGAGCCACTTTTTTGCGGCGCAGTGTCACATTTTCAAGCCACTATCTGGCCCGAACCATTCATATACGGAAGGTCGGTCCGCGAGATGCTTTGAAGTGCACCCCGATAGCCTTGACTATCGTGGGGAAGTGGTGGAGACCGTTCTGCCCTGCGGGGGAAACAGGGTGGTCAGAGAAACCAGAATCGACATTTCTGGACACCAGAGGACTCACACAGGTGAGTGTAGAAAATCAATACAAAATGATGCTACAACCTGACTGGGGGATGGCTCGGCTCGAGAGCTGAAGAGGGTCGTGACAAGCTGCGATAAGCCACGGGGAGGCGCATGAATGCCTTGGATCCGTGGATTGCCTAATAGGACCTCCTGACGCTTTGCCGTCATTCCCACACTGGGAAAGGGAACCCACCGAATTGAAGCATCTTAGTAGGTGGAGGAATAGAAATCAAATGAGATTCCGTGATTAGTGGCGAACGAAAACGGAATAGGACAAACCGAATCCCCTTGGGAAACCATGGGGAGATGTGGGGTTTGGATTACCTTTTGTCTAAATTCGTGAAACAGAAGTCGACCTGGAATGGCGCACTACAGAGGGTGAAAGTCCCGTATGTGTAACGAACATGACCACGTGGTAACACCAGAGTAGCGTGCGTTGGATATCGCGCGTGAATATGGGAGGCATAAACTTCCAATCCTAAATACTACTCGAGACCGATAGTTTACAAGTAGAGTGATCGAAAGCTGAAAAGTATCCTTGACGGGATGTGAAAAGTACCTGAAACCAGTCAGGAACAGGCTGAATGGGCGTGAAAGCGATGATATGAGCAGCGTCCATTCGTGCGTTTCGAAAAATGCCCCTGGGAGTCTTGATTATTGGCGAGGTTAAGCAGTTAATCTGCGAAGCCGAAGGGAAACCGACAAGTCCGCAGCCCGTAAGGGTGAGGGACGGGATGTGCTCGTCCGAAGTCAATAGTGGAGAACCTGAAGCCCGACGATCTATGCCTGGCCAGATTGAAGCCCGACGAAAGTTGGGTGGAGGATCGAACAGTTGCTGATGTGCAAATCGCTCTGACGAGCTGGGTATAGGGGTGAAAGTCCAATCGAGTTGGGCAATAGCAGGTTCCGCGCGAGACTACTCGTAGGTAGACCTCTGTAGAGACAGATTACGCTGTAGAGCACTGATTGGGTGTTTAGGGAGAGCGATCTCTCGGCATCCTGC
>JASLKP010000019.1 GCA_030747485.1 Candidatus Thalassarchaeaceae archaeon | reverse complement strand
TCACTCCTTTCCCTATTCCACTGAGGACCCCGCCCGACACTACGACATAACGCATGCAATCAACGGGGTTTGGACCCCTTGTGCGAAGCATATCAACCTTGCTTCATTTTTGCCTATTTTTGGGTAACAATGCCCCACACTGAAGTTCAAGTAGCGACTCGGATGAAGGGGTAGTATGGCCTCGCGTATCTTGGTGACTGGTGCGCTTGGACAAATTGGTACTGAACTTGTCGATGCTCTTCGCAAACGACATGGCGTGGATGCTATCATTGCTTCAGATGTCAGAGAAATAGAAGATCATCCTGTGATGAGCAGTGGTCCATTTCATCTTCTTAGCGTGTTAGATGAAGATGAGATGAGACGCTTGGTTGTAGACAATCAAATTGGTACCATCTATCATCTAGCAGCAATTCTTTCAGCGACAGGTGAAGCAAATCCAGAACTTTGTGAAAAAGTGAATGTTGGTGGAACAAAAGTCGTTCTTGAATGTGCTCGAGAACACAATTTGCGTGTGTTTGCCCCCTCTTCGATTGCAGTGTATGGGCCAGATTGCCCTTCAATTGCACCTCAGGTCACACCACTCAACCCAACAACGGTGTACGGGGAGACAAAGGTAGTCGGTGAACAGTTGGCAGTGTACTACTGGATGAATCACGGGGTTGATGTCCGTGGACTTCGTTATCCAGGATTGATTTCGTACAAGGCGCCAGCTGGTGGAGGGACGACAGATTATGCTGTGGAAATATTCCATGCTGCCTTAGAGGATGGTGAATACACCTGCTTCGTGCGCGAGGATACACGTTTGCCAATGATGTACATGGACGATGCAATCCGAGCTACACTAGACTTGATGGATGCACCTGCTGATTCACTGGGTGATGCGAGGGGCGGATACAATATCGCAGGTTGCTCGTTTATTGCGGGTGAATTGGTGACAAGCATTCAGCGTCATTTGCCAGATTTCACATGCACATTTGAACCAGACATCAGACAGACGTATGCCGATTCGTGGCCTGATGAGATTGAAGATGATGTGGCACGAAGGGAATGGCAATGGTCGCCTGCGTTTGATCTAGATGCGATGGTTGATGCGATGTTTGCAGGCTTAGGTGCTAATTTAGATTGAACCAACGGAATAATCACAGTTTTGTATTTGACACCAATCCCAGTATATGGTCAATACAATTGTTGACCAAATTCAATTAGAAATCTCTCGCTTGGCAGATTCTGTCAGGTTTTCTGAGGTATTTGACGACTCTACAACAGTCAATGTACACGCATTGGTCTGTTTGATGCGATATGGTGCATGGAAGGATTCGAAAGTCTTTGAGAATTGGATAATGAGTAAACCGATGGAACGTAATCCAAATGTATTGGATCGTATTATTTTGATGAAAGACGTCGATAGTAACGATGGTGTTGAATTCAGAGTACACATTTTCAGAGATGGAAATGAAACATTCATTCATAGTCACAAACAAGATTTTGTCACGTCGTGTATCAAAGGTGCGTATATTCACAAGATTTGGGAAATTGAATCTGATTCCACTCAACAGATTAGAGTTCAAGTACGCGAACCTGGCACTGGAATCTTAAGTAATTTTGACACCACTGATGATCGTACTTTACTTGGGCACAGAATTGAATCTGATGAAGATGGAACATATATCCAAGGACGATTCAAAGACCCTGAACCAATGACGTTTGCAGTAGGGCAAAATCCCATGTTCGTCAATCGGAATTGGCACCATACTGTGGAGCAAGAGGATACCGATACATCCGTCATTACAATTGTTGCCCGGCGCGGGAATCGAGAGAAGCAAACAACCGTTTTGACCGATCCTTCAGGGGGCGCAAGAGCACCAAGTGTAGACAAGATTGACAAAGAACCTAGTCCAGAGGTAAAATCTCAGATGTTTCAGGAATTATTGAATGCATTAATTCATCGTGGGTATTCTAACGAATCATTTGAACCGAAGGAAAGTAGTGATATTGAAAAATATATGACAAAAATAGAACAAATGATTCGATTCAATGACAGGGTTAAGAAAAATCCTTATTCCATGAAGTGTATTGAAAAATTCCTTGTGTCCAATCAATTCACAACGGCACCATTGGTTGATGGCGACGGTCAATGTGTGGGTATTTTACGGCGTCCAGTATCGATCGAAAAACAAGGTGGTGGTCTTGTACCAATTGAACCGCAATCAATTCGATTATCCGAACATCTTTTCGGTGCAGTTTTATTCACAGTTGTGAGCCGCGATTTGGTTGTCCCTATTGAGAATAATGACGGAAAAATGGTAGGTATATTTTCAATATCGGACCTTGTTCAAAATAAGGATTTTTCTCAGGCATTGATTTACCATTTCGCCAAAGATAAAGAGAGAAAGGAAGAATTGGAAATAGCCCTCAACTTTCTAGAAAAATTGAAGTGTGTTAATACTGCATTTGAACGCAACAAAACTCGGTTTCAAATCGATAATTTGGTTCATGCGTTATTGTTGGAATTGGGACCTTTAATCGTGATGAATCGAGATTACGATTATGGTCGTATTGTTGATTATAATTCAGCAGATGACGCAGATTGGATAGAAAAATGTACCCAGTGGCCAATGTACAAATTCGAAGTCTCATCGTTTGATTCAAATGATGAAATTTCTCAGGCGCGTGAGCTATTAAATCTTCTAAAAACTGAGTCTAAAATCGACCAAATATTAATTCAGTCCAAGCATGGAGATGCTAAGATAATGGCTAACGATTCAAAAGATTTAGTTGATTTTCAAACACTGTCCTTGGATGGTGCCTTCGATGATTTCATTTCGATACTAAGCAGTAGTTCCTTGCCAATCATCGTCAAAAAGGAGGACACATATGGCCTCATTACTCCTCATGAATTACAACACCCAGATGCCATATCTGAAATTGGGAGGTACATGGATGAAAATTCAATGAATGATGACTTGCGGTCTTGTTTGGAAAGACACATCATTGATTCTGCATCTGGAACAACCTCACTCACGTTTGATCAAATCAATCACATTCTAAGCAATTAATCGAGAATCCCTTGTTGTTTTCCAAGTGTAAGATTTCCAGGTGGTAATGCGGACAACACATCGTCTTGCAACAATCCTGTAGCCTTGGCAATTTTTGTTGCGATATTCTCCTTCTTTGAGCTACCTGGTGACAGTTTGATCCATCGTTCACAAAGATCAGAAATCACAGAATGAGGTCCAATGATTGGCAATGGAATCCCATTGATTGCAATCATACCCAACGTCAGTTCCAGTGGCACATCCCGATACCAATGGCGAGTCCCTCGAACAACGAATGCTCCTCGCCCAAGACTTTCACCTGTTTCAGTGGTCTTTGAGACCTGACCTGGCTTGGCATGGAATGCCGTTGCGCCCCCACCACCTGAGCCCCATGCACGTGACCAGCATACGGCCATTTGTGCGGCTTCTTCCATTGCCCTTTCACCAAAATCCTCAGTCTCTAGATCCTGAATGATTCTGAATGAAGGAACGCCTTCTGGGAGCAATGGATTTGGATTTGGGTCCTCTTCAAATCCATCTTTGAGTTTGAGACAACAAGAAGGAGCACCATGCAAATCAGCATGGAAGTACAAGTCATTGTTTGAGAGATGTTTCTTGACAATTTGGTCATTGCCTTTCGCGTCACGTCCACCGACGAATAATTGTCCACTAGACAACATGGTCCAACGGTTTCGCTCGAACCAGAACTTCTTGGTACGCTTTGTCGATTTGACTCGTCCCGCAGCCTCATCTTTGGCACGTTTCTTGTCGACTTTCTTTTGACGTCGCTGCGTCTCTGCAAGAGCCACCTTTGCACCTTCTGCTCGTTGCTTATCTTTGCGACCTTTGGCAAAATATCGCTGTGCATTCTGGTGTACGGTTTCATCGAGATACAATACCACTATTTGTCCGGGTTCTCCATTGTCATCGGGCATCTTTGCTTGCATGGTTCTGGATGCTGGATCTGCGGATTCAATCCATTCGATATTCTTGATTGCTGTACGGGTTTCATCCCAACCGATTTCATCAATGGATTGATTCATTTGATTGAGTAGAGATTCTACGTGTGACCAATGTTCCTGAATCGATTTACCAATGTCTTGTTGTTTGGCACCTTTCGTGGTCAATTTATCGATTGCAGCCGCCTGTTGTCCTTCTCGACGTGCCAATTTGACACCTTCAGAATCAGACTGACCTGGAGCGGTGATTTCAGCGAGTTTTTCAGCGTCTCTGCGTACGAGCGCACTTGAATCATAGCTGCCTTTCCAAGCATCGATTGCATGTGACAGCGATTCAAATTCAATTGCCAATGCATCTCCAGAGAATTGAATCGGGCTGACTTCAAGACAATGCTCTTCCATTTGAGCATCGAGTTCCAACTGATTTGTGGAGACTTCAAACAATTCTTTGACCAATGCAGTGGCTCCAGTATGGCCGATTTGTTCAACCATTTGTTGGAATGCATTGTAGAGTAATTCAACGTCTTCAATTTCTGATGTGTTTAGGGTGGGGTCTAATCCTGACAGTGCGCAAAGATTGTTTGCATAGGCGCTGCCAATACTCATTTTGCCTGCCAATGTGTGAACCAAATCCCTGTCAGATTCTTGGAGCACCGTTCGCAATTCATCTACACTCCAAGAGCGAGGGTCCATCGGTTCAGGTGGCGCCACATACACCTCTCCACGCTTGATTGTTCGAGTTTCATACGTGACATGTGTCAATGGTTGAATGATGACACCATCTTGGTCAAGCAGGATGACATTGCCATTGCGGAACATTTCGATGACCAAATCTCGTCGTCCATCTTTGGTATCAAATTCCAAGATAAGGATTCGATCAAATCCCAATTGCGATGCACCGGTAAGGCGGGCATTTGAGAGATGTTTGCGCAGTAACATTGCAAATTGAGGTGGATGGGTAGGCATTGGACAATCGCGTTGACTGAAGTACACTCGTTGCCCTCGAACGATGACCAAATCGCATTTCGGCTTTCCTTTGGGATTGAGTCGTAGGACAACTTGTTCGTAATGGGGCTGATACATCTTCCTGCAACGCGCACCCGCTAGAGCATTGATATCCAGAGCCATCCGTGCGATATCGAATGAAGACATCTGGTCACGCATGGTTCACCCTCATGCCAAGCCGCCCTCTGCCTCTTCTTGAGCCAATCGCTTATGATGGTCGGATGATGACCGGTGCCCGTGAGCGGAGAACAGACTGGTGGCATGGGTCTTGCCCAAACGCGTAAACCGGGGCGCAGTCCATCACCTGGTTCGGAAACTGGTGGTGAAATTGACGAAGCGCTAACCATGTTTTGGTACCACGATTTACTACGTTATGGAACCAATGAGCCAGTCATTGACTCCGATTGGGGCATTCACATCAATGCAGATGCACTTGTTGAGTGGTCTGCAGGTATTGCCACAGCGATGGAACGAGATGGTGTTGCGAATGCTTCAGACTTGGCCTTAGACCTCGCATTTATCTTCGGATTTGATCATTGTTTCTTTCATCATTGCGTGGATGCCCAGATTAGTTTACACATGTTGAGACTACATGCAGCGGGGTTGCCCCTTCCAAATTTACGAGGAGAATATCGGAATACTCGGGAACAACTCCATTCATCTCAGAAAGTCCCTCATTGGTGGTTTGTCATCGAGGAAGCCTTGGCCAATGCGCATGTCGCTCGGGACCCCACTCGATTGGGTGGGCTTAGAGAGGCTTTCATTCGATACGGTATTCTTCCTCAGCCGCTTGATGGAGTCAGGGGTGCATGGGCGCTATGGGAACAACCAGCCATGGATGAACGAGCGTTTGACGCATTATCTCACATGGTTTGGTTACAACATTTGACTGGTGACCTTGACCCGTTAGGCATTCTTCCAGAAGTTGAGACAATCATGGATGATGGTGGACAAGATGCTGGCTTCAATGGAGTCATCGATCTAATCATTGAAACTTGTGAGATTCAAGAAAAAGGAGAGGACGGTGGTCAGCCACATGATTGGATTGAAGATTTAGCTGAAGTTCCGCGATTGCATGCCTTTGGTGGCTTCACTGCGGGTATTTTTCGTCGATTAGACATCCCACTCTGGTTTCACGGAGGTCATGGTCCAGAACTAGAGCGTCGTTACGATGTTTCCAATGGCGATTGGCCATATGGGACCATTGAGAGATTGTACAGTCATTTCCGTTCTAGCGAGGTTGATGATGGTTCAGATGACCCTTTCGGCGATTTCGATGATGATGATTTTGAATTGTCCCCCTAGGGTTAGTTTGATGGACGGTCACCATAGGCCAACATCATGGTCGATGGACAATTATCAACAGAACTCGATGGTGGCACAATTGGATTAACCACTCCAATTGGGTGGTTTTGGATTATCTTCGTATTCGGAGCCTTACTTGGTA
Organism: Candidatus Thalassarchaeaceae archaeon; assembly: GCA_030747485.1. Classification (GTDB taxonomy): domain Archaea; phylum Thermoplasmatota; class Poseidoniia; order Poseidoniales; family Thalassarchaeaceae; genus MGIIb-P. The sequence goes on along the minus strand of JASLKP010000019.1, from coordinate 25,827 downwards.
TCGGTGGCCTAGTCGTGATGTTCCCAATCATCAGTGCAGTGGGCGTTCTCATGATGGGATTCAGTGCCCCGACTAAATTACAGAAGAGATTGCGAGAATTACGTTCTCAATTGCGCCCAGCAGAGGTTGCATGGCAATCTGAAGCGGGTGGAACTGAAAAGCAATCATTTTGGAACAGTGCAACCATTCACCGACCTAAAGTCGATGACAGATCATGGGTATTCCCAGCACCCGGGATTGAAGAATGGCATCTTGAGAATCGATACGCTGCAGATGCAGGTGGCGAACTTATCCCCGAACACCCGAATCGGATTGGAACACCTCGCCCTCCAATGATTTCCAATTATGGCTTGTCAATCATCCTCGCATTCGTTCTCTTTGTGGTTCAAATCCTGATGCTTCCAATTGTTGAATCTGATAATGGTGAAGAAGTTCCCGCTAACTTGTATCTCACATATGCCTTGATTGGACTGTCAACCATTTGGTTACTCGTTTCGGTATTTTTCTGGAAGAGAAGTCAGTTGATGCAGGACACACCGACGTCCAACATTCGTTCCGTAGCCGTTGGTTCTGCAGAATTGGTGGGCCAAGCTCGTCCTGGTCCGGTGATCCCCCCGGTCACGATTGTCGATGGAGATTCTTCAAAATCTGTTGAAAACTTATTGGCATGGCGTTGGACATATGAGGTGTACAAATGCAAAATGGTCACAGATAGTGAAGGAAATACGAGGGAAGAATGTCATTGGAAAACCGTTCGTTCTGATGATGGAGGAACCAATTTCACAATTCATGACGGCACGGGTGGAGTTGCAGTTCATCAGGATACTTTCGGTTCTAGAGATTTTGGCGACCATCTCATTCAATGGGAATGCCGACATGATATGAGGATGCAAGGTCTGTTCACAAATCTCTTCACATCAGGCAGAATCAAGCGACATCGTTGGACCTTGTACGGACTTGCAATCGGTGACCCTTGCTATCTGCTTGCGACACTTCGCACTCGCAGCGAGGAATCTATGGTGACTGAACAAATTGACAAAACCATGCAGAATGCATTACTGGAAGCGGTTGGAGAAAAGTCTCCAGGCTTCAAACCACGATTGGAGAAGGGTACTGAATTAACAGCACTTTCAGGTGGAAGAAGTCAGGTTGAATATCTCATCCTTCCAACAATTACTCTCTTGTCCTCGATTGCAATGTTAGGATTGTGAGGCCAATTCCCAAGCATCGATGTCAACAATGATGTCAGCCTCGTGTGCATATTGATTGCTTGGCACCTCAAGCAATTGACCTTGGGGCAGACGATCTGCAATTCCGTGTGAATCATCACCGGTGTGTAATGTATCTGATGCTGCAACACAAACCGCAACAGGGATGTTGATGTTGTCTAAATCAGGTGGGAGGTCATATCGCCGATTGGCTTGAACTGAACGCTTCAATCTCAGCACGTTGGCATTCAGTAGGGTACGTCGATAGCGAATGTATTGGGCTCTCTCTTTCAATCTGAATCTTAGATACGGTAAACAAAGTCGAATCAAAGGCGGATAAAACCACCATGGCATGGAAATGAGAGGGACCATCCAACCTGAGAATCTGAATTTTGTATTCGGGGAAATCAAAAACGCGCCACTCCCACTGAGTTTACCTTCCATCATTCCATGAAGGATGACGGTTCCACCCAAGGATGAACCGAACCACAATGCATCATGTGGGATGTCTAGTCCCTTGCAGACAGCCTCAAGGTCTTCGGTATGCTTTTTCATTTCATAATCCGATTTTTTCAGTCGACGTTTGGGTGCCTGAGAACTACATTTTTCTCTTGTTTCAATGTAGTAAATGACACGCTTTTCCACCCAAGATGACAACAATGGAGCCCAACCATCCATGACCGATGTCCATCCAGGAATGAAGACAACCGGTCTTCCTGTTCCACCACCATCTGGGGTGAACACATAGACTCTAAGCGAGAATTCATCGGCAACTGGAACTGTTTTACAATCAATTTGACACGAAGGATTCCCTAGGAGTTCCGCCACTTCGGCGGAATTCATTCCAATGCCTCCATTCAACTGGTGAAATCAAGCGTAACTGCTTGACGTGCCATCTCTGTCTGTACGACAAACTGGTCCTTCCTTCTTGCACCCATGGTCATTGCAACAAAGTTCGCTGGCATCTGTTCGATGGCGATGTTCCAATTGGTCACCGCTGAGTTGTAGAATTCTCTGCGATCGGATACTTGATTCTCGATGGCGACCAATTCCTTCTGGAGATTGACGAAACTTGAGTCTGCTTTCAATTCAGGATAAGCCTCTGCGATGGCCTGAATTTTTGGCATCATTGTCGCGAGCATCCCTTCTGCTTGGCCGTAACCTGCGACATCGCCACTGCCAACAGAGGCTGAGATTCTGCGAATCTCTGCAAATTCCATGAAGATGTCTTTCTCATGTTTCGCATATCCTTTCACAATCTCTTGTAGATTGGGCAACATATCGTAGCGCTGTTGTAGTAGCACTTCGATGTTTGACCATGCACGGTCACACTCATTTCGTAATCTGACCAGTCTGTTGTATGTCATCACATACCAGATTAGAATCAACACCAAAAGTATGATTCCAACAATCAGTCCAACACTCACTGCCATATGCTCGCGACACGGACCATGTGCTTGAAGGTTTAGCCGTTTATCTTCCCTTCTCGGGTCAGGGCTTCCAGATGTGATTGGGTTTGATCTAACTTGAGCATGGGGTGTGCATCTGGTGTATCTGCATACGCTAAATCTGCAATTTCTTGCACGTTAGATATACCTTGATTGACGGCTTCCAAAACGGCAGCGTGTCGTTTTTCACGATGTTCGATATACTGGGTTAACAGACGTCTTGGATTGGTCACAACAGGCCCGTGTCCAGAGAACAGTAACTTTGGATTCAAATCGCGTAATCGGTACAATCCTTGGATATATGCCGTCATATCTCCTTCTCCACTCGGAACTAGAATCGTGCCGACTTGTACTGCATTATCTGCAGAGACGATTCCAGCGTCCCCGACAAGGCACAATTGACCTGGACAGTGACCGGGTGTGATGATGACATCCCATTTGACAGCACCATTCGGACCATTCAACGTGAATGCATCACCTTCTTTGAGGACAATATTGGTTTCACTATCGGGAATGACTTCCAACGTTTCTTTGGATGCCCAAATCGGTGCAGAATAGAGTTGTGAAATCGCTTCAAGGTCACCGATATGGTCAGTATGTCGGTGTGTGAAAATGGTTGAAATAATTGTGCTTCCATCCTCAAGTATTGCACCGATTTTCGTTTGTAATTGAGCCAAACCTTCCACATCTTTTGCAGCAGGATCAATGATGACTCGTTCACCACCGGGTTGTCCAAGAACGTAGCAATTGGTATGTGTGGCCGGTGGCAATGTTGTTGTTGGTAAAGGCAAACATTCCACACCGGGTGCGAACTCAATTCGCTTATTTTCTCGGGGAGGGTCTGCTACCATCCATTCAATTTGTTCTGCTAGAGGTGCTCCAACAAGGTCTCTCAGCATCATTACGAGGGGAGGGGGAATCTTGATTTCGTGGTTTTCCCACTCTTCCAATAGTTTCTCTGGAGTGGCCCAACGGTAGTCATGAAATTCAGCACGACCCTGCGGAAGAACAGGGTTGATTTCACATTCGATGGTGAAGAAATGGTTGTGAAATCGTAGTGGTGCAAGAGGTGGTGTGATGCGTTCTGAGATGACGAGGAAATCATCGCAATTGACCTGTAATTCTCCACGTTCTACAGCAGCTCCCCATTCTGCTTTATCCTCAAGTATCGCCTCCCTAAGGGAGGCGTTAACGATTCCAAGGCCATTTTTTGTAGGCGCAATTCCCACTTCTTCTACCATTTCTCGTAACAATGCGGTGAGCGCAGCTCGTTCTGCTTCATCACGACCTGGAAACCATTCAGGATGCCTCTCTAGAATCGCTTTGTCCACTCGACTGACGCCACCACCTGGGAATGCCCAGTAATCGGGAAATGCAGGTACTTCAGAAACTCGATGACAAACAAGAATTTCCTCGCCTTTGCGCAACATCACTGATGCCGATGGCCGTGGGGCTCGCACCTGCGCGCGTGGAATCTCCATCGACCGGCGATGCCCCGTTGAACTTGAAGCCTGTGACCTCCTCCCGAGGTCATGGAGCCGTGGGAAATCGAACCTCTGACCGAGGAAGAAGCGCTTGCATACGAGGCACGTAGTGAGCGTACTCGAAAGATTGCAAAGATCCTATTTGCAGTGATGATGTCCTCGATGATGATTACATGGGTGGCCAAAAATTTCTTCATCGCGCTGCTGTAGGTTTCATGAATTATCACCTCTCCCATACGCATATGCGCATCGGTCATCGCACTGCGGACGGCGAAGAAAAATACTCTCATGACATCCCTTCATTCGGATTGGGTGTCTTTTTGATGTCAGAGCCCGGAGAATGCAAAGCGGCTTGTTTGGCTGCGTTGGAAGCAGGATATACTCACATTGACACCGCGCGCGCGTATGGAAATGAACACGAGGTCGGAGAAGCGTTGAAGCAGGCAGGTGTCAATCGAGAAGACGTCTTCCTCACGACGAAATTACGCAGAATGCATGCGACTGGTTATGATGAAGTCCTTGAACACTGTCAGAAATCATTAGAATTGTTGGATGTCGAATACATCGATTTGTATCTCGTACATGCTCCTCCTGAAGAACAGGCACATCGTGAACCGGTCTGGAAGGGAATGGAGTATTGCCTTGAACAGGGTTGGGTGAAGGCGATTGGAGTCTCAAATTACGGTGCTCATCATTTGGAAAAGATGCAAACATATGCTACGTACTTACCTTCAGTCAATCAAATTGAGATAAATCCCTGGTTACAACGCCCAGAACTCAGAGCAGCTACCGAAGCGATTGGCGCAAGAGTGATGGCATATTCTCCATTGGCGAGAGGTCACAAATTGGCAGATTCAAACCTCATTGACATTGCGAATCGTCTAGGATGCACACCGGCTCAGGTGGCCATCAAATTCTGCCATGATATCGGTTGTATCACCATCCCGAAATCCAGTCGCGCTGCAAGAATCTCAGAAAATATTGCTTCACTCAACGTGGATATTTCCAGTGAGATGTCGACAATCTCTGCGATGGAATGTGGATACATTTCAGGTTGGGACCCGACTTCAGAGCCCTGACATCTTGGGAATGTATTGAAATCGGATATCTCTGTCGTGTGTTCAAGATGTCCGGGGGAATCGAAATATTGGGTCCCGCGCGGAGAAAAATGAGCACGGTCCATTCAGCAGTCTTGATGGTATTCATCCTTCTCGCTTCTGTGCCTGCTTCATTCATCCCTTCAGTCACCTCTGAGCAAGTGACCCATTTCGGAAATACAGGGTTTCCATCATCTGTGAATATCTCATTTCCTTCGTCGGGTTATGATACAAGCACAAATATCGTTCTTGGTGCTAGCGCAGTTGCTTCTGCCGCTTCCTTGGATGTACGTGGATGGCAGGGCCCTCTAAGCAGTAGCCCGGTTACAATCGGAGTTGACATTGGTAATGATGGTGATCTTGAATGGGCATTTGGTGGTGCAGGAAACGGTACTTTTGGTCACATCAATGAACTATCCAATGGTTGGGAACGGGTAGCTTTGAATCTTTCAACGGGTACCAATTCAGGATATTCCCTTCGTTTACCACTCAATGCAACGGTGACTTCAGCATCAGTCAACTTCTCTACACTCAGCGAACTTACTCTTTCAGGAAATGATGTATGGGATACTCAGATCGATAATCCCAACCCCACTTGGGGGAATTCAAGTCTGAAAGATTGTAATTTTGGAAATTATTCGCACACAAGAGTTGGAAAAACAGTGTGGTCGAATTGGCATATCTACAGGTCCCTCTATTCGTTTAATCTATCCCAATTTCCTGGTACAACCGTTCTGGATGCCAATTTATCATTCTGGGTGGACAATGTCGTCACCAACGCCAACTCCGGACTGCCTGTGACCACGCAGCATACGTATTCCGTTCATCCATTGCTGAAGGATTGGGTGGAAGGTTTGGAGATGGCCTCACCTGTTCAATTGGGACCAGGTGCAACTTGGAATAATGCCATTGACAATCTATCGGGTTCAGATTACAGTTGGACAACTGCAGGTGCATCGAGTTCTTCTGACCGTGATCCCTCTGTTGCGAGTATTACAGAAACACCTGCCAATCTCAAACAAAATTGGATGACATTCAATTCGCAATCTCTCACCAATCTCGTCCAAGGTTGGGCCAACGGAAGTATCACGAATCAGGGTGTCATTCTGATTGGGGATGAAAATACGAACAAGCCCGATGGGTCAGCCTTGACAATTACAAGTCGAGGGAATGCAAGTTTCGGGCCCCGTCTGGTCATCGTCTTTGAGGGCACAGATGATGTGACTGCAGGGCTTGATGTTGGTAATGATGGCACATCTGAATGGAGTCACGCTGGAAATCTCAGCAATGGTTCTACCACACCAGACTTATCTGCAAGTCTCAATTCAATTCTAGCGAATTCAGCTCCTACGTTCACCGATGCTTGGGGAAATGAATTCTTGGATATCCCTCTGGGTGTCAATGGAAATGCAACATTGGTCATGGATGGAATCGATGTTGAATATGATTGGAGTCCAACGATTGGTGTATCTCCCAATGGTGACATCCTCACGGAAATCAACAGCCATCTGTCTACGCTTGTTCCCGATGCGACTGGTAACGTGACGATTGACATCAACGTCACCAGTGGTAGTTCTGGCATCGTCGAGTTATCGAATTTGAACATCAATTTGGGAGACAGACCACCATCTGTTGGTGCCTTAATCCTCCCGTCTGAAACTTTTGTTCCCAATGGAATGACACAAACAGTAGGCCTTGAGGTCACATCTTACCAAGGAATTGCCAATCTCTCTTGGGTTGCCTTAACGCCTCAAATTCAAGATACAATGAATCGCCCTGTATTGATTCACTCATTGACAAATGGGAGTACTTGGGCCACAGATCCTAGTGGGTATCTTGCCAATTATTCAGGGCAATGGCAAGCATTGAATGCAGACACAGGTCGCATGGAATGGACCATTGAAGTGGACTGGGCATGGCCACCAGAACAAGGTGTCACATGGCTTGCTCAGGTGGCAACGATTGACAATCTGTATACCGATCGCGTCTCAAGTTCAACGACAGATCATGAACGAAGGATGGAGATAACCTCGTTCCATCTATGGGATGATACTGCTCCAAGTGATGGTGGCCCAGAAGTATTCCATAACGAATGGGTTGCAGGTAGTGATCAATTGAGTGTAAGCGGTTCTGTTACATTCCTCGATGTTGCAAGTGTTCCTCAACCAGGTGATGTATTGGTTGAGTTAGAGAATCTCAGCGGCAATGCCACAGTTGATGAAAATGGCGATTTTACAATCAATTCTCAGGCGCCGTCAGGGAACCATTACGATGGCTTCACAGTCACCGCTAGAATTGCAGGTAATCTTGAATCTACAATGCCAGGTACCAGTACTCGGACCTTCCGTGTTGATGCAACTCTGCCTGGAATCATGGTGCATTCTCCATTGGGAGAACGTGTGGAACCAAACCTCCAACAATTGTTTAACATCTCAATTGCAGACACAATTGGTCTTGATGATTCTAGTTTGATGTTACGTTGGTGGTCTGAGGCACGCCATGATGACGGCGATGGATTACCACAACTCAATGAATATGGGACACAGCCACTATTGAGGCAAGGTGGTTCAGAATTCTTCCATGCAACATATGATGATACTGACAATGTTCATGGCCAACAAGTATCGTTATTTGTGGAGGGCAATGATTTGGCAGGAAACACCATCGGAACTGGACCAGGATATGATGAGAATTTGCTTCAATATACCACTTTGGTCCCATCGCCAACAACCCTTGTCAATGTGAGTTTTGAACCATCAGGAGGGGATGTTCTGGTTCCAGTACACCCCGCATGGCTCAATGTGACATTCCATGATGAGAATTCATTGGAGGACATTGAGCGGATTGTGGTTGATGTCGGTCAGTCCGCTAAATTAACCTGGGAGCCCGGCACTGGATTTATTTCCAATAATCCTGAGATTCAAATTGAAGAATATACTATTTTAGGTGAAGGAAATGATGTATATTTGAAACTCGCCTTTAGTATCACATCACTCTTTAATCCGGCAAGCGCCCACAATCAACTCTATCTCTCAATTACAGATTCTTCTGGAGAGCAATCACTTGGAACTGGTTTGGACTTGCAGATTGATGCTGACATCATTCTCGCAGAGTTTTCCATCTCACTATTTGATGACCCTACTCATACTCCTCTCAGTGATGATAGCTACGTCACCTTAGGGGCTAGACTACTCATGAGTGGACGTATTAGTTACGCTTCCGCAGACCTTCCACCACCTTCTGAATCCTATCAGGTCTGGTTGGAGGTCCCACTTGACTTACCCATGCTTGTACAAGTTGATGAGAATGGAATGTTCACTGGAAATATGGATGCCCTTGGGAGTGGGTTGTATCAAGTGACATTAGATGTTGTTGAAGGATTTGGAGAAGTAGGAACTGACCCCCTTCCTGTACGCCTACAGGTCGACAATCAACCACCTATCATTGTTGGTTCAGCGCCAGGCTTCATCCCAATCAATTCAACTGATTTCATGTTACAGTTTGACATCCAGGAAACCGATGCAGGGTTGTCTTCAACCCCAATTCCAGTTCATTGTCAAATGATGCGAGGATTCCAAACGGTTGGTGAACCGGTGTATGGAGAAGCTGAGATGCAAATTTCAGATCAAGTTTCTCGATATTTGGTCAATCTTTCATTCGACCCATTGCAAGACGTAGATTCTCTTGATTGCTGGTTTGAACTGACGGATGTCGCAGGTAATCCACTGAGCGGTGTTGGTTCAGCAATCACTTGGCCTCTTCGATTATCAGTGGTTGAAATCAGGCCAGATTTGGTTGCAACTGGTGTCACGTTTTCACCCAATCAACCAATCTTTGGCCAAGCCACTTCAGTCAACATCACATTGGTCAATCTCGGCAATCACACAGATACACCGTTCACGATTACAATCGATGCTCTGGGACAAGAAGTCGGTCGAGGTGTCATTCAGATGTTAGATGGTCAACAATCGACCACTGTTTCGATTACTTGGTTCCCAGATTGGAAAGGAGAACTTGACCTCTTCATCAACATTGATGCCACTGAGAAAATACATGAGCGGGACGAGAATAACACACTTGTTTGGAGAGTCGATGTAAAACCTGTTCCTACATCTCAAGGCTTCTTTGGTCTGACACTTGCTGGTGCAGGGGGAATCGCCCTTCTGATTTGTATTGCAATTGGCATGTTTGTCATGGCGATGAGATTTAGACAAGATGAAGATGAATCAGATGGGTGGGATGAAGACATTGAATCTACACCTCCAAGTTCCGAAATGGGTATGGTTCGACCGGATGGCTTCGAATATCTTGAATGGTCAGATGGAGATTGGTATTATCGCCACGAGGTCGGCGATGAATGGCTCAAATGGCAAGACTAAGCCAATATCAAAAGTAGGCCCCCCCGGATTCGAACCAGGGTCGTGGGATCCAGAACCCCACATGATGGACCGCTACACCAGGGGCCTAAGCAGCCTACGGATTGCGCCTACGTATTTCAACGCAACCGACGCATTGCAGCCCCAAACATCGCCAGGAGGGGCAATGTAACACCAAAACCGGGGATCCCTAGAATCCCACCATCATCTTCAGATTTTAGAGGTGCCTCTTGAATGATGAATTGATCCCCAATCGTTCCATCGATTCTGTGATGTGTGAATCGCAACTCTCCCGCATCTCCATCGAACACCAATCGCGTCCAACCATAGGAATTGTTTTCGCGATATGCACTCCATTCGGGTTGTGGTTCATCCAGTTCTTCGTATGCAGAACGCCCAGCAATTCCAATCACCAAATGAATCGGAGGCATGTACGAATCGAATCGGTCACCCTCAATACCTCGGATGTGTTGGGGGTTCGCACCATTTACGTAAGTGCCATTCTGTACACAGGAAACAGGCCAAGTTCTCTCGTAGAAATGGTCGTGACCTGCAATCACCAAATTCACACGATGTTCAAAATAGAGTTCTTCCAATGCATTACGCAGCTCAATTTCAGAGCCATGGTAACTGTTACTGGAGTACATTGGTTTGTGTCCGTACACAATGACGAAGGGTGTCTCGTCTCGATTCACCGAAGAGAGGTCCTGCTCCAGCCAAGAATACTGGGTACTACCTGGGGCGTAATCGTGTTCTGTCGACATGAAGACCATGTGTACACCCGGAACATTTCGACTGTACCAGAATATCTCGGATTCTATTTGTCCATCGGAGTCAAATCGGTGCTCGTAAGGTGAAAATTCGTAACCGGGTTCATTCTCATGGTTCCCAACTGCAGTCACCCAAGGGATACTTGTCATGCTGTCTTGTTGCTCCTGAAACCAATAATCCCAAGCAGACTGTTCACCATCAGCATAGGCGATATCACCTGAAACGGTGACCATCTGAGCGGATTCATCTGCGATGATGGCTTCAGTGACATCCATTGCTTCGCTAGAATCACCGTGATCGGCAATGGAAATCCACTCAAAGTGCCTCGCAGATGAATCAATGGGTGTGAAGGTGAATTCTTCGGACCAATCTCCACCACTCCCCACTCGATAGGTTACCTCTTCGTCAGGTACAAGATCAGTCATTGATGCCATGTGGAAGGCCACGTCGTGATTGTAACAGTAATCTGCACTCGTGGCAGTTTGCCCATTCCATTCTACTTCGCCATTGGAGCGACCTTCAGTGGCCCATAACACATTCATGACCGTTGCATCATCAGTCATCTGCAAGTGAATTTGTTGCGGTTGTGTACTTCCAGTCAATGTACCAGGGCACTCCTGTAGTGTTTCACCTAGATTCTGTGCGTGCGCCAAAGGCACAAACATCAACAAAACGAGGAGAAAAGCGGTGGCGCGCACATTACGCGCAGAGGTGACACTGTCTCAAGCCTTGCCTCTGAAGCGTGCGTTGATTTCATCCAAACTTGCTGCGTTAGGTCGCATTTCTTCATCAGGGATTTCTGAGAGTGGTGTGGCTACCAGATGTTGGTCTTCAACTGCGGTTGCTTTGGTTGGATCAAAGTATAGTAATCCTGTGACGTGCTTATCCTCAATTTCAGCTTGATGCAGTGCTGTCAGAGCGGCAACAGCATCGGTTGGGTCATGGTCAGAACCGATTGTTTCCAGACGCAATACGCTACCATCAAACAACTCAATATCGTGGAATTCACCTTCAGGAACATCAACATCTGTAATCGGTTGTTGGTGGGGAATGTAATCGTAGGCATGTAATTCGACATCATTGTCTTTGACATAAGTGTAAGATCGCAGACTCTCGTCATTATTGTTGAATGTCACACAAGGGCTAATCACATCGATGAGCGCGAATCCTTTGTGACTAATCGCTGCCTTCATCAGAGCCGTAAGTTGTTTCTTTGAACCACTAAATGAACGTGCAACAAATGTGCACCCTAGATTGATTGCTAATTTACACAAATCGATGGGCTGAGTTTGATTAATCGCCCCCTTTTTCTTCTTGCTACCCTTCACTGCAGTCGCACTGTATTGTCCCTTTGTGAGTCCATATACTCCGTTATTTTCGAGGATGTAGACCATATCCAGATTTCTTCTAACAGCATGAATAAATTGACCAATTCCAATACTTGCAGAATCGCCATCTCCAGAGACAGCAAGGAATGTCAGGTCACGATTTCCCATGGCTGCTCCTGTCGTTACTGCAGGCATTCTTCCATGAACTGTGTTGAATCCATGAGATTGGCCGAGGAAATATGCAGGTGTTTTCGATGAGCAACCAATGCCGCTCATCTTGGCAAGTTTTTCTGGTTGTAATCCATTTTCCCAAGCTGCATTGATGATGACATTACTGATTTGGTCATGACCACAACCTGGACAAAGTGTTGACTTTCCACCTTGGTAATCTTCCTTCGGCAAATCAATGACGTTCAGTTTGATGGTCATTGTTCCACCTCCTCTAGGACACCCTTGATGAAATCCGCATAATGTCGTGCACGTGGAGGCATTCCATCACTGTATGCTGCACTGTGCACTTTCGGAATCAAATCATTGGGCAATTCTCTACGGAGGATTCCGTACAGTTGGCCGTCGCGATTGATTTCGAGTACAACGATGGTCTCATGCTCTCGAATGAAATCTTCGACTGAAGGCGATAACGGCAGTGACCGTACTCGACATTGACTCACCTTACGATTGATTTCATGTTCTAGAATATCATCGATTTCTTGAATTGAGTTTTCCATGCTGCCGTAGTAAATGATTCCCACTTCCTTCTCATCTTCTAGGCGCATTAGGGGCTGTGGCAACCATGTTCTTGCATTCTCTATTTTCTGCTTCAATCGTGCCATTAGGGCGTGATATACTTCCGGCTTCTCACTGTATACACCATCCTCGTCATGTCCTGTGCCTCGGTACAGAATTGGATCTAAACCAGAACCAGGTAAGGTTCTCCATGGGATCCCATCTCCATCTACATCCCGATACCTGCCATAATTTTCAATGGCATCTAATTCCTCTTGAGTTCTGATTACCTTTCCACGATCCATCGGTTCTGAAGGATATTCAAAACCGCTGCATTCCCAACGATTCATTCCTAAATCAAGGTCGGAGAATCCGAATACAAGCGTCTGTAAACGCTCGGCGACATCAAATGCCCTCCATCCAAATTCAAAGCATTCCTTCATGTTTCCAGGAATCAACACTGGATGCTGAGTATCACCATGACTGGCTTCGTACAGCATGGTAAGGTCACCTTGTTGTGTACGTGTTGGCAACCCTGTCGATGGTCCCACTCGATTGACATCCCAGATGACTGCGGGAATTTCTGCAAAGTAAGATAGTCCGATGAATTCAGACATCAGAGAGATTCCGGGGCCACTGGTTGCAGTCATCGAACGGATTCCAGCCCACCCACCACCAATGATCATCCCTGCTGCAGCCAATTCATCTTCTGCTTGCACAACAGCGCAAGTTGAATCACCATTCTCATCTGTTCGCAGTGTGGGGATATATCCAATGATGCCTTCAGCTAGACTACTGGATGGCGTAATCGGATACCAAGATAACAAACCAACGCCGCCATAATGGGCACCGATAGCAATGGCTTCATTTCCTTCAACGAGGAATGTATTCTCATCATTGTCACGGCCTTCAATTCTGAATGGAATTGTTTCCATGTCGACATTTTCAGTAGCCCATTGTCTGCCGATTTGGACAGCCTCAACATTGAGTGAAATGGCCTTCTCTTTTCCTTTGAATTGTTTTGATACGGTTGATTCAAGGATACCTTGGTCTAGTCCCAAAATTTCAGCGATCACGCCAACATAAATGACGTTTGAAACCATCCTTGATAATTTGGGATTCAATCCACGAGCCATTTTTGTCATTGGCACACCGATCACGACGCAGTCGTCTCTTTCCACAGGCATCTTAACATCGGTATTGTAGATGATGACCGTATCGGGAAGGCAATTTTCAATATCGCTTTCCCATGTTGCTTTGTTCATCAGGACTTGGATATGTGTTCGGTCACCAGGCGCTTGGTATCCGTTGTCACTCACCCTCACAATATACCATGTTGGAAGTCCTGAGATATTACTTGGGAAGAGATTCTTGCCACTGACAGGTACACCCATGTCAAACATTGTATGCAACAAAATGAGATTTGCAGACTGAGACCCGGTCCCATTCGCAGTCGCGATATTGAATTGGAAATCGTTGACTACCCGGTTCATCGGAGTCTTTTCTCCTCGGCCCGGGGGGCGTAGCCCCCCATTCGCGTGTCGTGCCCCCGAGTCGGCCCGATAATAGGTATTACCGTTGCTCAACCTACACCTTATTCATCCAAAATTGATTCGCAGTACACCGATTGAAAGAAGAATCATGGTCATTTTTTCGTATTTATGGAAATTTTTTCTAGCCGCTGCGGTTTTGAATGAAGCCCTTCTCGGCGGCGGCATGGTATCCACTGCAATACAGAAGGCTTGGGATTCAGCACAAGAGAAAATCGATCAGAATGATTCAGTTGCTGCGCTTGAAATTCTACGTGAGATTTGGTCTTCAGATGGTGCTGATGATGTAATGACTTGGAGATTGGCAGGCGATGCCAAGGCTGCACTTGCTCGAGAATCTGGTTCTAAGAAACAATTTCGTGAGGCTGCAAGCCACTACGAAATGGCTCTCAAGAAGAGTCCCAATGACAAGAAGTCCCGTCGTGCTCTCAACAGTCTACGTTCAGAGATGGATGGTTTAGGGATTCGAGCCGGTGGCAAGGCCATATTCTGGGATGATGGAGCACCTACTCCCGTTGGGATGCTTTCAATGATTGTTGCAATCGGATTGTTACTCGTCGCACTAAAGGTCATTCCAGAACAATTGGCTCAACCGACAGATTACGATGCAACCATCGTGATTCAGTTAGACCCCGAGGAAGCTCCTCGACATGTTGAGAATTTCAAACTCCATGCGACCGGTGGCTCATACGAGGGTGTTGTTTATCACCGAATTATCGATAATTTCATGATTCAAGGTGGGGACTTTCAAAATGGTGATGGCACAGGTGGTTATGCTGCAAAATTCTACCAATATTGTAGTGGTCAATATTCTACTGATGCTACTTGTGGTGGTCAAGGGGAATCAGCATGGACTCTTCCCGATGAAGCCAGTGAATCCCAACTGCACGTTGAGGGGGCGTTGTCGATGGCAAAAACCAGTAGCCCAAACACGGGTGGTAGCCAATTCTTCTTCGTGGACAAGGGCTCAAATCCCAGTCACTTAGACAATGTCCACACTGTCTTTGGTCAGGCTACCACAGGAGAGTGGCTAGGAACTGAAATGGCGGGTGTAGACGTTGTTGATCAAATCAGTCGTGTCTCTACTGGCGAAAATGATTATCCAAGCAATTTGGTGCCTACCATTCAAAAGATTACAATCGATGGAGATGTTGCAACGATGCACATCGATATGATTGATTCATCCGGTAATCGACAAGGTGACGGCGGCAGCCTATCTGGGTTCTCTGCATTAGCTGGAATCGGCATCATGATGCTTGCTGCATTCGTCAGTCGCCGGTCGTGATGTTCAAGGGTATCGCACCAGTCGCTTTAATCGGAGGGCATTAGCATGACAGTGGATGATTCATTCGGCGCAATGAGTTCCTTTGTGACACACGATGGAAACAATGCAAAATTTGCGGACCTCCACGCATTGGAAGATGCAGGATTATGTCAACTTGACAAATTACCTTGTACCATTCGCGTGTTGCTCGAGGCTGCACTACGGAAATGTGATGGATTCCTTGTCACGACAGAAGACGTCAAACGAATTGCAGCGTGGACTCC
Source organism: Candidatus Thalassarchaeaceae archaeon (assembly GCA_030747485.1). Lineage (GTDB taxonomy): Archaea > Thermoplasmatota > Poseidoniia > Poseidoniales > Thalassarchaeaceae > MGIIb-P. The sequence continues at coordinate 10,291 of JASLKP010000019.1, read as the reverse complement.
CACACAAACACCTATCGAAATTCCATTCATGCCATCTCGCGTTATTCTTCAAGATTTCACGGGTGTACCAGCGGTGGTTGATATCGCGGCGTTACGTGACGCAATGGTTGCACTGGGCGGTGATCCGAAGAAAGTCAATCCGCAGGTCCCCGTCGATTTGGTCATCGACCATTCAGTGCAAGTCGATGTATCGGGATTATTCCCGGATGCTAGAGAGCGCAACCTTGAGATTGAATATGAGCGAAATATGGAGCGTTATCAATTCCTAAAGTGGGGCCAAAAAAGTCTCGATAATTTCCGTGCCGTACCCCCTGGTCGTGGCATTGTTCATCAGGTGAATTTGGAGTGGATAGCTACGGTTGCACGCGATGAAAATGGCATTTGGATGCCCGATTCACTGGTGGGCACTGATTCTCACACGACGATGATTAATGGCTTAGGTGTCCTTGGTTGGGGTGTTGGTGGAATCGAAGCTGAGGCCGTAATGTTAGGTCAACCCATTTACATGCTACTTCCAGAAGTTGTTGGATTTGAATTAACAGGCTCGTTGAAGCCTGGTGTGACAGCCACAGACATGACACTGAAGATTGTAGAGATGCTTCGAGAGCACGGTGTAGTCGGCAAGTTCGTTGAATTCCACGGTAAGGGAATGACCGCATTGACTCTACCTGATCGCGCAACAATTGCAAACATGGCTCCAGAATATGGCGCAACCTGTGGATTCTTCCCCATTGACGAAATTACTCTTGATTACATGCACTTGTCTGGTCGCGATGCCGGACAAATTGAGGACGTTAAGCGATTCCTCACCGCTCAAGGTATGTTTTACACACCAGAGACTCCTACTCCTGAATTCACTTCAAGAATTTCACTTGATTTGTCTTCAGTTGAACCTGCTATGGCCGGTCCAAAACGACCGCAAGATCGTGTAGAATTGTCTGAGATGAAATCACATTGGCAGACCTCACTCAATGCACCAATTGGTCACTCTGGTCATGGTATTGATGCTAGTGAAAACGGGGCCAGTTCGACGATTGGCGATTATACGTTGAAACATGGCGACATTGTCATTTCAGCCATCACATCATGCACCAATACCAGTAATCCTTCAGTCATGCTAGCTGCTGGCCTTGTTGCGCGAAATGCCCTTTCAAGGGGGCTCTCAATTGCACCATGGACCAAGCCAAGTTTGGCACCAGGAAGTCGTGTCGTCACCGAGTATTTTGACAGAGCCAATTTGACAGAATCTCTCAATGAACTCGGATTCCATAATGTCGGTTATGGGTGTACAACCTGTATCGGTAATTCAGGACCTCTTGCGACTGAGATTGAAGACGCCATCGAAGAGAAAAACCTCATTGTTGGTTCAGTCATTTCTGGAAATAGAAATTTTGAGGGTCGTGTTCATCAAAAGGTCAAGGCCTCATATCTTGCCAGTCCACCTCTGGTTGTTGCATATGCGATTGCTGGCACATTGAATATTGATTTTGAGACTGATCCAATCGGTCATGATTCTGCTGGAAATCCAGTGATGCTCTCTGATATTTGGCCGACAGACGTTGAGATTCGAGAAACAATGGCAGCAGCCATTACACCTGAGATGTTCAATGAGCGATATTCAACGGTCATGAATGAGCCACGTTGGGATGCCATCCCATCAGAATCTACAGATTTGTATCCATGGAATCCCGACAGCACATACGTACGTCTACCATCGTTCTTTGAAGGGATTCAATCAGAACCAGCGCCCATTTCTGCGATTGAGGGAGCACACGTCCTGTTGAAACTCGGTGACAGCGTAACAACAGATCATATTTCTCCCGCAGGTGCATTCCCTCACACTGGGCCAGCAGGTCAATATCTCATGTCTCACGATGTATTGCCTCGAGATTTCAATTCCTTTGGTAGCCGCCGAGGAAATCATGAGGTGATGATGAGGGGGACATTCGCCAATGTTCGTATTCGAAATGAATGTGCTCCTGGTACGGAGGGAGGTTACACCACACATTACCCAACAGGTGAAGTGATGAGCGTATATGATGCATCGATGAGGTACCAGGATGGAGGTACACCATTGGTCGTACTCGCGGGTGAACAATATGGAACTGGTTCATCTCGTGATTGGGCCGCAAAGGGTACTTTGCTTCTTGGCGTTAAAGCAGTCATTGCCACATCATTTGAGAGAATACATCGATCGAATTTGGTTGGCATGGGTGTCTTGCCATTGACATTTCCAGAAGGTGAAAATGCGGATAGTCTCAATCTAGATGGTACAGAGACATTTGATATTCCAGCCAGTGCAAATCTTCAGCCATTTGGGGCCATTCCGGTCACAGCCAAGAAAAACGATGGTACAACAGTAACCTTCGATGCAGTTGTCCGTTTGGATACACCTGTTGAGGTTGAGTATTACAGAAATGGTGGCATATTACAGACCGTCCTGCGAAATTTAGCACAGTCCTAATCGCCATCCCACCCAAATCGTATTCCGGTGTGTTCAAAGACCTGTCAGATGACGGTCTGCCGATGAGTTCCATCAAGGGCCCAGTACGATTCAGATTCCGTCGTCCGGAGGATGATGTGGAGGTCTTGATTCAAGGCGATAGTGAATGGGTAGAAACACTGCGTGAAGACATGGGTCTTGCCGATGTCGGTTGGGTTCAACCGATGGCAGTCACTGGTCGAAAAACCATCACAAATGATGAAGAATTAGAAGACGCTGAAGATGTCGTTGAAGAACCAATTATCTTACAATCAGATGCCGAATCAGTTCTCCCCGGGCCCCCTCCTGACCCTGGTCGAATCCCCGTTGTTCGTCGGATCATTGGAGAAATGAACGTAGATGAAGAGATGGAGAAACTCGGAATTGAACATCCCAAATCACCAACTGCCGATGAACTCGCAGACTTGTTATCTGAAATGGATGAACCTCAACCAATTACCTCACAGGTATCGACGGATCCAATTGCAGAGGCATGGTTGCAGCGCTTGATGAAAATGGCCGTTCGAAAATTTGGTGTGACGGCATTGCCATTGGAGGTGATTGACAATGCTGCGTGCGAACAACTTGAACGCTCAGGTTCCGAATTAGAACTCTGGCTTGAAGGGATGTGGAGACTCGGAAAACTCGTCAAGATTCACGGTGGTGAACGGATTGGATATGGGCCAAGTCCACGCTGGTTAGAGGCAGATTAATCCCACATTTTTTGTATTTATTTTTGATATTTGGCGAATCTTTCCAAGAACTCATAATCTATCAAATAATCGTGTTACTGCGAGCATGTGCACGCGCGCAAGTAGCGCGCACGCGAGGGGAACTCTTGAATAGCGTCGGTTTGACGGGCGGGCTAAGTGGTCAAACATGTTGAGTCATGAGAAAGAATTGAACAAAGCGCGTGCACGCAGTCTGATGTTAGTAACTTTGATGCTCGGATCGATATTCATATCGTTCATCCCAGCAGTCAGTGCTAGTCACGTTGAAACATATCATACCCAGAGAAATCCAGTCACCATCGATTCAGGTGATTTGGATTGTGATGGTGATCCAGATATTGTTGCTGGAAGTGAAATGGGGATGTTCATCACGGTGTTATACAATGATGATGGAGATTTCTCAGATAGAAGTGACATTTGGGTCTCAAACAACGCATCTCGAGATGCAAGTTGGGTCGATATGGCAGACGCATCTGAGGTCGCGATTGGTGACATCAATGATGACGGCGCCAATGATATCGTCTATTTCCAACAGAACGTTTGGGTTGCTGGTGCTTCCGCACCTCCAATGGGCAACGTCACAGTCATTTGGGGCGATTGCAGTTCAGATGCTAGTGAATGGAGCCAATCCAGTCCAATTACCGTTTCACCCTTCATGGTTGGAATGGAAGTTCGTGATATCAACGATGATCAGAAAGATGACATCGTTACACTTGCAATCGATGAAACTCAGACCAATATGGAATTGATGGTCATGCGTGGCCCTAACCCGACTCAACAAACAAGTCAGGCAACGACCAATATTCCATTGTCTACATCTTACTATTACTCCATGGCACTCGGCCATTGGGGTGAATCAGTTGCGAGTTTCCCTGCACAAGATTGTGAAGACGTAGACATCTGGATGATGTCATCTCCGCCTTACAATGGTCCTCAAACTGGATTTAGTGCAGGTAATTTCGACAACGTCACAGTACTCGAATACAACTGTATTACCAATCAGTATGAGAATCCAACCACTGGAACAGGTGGTACACACGTATTTGCTCTAAACAGCAATTACGACGGTCAACTTGACGTTGCTGACACCGATGGTGACAACGTCGTCGACATGGTCGCCATGGTCGAAGGATGGGAACAGAATATTACCTACGCAACTAGAACCAGTGTAGGTGGTACCTGGAATACTGGTAACAAGGCAAACATCGGTGAATATGTGGGTGCAGATGTATCCATTACTGACATCAATCAAGATGGTCACATGGATTTCCTTGTTCCAACGATGCTCACCGTATCTAGCGTGAACAGTGCAGGTTCGGGTCAACAAAAGTCGTTGACTACTGACAATCTACGCGATATCAACACCGTCAATATCATTCTGAATGATGGAACTGGTAATTATCTCAATGCACAATCATTCGACGTAGGACGTCGTCCAACAATGGCAATTGCAGATCAATTTACTGGTGGTGCAAACAGTGCTCTTGATTTGGCTGTCGGCCAGAGAGACTATGCATTCAGTTACTCAAATGGTGCAATGTGGATTGATTCCAAGGGATGGGCAGGTGCACTAGATACACTTTCAATCGTTGAATTGGATTCAGAGGATGTGGGTATCGGAGGTGTCGTCGTATCGCCAGCATCTTGGGACCCAGTTGATCGAGAGACGAAGATTGGTGAAGGTACACGAAATGTCAACGTCACCGTACGGAACACTGGCTTGCAAACCATTTCAGGATCTGTTGATGTTGATGTCACAGTATCCGAAGTGACAGGTGGTACTGACACAGTCGTCTATGCAAATGATTTCGACACCGCACCATCAGGAACTTGTTCTGGTTGTACGATTTCGAAAGCATCTTACACCAATGAAGTGAGTGAATCATATTGGCACATCGAAGATGGTTCCAATAACTCCGGCAATGGTAACGCGGAAGAAGTTGACACAAATCCAACCAATTTCATGTGGGTTGGAAGCCAATTCCAGAATACCAGCGGCGATGGAGATATGGAAACTGGTTACCGTGCATGGTGGGACGAAGCTGTCATCATCGAGGGTGTTGACCTCTCAGGTGCTGATTCTGCTTCAATGGATATCGACATGTATTGTATGGTCGAATTCTCTATGATTTACTATTCATCAACAGGAATTGCAAACCGAATCATCTACGATGATTCTTGCAGTGTTGATGTATACAGTGATGATAGTGGATGGACCACATTGAGTTACGATGGTGGCTATGATATTGACCGCTACATCCATCTTGCAAACGGTTACGACCCGGAATTCACAGTATCGAACACAGCTTACTGTTGTGGTCAATACAATTGGTATGCTGCAAAGGGAGACAATGGATACGACCTGACTCCATGGGCTGGAGATACAGTTGATATCCGCTTCCGCTTCCGTACAGGACACATGGGCAGTGTAGGAAATGAGAACGCTACACACAACACAGAATTGGATGGATTTGCATTTGATAACATTACAATTAACAAGACTGTTACACAGTTTGGAAGCAATGTACAGAATGTGAATCAACAATTGTCTCTGAATGGCCTTGCTCCTGGTGACGAACAGGTCGTCACCCTACAGGCAAACTTCGTCAATGGTACGACCTACATGATTGAGAGTGAGTTGACGAGTACCAATGGATTCACCAATGGAGATGACACGAATGATGATTCACGTTGGAGGACGACTGTGAAGAATTTGTTTGATCCTGCCGTAGAGGGAATTACTTCGTTTGAGAAGGGTGAACTATTGGCATCAGGCAATTATCCAATTGATGTAGAAGTGGTACACGCTGGTAACACTGAGGTCGACTTTGATGTTGTTGCCTCTGTCTATTCTGCAGAACCTAATACGCTACTCGCTGAGAACTTTGAAGGCGGTGCCTCAGGATATTCATTTGGTGATGATGGCGATAATTTCGGCATTGTTGTCAACGATTTAGATTCCACAATCAATAACGCGATTGTACCAGGTAACCGTCCAGTATTCGGCTCAAGCGCATATTGGTTCGGCCATCCCGACGATGGGTATGGTGATGATTGGGATGAGACCATGACACTCCAGAATATCGATTTGGTTGGCAATACAGCTGACTTCGTTTACCTGAACTTCGATTATTTCGCAGAAACAGATTATCTCACCGATTCAGAAGGTGACATTGTTGGCGTTCTAGAATATGGTTTACTTGAAGTCGAATGGCGAAGAGGTAGCCAAGTGTACAATGGTACCATCATTGGAAATTGGAATGATTACAATGAGAATGGTCTCCAATACAACGACACTTGTGAGGACATTGATGACGATGGAATATACGATGAAACCGAATATATCGGTGACAAGGATTGGAACGTTTTCTTTGATTCAGAAGGTCTTGTCAAGGGAGTCACCCTCGATTTGACGCACATCTTCCTTCGAAACACCACCTCTCCTGATAGTCGAGATTGGGACTACAACTGTACCGATCTAACCGGTTCTGAAGTGACCATTACCTACCGCTTCCAGTCTAATGATGACGGCGTCAATGGTAACGCTGGTTTGGCTGGATTTGCAATTGACAACATCACAGTACAGGAATATGTATTCACGTACGTGACTGATTACACCACAGCAGTATCTGGACTTGACAGTCAAGAAACGCGTGAAATCAACGTCGGCAATCACGACTTTGAACAAGGAATCTACAGAATCGATGCCATTACTCACTTTGATAATACTACGATGGGTACTGCTTGGTACAATCACAAAGAGGTCAATTTGGCCAATAACGTATCTCGTCTAATTTTCGAAGTCGCTAGTGTTGACATCTCTCTATTGAGACCAGATGTACTCGATTGTGTTGAAGACGCCGTGGGATGTGTTTACCCAATTGATCAGGTCGAACAGCACGCATTTTCGATTCCACTGATTAATGGAGTTCTACAAGGCGAGTACGATATCAAATTGAAGGTCACAGATATGAGCACTGGCTCAGTTGTTTACGATCAAGCTAGTGATGAGAGTCCTCTCGATTTGGCTCCACACGACCATTCTGCAGCCTCATGGGCCTCTGTAGTCCCATCCAGCGGATGGGTTGACGGCCACATGTACAACGTGACCTTCTATGCACAATTGACTGATGGTTCCTCATCTGGAAACGTTCGTTACTATCACATTGGAATGGCAGATTCGGTTGATATCGCGATTCTATCCAATCCAACTGATCAAAGTCGCCTTGACCGAGTCAAGGATGATTTGGATGCAATGGGCATGACCTACACGCAGTTCCGTGTCGATGATTGGGATCGCTACGTGACACCAATTTGGATGAATCATTACGACAAGATTCTGTTGCCATGGCAGACAGAGAACAACGTTGTGAATGGTTTCTACTATGACCAACTAAGCACAACTCGTGCCAGTGATGGCCTATCTCCAATGGATGTCATCACCGCTCGTATGCAGGCTGGTGCAACCATTGAGATGCACTTGGGACCATATCGTAGTGCTTACCAAGGTGGTAAGTTGCCTTACGACATGGATGTACTGAATCGCAACACCGCTGGCAATGAGATTACTCATGATGAAACACTGGTCATGGATTGGTATCACCCAATGCTGGCATCTGTAAACCCCGTTGCCTTCATTTCATTCAATGGTGGACATCACGTTGCTGAATCTGCTCTAGATACGAGTCAAGTTCAGAATACGCAGATTCCACAAGTATGTGGTGGACGAATCTCTGACCCATTGGGTACTTTCCACACCCTCATCGTTGATTCCAACGATAACACACAGGCTCTGCTTGCAACTTGTAACAGAGGTCAAGGTGGAATGATTATCACAACCATCGACGTTGAAAATCCGAGTGTGTCTGATGCATATGGTACGACTGGAAAGCCGCTATTGTCGAATCTACTAGGCTACCAGGTCACACCTTACCCGAATGATTTCGGTACCGCATCAGATGGTTGGGATTTGACAATCAACGGTGAAGCATTGACTTATGATACACTGACCCAATCCTATGGTACGCATTACATGAAGAGTGATGCAGATCTTGATTTCGCATTCACTTCAACTGTCGCAAACGGTGTAGTATTGGATGCTGATTGGGAACTCATGTCTTCAGATAGCAATGCTGTGACCAACTGGGATGGAAATCCATTACAAGCAGGTGACATGGATCATCGTGCTGAGGATTCACATACCGCAGGATTCTGTGTACTAGATGCCCAGAGCACATCTGGTTGCCGCCAAGATGCAGCTTGGACTGTCCGCTTATTCCTACATGACGAAGGAGGACATACTCGAAGTGCTTCAGTTAATCTGGTGACCAACGATGCTCTAGCTGACGAGTTTAACCCAATTCCATTGGCTTCAATCATGGACCGTGTAGAGTACCGCGGACAAGTTGAGGACCACGGCACATACACTACAGGTGGCACAGATTGGCCAGTCAATCTCATTCGACTTGGACCAACTGGTGACGTGACATTGCACTTTGATGCATCAAACTCATCTGATGCTGATGCAGCTCCTGGAAGTTCCACGAACGGTATTGAGCGCTACATCTGGAAGGTTTTCTTCGACAACCCATGGGATGACCCATCAGGCAGTTTGAGTGGTGCAACCTACGAAGTTGTTGCCAGTGTCCAGCAAACCTGGACATACCGCTTCCAGAACATCACGGTGGACCCATCTGGTGCTGTTGAGAATAAGATTCGAATTGAGTTGACAGTCGTTGACAAGGCTGGAAAGCCTAGCCTTTCATCAGATAAATTCCGAATGTACTTCGTTGTAGTCGGTGACGATTATGGTGACGATGAACCGATTATTGATTTCACAAGCCCGGCGAATGGATCCTCACAAACAGGTGACTATGTATTCGTAAACGGTTCAGTCACTTCTGGTTCAGAGAATGGTAACGTTCAGATTGAAATTGCACTTGTCGAAAGCATCCTCGATGCCGATTCAGGTGACAAATTCGCTGACAAGTTCAATGAATTCACCAATCCAGATGGTACATACAACAGTGTATCTGGTCTTGACAATGAAGAAACATTCAGTCTCCAAGTGAGCATTGCTGATTTGCACTCAACTGAAGGTGGATATGAGACGATTTACATCAAGATTACAGAAGGAGATGGTTCACGTTGGATAATTTACAAGTCAATCGATATTGCATTGCCACCTTCAGGGCCAGATGTTCCTGATGAAGTAGATTGTGAAGCAGATCCAGAACACGAGGATTGTCAGAGTACATCCAGTGGTTCATCAGATAGTGGTGGTGCAATGTTGATTCTCGGACTCGCTGCAGGAGCAGTTGTTCTGATTATTGTCGTCATCGTATCAATCATGGTCATGCGTGGCCGAAGTGATCCAACTGGAACCGTTGGCACAACCGATGGCTTCCAAGATGCCTCTACACTTGACCCAGTTGAAGCCTATGTTCAGCAATTGGTCGCTCAGGGATACCCAGAGGATACCGCCAGAGCCTATGCGCAACAATACTACGCCCAAGCTGCTCAACAACAGCAACCAGGTGGCGGCGGTTACGCGTAGTCTGTAGTGGACGAATAGCGAGGTGGGGCTGACGCCCTAACCTGACCCAGTTTAGCCGACAGGCTGCATTAGCGAGCCCTTCTTGAACCGAAGACTCCGCGGCCGATGTATGGACGAGGGTCCCGGTTTCAAGGTCGCAGACATTTCTCTGGCAGATGAGGGGAGTCGAAGAGTCGATTGGGCACGCTCTCGCATGCCCGTTCTCGGGCGACTACGCGTTGATGCGGAGAAGGATAAACCACTGAAAGGAATGGTTGTTGCTGGTTGTTTACACGTGACTAAGGAAACAGCAGTGTTGATTGAAACTATTGAAGCAGCAGGGGCTAAAGTTGCTTGGTCTGGCTGTAATCCTCTCTCCACTCAAGACGATGTTGCCGCATGGTTAGCTGCTGAAGGATACTCAATCTATGCTTGGCACGGACAAAGTGTCGAAGATTTCTATTGGTGTATTGATCAAACGATTCAAGCAAATCCAACTCTCACTCTCGATGATGGCGCCGATTTGATTGTTCGTGTACACGG
>JASLKP010000018.1 GCA_030747485.1 Candidatus Thalassarchaeaceae archaeon | reverse complement strand
GAAACCGATGTCAATCCAGCCGTTGCCTCGCACGGTGGAACTGTCAGCCTAGTCGGGATTGATGATGGCATGGCAGTCATTTCATTTGGGGGTGGCTGTCAAGGCTGTGGAATGGCAGATGTAACACTAAAACAAGGCATTGAAGTGATGATTATGGACAAGGTCCCTAGTGTGTCAGGTGTGGTTGACGTCACAGACCATTCTGCTGGATTGAATCCATTCTACTGATGATGTGTCAACTAACTTCTACGACTGTGAAAGGAATCTCACGTTGCTCTGCCTTCGCGATGACAACTCTGGTCCATTTACTGGTAGGAGAGGGGAATGCAAGTATGTGTGTTGCAACACTCAATAGCCGATCTGTTAGTGAAGTTGATGCTTCATTCCGACCAGCATCCTCTAACCCATCACGAGGTGAATCCCATTCTTCATTGAAGACTGCAAATGGAATATTATTGTTATCTGACCATCTCTCTGCGAGATAATCGACTCCACTGGCGCCACCGGTAATTACGAGATCCGGATGCGCTTCTTTTCCAATCCAATCCTCAATAGCTTGCTCAATTACTGAGAAATCATAAAATCGACTAGAGCCAACAATGACGAGGTTGATTACACGTCCATCACGATTCAAATCTTTGCCACTGAGGCGACCAACGATGTCAATCCCCGACTCCCTGTCCATAGTCACCCATAGGGGTACTGACGAATAAACCTCTGATTGGTCAATAATCCAGTTTTTCAAGGTGAAATTGATTGCACGCCATAGATAAAATACTCAAAAAGTATGCGAACGAAGGAAAGTGAGGTGAATGTCGTGCTGTTTCAACCTGGCCCTCTTGATTTGATTCGCATCATGATAGGAATGATTGTCCTGACGTATGTGAGCTACTGTTTGATGAATCAGAAGGTATGGATTCGGAAGATTTTCGGGTGGGGAACAAGAGAAGAGTATCCGATGATTTGGTTACTCAACATTGTTGGTGGATTACTGCTTGCCTTTTGGATGATTGGTGGACAAATCTATAGGTTAATATGAGTGCATATTGTTCATTGATTATGGAACCTGAAGAACCTGTAGCAACAGCCTGTGATTATTTGGAAAGTTTGGGTTGGATGGCAATGGGAGCCATCAGCGAATACGATGGCGAAGCCACTGAAGAAGAATTAACAGTTGAAGAATTATCTGAAAATAGTGTTCTTTGTCACGTTATGGAAACCACAAATGAGGACGAGGTGTGGTCGATTACCTTTGGTTACTCAGAAGGTAATATTTTTTCAACGAAAGGGGATATTCCGAAGGAAATATTGCGAGAAGTGAATCGAATTCTCGAATGGAAACCATGGGAATTTAGGGCTGCAAATACCTGATCAGTTGACCATTGGGTCATCATTTGAACGAGTAACGTCGTATCCCTCAGGTGCTGGAAGCATCGATTGAGACTTCTCAAACATATCTCGGATATTCTCTTCGATTTTTCTCGCATCGTCAAGGAGATCGTTTAGAGGGATTTCACGGTCAATCAAATCGCTCACCGCTTCAGTCGCAATTGCAGCTGCTCTAGCGTCAGGATACATTGGATTACATTCTGCAAGTAGCGCTGTGATGTCTAAGCCACGACGATCTCCTTCTGAAAGCAGATAACCTGCAATACCTGAAACAATGCCTTGCTGCATTCGAGGAACGCCTGCGTCTACCAATCGCTTTCGCCCGACTGGGTGACTGGATACACCCCACAAATCTCCTTCTTGCTTCTCACCTAGATTCGCACCTACAATTCCGTCGATGAAAATTAAGCGTTCAAAACCACCTTCTGAAAACCATTTCAAAACCGTTTCAGCGAACTTGACATCATATGCTGCAGGGAATTGAATCTCTGAAGTGAATACACCCACATTGTCGCCCTGGTATACACGAACTGGGTGCTTTGGAACTGCATCTTGAACCAAAGCCATGGCTGGAAAATTCTCATCGAGTACGGTTCCCAATTGCTCGAGACCCCATGCACGGATGATGTGACTGGCTGCGATGACTCCAACCATACCTGTGCTGGAAAAGCCACAGATGGCAATGCCACCAAGTTTCGATACGTCTGCATCTCCATGCAACACCAATGAGTAACCATCGCCAACCATTGAAACTCCCTTTCCTTTGCCTTTCAAGAACCCGTCGTTCACGATTCGAAGGCTTCCCACTCCTCTTCGTCAGGGTATCGATACCACCACTGACCTACTTCGTCCTTCCACCATTCAACTCCATCATCATCAACGTGATAATCAGCGTCTTGAGTGTAATCACTCTCGCCTTCCTCATCGAATTGTTCCTCCTCGACTCGGTCTGTTACGAATTCCTTAACCGGAGTAGGGCGGAAACCGGGTGTTCGAATATCTGGTGAATCTACTACGGCTGCTGCGCTCGATCCCTTCGTGGTTAATTCCTCAAGGCTACGGCCAGAGGGGATGTTGACCTGTTCGCGAGTATCTGATTTTTCTTCTTGATACCAATCATCATCTTCATCATCTTCATCATCCGTATCTTTCATCATGGCTCGCATTCCAAAGACACCCACAACAGCAAGCAAAGCAACAATAATTCCAATGATGGGGAGCATTCCTAATCCTGAATCATCCTCTTCTGTTCCATCTGTTGTTTGTTCTACTGTGTCAATTTCATCATCTGAGATGGTGGTGAATCCATAGGGAAGAATCCAACTATCCTCCGTACCGACCCAATCAATTGCAGTTATTGCTACTGAAATGGAGATGGTACCATTGCTAGGTGTAGAGCCCTCAACCCAACTATTGGGGGTCAATGTGAAATCAAGACTTGTGTTGTTCGACAACCATATATTCGTCCCAGTCAAATCATTCGTAAATCCTGGATTGCTTTGACTGTCTTCAATATTAAATGTCAATTGTGCAGTCACATTATTCGGGTTGGTGATAGTGCAGTGCATCGAATATGATTCCAAATCTCCCTGAACAATTGTACTATTCCCATGAATATTCCAATCACCTTCATCACAGACCACCGTAATCCACATCAATTCAGGATCTGGTTCTGGCTCTGGTTCGGGTTCTGGTTCAGGTGGGGCTTCCAAAGTGATGTACAGATTCATCGGACTATCTTCGATAAACCAACCACATTCACATGATGTATTCAATTGACCACTAGATAACCAATTCACTGGAATGTTAACGACACCATTCACATCGACTGGATACCAAGTGAAACTCGTTTCCACACCTATTGATTCAATACGGGTAGAAATTTCAGTGTCAAGGTCATAGATCACTGACTGCTCCAACGTCGAGAGAGTCTCGACGCTGACGGTTGCTGTACCAGTTCCATTGGCATCTAACTGAATACTAGGTGTACTGGTGGAAAAGGTTGCAGCAACTTTCACGACAAAGACTTCGCTTTGATTGGAAGCAGTGACAGTTTGGCCCAGATAAGAGCCGCCATCCCAAGTGGCCTCGACATTAAAGACACCACCATATGCTCCATACTGTGTTACGAATTCCAACCAATTCGTCCATCCTATACTCGCAGTACCAGTTGCATCGGTGACGACATTGAATGTATGTTCAGGAACATATTCCATTTGGCCACTGTCCCATGAATCGCACGTACTCATCACGCCACAGAACATGGAAATTGTTACAGTTTCACCGACTAAAGGCCAATCTTCTGTGGTCAATTGAATGGTGAAATCAAGTGGTGAGCCAGCCATTGCGTAAGGTGCGCTATTGAATCCTAAAGATTGTGTGTGCTCATTATCATCCATCAATCCTGCTGCAGAAATTGAAAGACTCAATGTGCTACTACGTACTGAATTGTTGAGAGGTGTGACGGGGCCCATCGTAGTAACAGTCCACAATGCATTGTTGTCAGCATCGACTGCAACAGCTGCTGCCCAGTAATCAGAACCTGTGGTCAATCCATTCATGAGTATTGGTGTGGAAGGGGCATTGACACTGACATTGGCAATCGGTGTTAATGCTGATGCGTCAGTGAAATCTGTGCTCTCAAAATACAACAGTGTGTATACGACGTCATTGGATGTTGAAGGTGTCCACGAAAGGAGTAATGCATCGCCATTGTCATTGGGAACGTCTGTCAGTGATACGAGTGGTGCGTCAGGTGGGGTTGTATCAATCACAGGAGGAACATCTGGTACGGATACCATTAGGATGTTAGAAAGTGGTGAAAATATACCAAAATCATGGACTGAACGTACTGCATAATCCCAATCCGTATTGGTGACTGCATCGGTGTCCATGTATCCATTGAAATTTACAGATGCATGGGGCGGTTGTAATGTGGAAATTTGAGTACCAGCTGGAGCGCGGAATAATTCGTAGCCAATCAAATCTTCTTGACTGGTGGAATTCGTCCACATGAGGGTGACTTGGCTGTGATTGTAATCAAACAATGAGAGAGTAGGGGCCACTGGAATCTCAATATTACTGGCACCAGATGTCCAATCGATTTGCAACGTACCCAATGTGACTGTACCATCACGTGTCGCGCTGAAATTCAATGGGATAATGAGATCACCAGTCCCAAGTTGCATATGATCGTTCAACACATTAGACAAATTTCCATTACTCGGATTTGCTTCAACGGTAAAGGTTGCAGCATAGGTCATGTTGAGATCGGATTGAGTAATTGTACCCGCACTTCGACTACGGGCAACAGGTTCCATATCAGACCACGAGGTATCATAGAAATCAAACGCAGTATTGGCATTCAACAATTCTGAACTTAGACTGGTGATGAGAGTGCCCATGTCGGATACGCTAAGGGGACTCGCTGAATCCTCATACCCTTCTAACAACATCTCGACGATTCCATCGCCTTCCAAATCCCATTCAACAGTATGCCATGCGCCCGTCCATAGACCCAGAGTCGATTCACCACCAACCACAAGTTGTTCGTCAAGACCATCGCCATTCATGTCCGCTAGAACGATGTCCCTTGGAGCCGTATGTGGCGTAAGTGATGATGAATTGGAATAGATTCCGCCCGTTCCATCGAATTCGTGGGATTCGACACTACCTGTGAATGTTGAATCGCTGCCATCAACATTACCCGTTAATGTACGGAAGAGATTCACATCACCGTCTCGATCATGGTCACCTACAGTGAAATTTGCTAATCCTGCAATTTGAATGTTTGATGTCAACCAAGCTGTTCCATTCCAGGTGGCCATACAGCCACCATTTGTGGTTGTCCCAATCAGGTCATCATATCCATCTGCATTCCAATCGGTGACTTGAATCATCCCTCCAATACACTCGAAGTTTTGTGTTGAGATATCCCAATTATTGTTTGTGAAATTCCACAAGGTATTGTAATTCCCCATCATTCCTGCTTCTGAAATTGCAATCGATGAATTCGTTCCAAAGAAGTCTCCAGCTGCTAAACTAGCGAAGTCCATACTTCCTGGCATTTGATTTCCAGATGGGACTGAGGCCGTAATTGCAGTACCACTGAATGAACCTGCACTGAAAAGATAAGCACTCAAAGTCCCATCAGTATCGATGGTGGCAATATCATCTTGTCCGTCACCATCTAAATCCACAAGGATTGCATCTGAAAACTGAGAGCCCATCGTCAAATTGGATGAATGGCTCCAAGCACTGCTACCAGACAAGTGTTGACACAGAGTGATGTCATCTTGTGCAATACTCATAACATCGCTATTTCCGTCCCCGTTCGCATCACCAATGATGATCCGACTAGCACCCTCACAGGTTGGGAGCCATGATGTCTGCATCGACAAAGTTGTAGAATCCCAACGCATCCAACCAATGTGTGGCCACGCAGTACCATTCATTCCAACTCGATCGGTGACAAGGTATACGCCGTCTTCATTCCCGTCTCCATCCATATCACCAACGACCAAATCAGAGATTGTGCCGAGATTGCTGAATTGAGAAGCCAAGGTGGGTGTGAATCCTACAGTGATATCAGTCACTGACACTGAAGCCAATGTTGGCAATCGCCATGTTCCGGTTGGCCCCCATGATAAATTCCCATTTACTCCTGCAGATGTTGAACCTGCACCATTTGAAAATGTAGTCTGCTCACCCAAAGAGCCGTAACCAAGTCCACCTAAATGCCATTCATACAACCCATCTTCATCGATGTCAAAGATGAATTCTCCAGGAGATGGGTCCTGATCATCATACGAAATCTGGAAGGAAGCATCGTGAATGGTCGTATTCCTTTGAATCGTCAAATCAACAGTAACCGGATTTTGGGAATCTGTTTGCAATTCTAAATCATACGATAAGTCAGAAAATTGTTCTATTGTACCTGAATCAGCAGAGGTCACAGGTATCATTGAAAATACACTTGTGAACATCAGAATAGAGAGGAAAACCGAGCGCGAAGCGCTCGCTCGGTTGCGCGCGCACGTGTGGGGCATCGGGCGTGCCACGAACCAAAGGTGGTTAAGTCGCCTTCGGCGAAATGTCCCAATTTCAAAGATTCATTCCAATTTGGACATTCAACCAAACACTTCCAATGTTAATTGCAAATTTACAATTAAATCGGTGCTATGAATTGAATGTCTGGAAGTTATGATAGTAACGATTAAAGTAACTTGTCAACTGGTTGGTAACGGTCGGTGGAGAATTCGTGTCGGGCTCTGATGGCGTGGTTGAAAATCGCGTTTTAGTTCGAGTTGGTGGCATTGAAATCGACATCACTGGTTCACAGCGTGAGGTCGATGCAAAAATGATGAAAATTCAAGCTGGGGAAGAATGGTCAACGGCCATCGCAAAGGTTCGCAGTGCACGGGAGGCAGCCATTGCTGCTGCCATTGAAGCGGCGAAGAAAAGTGGGCTTCCAGAGCGAGGGACTGCATTCCATGCGCTCATCCTCAATAGTGGGTTGACTAAGAAACCAGATCAAGTTCTAGCAGCCATCCAATATCTTCGTGACGTAGAGGGTGTGAATGACTCACCGCCTCGTGTAATCAAAGACTTGTTTTTGGACAGTGGACTTGAGGCCCCAGACAATCTATCTCTCTATCTAAATCGGTTACAAGAGCGTGGATTCATTGTACATCCACCAAATGGGCCCGAAAAAAACAGATTTGCTATTCTCACTCCTGCAGGTACGGCTCACCTAGATCGCCGCTCAGGTGCTTGAGGTATATTCATGGTTGAACTTGGTCCGGGAGTGGACCTTTCTTTCCAATCACTAATAGGTCAAGACTTGCGAGATGTTGACCTTTCGGGTGCAAATTTAAGACGTGCAATTTTAGATGGGGCGGACCTTGAAGGTGCCAATTTGTCCGGCGCCGATTTAAGAAATGCATCAATGATTGGAACCAACGCAATGAAAGCCGCATTCGACAATGCAGATATGCGCAATGTCACGGCCAAAAAAGCCCGTTTTGGATTGGCCAATTTTCAGAATGCAAAAATGGATGGAGCGGACTTGCGAGGAATTCGTGGGCGCTATGCTGTTTGGCGGGGCGCCAATTGGTGGGATGCTCGAATGAACGATGACCTTCGAGCAGCACTAAAGAAAAAATGGCCACAAGAAGGTTGATTCACTCTTCTTCTGAACGGCTGAGAACCACAGGTTCACGATACAATACGGCTTTGCCTTCCGGTATCAACACTGCAAGTAATGGTAATGCAATACAGAATGCGCCACAAGCAATCTCGACGATGATTTGGCCACCCACAGTGAATTTGAGACCGTAATCATCTGCTACCATATACATCCAAATACTTTCTACAATGTTTCCAATGAAGAATATTGAACCACTTGCCATTCCCATTTTAACACCCAATGGATTCTTTCGAATCAATAGTATTCCAGAGATTAGCAATCCAAGAGCCATTGCACCATACATGATGGAAAATGTAACGGCCATTCCTGATTCAGCTAGCATGTCAAACGTAGCGTTATCCGATTCACTAAAGCCTCCATCTGACCTCATCTCATCCGTAATCAATAGGGACATCGCACTTCCGAAAGATAGCAGGGCAGCAACTAAACTTCCTAAAATGAGCATGATGCCGATCGAAACAGGAATTGCAGGGTTTGCTTTGATCGGAACATCGGGAGCAATAAGTTCCTCTTCTTCGTCTAATATGACAGAGCCAATGTCATCCGACATAAGACTGCGTGGAAGGCGACGAACCTTCAATTCTCGGGATGATTTCAATCTGCGTGATTGAATTTGGCGGACCCACCGCGATTCGAACACGGGTTTGAGGCTCCGCAAGCCCCAGTGATATCCAGGCTACACTATGGGTCCTGTGCGCGGCCCACTGGCCACTCCATCTTAACCCGAACGGTCAACTAAAACTCAGGACTTGCGCACATACACACGCTTGCCTGTGCTAGAATCTTGTCGCCAAATCAATTCCTTACAATATCGAGGAATGAAGAATCCCACTTTTCTAGGAGTTAATCCATGATTTTTCATACGTAGATCAATGGATAACCATGCTACAATTTGTGAAGCGGTACATCCTGGATTAATCGTTACGAAGTTGAGGATCTCTTCGCGCAGGCGTCTAGCCCGGGCGGCCTTCTGTGCACCTTTAGCCATGCTATTTGTTTGTCCTCAACAGTATATGAATAACAAATGGGGGACACCCGGGGGACCCCAATAATAACCACATTACTGCAATGGTAGCAAAGTCTTCCAGCGTGGTTCTGCTAACTTCTTCGCTTTCGGCCCATCACGTACATTTGGAGTCTTGTGGGTCAATGTACCATGCATACCATCTACGCTGAATTTAATTCGCGCTTCAACCACTCTGTCCCGCTCGGCCATTTGGAGAGATACGTCATCTAAATCGATACATGCAAGAACGTCTGAATTCCCTCCATTTCGCATCTCAAGACTGTTGCCAGAGATACTAACTCTTGGTGAAAAATCTGCGTCGTTTGGACCACCCATTTCGACGTCCAAATCGATGACAACCTTGTCCCTAGAAGTGACCTTCTTAATCTGAATCGAGGCGACCATTGAATCCCTCCATTAATCACTGGTTCAAATCGCTTCCCATGCAATAACTACCATCAAACGCCAACTTCACTAACCCGTGGAACAAGAACGGTAAATTCTACAACCAGTTCCCAATCATTGCCACCGTCTGGATCTACCTCACCCACAGGGAGGTCGGGGTCGGCCTCTTCGGCTTCAATGACCCATTGCCATTCACCTTGACCAAAGCGGGTATCGGTCCCATTGAGAATCATCTGCATCAATTCATCTAGTGAATCTGCAGTGAAATTAAACACGTCTTCAGAATCTGGATTCATGTTCTCTCTTTCAATGCTAGCTGACGAATTTTGTGTGATGTTATCTTGTTCTGTACGAACCGTATTTTCCCAGCCATCATCTGCAACGATGACTGTCAATGAAAAGTTGTCTTGAGGCAACATCATTGGAAGTAAATCCATCGCGAGTGTCAGTGTACCGTTGACCGACATTAGACGACCTTCGGTACCCGGCATGTGAGTTATCGTGTGAATCTGATTTTGCTCAAGGTATCCGTCCCACTCATATTGAATGATATGTTCTTCCCAAATCACCTGATACGTGCGAGGTAGAACTGCAATTGACCATGATTCACTCGCACTGGCGCCCTTGACATCTGTCACGGTGACTGTGCCGGTGTAATTGCCACTTGTGTCCGCAGAAAAGGAATAGATACTACCAACAAAATCTTCCTCTGATTCTGTCCAATCAAAATTCCAAATCGTTGTCAATTCGCCTCCTTCAGGATCACTAGAACCAGATGTATCGAGTGCGATTACGTCCCCAGTTCTAACAGCTGTAGGGACATTTAGTGAAATCTCAGGAAAACCATTGACAATCAACGGGATGGATGCACTATCTTCGCCACCTTGATCATTGGTTGCAGTGACTCTGATTTCATACAGTCCCGCAGTGGTGAATACATGACTGGTGTATCCTTGTATTGTTTCTGCAGAATTACCATCACCAAATTTCCAACTGTATCCTGTAATCAACGTACCATCTGGTGATGTTGATTCGCGTGCATCGAAATTTACAGATTCGCCAACATTGATTTCGTTTCGATCAGCAGTCAAGCGAGCCGTGGGTTCGGGAGGACCACCGGTACATCCTGAAAATAAAGGCAAGATAAAGCAAGCAAAGAGGATGAAGGAAAGACGCTGCTTCCCCGAAACCATACCGATGCGCGCGCCCAGCATAACGCGCCCAGTTCAAAGCGGGCTTTAGAAGCATGACGCTATTATGGTCACGATGGATATCTCGTTGGTTGTGAATGTCATGACGCGGGATGACCATGTTTTGTGCGCAGGTTCAAACATCGTCGGACATCAACGAGAGATAATGGCAACCGACCCACTCACTGGACATCGGGTCTTGGGGTTTGATCTTGAGACCACTGGGTTGAGTGCCAAAAAGGACCGAATTGTACAATACGCACTCATCGGATGTGATGATGATGGTGTGGCAATGCACCTAGAATCATTAGTCAATCCTCGCCAACCAATCCCATTAGATGCGAGTAGAATTCACGGGATTACTGATCTAGATGTCAAAATGATGGGTGACTTCAAGGAACACGCTGAGGAAATTGCTGAGGCAATGGAAGGCGCGATTATTGTGGGACACAATATCAATCGATTCGACTGGCCCTTTCTGCGGGCGGAATTTCTGCGGGCAGGGGTACTCATGCCCAAACCATTGGCAATTCTAGATACACTGACAATTGCAAGACGATTGAAGATACCCCCCCGTCATCAATTGGGAATATTGTGCAAACGATTTGACATCTCTTTAGAGAATGCACACACTGCCGGAGCAGATGCTGCTGCAACACTATTGTTGTTGCATAAAATGATGGCAGCCAACCCTCAGCATTTTCGACGGCCAGTTGAAGATATTCCCAATTGGGCCAGTGGAAAGGATAGCGATGGAAAAGATGCTGAAAGACTTGGTCCCACACTTGAAGATCTTGAAGTCGTCGAAGGTAGCCATGGTTGGTTGAGAATCACAATCGATGGTCTAATCGTTGCGCGTGGACGGAACAAAGGGTGTACGGTTTCTGAAGTAGAGAAAAACGACCCACGATACCTAGAGTGGTTGTCCTCGGCTGCAGGGCCTCTAGAACCTGATGCGCTCGATGTTCTCAATAAACAACGTGATTAGGACCGTTCGATGGTTTCCTGGATTGCATAAGGAATTACACCAAACATTGCACAAGCCGAGCCTGCGACTCCTAACAGATAGAGAATCGAACCTGCTGAAATCTCATCTGAATCAATTGTGGGCAAGGTCAGGTCAGGGATGTCTCCTACCAATAGATACAATCCAACCAAGAAAATCAACCATACCAAACTGAATGTCAGAATCATCTCAACAAACAACATTGTCGACATCTGGAATGATCCACTCCAACCCAATAATGGGATATCGGGCCCGTCGGTAACCAATGATCGATCGCGAAGAGATTGATTCACAGAATGGACGACGATTTGAATGATGGCGATCGTTGTCAAACATACTGCTAGAATGACCAATACGAGATTCACAATCAACCCGGTAGAGCCATCCATCGAATCAATCGCGGTTTGTCCACCCCAGACCATTGCGAAGGACATGATAAACATCGGAAGGGAATTCATGAATGATTGAATGCCTAAAGACATGATTTTATGGCCCTCAAATAGAGACTTTGCGTCAAATTTTGGGGCTTCTTCATCCCAACCTTCCTCGATACTGGCACGCTTTTCTTCGGCCTTTCCGTGGTACTGTTTCTCGAAGTATCGCTCTAATTGCTCACCTTCTGCCTGGTCGGTAGAATGCAGGGTTGGTCGTTTGACAGAAAATCCTCCAAATCCACGACCATCAGACTGACTATCATCAACCACATCATCGTACCACTCTTCCTCTGCTTCACCCTCTTCAGGAGGGGGTGAACGGGAGCGTGATGATTTGGGTGGCCCGCGTCGTCGTGCGCCCCTCTCATCAGGTGCCATGTACATGCACAGGGGTAGGGATTCTTCAATGCCCCGCAAGAGAAGCCCGCTTAACTGCGCTTCAAACCAACAAGTAAGGGTGACCAAGGGAGGACATCACACCAATCTCCGAGTTTCCATGTTTCTCCGTCCATTCGAACGCCTCCAAGGAAGATCGGTCCCTCATGGCCCTCATCCATCAATGCCTTGAGGCGATCTAACGCCTGACCGGCAAATACGGCTCCAGCCCGTTGACCTGTTGTTGCAAGATTTCCATCTTCATCGATAGGGGCCATTCTCTCAACCAGACAAATGCCATTCTCTACTTCGACTTTTTCAAGGACTGCAATCATGTCACGGAAAATTCCAGTTGGTTTCAATTCACCTTGAGCCTGTGCCCATACCCATGCAGGACACCATGCCTTCCATTCACAGAATCCACAGGCTTCTGAATTGGGTTTCGCTTCCATCGGTTCTTCAGTAATCTTACTCGCTTCCCATGCTTCAAAAGCTTCAGGAAGAACACTAGGTCCTTCGGCCTGGAATACGATGGAACCGTCCGAATACCATCCTTCAGCTTTGACAGGAGGGTGGTCTGGATTGTTTTCACAGAGAATGTCTCGATAGAATCGAAGTTGGCGACTAACCGTATCATAGAGTTCCCCCGATGGGGGCTTGCCAGTCTTCAAATCCGCAACGATCCAACCAATCACATTGCCATCTTCGTCTAAATCTGAAATCAATAGGTCAAGTCGGCCCATGAGTCTGCCACATGAAGTGCGTAATGTCCCTTCGGCGGCGAGGACGACTTTCTGGATATGACGCCACATTCCAGCGGTCACCTGAGAAAGGGCGACTTGCCCAGTTTGAGATTTGGCAAACAAAATATTCAGAGAGCCGATTAACAGTTTTCGTGCACGTGGAAATTCTTCTTCTTTCCAACGGGGATGGCGAGGCGTTGCAAGGAAATTTTCTTTTTCAGATTCCCATTGCTTCTCTAAAATCGCATTTGCTGTCGGGGCCAACCAGCCAACTTCTTCGTCATCTCTATCACCGAGATCAAGATTGCATAAATCCTCAACGCTGTTGTGTACTGCTGTTCCGATTGCACTGGCCATTCCGGCCTTGCGAGGGAGTCTTTGACGAGATAGCCAAAACTTGCGAGGGCATGACGAGAAATTATTCCAAGAACTGGGGGATAATTGGTGCCCTCGTTCCTTGTATGACCATTCTTTCATCGCCATCGGTACACACCCCACCTTTCCCAGTGATGGGGACTCTTCGGCCCAAGCATTAACACCATCGTCGAACGAGGGAGCCCCATGGACGGGTTACCTAGGGTCAAAGTCTCGGATACTGTAGATACTGAAGGGGCACTCGTAATCTCCTGCTTTCCAAGCGTGAGTCACGTGAGTAGCATCGTTGCTCATTACCTCATTGAGCGGTTGGAATTGAAATTTGTTGGAGGCGTACTCCATCCGAATTTACCACCAGTAGCCTTGGTTCAGGATGGTAAACCAATGCCTCCTGTGAGAATGTATGCTGGTAAACCAGTCTGCAATATGGAACAATGTGATAATTTGGTGGTATTGGTTTCGGAAGCACCAGTTCCTCCACGTATGTGTTTACCACTCGCAGAAGCATTGCTAGAGTACAGCCATCAGAAGGGTTTCCAAGCAGGTGTTTTAATCGATGCATTCAGCCATCAGCAAGAGAGTGGGCATGAAGTCATGGATACTGATGATACTGATGAAACAATGTTGGGAATCGGCGCTACCGATTGGGCATTAGAACAACTCAACGAGATGGAGATTCCACTCTTAGAAGCAGGCATGGTCGCAGGCATGAGTGGTGTCTTACTCGGAGAAGGAAGACGTCGTCGACTGAATATGCTCTGCATCATGGCTGAAGCAGCAGGCGGGATTCCTGATGCACGTGCTGCAGCACGAGTCATTGAAAGATTGAATCGAATGTTACCAGCAATTGAGTTAGACACAGAACCCCTTCTTGCGGAGGCTGAACGAATCGAGTTGCAAATTAAGGCAATGATTGCACATCAACTTGGTGCACAAGGCGATGATGATGAGAGTGGTGAGCCAAACGCCATGCTGTACGGTTAGTCAAGCATAGATTTGAGATCTGATTCTGTGAGAATGATTACATCAAGGCGTTTTGCTTTGTCCAATTTGGAACCGGCATTCTCTCCTGCAATCAAATAATCCAATTTACCAGAAACTGTACTGACGACTTTTCCACCAGCAGCTTTGATGGTGAGGGCAATTTCCTTGCGGGGGCGATTGAGTGTCCCGGTGATACAGAAAGAAAGACCAATTAGAGGACCGGCTGGAGACTCTGTTTTCGTCACAGAAGTAATCGTTAGAATTTCACTGAAATCGGTCACCATTTCTACACGGTCTGAGATTCCAGTCATGAGAGAACGTGCGACGGTATCACCAACTCCTTCGATTGCCACCAATCGCTCAAGGTCGTCGTCACTCAATCCGATTAGTGCATCAATGTTACATATTTCACCGGCGAAGGCAGTTGCAAGTTCTGGACCAATTCCAGGCAATCCTAATGCTGAGAGGAATGTATCTAACGAGATTTTTCGAGTGCCATCCAACTGATTCATGACATTGGATGCTGATTTCTCCGCCATGCGATCTAAACTCTGCAATTGTTCAGTGGTCAAGCGATAGATATCTGGGATTGAATTCACAAGATTGGCTTCACAGAGTTGCTCAACAAGTTTCTCTCCAATACCATCCATCTCAAGGGCACGGCACCAATAGAGAATTGAGCGAGATAAGCGAGCCGGGCATGAAAGATTGGAACATCGCAAAAAGGCACCATCCAATCCGAGTTTTGTATCACATTCAGGGCACTCTGTTGGAATTTGTGGGGGGGCACGTGTTGGTAATTCATTCACGAACTGTTCACCATCTGCATGAAAACGGCCCTCAAGATCGCTGGTGTTCGCGGCCCCCATTGATTCAATGATTTTCGGAATTACGTCACCACGTCGCACAAGTCTAACCTTATCTCCGATTGAAATGCCCAATCTCTCTACCTCTCCCACATTGTGTAATGTGGTGTTTTCAACTGTAACGCCACTTACCACGACTGGAGCGACTCTCGCAACGGGTGTAACAGCACCAGTGCGTCCTGTTTGCCAATCAATGTCGAGTAACACGGTCGTTGCTTCTTCTGGAGGGAATTTCCATGCCAAAGCCCAACGAGGATGGTGTGCGGTCTGGCCCAATAATTCTCTCTTCTCTAGATGATCTAGTTTGAACACCACTCCATCAATCTCCCATGCTGCTGAATCCCGTCCCTGTGTCCAACGTTTGGTTTCACCCAAAAGGGCGGCGATGGTTGACTCATCATCTGTGCCTTCAACCACAACCTCTTCGGCTGGAGTGATGCCCATCTCACGCAGCCATTCAATCGATTCGCTATCGTTCTCAAAATGCAATGCATCGGGGCTGTCAGGATGTTTCTCATCATTAGGAATGAAGAGGACATCGTAGGCATGGAATGCTAGATCAGAGGCATCTCCTTTCCCCGCATCAATCTTCTTCTGTCGTAAACTTCCAGCGGCCAGATTTCTCGGATTTGGAGCAATGTCAGCATATTTTTCTCGGAACACATCCAGATGCATTACCACCTCTCCACGAATATGGCAATCCCCTTTCCATGACAAGCAATCTGGGATGTTCGGGATTCGAAGAGCATTGGATGTCACATCCTCGCCCCTCTCACCGCTTCCGCGAGTTGCAGCACGTACCAATCTCCCTCGTCTGTATTCCAAACTCAACGCACTACCATCAAGTTTGGGCTGGGCAACAAATCGACGACCATGGGCTGTCGTCTCTGAGACGAAATGTGCAATCTCATCATCACTGGTTGCCTTATCGAGACTCCGCATCGGGAACCGATGTTCTACCTTCACAGAACCAGGAGACACTGGAGCGCCAACACGGCGCAATTGAGGGTGTTCTGAGTCCAAGGACTTGAGTTCATCCCACAATGCATCGAATTCAGCGTCACTAATTTCTGGTGCCGCCTCATTGTAGTAGAGATGCGAATGGTGAGCGATTTGCTCCGCTAGGACAGCGATTCGCGCCGTCGTGACGTCATCGGGTCCAAATTCTATCCATCCCACGTCCCCTATGGGGACGTGGTGGTACTTGAGTACTTGCAATCAAATTTATTCTTCCTCGGATAGAATTTCCATCAATTCATCCCATTGATTTGCTAGAATGGCATCAATTCGAAGTGCTGCAGATTCAAGATCTGTGGAATTGCCACCTAAGGGCAATGGAGCCAATCTCCACCATCCTTTACGCTGTAAAGTAATGCTGCTTCCGCCCTTCCAACCAGACCACCACAAACGACTCCAATCGACTCTGAAACCATCTACCCATAGTGCATCACGAGTCACAGCATACCGCTTTGGTGTAATCAACCAAACAGAGTGTAATGCCAACAATATGTCAAAAACGATGACCCATGCAATGTTTGTTCCACTGCGCTCGGCAAGGAACCATGGGACGACCATCATCACTACAACTGAACCAATCATGGTGATGTTTCGTACGAATTCTTGTTCCATCTGACTCTCCCAAGCCATTCCACCGTTGGGAAATGTTCCAAGTGTTGGAATATCACGATTTGCACGGAACAACTTCCAGCCATCAAAGATGACAATGGAGGCAGTCGCTAGTAAGACGACCAGTGCAATCCCATTCGTGTCCGGCATTGAGGACTGCATCTATTCACCTCAATCGTCCCTATGCATCGAGACGGGGCCACCTTCGCCCCCTCTGAATCTGAGATATGCAAAGATTGTGAAAACGATGACTAGGCCAATGCTCAACACCACTGAAGGACTGCAAAGTGTTACTATCAAGGAACTCTCTGATTCTGTATCTGAGGTGCGTCCTTTGGATGCATCAACTGGATCGATGTCTTCACCATCGGGAACCTCATCATTATCGTCATCTCCATCTTCAACCAATGATGTCTCACAATTAGGAAGGATGCTGTCAGGCATTCCATCATCATCGGTGTCTTTGTGTGCACATCCATCGAACGGGAAATCATCTCGGTCATCTCGAATGTCGTCATTATCGTCATCTTCATCAAAGACATCGGGGCCACACAGTAATCCAGAGATAGGATCGTACCATGCATCTGGTCCCTGTGTTTGACAGGTTTCAGAGAAATCACCATCATTGTCTGCCGGATTTACAGTGATCTGAATAGCAGCTTGACCCTGTGCACCGTGTACGTCAATCGCAATGGCTCTGAGAATCCAATCACCTTGTTCGATTCCTGAGATGGTGTCTGAAGATTGATCACCAACCAACCAACTGACATCCTCGCCTTCAAGTAACCAAATCCATTCAATGATTTCATCACCGTTTGGATCTGAAAATGATGCACTATAATCTACGTCTTCTCCAGCATTTACAATGAGGTCATCTACAGGTTCTAATATCGTCACAACAGGTGCTATATTCGGGGACATTTGGACTATTAACGCCCTTTGACCACTTGAATCCAGCATTAATTGGCCGGTTTCCGGAAGGTATCCTGATGAGGAGGTTGTCCATTGAGCATACTGTGCATCTGAAAATGATGAATCAGAATGGACTCGATAAATGAGTTCAATATGATGTGGGTTTTCCCAATCGAGAGTTTGTTCACCCAATGTTGTATCAAATTCTGGAATACTCATCTGAAGGTGACTCGCAATGATTGGATTGCCCGTATCTTCTTCCTGAACTTGTACTTGCCAAGTACTTCCGATATACAGGCGAACATCGCCTGAAAGATTCGTTGATGGGGCTTCAACATCGATGAGAGTCGCAGACCATGCCTTTTCCATCGCGAGTAATCGTACTTCGCCATCAAGTTCTCCGCCTTTGACAACGAAAGAAAGTGTGTTGGCATCAATTGAAGTCGTGCCATGTAGATGTGATTCTAGAATGGTGATTGGTTGTGATTCTAGGTGTTCAAATGAACCCTCTAAGCGTAGTGCTTTGTCGAAATGGTCCAAGTCACAATCAATGATTTGTACAGCCCCGCTATTTCGGGAGCCAAGAATTTCGATCCCAATCCCTGTACCTGTTCCCAACAAATCAACCCGTTCTAGAGTGGTCGCACTATTGTCGATGAGGACTCCAGGTGCATTATGAATCGTGGAATCACGAATTTGAACGCCAGTAGATTGCTCAATCTGTAGTGCAGCAACACCTGTACCAGCAGAGATTTCAAGGCGTTCGACAATAAGTGAGCCGTCCTGCATTTCTAGATGTAATGCCGACCCATCTCCATCGTGTTCTGTTGCATCTAAGTCGGTGATTGATCCTACTGAATCCTGTATCCAGAATCCCTTTGAATTATCTGGACCGATGATGGCTCCAGAAATTTCTACGTTCGCCGAAGTAGACCACGCGCCCATCATTTCACACATCTCTAATCTCGTATTTTCAATGACCAATGTGGCAGCCATACCTTGAGCCCTGATGCAAATGTCAGTTTGCTTAACAAGGCCGCTGTTGAGATGTAATTGAGCAGGATTGGTTGTTGAAATAACTGAAATTCCTGCATCGAAAATTGTCATATTATTGAGTGTGGATTCGCCATTTGATCTCACTTGTAAGGGGCCACCCGAATAAAATCCAGATTGAAGTATAATTGAGCCACCATCGATTGCCTTCAAGCCTGCTGAACCGGTACCACCAATCCATGAATCGTCAGACAACATCTCTCCTTCAACACGAATCCCCACACCAGTTGCTAACGTCAATTCAACGTTTGGAAGTATCTCAAATATAGCCCCATCTGATACTATCAAATCTGATCCAAGATGGTAGGGTGAAAATACGGATTCTAGGCGTACGTGGTCCGTTGCAACTCCTGCTGTTACTGTTGAAATCATCACCTCAATTTCAGTACTGGTCGATGGATCCCAACTTCGATACCTGTTGACGTTTGCATGTTGTACTGCAACCGTTTTGGAATCCGCTATGGACTCACCGCCCTCATCAATGACACGCCATGTACTTGTGAATGATACTGTGCCAGTTGCATCTGTTTGCACAACGTTACCACCGACAGAAACGTTTGCACCGTCTACAGGATTACCTGCATCAACGACACGGACCGTGAGGTGACTGCGTTCACTTAATTTCGAATCTTCGGATAATGTGACCGATCCCGAAGCATGGCCACCATCCAGAATTAATTCACAATCTTGAGAAAGTGTCAGTTCATTTGTCAAAGATGTCTTGACCCATGTCCACGGATCATAACAAGTGAATGTAATCTGGCTTCCAACAATGAGACCGTCGCCTTCACCCTGTAGTGGTGTGCCTGCTGTTAATGGAGCGACACCCCCTATTAGATGGCCACCATCGCCCTTCAATTTCCCTGTACTTTGAATCGTCAAATTTGCAGATTCGGGGATTGTGAGAATGGAATCGACAAGCATCAGAGATGCACCATTCTCAATGATGAGGTCTCCAGTGATACTGTGTTCACCACCGACCAATCTTGCATCAACGCCTGTCGGAATGACCCAATCCCCCGTTCCCGGAACAATTGCAATCTGAATATTGCCGCCAGGTGGCGATAATGTTGCACTTGCCCCCATTCCGCTAGAGGCATCTACTGCTTCAACAAACGAGCCGCTCGCAAGCATTGGGAGCATACTTTCTCCCGATTCATTGGTTATCTCACTGAAACCATGTGCACTTACGGTAGCACTGCTGATTGAATTGCCAACTAAATCAGTCACGTGTATTGTAGATTCAGTGAATCGTTCCTCTATACTGACTGAGAGGTCAGGGGTCCCTTGTGACCCCCAAAGTAAGGTACCGTCACCAAATCCATCGTGGACACCTGATGAGGTGTATGCTGGCATGTTACGAATGGTCGCACTTGCATCGTTTGCAAGTTGAATCCCATATGATCTGTGAGCGTTTTCAACGCTCCATGTATCAATGTGCACTGAACCATCAATGACATTGAGGCCCACATCTGATGAGGATGTCGAAAGGGCATCGAGTTCAATTGTTCCGCCATCGATGGTGATGCCGCTTCCACTGTTACGACCACCGCCACCTGATGTTAAATCGGCCCCAGTGATTGTGCACTCAGATTCGCAACGAATACCTTCATTCCATCCATCTAGCAAGACATCATCCATGACTACGTTTGACCATACAGCATGTATGCCTACAGAAGTCACATCTGAAAGAGAAAATGGGCGGACAAGCTCAATCTGGCTGAAGGTTGCATCTACATCAAGAAGCACCCATCCATCTTCACCATCTACCATGATGGTGTCTGAAACATCCAACGACCAACCGGAAATGGTGCCAGCATCACCAAATCTCAAGGT
This sequence comes from Candidatus Thalassarchaeaceae archaeon, assembly GCA_030747485.1. Classification (GTDB taxonomy): domain Archaea; phylum Thermoplasmatota; class Poseidoniia; order Poseidoniales; family Thalassarchaeaceae; genus MGIIb-P. The sequence continues at coordinate 12,755 of JASLKP010000018.1, read as the reverse complement.
GGAGTTATCGATGATCAGATTCCCATTACCAGATACGTCAAACAATGTATGAGATGTATGGATGTTGATTTGATTCAGACGGACAAGTCCCTCGCCACGGAGTCTAGCAAAGGCATTGGAGGGATAGATCTCAGTACTAGGCCAAGCACTCACAAACGCCAATTCTCCATCGATTCGGGCATCAATACAAGTCTCTTCACAGAAAAGAAACTGTGAACTGAATTCAACATCATCTACAGTACCGACGATAATTGAATCAACGGTACAATTTGAACTGCAAGGGGAGCCTCCTGTGACCACTAGGCCACCCAAAGAATCTGCTTCAACCAAAACACCTCCAACTCCGATGATGTCTGGCAACACCGTAGCAGAAACTGTTCCACTGCCTCTTACGAGTCGATTGAATCCATCTGCATTTACCTGACCATAAAACGTGGAACCATCATCAAGAACAATAACATCTGCATCATCATTAGATGTCACGACTGCGATGTTCGCATTTCCACCATTGTGTACGTGAACAACTTCTGCACTGAGTATTGATTTGACTTCAGATAGTGTGGCACTACCATCAACACGTAGGCAGGAAGTAGTGGCCGTGTTACAATTGATTCCATCACCGGAGAGGGTGCCTTTGTTCCAAACCCCAATGATTGGATCTGTGAAATTGGTAGTACCAATGTTCAGCGTGGCGCCGCTCTCGACGTCAAAGCCGCCACGTGAATCAGAGATCTGTGCATTGACTACATTGGCTGATGACCCAGGATTGAGAAGGAAACCTTGCCAACGTGCCTGAATGGAAGTGTCAGCAACCCACGATCCCCATATTTCGACTTGTGATTCAGATGTACCTTGAATGTCCAGATCACCGTTCATGGTGATTGTCACATCTTCGGTAACATTAATTTGAGTGCCTGACTCAATGGTTAAAGTGGCGCCACTTGCAACGATAACGTCCTCATCGAGGGTTATGTTTCCTGACCATGTTTGATCTGAAGTGTAAACCACACCCTCGTGTACGACCGTACGCAGCGCCGCAGGCGCTGCAATAAGCAAGGGAGTGATTAGAAGCATGACCAATGCAATCGACCATGGCATTCGCTCTCGCATGCTACCGACTGTCACACAATGCGGTTTGAACCCTCCCGCTTCTGGTCATCGACCCCTTAGGGGTCGAAATCTGTAATGTGCTGCCTCAAAGGAGGTGGGCCCGTCCAGATTTGAACTGGAGTCTGACGGCCCCCAGCCGTCAAGTATTGGCCAAGCTAACCTACGGGCCCGTTGTCCTTATTCCATGCGAGTGACACTGAAAGGTGCAACATCGTCAATGAGTTCAACATGCGAGACGAACATGCGTCGGCAGCAATATCGCTCTAATCCGACTTCGTCAAGCATCTCTCCGGCATTGCGGCCATCATTAACGCCATTGTTGTAGCGTTCCCACAAGTGTCCAATCACATTTCCACAGGAAAAACATCGTACTGGAATTATCATTCATTTCACCTCAACGGTAGGACTTCTGCCACTTCTTTCGCGCACCTCGTCCCATTTGGTGCTTTGGTTCCTTGCGACGTGGATCGTTGACAAGCAAACTTCGATCAAAACGAAGGAATTCATCACGAAGTTCCGCATCGTCTCCATCTGCGCCATCATTCCACTTTACCAAGCCACGAGCGATTGCTGTTCGAATCGCATCGACCTGCCCCATTTGACCGCCACCGGTCGTGTTGACATTGATGTCAACAGTTGCAAGGCGGTTCATTGCATCTGCAATCACTAGTGGTTCCATCGCTTTGGTTCTGGCCATTTCTGGCTGTAGGATTTCAATTGGTTCTGAATTTACACGAACTCGACCTTTGCCTGACTTGACAGTTGCACGTGCAATTGCTGTCTTGCGCTTGCCTGAAGTGTTCACGCTAATTTTCGGCTCCTTCTTCGCCATTTTCACTCACCACTCCATCTAGATGAATCTACACCAAGTTCCTTGCTAATCTCGCCTAGGCGAACAAAACGCTCGGGCAATGGTCGCTCAATCTTACTTGAGTCGCCCCATTCACAACCGTCTGGAAGGTCATCACCAGAGAGGCCAGTAGGTGTACCAATTTCGACACGGAGGGCCTTCAGTGCTGAACGGCCGCTACTGTTCTTCTGGTACGGTAACATTCCACGTACAGTACGCTTTAGAATTTGGTCTGGCATTCGAGGGAAGAATGGTCCCTTGCGAGCATGATTTAGTTCGTATTTCGCACGATAATCAGACATTACACTGGTTCTCTTCCCGGTTACGATTGCCTGCTCTGCATTGACGATGATGACACGTGTGTCTTCACCGGCACGCTTCGCCTGAAGCAGTTGCTTAGCAACAATACTAGCAAGACGGCCGAGTACCTTATCTTCAGCGTTGTAAACAAATGTCGTTGCTTCAGCCAAGGATGTACACCCCCTTGCCCTTTGGGTTTTCATTCATCAAATCGTGAATGCTGACGACTTTACCGCCTGCTTCCTCGATCTTCGCTCGGGCCGAATTACTGACACTGTAGGCGGCGACGGTGTGCTTACCCTCAACATTACCACTACCAAGCAACTTTCCAGGAACAAGAATGATCTTCTCATCCGCAGCATAGCGGCTTAGGCGGCTTAGGTTGGGTTCAGCCCAATTGCTCCGACTCTTTTCGAGTCTTTGAGCGACGTCTCGCCACAGCGCAGCACCATTCGACCGTGTCTGGGCCTTGAGGTCACCAATTAAGGTGACAAGGCCGGGGTTGGTCTTCTTGTTTTGCTTCGTCATGTGACTCCCTCGACTTGGGTAGCCGCGCGACCGACCCTTCCGTTATGAACCCCACGTATACCCACAGGCCCCCGTAGGGGGCCGTGGAGAAGCCAATGCTCATGGCCTTAGCCTGTCCTCGGAGAGTTGATTCACATGGCGGAATGGAAGCCACTAATGAACGAAGCAATGCAACTAGAAGCAAGCGATACCATCGCCGCTTTCAACAAATTCAGAGAATGTATCGATGCTGCACTAGGCATGGTTCAGACATCTCTAGAGAATGAATCCGCTGTTGGTGAGGCGATGGAATCCGTCTATGGTGCATTGGCGGCCTATGCACAGCAAGTGATGATGGAGCTTCATGCTGAAGACCCTGGAGCAGGTGGTGTAGACCACGCTTTCCGCGCTGGACAAGCCTACGGTGTATCTTGTGTTTTGAATCACATTTTCGATTCCTTGCGGGATCCAAATGCAAGTTCGCTCGAAACGTTAGACGAATTCAGCGATCAGATGCACGAGGAAATATTGCAGACATGTAAACAAGTTGACCTTGCGATGATTCTCCTAGACGCGAAGGGCGAATACGTTGACGAGTAAAGTCACTTGGCGATTTTACTTGTTGCATGATCTCCAATCCATACTCTGGTGAGTGAGATGCTCTCTGCCAGTGACATCGCTCCACCCTTCTGGGGGCGGAGTGCGAGTGCAAGGACTGAACCTTGCACCCGCCACACCCCGTGTGTCATTCAGTTCAGAGGCTGAATCCTGCGTCTTGGCTCTCATCGAGGCCCGCTTGTTGCACATTGCCCTCTGAATCGACGAATTCACCAGCCTTGGTGAGATTGCCGTGTAGAGAAGCATCATGCTCTGCAGTGCGTGTAATCATTGAATCACCCAGTGCCATGGATATGCTCTGTGTGATTGAGGTCAGTGTTGACATGACCTTGTCTCGTTGTGCAATACCGATGTCATGGTCGGAATATCGTGCCTCTTCAAAGATTGAGAGGAAGTCATCCAATTGATCGCTTGGAACCATGTAGAATGCCTTACGAACAGCCCATTCAAACTCACGGGTTGTCTCGTATACCTTCTTCATGAAGCCGTGTTGACGGAAGAATCTCACCAAGTCCTTGTAGCAATTGAAAATCACCTGGATGTATTCGTTACGAGCTTGTAGCGCCATCAATGAATCTGTGAGGATGCCTCTCAGGATTTCAATTCGGCGTCGCTCGCTGTAACGCTTGTACATCACGGCACCAATAATACATGCAAAGAGGAAGGCAATTATGATTGGTAACAATACTGCCAATGTCCAGCCGGCATCTGCTGCCGATTCTGCTTCACCTTGTGTGATAATCAGTGAGCGTGACTCAGCATATTCTTGGAACATATCACTGCCTTCAAACATCGCTGTGATTCTCCATTCACCTCTTGTTGCACATGGTGTAACACCTTGTTCACACGGTAACTCTCCAGGAATGTCTTCACCCGGGTTATTCCAACTAAAGCTGGCTACACCTTGTTCATCTGTTCGGATGTAGCGAATCTCATGCGTCACCCATGTATCATTTTCATCCAAATATTGGAATAGATATGTGACCGTTTGATCCTCGACCGCTAAATCGATTCGGTCACGTAAGATGGCAATTGAACCGTGAACGACACAAGGGTGGTTACCCTCATATTCTGGTGTGGCACAATTTTTCTCATCATCGTAGACCAAATATCCACTTGGACTTGTCCAAGGTACCTTCACAACCATGTCGATTCGGCTTCGTACAAGAACGACCATGTCCATGTATGTGCCATTCACAACTGCGTTTGCTTCTGAACGACAACCGCCGGGCACTTCGATATCCGGCTCGTAAGCGACTCGTAAGATACGGAAGCCCTCCAACTTGTTTCCATTGGGCTCGATTCCCTTCCGACTTGGGTTCTGATCCTTGTCTCCACTGAACCACTCAATCTCTCCATTTTCGTCAGCAGTAATTGCTGTCGCAACAGGTCGAGTGTTTTGCTGTGGATCCAAATAGATGTTCAAACACTTTCCACCTAATGGGTTGCCATTGCTTTGCTCAAGGAGTGCATGAATGTGGTAACTCTCCTTGAGATACAATACTGGGAAGGAGGTGCCATTAACGAACTCGTATCGATCTACGTCAGTCTTGAATGGTCCAACTTCTGAGATGTGTAGTGTTGAGTTGCTGAATACAGGGAACAGACGTGTTACGCTAGCATTCATGTAACGGAATCGGTCGTTGTTTTCGTAAGCATTGAACTCAACGGTCACACGTGCCTGTCCTGCCATCACGTCATCAAGTGGACATGTGACATCGAAGTATCCATCGAAATCTGTGGAACCGGGCTGACAAGAGACTACACCCTGTACTCCACCTTGCATCTCATAGGATACGCGGATGGCACGGTTGGAGAGATTGCCTCCAAGTTCATCAACCAGTTGACCTGTGACGACCATTGGTTTCTCGACATTTTCACCCGTGATTGGATCCACCTCGCTCGTGTATACAATTTGATCATCAACATCCAAAGTCGTTCGACCAATCAACGAGAATCCGTCGACGTTGTGCTGCATGACCCGGCGATAGTGATCGCTACCCTGTACTGATGCACATGGGTCCCAAGCACCTTGCAAACTCAAGTGATACGGAATCTGTAATTCCTCACAACCTTCGTGGGGAAGATTTTCCTCAAATCGTAAGATGACATTTACGGGACCGAACCCATTCGGTAGGAAGGATTCGGGGTCCTCACGTAAAATCTGTGCATCTAGGAGCATCTCTGAATAAATTGCACCAAAGTTCGGATCCAATTCAAACATGACTTGCCGATGTTGCACGTTGTCGAAATCAGTGCCTTCAAAGATGACTTGGACCGTACCACCATCCGAACCATTACCATCCAGTGCCTGTCCTGAATCTCTTAGAGCAGGTGTCCTGTTATCATCGGTAACTGCGGCTGTGAATTGCCATACTTCACCACTACTCCTCATGTTTGGAGTGGTTGAAATCAACTCAATGTATGTTCGACTCACGACCCACATTTCTTGATTGACCATGGAACCTTTGAGAAGAGAATTACCTGGGAAAGAGAATTGCAAACTGAAATTCCCTAACTGATGGAACTCACTGATATTCAAATCAATCTTGAACACACCATTTTGATCCGTCTCTGAGAAATTGCTCTCTCCGTTGGCAGACCATGTCCAATTAACTGGAGCACTGCGGACTGGTTGGAGGGCGTTATCGACCAACCTTGCCTCAACGGTTGTATTCTGATTTCGATACAATCGTGGTAAAGTGTTCAACTGGAAATCAGTGGTTCCAACCACTGAAATATTTCCATACGCCCCAGTTGGGGCGAGCACGTTTGTCAAATTCCCAGTGAAGTAAAACTCTGAGTTTGTGAAGTCCACACGAACACCATAGGTTGAGGCCTGATACTGACTATACCACGTCCAATTGTAATCGAAGCGGGCTTCCCCTCCATACATTGTCGGAACGCGGGCGTAGCCCGTTTCTTGACTTCCCTGGAAGATGCCGTTGTGATCAAGGTCGACTTGTAATGCCATCGGATCCTGTAGCCAAGGTGTCCCTGTTCGATTGGTAACGTTTCCAATGACACGGAAGGTTTCACCTGTGTTCATTTCGGGAATAATTTCGCAACGTAGTGGACTTTGCGGATCTGATGGGTCAATCTGTCCACAAGGTGGTACGTCGAAATCGCCACCATTTTGCATGATGATGAACCAATGTGAGCTGTTTGCTCGAAGGAATGGACGTAGTTTGGCCGCCTCATCAGTCAATGATGCTGGATTACCGTCCCATAGTTGAGCGAATGGCTTTCCTAGCTTTGCTTCCTCATACGTCAAACCTGCTGCAGATAATCCTTGAGAACTAAACAATGCTCTCCAAGCACCGTAACTGCTGCCTGTAAATTGAGTCATGTCATAATAGTAAACGGGATTAGATGCAGCTACGATAATTTCAGCCTCAACGTACATTCGATGCATACTTCGAATCGAGAACGTATCTGTTTCAGCTCCATGAACATAGGGCCATGGCCACTGTGCTCCAGTTAGGCCGAGACTCTGCTGGTGATCTTCATAGCCAGCAAGCGATGGTACAACATGACCTGTGACTTCGTAATCACCAACGGGTAAACTTGTGTTTGAGTAAGTGTACGTGCCAACAACGTCATGAGTGAGACTCAGATTGTTCCAAACGACTTCTTCGTAACCGCCAGGCAACATACCTGGGCCGTTATCCATTGTGGAATTGTATCGTACCTGCTTCCAATCTCCCACTGCACCCGATTGTTGTACGTATGTGAGTGATGTCCAACCGCCTTCATCGGCTCTGAATCCCTGACCGAATCCTGTGTAATTTGTTGGAGTAGTGCGATTTCCAAAGGGTCCACCGCTAATTGAGAACGTGATTGGTGCGAATGCCATTCGCTTGTCAAAGATACCACGATCCCAGTCTGCTTCATAGTGAGTCTTGAAATCAAGCCACAATGGTTGTTCATCGCTACGGAAATATGTCCAAGCTGTGTAATCAAGTGTTAGATTGGCATTGACTGCAACGGGATACTTCGGGGACTCTGAACCGTCATGAATGAACATCTCCGTGACTTCTGCCCAAATCTCGTAAGTGGTGTTATCACCGACGTGAATGTTCTCAGGGAAGAGGAATTGGCCTACGCTAAACGCCCCCCACTGATTGGAAAGTACGTTGATGGTCTCAAAGGCCTCTGTACCATTTTGGACCCATGCCACGTGCACCTGAACAGGTAAATCTCCAGTTGGAGTGAAATTGCCCGTTGTGAAGTTCAATGCGTAGACTGTTCCCGCAAGGATTGCTGGGAATTGAGCATCCAACCACAATGTGTCTGGTGCAAGTAATTCAACTCGTGTAGGAATCTTATCATCCTCATCGAGAACACAATCGTTGTCGTGGTCCCAATCTGAACTGGTGACGTTTGCACCGTTACAGAAGGCAGTGTGACCCTCTTCAAGGATGTCATAATCTGTATCCTCGCGTGTATCATTGTCATCATCTAAGTCTCTTACATCAGGACCAGTGTATGGATTGGATGGATCGGAAAGTGCTTCACCGTTGCCAAAATCGTCGTGATCCCAAGGGTTGGTCGAATTGCGCCCATATCGAGTTGGCCATAGGATGATCTCATCCTCATCGTGCATACCATCTGAGTCGTCATCGAGGTCGACGTCGTCGCGCAAACCATCGTTGTCGTGGTCCCAAGGAGCTGTGAGTGGATTGACACCATTCGCTTCCTCTGTGTTAGATATTCCATCTCCGTCCCAGTCATCATCTGCCCAATTGAGTGTGCCATCGTTGTCGTGATCCCACGTAGATTGTTCCTCGCCCCAGAAACACTGTAGTTCCTGATCAACATCGAGGATGCCGTCATTATCGTCATCGAAATCTTCGCCGTCTGGCACGCCATCGTTGTCATTGTCTACATCGTAGAACTCAGGGAATAACAGGCCTTGACCCATGACACCTTGGTCCCATACAGCTTGATACCATCCATCATTATCTGGATCTGAATCTGTGCCGTCATCATCGTTGTCATCACAATTGAATCCTGTGAAGAAATTTCCAGGAGGTTGTGTATTTGCGTCATCATCCCAATCTCCATCTGAATCTACTTCAAGATAATCCCAGATACCATCGTTGTCATCGTCGACGTCGAACAAATCATAGACACCATCTAAATCATCATCTAAATCAGCAGTGTCGTTAAACTGACAAGTAGGAGCATAGGTGTTCTGACCATCGGTGACCACGATATTTCCACAATCATCGTCAGGGTCAGTATCATCTGGGATGAGATCAGCGAGACTTTCGTCAGGGAAGAAATTCCCATTGATGTCAGCATTCCAATTCCACATACCTGTTGAAAGCCCTACCCATGTGATGTATAGGTCGCGATTGTGTGCCATCTGGCTATAGTTGAATGCTGCTACTGTTTGTCCATTGAATGGAATTTGGTAGCAAGAAGAAGATGTGCATCGCCAATTGTTTGCTGAGTTTGCTCCATCGTATGTACCATCAGTATAAGTTGGATCTGGGCGGGTTGAAAATGGTAGGTTGAATCCTGTTGAACTCGTTTCTAGCGGAATCATGTACTTCACAGCGTAATTCCAACCACAAACGTATCCCAACTCAGAAGTCCAGCCACATTCATTGCTGTTTGTGACTGTACCGCCGAACTTGAAATCGTTAATGTCAATTAAGCCATCATTGCCTTCATCTTGATCCCACCAATCGGGTAAACCATCACCATCTTGATCGACGTCGAGGCCATTTTGTAGACTGTCTCCATCGATGTCAATATCGACGTCATTGCCACCGCTCCATGGTGACCAACGTGCAAGTACATACCAGTAGAATTCTGGTACTTCTCCAGATACTGGAGGATTGGTTGTACCATCATATCCATTGTAATCGATTACAATCGAGTCGAAGGGGTTCATCAGGTATGTGATATTCCAGTGATCTGAAGAATTGTCTTGGTACTCTTGATTATCGTTAGAACCGTCGATTGCGTTCCCATCAGATACTGGGTAATAGCTTTGGTAGAATTGATCATTTGCATCTGTGTCTACGAAACCACAATTTCCATCATCTGGATCATACAAATCATTGATTCCATCGTTGTCATCATCCCAATCTACACTGTTATCTAGGCCATCACCATCAATGTCAGAATCAACGTCATTAGGACCATCATCGCGGTATTTGCTACCATTAATCTGGTGAATATCATCATCATTGTCAAAATCACAATCCGGGTCGATATCCAACCAATCGATGATACCATCACCATCGTCATCAGAATCTTTCCAGTTGTCAATTCCGTCACCATCCCAATCGTTGAATCCTGCGAAAGAAGCGCGTTCAGTGTCACATCGTGGATCTGGATTGACGGTGAGGCAGTTCCAAGTATTCACTATCGCTGTTGGTGTCGTGGGGTATCGATCAAGTTCGTTTTCAGTACCATCATTGTCAATATCCCAAGCAAAGTCAGTTACGTCCCATGAAGGCTGACCATTCGGGTTGTCAGGCGATACATTTCCGCCCATGTCTGAATCAAACCAATCCCATATTCCGTTGTAATTTTGATCAATTGCTCTCCAGCGGTCATCATCCTTATCTCGATCATAATCCATCTCACAATCGATGATACCATCGTTATCGCCGTCAGCACCTGCAACTTGGTAAGGTGCAGTATTGCCACCAAAGAGATCGTTAAGACCGTCGTTGTTGTAGTCTACATTTGTGCAAGCATCAAGGATGCCATCGTTGTCGTCATCGGGATCCCACATGTCAAGCATGCCGTCGTTATCATCATCAGTATCTGCATTGTCAGGCAACCCATCGTTATCGTCATCAGGGTCTAAGAAATTTGGAATAAGATCACCATCAAAATCACCGTCATGAATTGCGGTAAATGTTGGTGTTGCCATTGGTGAGGGGTGGTACATTGCCTCTAGAGCAACAAAATCAACTCCGCCACTATATTGTGAATACTGACTCAATGTCCAAGTTGTGTATGAATAACTGACTGTGTTCGTATTCGATGCATCGTAGGGGTTTGCATCTAGACGATCTGTGATTCCATCGTCATCATCGTCTGAATCAAAGTAATCTTGCTGGCCATCGCCATCAAAGTCACAAGGCCAAGTGAATTGGTCAATCTGACCATCGTTGTCGTCGTCTTCGTCATACGAACCGGGGCCTGAACCATCAAAATCCTCATCGGGAACACCATCATTGTCATGGTCCCATGGATTCTGGTCAACCAGGTAACCAATTGGGATTAGTTCTCCATTCCAAGGGTGTGTCGAATTCGGCATTACATAGCGGTCTGTACTAACATTAAGTGGGTCTGCACCCTGACTCATATCCAAGGGCCCCTCTAGGATACCATCGTTATCATCGTCCCAATCATCTTCATCAGAAATACCGTCATTGTCATGGTCCAATGGGCCTGTGCCGAAACAACCATCGAAACGCTCAATGAGGTCGTAAATACCATCATTGTCATCATCTAAATCGTTCAAGTCATCAATGCCATCATTGTCGTGGTCATCACCAATTCGCTCCTCTAGGTGTAGGGTCCAACCATCTGCTCGAAGATTCAATAATGACAAATCTGAAACTTTTCCATACATGACACCATAGTCACCATATGCAGGATCCATTAATGCTGGATGTGTGAAAGGTGATGCAACATCACCTCGATTTACAGTTTCGCGATATGGTTGATCATATTGATCTCCCGTTTGAACGGCAGTACGCTTGACTGAGTCATTCCAATCTGATTCGGAAGCGTCTGTAAAAGCGACACTCATTCCTGCTAATGTAGAAAGAATCATCATGGACACCATAATCAGGGACCAAGATGTCTTTCGCCACATTCCAATATTCTCAAGATATCTATCAATTTTAGTCATCATCTCACCTAGTGAAGCACCTCGCCACTCGCGACCGCTATATCAACGACTCGGCAAGAACGTGCACTTCCGTATCACGATACCCTATGGGTATCATTTCCAATTGTAAAAAGAAAAAGAGAGTTTGGGCAGTCCCCCGGGAGCAATGCCCCCGGGGGAAGCCTGTGGGTCGCCATTGACGTGGCCAATGGGTCTAGACTTGGCAAATTACGATGTTGCGATCAAATCTCGAGTTCGTCGAGAATGCCGTCGCCGTCGTCGTCATCGTCAACAACGTCATCTAAGCCGTCGTTGTCGTGGTCGAACTGACCAGTCTCGTCATTGCCATCATTAGCTTCGAACCAATCGGACAAGCCGTCATTGTCGTCATCCGTGTCAATTACATCTGTGATCCCGTCATTGTCGTGATCATAGCGCCAATTGCCGGTTGCACCGTCAAGCTCGTCTACGTCAAGGATGTTGTCGTTGTCGTCGTCGTCATCGACGCCGTCATTGAGTCCATCGTTGTCGTGGTCACGAGATGCAGATGAGCCGTTTTCATACAGGTCGTCTACGTTGTCGATACCGTCATTGTCGATGTCCAAATCGTACATGTCGTTCAGGCCGTCGTTATCGTGGTCATAGATGTCGGTATTTGGGTCACCGTCATTGACTTCCTCTTGGTCATCAATTCCGTCACCATCGTCATCTGAATCCTCATTATCATTCACACCATCGTTGTCGTGATCGTTTGCAGTGTCGTTCGGGTTCGTCGGATCGACGTCCTGATCGTCTGCAATTCCATCACCGTCATCGTCGGTGTCCTGATCGTTGGGGATTCCATCGCCATCGATATCATCGTCCTGATCGTTCTCAATGCCGTCGCCATCCATATCGGAATCTTCGTGGTCTAGCGTACCATCATTGTCAGTATCCTGGTTACCAGGTTCTTGACTATCTGGGATCCCGTCATTGTCATCGTCTGTGTCGATGTTATCTGGGATGCCGTCACCATCGTTGTCGACGTCACCGTTGTTCTCTTGGTTGTCTAGCTGTTGTCCCTGTTGCTGGTCGGATTGCTGACCTTGCTGACCTTGCTGGCCGTTCTGGGTCTGTCCTTGCTGCTGCTGGTTCTCACCATTTTGGTTGTCACCACCCTGGTCTTGCTGCTGGCCGCTATCTTGCTGACCACCTTGCTCACCACCTTGCTGCTGTTGACCCTGTCCGTTGTCCTGCTGCTGGCCCTGCTCGCCCTGCTGGCCTTGCTGGCCTTGCTGGCCTTGCTGGCCTTGCTGACCTTGCTGGCCTTGCTCGCCGGACTGCTGGCCTTGCTGAGAATCTTGGCCTTGCTGGCCTTGTTGACCTTGCTGACCTTGTTGTCCCTGCTGACCTTGCTGTCCTTGCTGACCTTGCTGACCTTGCTGACCTTGGCCTTGACCTTGGCCTTGACCTTGGCCTTGACCTTGGCCTTGACCTTGGCCTTGACCTTGGCCTTGACCTTGG
>JASLKP010000017.1 GCA_030747485.1 Candidatus Thalassarchaeaceae archaeon | reverse complement strand
TAGAACTCATCGACCTTGGCTTCATCACGACGATCAATACTCATCAGTTCTAGACGGCCACAAGACTGTCCTTCACGACTACCCATACCATCGACCTGGTAACCATCGTCTGCAGTTGGGTCAAAGAAGAACTGGAAGTAATATCGCGTCCCTAGAACATACTCTTGAATGGTGAATTCTTCCTCTAGGTCGACGTTTCGTCTGAAATCACGGAAATCTCTCGCAATGAAATAACCACGACCACCCTTGGCCCCAGCATACTTCACAATCACAGGGCTGTTGATGTCGTGGGGGTCTTCGATAATCTTCGGCATGGTACAGCCACCAGACTCCAACCATTCACGCTGAAGGTCACGGCTACCCTCCCACTTCAGGATGTGACGATTTCCAAAGGTTGGAACCTGTAGTGCAATGAAATTTTCAGGGCTCAGGTACTCGACCAATGAGCCATGAGGAATCATGATGACATTCTGTTCTCGCAACCACTCAGCTTTGTCAAGAAGTTGGAGATAATTGTCTAACATCAACCATTCATCAGGTTCAGCACCTGGGAATGCCTTGTACATCTTACGACGGCCTTCACCAACACAAATGCCCAGTGTTCGAAAGCCCTCTTGACGGGCACCATGGAGAATCTGAAGCGATGAATGAGAGGCGACAACACCAATGGTGATGTGGTCAGAATCGTAGCCCGCCAGCCACTCGGACAGGCCCACTTGAGTACTCGCCATTACGAACGGCTCCGGTATTCAGTAATTATCGCTTGCGGACATACAACGAGGAGTAGAGGGGACAAGACAATCAAGCACCCATCTTGTGCGTGGATTGAGCAAAGATTTCCCTGAGGTGCCGAAATGGAATTCAATGTTCAACAAGAGAGTGTACTGCTCCCCACATTACGATTGATGTTTCCTGAATCTACAACCTCGACATTACGAAAAATGCTGACCGAAGGTCGAGTATTGGTCAACGATCAACCCGTTTACAGGGCCAAAGAATCACTGGCAGTTGATGATAAGATTCGAATTGTCAATCGCGCTGATGCGATGAAGATGTCACCACCCCCTAAGACAAAAAAACAATCTTCAAAATTGAAAATTATTTTCGAAGATGACTTGATTCTAGTCGTTGAAAAACCAGCTGGTCTTCTTTCTGTTGCCACAGATAAACTCGAGAAAGATACGCTGCACAGTCGTTGTGTTGATTATGTCAAACGTGAATCTGAACGCGCATGGTGTCACATCGTACATCGGTTAGATCGCGATACATCAGGTGTGATGGTATTTGCAAAAAATCGAGATGTCAAAGAAAGTCTGCAAGCACAATTCGCTCAACGAGATGTCGAACGAATGTATCATGCCCTAGTGGAAGGAGGTCCAGAGACCTCTGAAGGGACAGATTCATCTTGGCTTGTGGAAGACAAACATCTGCATGTAAAGCGTGTCAAATCTACCTTCAAAGGTTCAAAACAATCGGTTACGCACTGGCGTATTGAAGACCAAGATGAAGTTCTATCCTTGATTGAAATCAAAATTGAGACCGGCCGTCGTCATCAAATCCGAATGGCGATGCAATTTCTAGGGTGTCCAATTGTCGGCGACACTGCACATGGTTCTACAACAGACCCACTCAATCGAATCTGTTTACATGCGACGTCGCTCGGTTTTGTGCATCCATCAACGAATGAATTTGTGCGATATGAAACAAATGTACCGTTCGCAAATCGGGTGCAAACCGATTTTGAAACCTGAACGGTGGATAGGGCAAGGCATTCAAGCGTCAGGGCGATGCGAGTATCATGGGAAGTGGATACGGAGCAGGCGGAAGTGGTTCAAACCACACCTATGGTGGCTACTTGGGTCTCAATGAATTACTCGCATTACAACGGGACAATGAAGGCGTCTCAAACGATGAAATGCATTTCATCATCGTCCACCAAACCTTTGAGTTGTGGTTCAAGCAAGTCATCCGTGAACTACGTGAGGTCAGAGATCTATTGGCCGCTGAACATGTTCCAGAATCCGATGTACCCACTGCAGTGGCACATCTCGGGCGTGTAACGGAAATCTTCCGACTGATGGGACATCAGTGGAAAGTCATGGAGACACTCACACCCCAGGGATTCTTGGCATTCCGGGATGGACTCGGTACCGCCTCTGGCTTCGAATCATTCCAAATGAGAGAAATGGAGATTTTGCTCGGTCTGAAGAATGAAGACCGCATCCATGAAATGGACCCATTGGGTCATTTCCGTAAACTTGCCTCACGTAGTGAGGCAGATGCGCTTGCATTGGCAACATTAGAAGCAGCATTGGAAGAAGTAACTCTGGTTGATGCACTGACAAATTGGTTGGAAAGAACACCGATTCAAGGCTCATTCTATGGACAAGATGGTGATGATCAGACCGTGGAAGATTATGTCGATAGTCACCTAAGTGCCTATGCAGCCATCGGAGAAGCCATCGGTGCGAGAATGGAAGCCCAAGGTGTTGAAAATATCGAGGCGGTCAAAGCTCGCTTTGCTTCAGCCACCCAAGGAGCCCAAGATTATCTCAAACCTGATGGTGCAACCAATCGGGCTAGGGCAGGACTTCTCTTCATCGAATCATATCGTGAATTGCCCCTCCTAGCTTGGCCTCGAATTCTGATTGATGCCATTGTCGAATTGGAAGAATCAATGGTCATCTGGCGAACATGTCATGCCCGTATGGTCGAGCGAATCATCGGTCGTCGTGTAGGCACGGGTGGCTCATCAGGTGTCGATTATCTTGACGCTACAGCCAAGTATCGAATCTTTGGTGATTTGTGGGGTGTTCGCACAATCTTACTCAAACCAGAGTTGCGACCGGCACTGTTGAATCCAGAAGTATACGGATTTGCTGGAAATCGTTCCTAATCCTCAGGAATCGATGTGCGTGGATTGATAGACCACTAACCATTCCCTGCTGTTGATGCCCGAGGTTGTAATCTGCGCTGTAGCCCGCACTCCTGTGGGTCGCTATCGTGGTACACTTTCAGGACATAGTGCAGTACAACTTGGTGTTCTCACTGTTCAAGAATTGCTTCGCCGCGCAGAAATTGATGCGAGCAGTGGCATTGTTGACGAAGTGCTGTTTGGGCAAGTATTGCAAGCTGGAGCAGGACAAGCACCTGCTCGCCAAGTCACACTCGGCGCAGGATTGCCCGTGAGTACACCGGCGACAACCATCAACAAAGTCTGTGGTTCATCATTGAAGGCAGTGATGATGGCGGCAAACAGCATTCGCGCAGGCGAATACAATGTCATCGTCGCTGGTGGCATGGAATCAATGACAAACGCACCATATTTCGCGCAAAAAATATCCAGAACTGAATTCAGTGAACTCCAACCGTCCATGATTCATGACGGCCTGTGGGATGTTTACAATGATGAACACATGGGCAATACTGGCGAAACCATTTCTGAAGAATTTGAAATCTCTAGAGAAAAATCGGATGCATTTTCAGTTCGATCACACCAATTGGCTCAAGCAGCTTGGGACAATGATTGGATGGATTTTGAGACATTTTCTGTTGGTGATCTTCATCAAGACGAGGGCATTCAAACAAATACGGATTTAGAATCACTATCCGAGATGAAGGCTGCCTTTGTGGAAAACGGATTCGTGACGGCAGGAAATGCGAGTCAACTTTCAGATGGAGCCGCAGCAGTCTTGGTGGCCAATCGTGCTACTGCTGAGGAAAACGGTTGGCCAATACTCGCTACCATTACGGATTATTGCACCTCTGGAGTCGCTCCAGAACGAGTGATGGCTGCCCCAATTCCAGCCATCGATACACTACTCCAACGAAATGAGATGACAATGGATGACCTCACCTACGTTGAACACAACGAGGCGTTTGCTGCTGCGTCATGTGCAGTCGCGAAAGGATGTGCAATTCCCGATGAGAAATTCAATCCACATGGTGGTGCCATTGCCATCGGACATCCTCTCGGCGCTACTGGAGCTAGATGTCTGATGACACTCATCAATGCACTTCGGCGTGCCGATGGTGGAAATGGCATTGTAACACTCTGTTTAGGCGGTGGAAATGCCGTTGCCATGCTCATCAATGTACAATCGGGGGATTAAGGGACTAGGAACGGAATCCCTTTGAGGAACAACGTACTACAAATGACTGGGTGAACATATGACTGAAGAAATTGGTTGGACCCCGGATGAAGTCGCTGTCAAGCGTAGTGCTGTTGAATCGAAGGTTGCCGATATCATCGAAGATGAGTCTCTTCACGTAATTGATGAAATGTCAAATACAGATGGTGTTAATTCTTCCAGAGCAGCAAAAATGCGCAAACTAAGAGGCGATTTGAGATTGGACACAACACCTGCTGAACAACATGTAATCAATCGAAATAATGAGATTGTGACATGGTTGATTGTCGGTCTTTGTGTCGCATTGTCAGTCGGAGGGTTCCTACTGGTCACCGCCCCTGTATTTCTTTGATCTAAAATCGACGGTCGCCCTGCATCCATGGTGACATGGGCATTGCTGGAGGTTTGCGCTTCCTGCTGCCCGTTTTGATGATGGCAAACAATAGAATCACAATGGTAGATGATAATCCTACGATAATCTGAACTTTCGGATTATCCCATGGAATCACAAATCCAGTAGTCTTCTCTTCCTCTTCTTCGTCTTCAGATTCATCTGTTGGTTCATCAACGGGTGGAATTGGAGGAGGTGGTGGGTGCCATACCAGATAGGAGACCATCCAAGAATAACTCGCTTGACCGCGTTCATCAGCGACGACGACTGTGTAATTCCATGGACCCACAGTGCCATTCATTGCACATAATTCATCTGCGAAACCTTGGGTGGATGCTTCGCAATTATACGGGCCATCTTGATAGTTCAACGTCGCACCATCGATGATGTCCCCATCGCGATACCAAGTGACGTTCAAGTTGAGACGATTTGAGTCATTTGCATCCAAATTTACCGAAACAATCAGTACAAGGCGATCAGAAGTTGCGTTCAATAGTAAATTGGTTCCTGACAATGTACTTTGGACGTAAGCATCACGGTTGACACCATCATCGATTAAATCGTTGCAATTCTCATCTAATCCGTTCCATCGTTCAGTCGCATCCGGGTGTAATGTTGAATCATTGTCATCACATTCCTCGAACCAGCGGAATCCATCTTGATCTTCATCCAAATCGGGAATGAGAGGATTAGTGTGGGTGACGTATACCTCCTCGTAATCATTGAGTCCATCATCATCTGTATCCGGATCCCATGGGTCTGTTCCAACTTGGTTATACTCAACCAAATCCCTCAAACCATCAGCATCAAAATCTGTGTACAAGAAGTCTTCATCAACACCGTCATTACAATCATTATCCAATCCATCTAACATTTCCTGAATGCCTGGATTAATCAGTGGGTTTGTGTCATTACAATCTTCAAACCAATACCAATTGTCCTCATCTGTGTCGTTGTCCCACACCAATGGATTGGTGCCATGCATGATGACTTCATCACCATCACTGAGTCCATCTCCATCGGTATCAGGATTGCTCCAATTTGTACTGAAAACATAGTACTCAGGCCAATCTGAAAGACCGTCGTTATCGGTATCTGTGAAATTGAAACCCTCATCCCATTCAAGGTCACAGTCATCATCGAGTTCATTCAACAATTCAGGTGCACCAGGATATACATTTGGATTAGAGTCATTACAATCTTGGAACCAATAGTAGGTATCACCGTCTGCATCTGGGTCAGGCCATAGTGGATCCGTACCATGTGTGTTGACTTCGGCGCCATCAGTCAAACCGTCATCGTCGGTATCATTGTCTAATGGATCTGTACCATTGATGAGCACCTCAATACCATCGTATAATCCATCATCATCAGTATCTGGTTCAAGCGGATTGGTTCCAAAAACGAGAATTTCTTGACCATCTAGAAGCATGTCGTCATCGGTGTCATTGTCCATCGGATCGGTGAAGTATATCCCAGTTTCATTGGAATCAGTCAATCCATCTAAGTCAGAATCAGGGTCAAACTCAGTTCCATGAATGATCATCTGCCATTCATCAAATGTACCAGATTGTCCACTGTCTACATCCTGAACACTGAGCGTCCAATCTCCTTGACTGGATTCATCCCAATTGTGTACGGTCATGAACATCCAATCTTGGTAATTATTCCCTCCATCACCGTGCTCCTGAGCCAGAACACTCTGTGTCCCCGATGGGCTTGTGAGGATGACTTCTAAGTCACCACGATGTGTGTGTGAAATATCGACGACGACCTGTACGTGTTCAACCTGGATTTGCTCAGGAATAGTGACAGTATCAGTGACTGCGACCCCGGTATCATCTGGAATGCTCAAACCAGGAGTGCGTAATGTTGTGGAGATATTGATTGCGGGTTCAACAGTGGTCCAGTTTTCAGCTAATGCAACTCCTGCACCTGCATCCATGGCTCCAAATCCATACTTGTGAGATACGTCATGCCCAGCACCATTGGTTGCCCATGATGAACTTCCAGGATGATTCTGTCGTGCAGATTGCACCAAGATATGTTGGACATCCCGCCAAGTAAGATTGGCATTTGCTTCTAGAATGAGGGCGATGACGCCACTTGCCAAGGGTGTGGCAGATGAGGTGCCTCCGAAATT
Organism: Candidatus Thalassarchaeaceae archaeon; assembly: GCA_030747485.1. Lineage (GTDB taxonomy): Archaea > Thermoplasmatota > Poseidoniia > Poseidoniales > Thalassarchaeaceae > MGIIb-P. The sequence goes on along the minus strand of JASLKP010000017.1, from coordinate 27,485 downwards.
GTCAGTATAGTCGTTATTTGTGTATCCAGTTGAACCTTCAATATCGGTGGTTGTAATTCCCTCTCCATCTCCATCACTATGTGCTGCAACCAGAATATTGGAGCCAGGTTCTGCATACCATGATTGGTCTCCAAAGTGTGTAATGGCTGTGACAGCGATGGTTTCAATCGCATTCGCATAACCATCTTTGTTGGAATCGTCATCTTCAGCCAAGCCATTCCCTGCGGCCCATGTAATGATGTTTCCAAGGCCACCTCGGCCGTTTGCTACATCTGATTCGAAGGCCGCAACCATCTGTGGCCCAGGCCCTTGTAATGTGTTCCCATCATCTCCTGGGCCCCACGAATTGCTGTAAATATCGATGACTTGGTCAGAGTGAGACAATGCATTTGCTTCCATCGAATCAGAGGTCCCACAAGCAATGAGGCGTAAGCCAGCTAAATTTGCATCAGGTGCTGCACCCGATACCCCGATGCTATTGTCTCCAGTCGCTGCAGCAACACCGGCTGCTGCTGTACCATGTGCATCCCAACTGGATGGGCTGGGGTTGCCATCATTGCCACAATAATCGTAGTCATTGGTGGAATCGTAATTGGTTGAAAGGTCTGGATGGTTGAGATCCAAACCATCATCAACGATTCCAATGGTCAAACCGGTTCCCAAATAACTCTGCCAGGCTCCTGTCAAATTTGCATCTTCACCGAGCGTACCACCAGTTTGACCCGTGTTACGGAGATGCCATTGATCGCCAAACTTGCTATCGTTTGGAATCCAACGAGTATCATATTGATTTTCAATTTGAGGGCAAGCGATTTCGATTCGCCCCTCCGATAACCACTGTTCGATTTCTACCCCATTTGATTCAACCAACCAAGCATTTGGAAGTAGAGATGCTGGCGCACCCATTGGATGGCTAGAAACGATGAGCCAAGTTCCATCAAAATTCTGAATATTTGCACAACGAGCAAAGGCAAGTTGAACGGCAAGGGAATATTCTGATAAGTGATTAGAACTCTCAAATTCATCGTGAATGGGTGTGGCAGAAATAGCCGGAGTAAGGCCCCCCAAGAGGAGGATGAAGACAATCCAAAATGGCCTCATGGCCCGTAGGGCCATGCAGTTCCCTCTTAGCAGTTTGTTCCTGATGAGTCGAGTATACTGAGTTCAAGAAGACTGGAATGATGCAACTGCGGCTTCGACTTCTTCGTCGGTCATGAGGCGCCGCTGACTCTTGGCAACTTCAAACAAATGAGCAATCAATTCGTCACTGGGTTGGTGCCCGTGTTGTTCCAACCACCAAATAATATTGGAACGACCACTCATATGGCCGATGCGAATGACCTGTTCAAGCCCATAATCTTGAGCTGGAACTCCAGAATAGACTCGGTCCGCCAACCAGTGGTCTCCTTTCTTCATGGCCTTGATGACCGCAGATGCATGGACACCAGTCCCTGTTTCAAACGCGTCTTCGCCGAAGACAGGATAATTGCGTGGCAAAGCAACTTCGACATATTCGTGCGCCTTGAGCATGTATTCATTCAGCAAGGTTAGATCATTGTCAATGACACCCATCAATGACAAGTTCACCAATGTCTGGTCAAGTGGGGCGTTACCTGCTCGTTCACCAATACCAAGTGCAGTTCCATGGATGACATCGGCACCCGCTTCAGCCGCGGCCAAATTATTGGCAACACCTAGACCGCGGTCCTGATGTCCATGCCAATTCACTTCAATGTCACGACGTTTTACACCGGCATCTGGGATGACTTCATCTTGGATGAAATGTAACAATTGTTTGACACCGTTAGGCGTCACATGTCCACAAGTATCACACACACATATTCGATCTGCACCCAATTCGATTGCTCGGGTGTAGACTGCTTTGATTTCATCAGGCTTGGAGCGAGTCGTATCCTCTGTGACGAACATCACTGGAATGTCATTGTCAACAGCGAAGGAAACCGCTTCCTCAGCGGTACTAAGAATTCGTTCCATGGTCCAATTTTCTGCAAACTGACGGATTGGGCTGGTGCCAAGAAATGCACTTGCCTGAATCTGCATCTCATGCTTAGCCTGTAAATCGACGAGGGGCTCGATATCACCAATCACGGTTCGAACGGCACATCCTGGTCGAATCTGGTAGTCATTTTCTACGATTTGGGACAACATTGCATCGATGTGGTTGACATGGAATGGTCCGGCACCTGGCAAACCAAGGTCCACTTTTTGGATTCCCAAACGTTCCATGTAGGACAACAACTCAATTTTTTCCTCAATCGTTGGATTTCGTGCACTCGGAGACTGGAGGCCATCACGTAATGTTTCATCATCAAACCAAATTTCGTGTGGATGATTTGATGGATTTCGATTGAACTCATAGTCCACTACATTCCAGTCATAGATGAGGTCGTTCTCGTTCATTGGTCTCACCACATGCAGCACGTGCACCACCCGAAGGGGTGGTGGGGTGTATGAAGTCGACGCCGTTTAGAGTCCCTATGCAACCGTTTGCTTAGACTGACCTGTAACAATTCTAATCATGACCAAAACAAGACACAATACTGTCAATTCTGGTGAAATCAGAACGAATACCATTGAGATATACATGAGGGCCAGATAACCGAGAGAAATGAAGAATGAATGCGCTGCCGATGGTATGCGACCATCTTCATCTCTGGGCTCATAGAGATCAATCGAAATGACCGTTTGATTATACCATATTCCAAGCACCAAAGCGATGAGTGTGTAGACATATGCAGCCAATTCTCCAACTTCACTTGGATTCAGCCATGGCATCGCGGCAATTCCAATCAGCAGTAAGGCATACACACGCATTTCAATCATCGTTCGCTGTGCCCCCTTTACCCATGGCATCATTGGAATCCCTGCATCCTTGTACTGCTGACTTCGATACAGTGCAAGAGCCCAGAAATGTGGTGGAGTCCACAAGAAGATTAACACAAACATCAACCAAGGTAAGACGCTACCCAAATCAAAGGGATTGGCAATACTCAATGAATCACCCATCGCAGCAGCCCATCCAACAAGAGGTGGGGTCGCACCAGCAATACCACCAATCACGATGTTCTGTACACTGGTTCTTTTAAGCCAAAGTGTGTAAATGAATACGTAAAACAAGATACTGAAAGCTGCCCAAAAAGCGGCGACTTCATTCGCAAAATGAATGAGCCAAAGTGTCCCGGATACTGACAAAATTAACGCCCAAACCAAACCACCAATTGGTGTGATTGCGCCTCTGGCAATGGCACGGTTCTCAGTGCGTTTCATCTGTGGGTCGATATCTCTGTCGAAGACATTGTTGAACGTATGCGCACCACCTGCGGTCAAGTATCCACCCACGAACACAACGCCCATTGTTTCCAATGTCGCCATGATGTCAAATCCAGTTCGATTCGCCGCATTCCAAATAATGAGATCATGAATGAGGATTGCACACATTGCAGTCACTTGAAGAAGGGCAAGAACGCCTGGTTTCATCAAACGAAACCAATCGGAAAGATTGGCCTGATTTGAGGGGGGGGTCTCGCTCATTGTCACGATGCGAACCTTTGCATCCTATCAATGACGCCCTTACAGGGCGTCTTCATAGTCCATTCAAGACAGGTGAGGATCAACGTCGATTGGGATGAGTTGACGCTCATACTCCAATGATGCAATTTTGAGTGGGTCCAGAACGAAACGGATATTGGCCTCGTCTACGCCGTAAAGGCTGACAAGTTCCTCTCGAAAGGCAACACGTAGGTCGTCTTCACCAACGTAAAGTGGTGCACCCATGCTAATCTGTAGGGCGCGAGCACCAATGATTCTGGCTTTCTCAAAGCGAGTGTGGGGGCGTACCGGTTCAACCATTGTAATCACTTACAGCAGTGCGCTGCGACTCGGCGACCTGCCCGAGTATCATAAGGCCATCGGGAGCCCCGTAGGGGCTATGATTCACTCTTCACCCTCTGTCGTTGCATCATTTAGACTCGCATTTGTAGCGAGGAGTGCAGCGAATGCGATGCTCAAGAAAGAAAGGCTACCAAGCAGCAAATGGAACAATGAAAGGTGCTCAATGAATCCTCTTGTAGAATTCCAGGACAGGATGTAAATGCCCCCAATCAATACATTGAGGACGTAAAGGCCGACTCCTGCATGTAGAAAACGGCGGATAACTGTACGCTCATCACGGCCAATGCGAACGAGATTAAAGATGAGCCAGGCCCCGATGAACAGTACTGCAAATCGATGAGTCGTATGGAGGTGTGAGGCCATGCTTGCCGCACTAGGCATGATGCCCCCTTGACAAAGTGGCCATGCCGAAAAGGTACCAACTGAACATGCCTGATTTGCATTCTCTACTGCGGCAACTAAAGAGCCAAGCAACAGGACAATCAAGGTTGAAATCGATAGATCGTATAACCTAGGTTTGATTCGAATTGAATAAGTGCGATTTAGGCGCATCCAATCCGGCAACGCCCTGTCCGCTTCCATCCAACGAATCCATGCCCATAGAAGGGCAACTGAAAGCGCCATTGAACCGAATAAATGAGCTGCTACTGACCAATGAATATTGTCATATTTTACCGTAAGATATCCAAGAGCACCTTGGAAAATAACCAGTCCAAGTGCCATTAGGCTGGCACGATGGACGTCCGGTAAATCCTCTCGCTTTCGGAAAGCGATTACCCATTGAATGATGCATAATGGTCCCAGAATCAGACCTGTGACCAATCGATGAATCCATTCGATGAAAATTTCAAATGTAGAATATGTTTTTCCAATACCATCTGAATCAATTTCATCTGGATGTTCTAGATACCAAGTTGTTTGATCCTCTTCAGATACATCAAAACTCCACGATCCGAAGCATTTTGGCCAATCCGGACAGGATTCACCTGCATCGTTGATACGAATTGTACCTCCAATCACGATTGAAATCATTGTAATTGTGAATAATAGCAATGGGAGATGACAAAGACGCTTCCAACCGCGCTCGCTGTCCATGGGAATCGCTTAGGTCACGGCTACTTAAGGACGGTCGGGGACCGGTTAGGCATGGGGCGTATCTTTCCAGCCATCACATTTGTTGGAATGATCTTGATTGCATCAATGCCCGTCAGCGGATCTGGCATTATTGATATTGAATCACAAGAAGATGAAGCGATTATTTTCGCCATTGAAGTGCCATTGGATGGCGGTGAAATACGACATATCGACCACGTTGTCGAGTTGTTTACAGCAACATGGTGTTTACCTTGCAGGACTGCAGAAATCGCCGCCGAAGGACTTTCAGATTCACATACCAATACAACTGTCGTTAAACTTCATTCATCCAATATCAGTGATGAACAATTCATACAGAGTGCACGAGAACGGATGATACACGCAGGCGTTGATGGATATCCCACCTTCGCAGTAGATGGACAATGGCGATTGATTTCTAGAGCACAGGCAAATGAAGTGGATGACTTGTTAGATGCCTTACCTGATTCATTAGGAACGATTACTTTGCAAGGTAACGCGACAAAAAGTGGTGGAATCATTCAAGTCGAATTGAACTCGACAGAGGTTGATGTGGAACTGGACCTTTGGGTCATCGATGAAGAAAAAGAGAATTTGGCCATTGCTGGGGAATTCAACCAAACATGGGATGGGACAAGTCAAACTTGGGCGATTGCTGTCAATAATGGAACAGAAATGATTGAGGCAGATTATGTTCTGATTATAGGACGGACACCAGGTAATGTCGAATTGATGGATGCCTCAAACACTTTTCCAACCGACCAAACCATCCCAACCAATGATGAAGCAAATGGAAGATTAGCATTGTTCGTTGGAATTCTAATCTTCCTCCTCATGGCACCTGCCATGATGACGACGGTTCAGAGATTGCCATCATTACTCAACATCAAATCAAATGAAGAAGAGTAATCAATCTGCATCCTCTTCTTCAGAGGCTTCTACGTGTTCACGTTCAGATGATTCTGGCCAATCTCTTTGCCATTCAGCATCAACACCACCCCCTGACCATTCGCCATCGATTGAGATGTCCTCAACTTCGAATTCTTCTCGCCAGACTGGTTCCCCTTTTGACCCACTTACGATGAGACGATTCGTCTTCTTGTCCAAACCTTTCCGAATCAGACGAGATCCTCGAGTGATTGGGAGCAAATGTCCAACAGGGGTTCCTGGACTGACTATCGGATTGTTTGCAGTGCAAATGAATAATCCTCGAGAAGGAGAGATGATGTCAGCACTTTCGTGTGGACGCTGTGGATCGACAATTCGACCGATGACCTCTCCAGCTTCTACATATGAACCACGACCGACAAAGAGGTCGACCAATCCCCCCTCATCTGCACGAACCCAAGTAGAACCACTGGCAAGTAGCCTGAACTTAGGTCGGGCAGCGTGACCAGGGATGATGTGGAGACTGCGCATCACATTGAGAACTCCATGAATCGCAATTTGAACAGCCTCGTGGTCTGCAAGATTGGCACCACCCCCCTCGTAAGTAAGGGAACCAATACCAAGTTTCTGAGCTTCTCTTCGCATCGATCCTTTGGGACCCCTAGAATCGAGAATCACTTCAATTCCAAACGCTCGGGCCACTCGATTGCTAGGTGGATGAGCAAGGTTTGCTCTAACTTGTGGAAGATTGTCTCGGCCACTTGCAGCAGTATGTAAATCCAACAAAAAGTCGGAGCCATTGACCAACTCATTCAGAACCCTAAATGCAACTCGTCCGGTTGTGGAACCACTCTCTGAACCAGGGAATTCACGATTCAAATCTCGGCCGTCGGGGAAATATCGTCGTTGCCGAGCCAAGCCTGGAGGATTCAATACTGGCGCTAATCGAACTGTTCCTGCCATTAATTCAGGGTCTAATGGTCGACCTGGTCCGGTAAATACTGATTGAGATAGGAGGCTACAAACGACTTGCCCGACCATCTCATCACCGTGTACACCTCCAGTAATCGTGATGGTAGGTCCCGGTCGAGTTCCATGAATAACTGTCACAGGAGTTGACCAGGGATCTCCTAATTTTGTTTCAAGTAACGGGAAATCAACTCGTCGTAATGTACCTGGTTTGATGCGTTTTCCGAAGAATCGATGTTGTTTGGCCCCAGTTAATCGATCCCACTCAGGTCGTGAATGACTGTGGGCATCAAGGGCCTTCTCAATTTCTCGTCGACGTTTCGCTGGAATCTGGTTACTCACCTTCAGTGTCTTGGACTTCTTTGAAGAGGCCTTCTTGGGCTTCTTCGTCCCACTAGATTTTTCATCGACCATTTTGGCCATCCCATCGCCGCCTCAGCGGATGTCATCCACCAATCCCCACCTCATTTGAATGATACGTCTAGAGCGTCCCTAAAGTGGGGATTTACTGAGCCCGGCCCATAGGGCCGGAACATCAAGGCTCAAAGACGTTCGATGATTTCGAACAAACATGGGAGACAAGGCAGAACCCAGTGTACAGGAACAGCACGCACCAAACAGCATCTGCTTCGGTTGTGGACCCGCCAATCAAGAGGGCTTACGGATTCGCTCATTTGGAATAGAAAATGGATTGGAAATGTGGTTTGAAACATCTGATTCACATCAGGCATTTCCTGGAATGATTAACGGAGGAATCATTGGTACCTTGCTTGATTGTCATGGAAATTGGACTGCAGCTATGGCCATCATGGCTGAACGAGGTGGTAATCACCCACCTTGTACTGTCACGGCAAAATATACTGTCAAATTACGACGGCCGACTCCACATAATGTTCCCCTGCATGTCACCAGTCAAGTTGAATCATTGGAAGGTGATCGTGCAAATATTTCAATGAAATTAACGGCTAACGGAGAACTTTGTGCCATTGGAGAGGGATTATTCGTGGCCGTCAAGGAAGGACATCCTGCTTGGCATCGATGGCATTGACAGCGATTCATTTGCAAATAAAAAAAAGGCACGTTGAAGAACGGCCGAGGTAATGCAGTCACATGGCCACCCAGTCTACGCTAGAGGATTGGGTCAAAACTCAGGATGAATGTCCAACCTTAGAAGACATGGCTTTGGAAGTCATTTCTGTCATGCATACCATCCCCGAACTTGTCGATTTACCGATTGCAGCATTACAACAAATTCCCTTAGGAAAGGTACGAAAGAATGCAACCAACCTTCACGCTGTTTGTAGGTACAAAAAAGGTGTTCAAAAAGCGAATGGCGTTGGACCAGAAGATGTTCGATGTGTAGATGTTCATCCCGAAGCATTGACGAGTAAATGGATGAGATATGCAGCATTTCTTCTATTCCATGAATATCTTCACGCACTCGGATTTGCCAACCACGATCGAACGTTTAGGCAGATGGAGGCATTGTGGCCAGATCAAGATGCAAAAACGATGGGTAAGGACTTCGGCACTTTCCTTCGAATGAGAACGGCAAAATGGTTGTTGGAATGTCCAAAGTGCAACATTAGCCATCCACGAAAAAGACGAGGTAATGGTCGTTATCGATGTAGAACTTGTAGGGTAATTCTAGTCGATATTCCCGTAAACTCAACACAACCCAACCCATAAGCCTGAACGGCATGCCCGAAGGGCATGAATCACAATAAGAAGGCGATTTCTGCACTTCTTTTGTCACTATTTTTGGTATCAATCATTCCTCATGTCAGAGCTGATTTGTCGACTCTGGATCAGAGTTTGTATCTCGCATGTAGTGGACAGGATGACTGTTCACTCTCTCAAATTGCCGCTGGAGATACGATGATTTCCGGTGAAGAACGGGGAGCCACGATTCTTTCTCCTGTCACAGTGTCTCTAGAATTTTCAATGCGCCCAGATCAAGTTAGTGTCAGTCTGATACCCATCGAACTGAATATACTCGAAATTGATTTGAGAATACAAGAAGATAGCATGGGGACATCAAGACCCGATATACAAGCCGAATTGATTCTAGGTCCATCTGTCAATGAATGGACTATGTCTGCACCAGAATTTCAACCGGGCCAACAAGCTAGCACATATCGGCTGGAAAATGTTGAATTAGAATTGAGTCAGGGTAGGATTCTAAAACCAAGTGAAGAGGTTATTCTCAGGATTTCTTTTGAAATCAATCAACCTGTGACTTGGGAATTGTATCTGAATGGAAATTCATGGTTTGAATTGCCCATCGAATGGAGTATTGATTCTGATGTTGCCAATATTGACGAGCCCACCAGTTTCTCCCAACCACGCAATATCAATCTCATCGGAGAACAAACACAAGGTGGCCTCATGGGAGATGACGTTGATTGTTATCGATTCAACGTCAATGAAGATGTTAGTGCACTTACTGTATCCATTGAATGGGATACTGCTCCCATTGAAGTTGAACAAAATCATGCAATTCCGGATTTATGGGATGATGAAGATCGTTCTGAAAGCAAACCCGAAGTTCGAACCATGTATGAGGGAGACATTGTTGTCAATGAAATTCGATGGGGTGAACCAAAGGCAGGGATGCATACAATCTGTTGGTTCGGTGAACAAAACCGATACCAATCTTACCAATTCTCCGGGCGAGAATCATTGACTGGAATTGGAAGTACCACCCCCGAGGAATTTGAGGGTGAAGCGGTCTGGAATGGGGGGATCTCACATGCAGGTCGTATTGGTGAAGCAAGTTCCCCAAAAGGTGCTGGAATGATGACGATGATTTTCGCTGCAACTGGAATCATCATTGCATTATCAGGATATATTCTCCCACTATCATCACAATGGCTGCCCCGTTTCCTACTACCGATTTCGATTATACTGTTGATCCTTGGAGGCATTATTTCACCAGCAGTATCAATTTCCAATGAAACACCAAATCCTGGTGAAGTTTCTTTTGATGATGTTCTCAAACAACGAATTAATCGAATCTATCAGGGCATTCTCATGGGAGATGATAGTGAATATGGACCACTTTGGTATGGTGGATTTTTAGGTGTTTCAAATGGAGAAAATCTACAGATGATGCTCACCATAGAATCATCCCACCCATTGGGTGATGGGCGCTGGCAAATCCACACAGAAGAATTGCAAGAAATTGATTTGGATCGACTGATTTTCTCAAAATTAAATGAGGGGGAAATAACCGCAGAAAATCAAGTAAAATTCATTCTACGAGCAGGACGATTACTATCACTTGATTTACTCATGTTAGAAGCACTATTGGTGGTTGAGAATCAACCAAGTGGAGAAATTGCCCACATCGATTGGACGATGACAAGTGCACCAGGCATGGGGTCCAATAGTGCACCTGCATGGACGACTAGACCCGATTCCATCACTTCGGATGACTGGAAGAAAATTTCTGAAGCGGTGCGACCAGAACTTCTGTCGGTATCATTTTGTGATTGTGGAATTGATGCAATGGAACTCTCTGTTAGGCCCTCAGAGATTTACGTTAACGATCTCATCACGCCAGGAGGAATTGAAACGTCAAACGGACTCATTCCATACGATTTCTGGGTCGCTATGCTAGGTTTCGTCGTGCTCTCACTATCTGCATATGTTGAGAAAATACGACGTGATGAGGCTAAGTCACTTGCTGAGGAAATGTTGTGAAAATTCATTCCTCTTCATTCACATCATAATCTTCGTATGGACCCTCTTCTTTAGGAATCTGACCTAGGAGGGTATCTAACATCTTACGTTCTTCATCATCCAAGTGATGGTCTCTAAGTGCATCCACAATTCTCTCAAGTTCTTCCTCAGATAGACCAAGAGGGCGTGCTGCCCCTACAATGAGGTCAAGTTCTGCCTCACTCACATGATCATCAGCCAAGGCTGATTGAATCGCGGCACGAGTGGCCATTCGGGCAGCGGTGCGTTCTGGCACTTGTAGGACTCGAGCAATGGCACTGAGTTCGGTTAACTCTTCATCCGTTAGAATTCCATCTGAATAAGCCATCTCGTAGGCATCGTAGAGCAATTGCTGATATTGATCGGGGTGAAGGAGAACATCTCGAATTAATCCGTAATCAATCATGCTTCCCTTATCGCCCAATTCAAGTCGAACAATTGATGATCGGACCTCTTTGAGGAGCATGTCCTTAATTCCATGACCCAATAAAATAAGACCCAAAGAGGCAACTGCGGCACCCAACCATTGCATTACGGCAACATCAAACAACCCACCAGGGTTGAACAGTTGGTGTAGACCCATTGTCACCATTGCGGCACCAAAAACAACCTCAAACCAGTCATTGATGTCAGGTTCATCATCGAACATTGACAGGCGGGAAGCAACCTCCTCGTCGATACCCGCATCCCTCGCCATCAAGTGCCCATGAATTGCGAGAGCACTTTACACTATCCGCGAAAGCCCACCCCTATCCTTTTGGGCGGTGAACTGTGGTCCTGAAGACATGAGCGACGATGTGCCGCCGTCTGGAGTCGTCGACCTTGACCTCCCAGATGGAGTTTCTACACTACTCACAGAGACTTGGGGCATCGAAACATTGCACCCACCTCAAGCCCAAGCAATGCCTGCAGCATTGTCCGGCCGTAACGTGTTATTGGCCATCCCTACCGCTAGTGGGAAATCACTCGTGGCGTACTTGGCAATGTTTCAACGATTGCTCGTTGATTCACCAGGTAGTCAGGCATTCTATCTTGTTCCATTGAAGGCTCTCGCATCAGAGAAGGTTGAGGAATTGCGCCAAGCAGGTGAACTCTTGGGCTTGAAAATCGGAATGGCAGTCGGTGACCGCGCCGGTGAAACCGTCTCCATCGATGAGGCCGACATTGTCGTTGCCACCAGCGAAAAATTCGATTCACTGCTACGAAATCGCCAAGATTTGTTGAAGAAAGTGAGTATTGTTGTTGCTGATGAAATTCATCTCATCCATGATGGGAGTAGAGGGCCCACAATGGAGATTAATTTGGCTCGAATACGGTTGGAGATTCCCAATGCACAAATTCTAGCATTATCTGCAACAATTGGCAACGCTCAAGAATTAGCGAATTGGTTGGATGCAGAATTGATTCAATCCCAGTGGCGTCCAGTAACATTGCGCTATGCCACATATTGTGAGAATCTCATTGAGCCACGCAAACAGGTCGGGCCAGAGGAAAACCAACGTACGCTTCCCCCTCCATTTGAACTTGAAGATGTAGGGGATGATGTCTGCAATATACTCTATTCAACCATCCAAGAAGGTGGGCAAATGTTACTGTTTCGTGGGACTCGTCGAAATGCCGAAAGCAGTGCAACTCGATTGGCTACTTGGATGAGAAAACGAATGATTCAATGGGGAAAAAATCCAGATGAAGAACCTGATGGATTTGACACGACTGGGCGTTTATCCGAATTATCTGAGATTGCTGAACAAGTAAATTCTAGTGAAGAGAGTACAATGATGTCTGATCGATTGGTGGAATCAATTCAAAGTGGAATTGCCTTCCATCATGCAGGATTGACTTCTGCACAACGCCGAGTCATAGAAAATGCATTTCGAAACAAGAAATTGTTTGCTATTTGTGCCACACCAACACTAGCTGCTGGAGTGAATTTACCTGCAAGACGCGTCATTGTTCGTGACCTCACACGATGGGCTGACGGATTCAGTCGATTGCTTCCACGCATGGAAATCCATCAGATGCTCGGGCGTGCAGGTCGGCCACGCTTCGATCTGATTGGAGATGCATGGTTGATGACGCGCAACGCAGAACATGCAGATGAAATGTCGCAACGATATTTTGAAGAAGCAACCGAAGATGTTGTTTCAAAGTTATCTGCAGACCCTGCGTTGCGTGTGCATGTACTAGCAGCAATCGCAACTGGTGGACAAAAAAATCGAGATTCATTAGGGAAATTCTTCCAAAAGACGTTCTTAGCAACCTCGATTCCAAATGATACACTACAAGGTAGAATTGACGAAATAATTGGTTGGTTATCCACACATGGATTCGTTGAAAAATTAGGAGAAGATGATGCATTGGTTGAGAAAATCAAAGCGACAGAATCAGAGGGAAATGAGGGAGTTCCAGAAGATTGGGATGATGAAATGCCAGCTTGGGCAGAGAGTGCTAGTATGCACGAGGGCGTTGGATTACTAGATGAATTACAAGAAAAACCACCTCCAAAGAGGCCCAAACGTCCAGCAATTGTTGGATTCCAAAGTGCTGGAGCATTCGCGGCCTCACAACCAGAAATTTCCATTCCAGATTCTCCAGCGATGACATACGTTGCCACGCCATTTGGAGAACGTGTGAGTCGACTCTATCTAGACCCATTATCAGGTCTGATTCTGAGAGATGGATTACGAAGAGCGCGCCAAGTGATTTGCAGAATCATTGAGGACCGTTCAATTTCACCTTGGGCGCTCCTACATCTTGTCGTAAGTACACCAGATTTTCCCCCCCTGTGGCCCCGTGGAAATCAAAATGAATTGATTGATAAAAAAATAGACATGATGGCTGATCAGATACTTTTGGAACCTTCTGAAATCAACGCCTTAGGATTCCCACAAGAGGTGAATGCAATTGCCAAGAGTGCTTGGACGTTGGAAAGTTGGATGTTAGAAGAATCAATGCGTGAAATTGAGTCGACGCTGGGTGTCGCACCAGGTGATCTCCGTATTCGAGTTGATCATGCGACTTGGTTGCTCAATGCGGCGAGGGAAATCAGTCTTCACGATGACGGGTTAAACGAACTATTAGTCGAGGCGGAAGCCGATTTAATCGAATGTATTGAAATAACACGTAAGCGAGTACTAAATGGCTGTAAAGAGGACTTATTGGCACTAATTGCCATTCGAGGAGTGGGGAGAGTTCGTGCACGTACATTAGCGAATCATGGCTTCAGAACACCGATGGAATTGTGCCAAATGAAGAAGAAATCACAACAGAAACTTGCTGATGAAAGAGGTTGGAGCCCACATCTAGTTCGCACCATCATGGATGCAGCAGATCGAGCATTGCGAGCACGTAGATGAAGCGACCCATTCATGAGGGAGAGGCTTCCACCGATGTTTGTGAATACCATGCATTTCCCTTGTTGGGGGCTTTCGATGTCATCACCTGTTGAGGATGTTAGCACACTTGCACAAACCCTGTTAGAATGGAGGGAAAATGATCGATGGTTGCTACTTGGCCGTCATGCTGCAATCAGCGAAAAACAACTCTGGACCGCATGGGCTGGTGTGGGTGCAAGAAAATCACATGATACTATGCGTAGCCACGGTTTAGATGCAGAATTCATTCGATTAATCGCTGGTACTCATCAAATACGGATTGGATTTGAACGAGCGGGTGTCGCAAATGGTGACAATGAAGCATGGCTGGTTTACCTCCCAGAGTTCTGGACTACAGAAATTATTGAGGTTGAGTGGCCAGAATTAGACTTAGTCGCATTGGATAAAGAAGCAGATCGTCTCATGCGAGTCTTAGATGCTAAACTTCTGACTCATAGACCAATTTCAAATTCAGTAACGATTGAACGACTGCATCTTGAACTAGGGCACAACGAAGAGCACGATGATTATTCAGCAATCGAGAGAGCGGCATTATCACATATTGCCCTAGCAGACCTATCATGACTGTTCATTTGGATGAAGTTGTTTGCAAAACCCCTTATGTCTGTCGTACTCAGCAGAGTACATGGCAAAGTTCCATGCATGGCGCAAGTGCACTGTTTGCAGCATTCACTGTACACCAATGAATTTCGTTGATGTTGAGGGTGACAGAATCTGTCTGGGATGTTGGACGGAGCGTGTGAATCCTGATCATCCAGATTTAGAGGGAATTAAATCACGTGTCGTAGAAGAAGTCAACGTGTGGCATTGCAAGAAGTTTACACGTGATGAAAATGGGCTTCCAAACGGTCCGAAGTCAGTTCGTAGAAATTGAAATTGAATCCGTAACCCTTGATAATCGTCGATACCCGGGCATCTTTGATGAGCGAAGACTTCAGCAGCATCGATGCATCTGATTGGTCGCAATTAGAACCCATTTATCAGAACTTTATCAATCAAGAAATCAAGTCCGCGCAGGAATTGGAATCTTGGCTAATTGAGTTGGGACTATTCGATGCATACGTCAGTGAAACCGGTTCAATGCTGTACGTGAACATGACCTGTGATACTGAAAATGAAGAAATCAAACAAGCCTACCTTGACTTTGTCGAAAATGTACAACCTGAGTTAGCCAAAATAGGTGATATTCTAAACAGAAAGTTCGCAGAAAATGAATTTGCTGATCAATTGAATCAAGAAGAATATCACGTTCTTTTACGAGACACGCGGATGGATCTCAAATTATTCCGTGAGGAAAATATTGCATTGGGAACAGAACTCACAAAATTGGGACAGAGATACAATGAGATTTGTGGTTCGATGATGGTTGAATTTGATGGTGAAGAACGTACAATGCAACAAATGGGGAAATTTCTCCAGGTCAATGATCGTGACATCAGAGAAAATGCCTACAATACCATCGGAACCAGAAGGTTCCAAGATGCTGATGAAATTGACGACATATACGAGAAAATGATTGCATTACGTCACCAAGTGGCCCAAAATGCCGGCTACGAAAACTTTCGGGACTACATTTTTGATGCAAAGCATCGATTCGATTACTCACCTACAGATTGTGACGATTTTCACAAGGCAGTTGAAGCAATATGTGTGCCATTGATGAGAGATGTAGATGAAGAGAGAAAGGAAACATTGGGACTGGAATCACTTCGAATGTGGGACTTAGGCCATGACGTCCATGGTCGAGAACCACTGCGGCCATTCATAGAAGTTGAAGAAATGGTTGCTGGAACCAGTCGTATGTTCCATCGCCTCTCACCAGAACTAGGAGCATTTTTTGACACTCTTCGAGATGGAACAAGTCTTGATCTTGATAGTCGGAAAGGAAAGGCGCCGGGTGGATATCAACTTCAACGAGACCATAGTCGAAAACCATTCATTTTCATGAATGCAACAGGTCTACAACGAGACCTTGAGACAATGGTACACGAGGCGGGACACGCATTTCATTCAATCTATGCAGATGAATTACCACTTGTAGACTATCGAAGTGCGCCACTAGAATTTTGTGAAGTTGCATCAATGTCTATGGAATTGCTCACACACCCATTCCTGGATGAGTTTTATTCAGAAATTGATGCGAATAGAGCCATTCGAGAACACTTAGAGGGAATTGTGTCGATCCTTGCATGGATTGCGACTATTGATGCGTTCCAACACTGGGTGTATACCAATCCAAATCACAGTCGAGAAGACCGTCAAGCAAAATGGCTTGAACTGGGCGAACGTTTTGGTACAATATTAGATTGGACTGGTTTTGAAGATTGGAGAAAGGTAGGATGGCAAAAACAACTGCATCTTTTCTCATATCCATTCTACTACATCGAATATGGAATTGCTCAACTGGGTGCATTGCAAATGTGGCTCCAATATAGAGAAAATCCCGAAATGGCATTGGCAAATTATGCCAACGCAATGAAACTAGGAGGGTCTCGTCCATTACCTGCATTGTTTGAAGCAGGTGGAATGGAATTCAACCTTGGAGGCAGTACTGTTCAAGGTCTCATCGATGCAGTCAGAGAAGAGCTCAGTCATCTTCCAGCATGAGTGTGGCCAATGGCGACGGCAATGGGATGGGGGGCATTGACGCCGCCAAGGTCACGAGAGTTCGTGATTAATCGGTCAATCCTTCTGATGTGACGAAGAACTTCGCTTCGCCTTCAGGCAGGTTCGGAGAGTCCACTAGGCGCGCAATACGCGAACCACCCTTTGATTTCCGTAGATAGAGACGGAAGGTACTCGCGTGACCCACAATATGGCCACCGACTGGCTTGTTAGGATCACCCCACATGGATGCGGGATTTGCCTGGACTTGATTTGTCACGAGGACTAAGGCATTGTTAACATCAGCCAATTTCTTGAGTTCCTTCAAGTGACGGTTCAACTTCTGTTGACGATCTGCAAGCATACCACGTCCAAGGAATTCAGCGCGGAAATGTGCAATGAGTGAATCGACAATAATCATTTTGACATCGATGTTCTTAGCCATGCGATGGATTTCGTCAACCAATAACATTTGATGAGAGCTGTTGTATGCACGAGCAACGTGAATGCGTTCTAGTGCAACATCTGGTTCAATACCGACTGCACGTGCCATTTGTGCAATGCGCTCTGGACGGAAGGTATCCTCTGTATCGATGTAGAATACCTCACCATCAAGTCCACCCTGTTCTTTGGGTAGAAGGCAATTCACTGCAAGTTGGTGTCCGACCTGAGTCTTACCACTACCAAACTCACCGTATACTTCGCAAATTGATTGTGTCTCAAATCCGCCACCTAATAATTCGTCAATCGATGTCGTGCCGCTTGTCAGTTTCAATACCTGACGGCGGCGTTCTAGGAGGCTGCTTCCGGATACGAATCCACCAATGTTCGCTAGTTTCTTCGCACCTGAGATGATTTTCGCTGATACAGCTTCACCTAGTTCTGCAGCGTCGGCTAACGCACTGGGAGTCATCACCGCTATCGCTAGTAATTCATTGAATCCTGCTTCACGTAGTTTCTCCGCAGTTGCGGGTCCAACACCTGGTAAATCATCTACTGTTGGTTCGGGTGCTTCGTCTTCAGTCTCGATCATCAGCACCTCCTCGCCTTCCTCGAGGACAGTCTCGGTCTTTGTGTTCTTCTTCTTCGTAGTCATCATATCACTTCTGTGTTAAGTGGTCCTAAATCCCCACAGTATATCAACCAACGAAGGAGACATTACTCCCAACACCTACATCTCTTCGATGTATTGTGTCTCGCAGTGTATCGTTTATACACTTTCAGTACACATTAATCACTTTCACATTTACAATGCAATTCGTGTTGTAATTGGTAGCGGGTGATTGATTTGAACAATCGGTCTCCGGGTTATGAGCCCGACGAGATAACCTGGCTACTCCAACCCGCTGTCCTTTGCCATTCACCGCCCCTATTTGAAGGCCACCGCGGGCGCGGAAGGCTCTTTGAATGAGTCCACAGCCACTACCTCTGATGGCCGGTAACATCCTCATTCAGAATGCGATGATGTCACTGCCAAATTCAATCGTTGAAGGCGACCTAAGAGTCGTCAACGGCGCCATCACGACCATTGCACCACAAGGTGGGTTGGTACCAAATGGTGGTACTGAAATTGTCATCGATGGTACGGGTCTACACCTCCTCCCTGGTGCAATTGATCCTCAGGTTCATTTTCGTGAACCAGGCCAACCCGAAAAGGAAGACCTCGGTAGCGGCAGCAGAGCTGCTGCTGCTGGTGGTGTGACTGCTTTCTTGGATATGCCAAACAACAAGCCTGTTGCAACGACTCGAGCATCGATGGAAGCGAAAATCGCATCTGCAGGAACCAATGGTGTAACTCATCACGGCTTTTTCATTGGGGCAACACCCGATAACGTCGCTGACTTACAGAGTGTTGCAGGCATGGATGGTGTCTGTGGAATCAAGATATTCATGGGCAGCAGCACTGGAGATTTGCTAGTCCACCAACAGAAGCATCTTGAGAACATCTTCGCCAACACCGGCGGAATCATCGCAACTCACGCCGAGGATGAAGATCGGCTCAAGGCACGATACCCAGATTTTGAGCACCGTACTGATATTGCCGCACATGCAGAATGGCGAGATGTTGAATGTGCAATGCTCGCAACAAAACGCGCTGCTGCCTTGGCAAAAGACCACGATCACCGTTTACATGTACTCCATCTCACCAGTGGAGCGGAAGCAGACTGGCTTGCCACTCACAAGGGTGAACTGATCACCACAGAGGTATGTCCACAGCACCTCACCTTCGACCAGAATGATGTCGAGGAGCGCGGAGTACGTCTACAGATGAATCCGCCCATTCGCTATACTGAGGACAAGGAAACACTGTGGAAGCGACTCAAGGACGGAACGATTGATTGCATTGCAACCGATCACGCTCCACATACATTGGAAGCAAAAGCACTCGGATTCCCAAAGGCACCCTCTGGTATGCCCGGAGTGGAAACCGCACTTCCGATGATGCTCACGCACGCGATGGATGGCAAATGCAGCGTATCCGATGTTGTTCGTTGGATGTGTGCTGGTCCAGCCAAGGTATACGGTATGGATAACAAAGGTTCTCTCATCGAAGGCTATGATGGCGATTTGACATTGGTGGATTTAGAGACTCGACGCACCATCACTGATGCCGATGTTTGGACACGTGTGGGATGGACGCCCTATGCTGGTATGGAACTCACTGGATTGCCAATGTGGACCATTGTTGATGGAATCCCAGTACACAAGCGAACCTCGGGTGGCTCGTTCCGTGGTGAAGCCATAGGTGCACCTGGTTGTGCAGGACGTGCACTAAAATTTTCTTGATGCAAGGGTAGCGTCTTCGTCAGCCTTCTTTAGGTTCCTCTTCAGGATCTGACGCAGGTTCTTCTCCACCACTTGAACTGGAAGCGACATCATCTTCGTAGTAACCATATGGCTCTGGTTGGTCAAACCCAGGAAGTTCAAGGGTCGCTGTTGTATTCATGTCTGCAAAAGATGTGACACTCACACCGGCCCCTGAGAATGCATAGACATACTCGCCCATGAAGACCGAGCGCCGAACACTTGTATCTCCGCCCCACCATCCACCGAGGCCATCTTCATTGTAGAATTCTGAATGGTCGATCTCTCCATGAATTGAAAGTGTGCGATTTTCCATATCGACATCGATGAGGACCAATTTACTGACGTATTCATACCCATAATGGGTGTATTTTCGTCCATCGATGATGATTTCATCGTAGGTATAGCGGTAAGTCGAAAGAGGGACTGCTAGCAATCCTGCTGGTTCCCAATACGTGAATGCCTTGTGCTCATAGGTTGCTTCAGACCATGACCAAGACCAGCCACAATAACGGATGCTGGTGCAATCATCGTCCAGATATCCTGGTGTCAATTGTTGCGCATCAGCCAATGATGGCATCGTCAAATCACTCAGGTTGAACATGCTGATTTGCGTATGGCTCCAATCCAACCCCAAGCCATCCTCACCACCAGGCATTCCGATGGTGAGCAAATCGCCGTTGGATAGCGGATGAATGTAAGTGGAGACACCAGGGACTTCAAGTTCGCCAAGAATGGTTGGATTCTCTGGGTCCGAGAGGTCGATGGTCCACAGTGGGTCCATGTTGCGGAAGGTGACCAGGTACCCCTTGTCACCGACAAAGCGTGCACTCCAGATACGCTCACCTTCAGCAATTCCGCCAAGGTAACCGACATCATCCAATTCACCGGCACCATCGTCACGTAGAACTGTGACATGATTCACCGGTTCGATGACTTCCCAATCTCCATCGTCAGTTAACCACCATCTGCCCCAAGAGTCCGTTGTGCTAGCCACGCGGATGTCACCTTCGTATTCTGACATTGAGAATTGATCTTGCACTGAACCGGGTACTCTGCCTGAACCAATGTAAGTCGTCTCACCGGTCGTTGAAATGTCAAAGGCATGGATGTTGGTCTCGTCACTAAAACCGTCGTTACGCCAATACCACCACCAATCATTGGCTGGTTCTGCCATCACGAGCATGTCACCACTGGAATAGACCTCCACCCAAGAAGATGCGATGTGGTCGACCTCATGGCTGTATGATTCAGAAAGAAGGTCGAGAGTCATAATCGAGGTGAAACCACGTCCTACACTATCTATGGCTCCACTGAACTCACTGCAATCTGAACTAGCAGAAGAATGAGTCACAATACTACCATCTGAGAGTCGCTCGTGGACCTTTGGTGCGAAATCATCGAGAGTGAGGGTATCAATTACGATACGATTTGAATCAAGAAGTGCCTCAACAGAATTGTTCCACATCTCCATGCGACTTTCCCAATCTTCACCCATTTCCCAATACGTTGAGGGAAGGTCTGGATAAGTGGAAATTCCAGGGATGTAAGACCACATGTGAGATACACTGCGTACGGTACTGTTGACCATTCGTGCAGTCTCATAGTTACCTTCGATGAAGAGTTCACGTCCAACTTGTGGGTCACTTCGATTGGTCATGTCGATGACGGTGAACTTCACCAATGAACTGCTACGCCAACTGCCATCATCAGTGACCATTAGGGCACGCATTGGGTCATCGTCATCAACGTTCCAAGCATTCATCGAGGATATGATAATGAGTGAATCGCCATCTTTCATCATCTGCATTGGTGTGCCTTCGAGTTGTAAATCGCTGACCAGTTCGACTTGACCATGTTCTGGTACTCCAACGATGACCAGATGATTGTTGTTAATCATGTAGAAGTGAAAGCCATCAAACTTCAGGAAATCTGCCTCATCAACGCCTTGTTCCTGATTGTTGGTTTCCGAATATGTTCCTGAACGGTCTTCAGAACCACTGGATGACGGGGCGCTACCTGTCTGTGCACTGCTAACATCACCATCCATTGCGGACTCGGCAACCATGTCATCAACCATTTCTCCGCCACCAAACCAAATGTTCGGACTGGCCCATTGCCAGTATGAGTTCTGATCGATTTCGACGAGTGTCTGTTCCCAAAGAGATTCGCGTAAATCCTGTTCTAATACAGTACAGTCATCATAAACGTCCAATGTAGGAGTTGTACGAATTCTTTCTCCGAGATTCAATTGGGGCCATTGATCCTCATCTGGCATTTCCCAAATGTTGTCGTTTACTTGGTCAACTGTACTGCTTAGACAGCCAGGTGACAACAACATTACCATTGCCAATATCGTCCATAGAGCACGCTTTACCATGACCACGGGTTTCATCCGCCTCGTATAGTTAAATTGGGTCGTTGTATTGGTGAATATTCTGAAAACAAACAGACAGACGTTTCATGAAGGACAGCCCGTTATCCGCGCATAGCGCGGATTGGGCGAAGGATATGGCAAAGAAGAAAAAAAGCGATGAAGATATTCTCATTGCTGAACACGATGATGGTGTTGACAAAGCATCTCAAGATGCACTTGAACGCGCAGCAGAGACTGTGTGTCGAGAGTGTATGCAGATTCAACGCTCAGAGAATGTTCTCGTGATTACAGACCCAAACACGTCGGAGATTGGTCGTGCTCTGTATGAAGCCGCAACCAAAATCTCAGATCGTGTCCTGATGGTCATGATGCCTTCGACACATCGACACGGAGACGAACCTCCGTCTCCGGTTGCTGAACTCATGCGAAAACAAGACGTTGTTCTCGCACCAACACGATATTCGTTAACACACACGCGCGCACGTATGCAAGCCTGCAGAGAAGGAACGCGAATTGCCACCATGCCTGGTATTACACTACAGATGTTCACAGAAGGAGGAATGACCACTGATTTCAATGCCATGCAATCCGCGATTGCGCAATTGGGTAAATCACTCAAACGACAGAGGAGTGTGCACGTTACAACCCCTTCAGGGACAGATGTGACCTTCGAAATTGCAGGACGATGGGAACTTGGCGACAATGGAATCTGTAATCGCCCAGGTCAAGTGACCAATCTTCCCGCTGGAAAGATTCTGGGGATGCCCAAGGAAGGTACTATGGAAGGTACAATTGTCATCGATGGCACTTGGGATGCCACATTGATTGAAAATCCAATTACCCTCAAAGTAGAAGCTGGAATCGTGACCAAAGTATCTGGAGAAGACCGAGACGATGTGAAGGCACTGTTTGTCGAGGCGAGTCGAAAACTAAAACCGCAACATCAATCCAATGTTTGGACGGTTGCCGAATTTGGATTTGGAATGAATCCTCGAGCCCGGCTCATTGGCAATGTACTCGAAGATGAAAAGGTGCAAGGGACGTGCTATTTCGCGATTGGAGATAACACCAATCTTGGTGGAAGTTCACTTTGTGGTATACATGTCACAGGAGTCCTTAGTGAGCCGACCGTGGAAATAGGCGAATTGAAACTTCTCAATGAAGGCGACATGCGAATCTGATGATGTCATTCTTCAGAGTCTACATGGTTCTTTGAATGACGAAAGGCATTCCACAGTGCAAATGGGGTTGACCAAAACAATCCACCAATCGCTCCGAGGAAAACAATCGTTACCAGTGTGATTGGTTCGGAGTTTGGTGCTCCAAATGTAGCACCGAGTAAAGGTATAATCGATGTAAAGAATCCAATCGGAACGAGAATCTTGAGATTCAATTCGGGGCGTCCAGTGGTTTTCAAGATTTGATTTACGACTACTGCCGATAGAATTGCCATTGCGAGAAAGATGGCGAAGAGACCTCCAAACGATCCAGGGTCAACACCAACTAAAATGAACACTATAGCGATGAATATTCCCAATAATGCTCCAGAAAATGCACCTGCACTGAGAATATTTTTCCAATTCATTTCAACACCTATTATTCATCTTCATCCTCTTCAGATTCGCCTTCATCGTTCTCGTCATCTTCATCAGAGGTCCATTCGTCTTCATCCTCATCGTCGTTTTGATGCTCTTGTTGGTGTTTGTCTCTACATGATTCACATACCTTAATTTCACACGAATCACAAGTTCTGACATCGATTGTACTTGAACAAATATCACATTGTTTTGGAGGTGGAGCATAAGAATACATCATGTTTCTGACAATCGGCCAATCGTCATCACCCATGTTCTGCGGATGGATGATGACTACTTCTTCTTAACCATTCAAAAGCGAGAGCCACAGATTGGGCAAGCCCGCCAATGCCTCTCGACTCCGATGTTACACGTACCACAATACACACCGGTCTGCAGCACGTGATGGACTCCGGGCACAGGACCACCGCCTCCTCGTCCACGAGATACTGGCATTGGGGTAGGAACGACGGGTTGGACCTGAGGAGAGGGGTTTGTAACAGGGGCAGCAACTGGTTGAAGGTGACCAATTGGTTGTCGTTTTGGAGCCAAGATTCCAGCCGCAGATTGATCATCTGCAGCGGATGAAAATTCAGAATATTGGAGAACTTCATCCTTGTTCAAATCGATGGAATCAAACATCTCTTGTTGAGTCTCTTCAGGCAATTTAGCGACCTCTGGAGATGAGGTGAATTCTTCACGAGAAATCACGCCGTCTCCATCCGTATCCATTTCATCGAATGCATCTCGCTTTTGCATCGGAGTGAGGGGGGCATTGAAGGCTGATGCGATGCTGATTTCAGGGGCGGAATCAGGTACAGGTTCAGGCTCTGGTGTAGGAGCTGGCTCTGGTTCAATGACAAATTCAGGAACTGCCATCGGCTCAGGTTCCGGCTCTGGCTCTGGCTCTGGTTCTGGTTCTGGTTCTGGTTCTGGTTCTGGTTCCGGTTCAGGCTCAGGTTCCGGTTCTGGTTCGGGTGCTGGTGCTGGTGCTGGTTTTTCGACAGGTGTAGGCTCTGGTTTGGCTTCCACAATCTGTTGCCCCTCAGGGGCTGTGACTTCTGCACGAACAATCGGCCCACCAGTTAAGGAAGTCAAAGTGGATGCTTCGCCATCGTTTTGCGTTGAATTC
Source organism: Candidatus Thalassarchaeaceae archaeon (assembly GCA_030747485.1). GTDB lineage: Archaea > Thermoplasmatota > Poseidoniia > Poseidoniales > Thalassarchaeaceae > MGIIb-P. The sequence goes on along the minus strand of JASLKP010000017.1, from coordinate 2,993 downwards.
AACACCTGTGTAATTTGCTGATGCAGCGCGAGAAATCGTACCTTGTTTCCTGCGACATCATCCATCCATGCCTCAAAATTAGCGAGGTAGTGATCCAGTTCCTGTAAACCACCAACAACGTGACCAATGGCAAGCATCTTGAGTAGGTGGAATGGATTATTGTAAGCATCCAATGCATCCTTTTCTGTCGCAGATAAGCCAGGATCTGGGCCGCCTGCATTACCCATCGAATCCTCTTGTCCCAAGTATACTCGTATCGGGTCTGTCCACGATAGCATTCCAAATGGTCCAGATAACAACCAATAGATTTCGCCACCCTCTACATTGAGTCGCTGTGCAGCGGTTTCAAAATCGAAATCTGCCTGTCGTAAGAGTAAGTCACCCGTCATCGACAAAAATTCACCCAAACCATTGAGGCGATCTGTATTGGCCAAGCGTTCAACCAATTCGCTAGAATCTGTGATTCCAAAATAGGCTGAATGTTCGTCAACCTCGATGCCATCAGGAAGAACTGCGCCTTGGACTTCATCTGCCATTGAGGGTCACCTGTCATGGCGCAGTGCGGGACACTCAAGAGGTTGCCGCCGTCGAAGACGGCGCCCACGCGTAAGGGGTCAATTCTTGGCGTGTCCCAATATATGCTTAGATTGCTTCACATTCCAACCTTCAGATTGTAATCTAGAAAGGACGCTGTGCTCTGAATCTCCAACGATTAAACGCTCCTTGGCAGAGGATACTGCAGCATCAAAATCTTCCTTTTCATCAGCTGCAAATAAGTCGTCCCACGATTTGGCGCCCTTGCGTCTGCGAGTTGTCTTGGCAGGAGCTGCAGTCTTGCGAGTTTTTCGAGTACGTTGGACGGGTGCACTCGATTCAGATTCGACTGTTGGTGTTGAGGTCCTACGGGTCCTTCGGACGGGTTTGTCCGATGAAGTTGGAGCCGAAGAGGTTCTGCGAGTGCGACGAACTGGTTGTTCTGATTGAGGGCTAGGGCCGGGTGTACTTATGCGACCTGGACCGCTGGGGCGGCCTTGCGGACGACTGGTCGGTGTAGATGTACGACCTGGTGGCCCCCGTGAGGCAGGTTGACTTCCACCGGGTGGACCTCTGGGCGAGGATTGTGCACCACCGGGAGGGCCACGGGACGGAGGTGTTGAACGAACTGGAGGGCCGCGAGAGGTGGCCGTTGGAGCCTGTTTGGACATGCTAATGGTATTGGAAAATGGGTCCCAATCATCTTCGTCATCGTATTCATCATCTAACAAGTCATCATCCCAATCAATTCCACGATTTCTGAATCGACCGATGACAAGCAAGACGAGCGCAACACCTGCAATTGCACCGATGACCATCAGGACATACTTCAGTGGACCATCCATGAGTGATGATTCAGAGTCGGCTTGATCAGATGGTGAACAACCGTATGTTGATGAGGATGGGTCACTATCGACTGTGGCCCAATCTTCGGCTGGAGTATTGAGACAGTTGTCAACATCGTCCTTCACGTTGTCATCGTCATTATCATCGATACAACCATCATTATCATCATCCCATCCAGTTGCATCTTCTTGGAAACAATTGTCAGCAGAATCAATCAAGCCATCGCCATCAGAATCAACACCTTCTGGACAACCGTCGCCACCATCTCCTCCTGCAATACCAGAGGTGTTTGGACAATAATCTCGATTTGTGCCTTCTGGATTGTCACCAAAGCCGTCACCATCGATATCACCGTACTGTGTTGGATTGGATGGGAAATGATCTGCTCCGAATTCAAGTGTCCAATTTGACGATGGATCCGGAACTCCATCACCATCTGTGTCGGGGCAACCGTAGAGGCCTTCCAACGCTCTATTCGCTGACCAGCTGGTTCCGAACTCGTGCGGACAAGCGTCTGGCTGTTGCGCCAAATATACCCATTGACCGACGGTACCTTCACGACTTACATTCCAAGAATCATCTGCCCAATTGTCGCCATAACCATCCCCATCTGTGTCTTCCCATTGTGTGGGATCAGATGGGAAGGCATCAAAGGCATCCTCGTATCCATCATCGTCGGCATCCGCTCCAACAACAATGCAGCCAAACATGTCTACAGTCGCCCCAACGGTTGTAAAATTACATTCATCAATGTCATCGGTGACGCCATCTCCATCTGTGTCCCGTTGTGAGTCAGAACAACCATTCTCATCGACGGTTTCATCCTCCGGGTCTGTATCTGGGCAAATATCGAGTTGATTACCGGACAAATCAATGTCATTGACACCATCACCATCAGAATCTTGATTGGTTTGTGATGGTGAACATCCTACACTGTTAGCGGTCTCATTGGTTGGAGTATTCGGACAAATATCTTCAGCATCAGATACACTGTCTAAATCTGTGTCTCTTTGACTCGGAGAACACCCGAAAATATCGGGAAGTTCACCTGAGGGTGTATCTGGACATTGATCATTCTCATCGATGACACCATCTGCGTCTGCATCACCTGCGGGAAGTGGACAACCAGGGCCCAGCACTCCAGCCTCTGCACCTGGTTGGGTGGGACAACGGTCCCAAAGTTCTCCTACAGTATTCTCACCAAAGCCATCTCCGTCTCTGTCTCGCCATTGTTCAGGGTCATCTGGTAGTGCATCACCAAGTTCATTCTCTCGTAGCCCAGTCGTGGTATTGGTGTCGTAGGTGTAATCATTGGAATGTCCATCACCATCAGAATCTGGACAACCGTTTTTGTCAACAGTTGAATTGCCCCAAACGACTGGGCAATCATCAGGATTCTGAGCGGGAATCGGATTGTCACCAAAACCATCTGAATCAGTATCTGCGTGCTGTGTTGGATCATCTGGGAAGGCATCACGTCTCCAAGCATCTGAGGAATCATTGTCTCCGTACCCATCACCATCGCGGTCTCCCCATTGTTCGTTACAGCGTGTCCCACACACATTTTCGGGAGAGGTGTCATCTGGTGCCCATGGCCACAAGTCTGCGCAGTG
>JASLKP010000016.1 GCA_030747485.1 Candidatus Thalassarchaeaceae archaeon | reverse complement strand
AGGTCGTATCGAGGTGAAAAACTGCTTTATTCCAAAACCGAAGGACATTTCCAGACGTATTCGTAATGGAGCATTTGTACGAATCAAGAATGGGCGGCCAACCGAATGGAATCTGACACCATCTGTAGAATTAGATGATGTTTCTGTAGTGGAAATCATCGACCCTTCAGAAGCAGACGGTGAGGAAATCATCGGCATGGAAACAGCCGGAAATGTCGTGGGTCGAGTGATGACGATTCGAGATACAATTTGGCAAAAGAACCGGACAGCATCAGGCAAACCAAAGTGGAGATTTACCATGCAGGATGCATCGGGAAGAATCGATGTGGTCGCCTACTCATTCGCTGTACCGCGCGATGCGCGTTCAATCAGACCAGGGGATGAAATCGCTGTACTGAACGGTGTTTATTCAGAATTTTTTGGAAGACCTGAAATCAAATTCCAAAAGAATACTCGATTGGTCATTCTCAAGAGAAGAGACGACTAACCACCAGATGAGACGATAATCAACTCGATTTCAACATCATCAGTGATGGTGGAGGTATGTGGCACAATTTGTTCACCGACGATTGTCAACACTGTGCTTGGTGGAATCTCCATCTGTTTGAGAAGATCTGAGATGAGAATCGGGCCATCAAAGGTCAGGGTAGTACGCTCGCCATCCTGGGTGACACCAACTTCCATGGGACCGGCTAGAGGTCTCACTATTAGCGATTAATGGCGCCGAGAGAGAGATTTGAACTCCCGCGTCACGAGGACAGTGGATTTCGAATCCACCGCGATACCGGGCTATGCGATCTCGGCTGTGGCCATTCGACCTGACTCTTCGACATAAGGGTGGCGAGACCTAAGCATAGAAGCCTGCGCCAGTATCTTCTTCGGACAAATCAATACCAGCAATCTCTTTGCCTTCCATCATTGAAATCAGACGTGCTGCGGTTTCACTGGTGTTGTCAATGGGCAAATCAATCCCCAAACCAAAGTCCAAAGAAATTCTGCGAGCCAATCGGTCCGCCGCCAACACGTCGACACTGGTTCCAATCGTCTGTGCTGCACAAGATGCGCTTGGCACGTCATGCAGTGGGGCGAGTGAGACCAATAGTCCAGCCAATCCTAGCATTCCTCCGCGTGGGTGCTCAGTGGCAATCGAAATTCCAGCCTCAGTCAACGCATTTCGAACATCGGCATTTGCACATGTAATGTGAACCTCCTCCTCTCCGATTTCTGCAGATTGTCCTGCAAGTACCAGAAGCATTTCTGTCCCTGCTTTCTCAGCCAAACCAAGGATGGATTCAGCCACCTCATGTTGACCTCTCGGAATCATCGGTTGACCGATGCCAATGATGGCAATCATTGTCTCACCAGTTGGAAGGGCCACTGAATGAATCCCTAGATGGGGGGGTGTCAAGAGGCCATCATCCGACAAGGTAGCATGTGGAGGTAAATCTGGATGGAGAATCATAGCAATTTGTGTGGAGTCATAATGCTCAACCAGCGTATCCAGAACAAGTGTGCCAACGTTTCCTAAACCTGGGACTGCGAACAACATTAGTTTGTGATTGGGCAATGTTTTGCCTTCCAACCAGTGAATCTGAGCACTCATTCCTCTTCGCCTCCATCATCTGGTGATGGTAATGATTCAGCCCACTCCTTGGATTCCACATTTTTCATCTTTCGACGCAAGTGTGCGCGCTTGTCTTCTGGAGAGAATCGCATTGGGCCGGCAGCTTGCGCTTGGCTGCCACATTCTTTGCAAATTTCAGCCAGTCCATACGCGCCACAAGCAGTACACTTCTGTAAGATTGTACGTACCATAGCCATCTCCAATTTGAGCAGCCCCCGAAATGGGCCCTTGAACCTCACTCTCCAAAAGTGGTAGAGAGATTGATATCATTCACGAATGATGACAGCGGTTCCAACATCGTCAGTAATATTGCCCGAAATGGTTGATTCGACTTTTTCCCAGTTCTTTTCTGCAATATCCCAATCTGGTGCTGTAAGTTCAATACGATATTCAGGTGCACCATCATAGTAGCAACAAATCTCGACTTCATCACTCTTTGAGGAACATTTCTCGACCTCAGTAAGTGTACTTCGGATCGCTTCAATACCCACAGCAGCATGAATTTCAATCTCAGCAACCGCTCGAATCACCACTGAATCTGGAATGATGTTTTCAATGGCTGTTTCGATGAATAATGTTGTCCAATCGCCTTCAATGCCCTCATTGGCAAGTGCTTCGTTGTCTATTGCAGATTCTTCAAAGGAGGAATATAGAGTTCCGAATGTCTCAATCAGTTCTTCACTTGTCGCTTTGAGTTTCTCATCGTCCCAATTTGAACGCTCACCCACAATTCGGAGAAGTTGATTGGCTCGCTGTTCGTTCTTCCAACGTTGTAATGCATCTCGACGTCTTTCTTCACTAACCATCTTGATGGATAGTTCAATGCTTTGTCGATCTCGACGTACTTTCAGAGCCTTGGCAACAACTCGCTGACCTTCACGAACGTGACTTCGAATGTTCTTGACCCATCCAGATGCGACTTCGCCGATGAAGATGAATCCCTCTTTACCTGGATAGCCATCAAGATCGACGTACACGCCATTCTGCTTGACTGAACTTATGGTACAAACTAGCATCTCGCCCATTTCAGGCCAAGGACCGTCGTCAACAACTTCGTCTGACATGATGGAAGCCCCCTCATCAGTGGAGCTCCTCAGCAACGGTTGCACCAGTCAATTGCGCCTTGCCGCCACCTGGGCGTGCTAAAGTCGCACCGCACACATCACAGTTCACGACCATGTTTGCACGATTGAAAATAATTTGTTCATTGCCACAATCACGGCAGTGTACACGAGAGAACTTGCTTTCTTCAGTCATTTGATTCACCTCTCATCACTTGTCGACAAGTTCGAACTTTCTTGCTCGCTGACATGGTGGCGTATGCGCCTTACCTGTTTCAGTACAACGATAGAGAATGTTAACTCGCTTGGTTGGCTTTTCGCCAGATGGTTTAGGACGTGGGAAACCACGATAACCAGCAGTGACTCTGCGGAATCTTCGCTGACCCCACTTCAATTCACTTGGTCGACGCTTCTTGACACGTTCAACCGTATGGAGTGTATGCTTGCCAGCAGATGGACTGTAGCGCTTGACTTGTCGTGGCATCTTGACCATGTTTGACACTCCTCACCCTATGGGTGCGAGCCTGCGACCATCGACCTCTATATGAGGGTGTCGCGCACGATGAGCATTGAAAACGATTGACTGCGACCTCATTACACCGTGAACCTGATGAACCTGAGAGTGTTCCAAGGCACAATGGCAGACGCGGCCAGCCTTACGTTATCCAATCCGTGGTTTGGTTTTTGGTTGCCATTGGCAATGATTTGTATTTCCCTGGGATTTTGGTTGACTGAGAAAGAGGATATGAGGCGAAAAATGAGCCTCGTCACATTCCTAGGTGCAATAATCATACTCGGGTGGTGGAGTATTGAAACAAAGGGAGGAGATGGTGCTGAAATTGCATTATTAGCTGTCCTTCTAAACATGATGATTCCAGTTGGCATGATGGCCACAGGTACCCTCATTGCTACATTTTCTGGACCGTCACCCGTCGGCCCACTGCCTCGAGGTTTGCGTCCATTTGGATTTCTGATTACCATCGGAGGATTGCTTTGGATTGCATGGATGTTGACCACTGACCCTCCCGATGCATGGACCCATGGGATTGGAGAGGCCATTTGGGGAGCATGGGTTCTGATCTTCCTCATTGCAATCATCATGATGTCAACCATGGGTGGAGCCTTCTGTGTATTGATGGGAGATGAAAGACATCGAGAAGCAATAACCCTATCTCTTCTTGCGATTGCATCTGGTGCTTTGTTCGTCAACATTCTACAACATGGATCATCCAATCTTGATTCAGATGGATGGTTGGAAATTTATTGGGAGAAAATCACAGTAATATGGGGTGGAATTATTGGAATGATATTGGCCATAATGTCATTCATTGGCTTGGTCTATATCGCTGAGAGAAGGGCACCAGATCCAGATGTTGTTGCCCCATTAAGTGAGGCTGAAAAAGCCAGAGTTAGTTCTGTTCTGAAAGAAAATCTAGGCATCGGGGAGGCAGAATAATGGCTGCCGAAGATCGAGGGCCCTGGTGGCGACTCATCGCCATGCTACTACTTCTGATTATCATCGGAATGGACCTCATTGCATGGCAATTGTCGGGAGGGACGAATATTTCAGATGCCTTGGACAATTTCCTAGTCGGGTTGACACTGGCCTTTACAATGACAAGTATTGGATTGCTATTGGTCAGTCTTGCTGCATTGCATCGACATATGCGATGGCAAGAACAAGTCATTGGCTTGACCTTACTTTCCACCATTGGTTTGGCAATCACATCTTCAATCATCCAAGCTGATGGGCAATCAACGATTGATGCCTTAGATGCGATGAGAACAGAGGGAGGGATGATTCTCAATGGGATGACTGCGACAGTGGCTGCGATCGGTTTGGTCCTAGGATTACTATTGGCACTTGTTACAGGACGCGAACATGCACCTGACCCATTACTGGAGATGGAATCCACAGGTGGGGATGTTGCGCTGCTGAATAGTGACAAAGTCGAGGATTAGAAACCTAACGCCCTTAGGGCGTGTGGGAACCCTGATATACGGATGGTCGGTCGCCGAGCCGCTGAGGTGAGTTCATGAGTAAGGGTACCCCAAGTATGGGCAAGCGTCAGAAATCCACACACATTCGCTGTAGGCGTTGTGGAAAACATTCCTATCACAAGCAGAAGCATGTCTGTGCATCATGTGGTTATGGTGAAACGGCACGAATGCGTGGTTATCGCTGGAATAAGCGAAATCGAACCATGTATCAGAAGAAGTAATCGCCGAATGGGCAACTTGTGGGGAGCCGTCAAAGTCTAAAGCCCCCCGATTGGAGCAATGGTCGGGTCTGGCGATGTGTGGTATCATCGGTATCGTCACCGGGATGGAGAATTCCGCTGGACCGCTCATTTATGATGGACTCACAGTGTTACAACACCGAGGACAAGATGCTGCGGGAATTGTCACTTGTGAAGGTGAACAATTGTACCACCGAAAATCGAATGGACTTGTCCGAGATGTATTCCAACAACACCACATGGAACGACTAGCAGGACACATGGGTGTAGGACACGTGCGCTATCCAACTGCAGGAACTGCATCATGTGCCGAAGCACAGCCATTTTACACAAATTCACCTTATGGTATCTCATTGGCACACAATGGTAATCTAACAAATGCTGCAGAACTTGCTCACCAATTATATGTTGAAGATCTTCGACATGTCAATACGAATAGCGATTCAGAAGTACTCATGAATATTTTTGCCCATGAGTTACAAAAGCGTGGAAAATTATCCATTGAAAATGATCTATATCTCAATGTTGAAGATGTCTTCCATGCCGTAGCTGGTGTCCATGATCGCTGCCGGGGTGGATATGCGATTATTTCGATGATTACCGGCTATGGGGTCGTTGGATTCCGTGACCCATGGGGGATTCGACCACTCATCCTTGGACGTAGAACTGCAGAAGATGGTAGCGATGAATGGGTCATGGCATCAGAGTCAGTGGCATTAATCGCGCTCGGCTTTGAAATTGTCAAAGACATCAGCCCAGGAGAAGCAGTGTTCATCACAGCAGGTGGTGAAATTTTCGAAAAACAGTGCGCCAAGGAGGCCTCGTATACACCCTGCATCTTTGAACACGTGTACTTTGCTCGCCCCGATTCAGTCATGGATGGCATTAGTGTCCATCGTGCTAGATTGAAAATGGGGCGTAAACTGGCAGAGCGAATTTCCAATGAATATCCTGACCATGGAATCGATGTCGTGATTCCAGTCCCCGATAGTGGACGTATTGCTGCCATGGATCTAGCTAAAGATCTCGATGTTCCATTCCGTGAAGGTTTTGTCAAGAATCGTTACGTTGGTCGAACCTTCATTATGCCAGGACAAGAAATCAGAAAGGAATCGGTTCGCAAAAAACTCAATCCAATCCCTTACGAATTCGAAGACAAGAGGGTCCTGTTGGTTGATGACAGCATTGTTAGAGGCAATACCAGTCGTAAAATTGTGCAAATGGCTCGTGATGCTGGGGCGAAGAATGTGTTCTTCGTCAGTGCAGCACCACCCGTAATTCATCCCAACGTGTACGGCATCGACATGCCTGCTGCAGCCGAATATATTGCACACGGAAAGACGACAGAAGAAATCGCAGAAGCCATTGGCGCAGATTGGCTCATGTACCAACGTCTTGAAGACTTGATTGAAGCCTGTCAAGGAGGAACTTGCGGGGTCACCGATTTCGATACATCCTGTTTCAACGGCGAATATGTTACCAAAGATATTGATGAAGAATATCTGGCTGCATTGGAAGCCATGAGAAACGATGCCGCAAAAAAAAAGCGGATGAAGAACGACGAGATCCTTGAGATCCACAACGAGCCCTGAGGTGTTAATGTGGCAGAATGGATCGTCCGGATGGGCGAATCATGGCTAAAATCGAAACCTGTTCGCAGGCATTTTACTCAAGTGATTCGGAACACACTGAAGGCGCAATGTCTAGTGAGAGGCGCGAGTGCATCCGTACGAATTGATGGAGGATTGATGTTCGTAGAAGGAGACGATTCTGAAAACATTGAAGATGCATTACGCCATACTTTTGGCGTATATGCAATCGATCCATATACGAATATTGAGCCAGATCCAAAAGAGGTTGCAAAGGTAGCCCTAGACTCAATTTCTGAACTCGATGAAGGAACTTCATTCGCGGTCCGTTGCAAACGTCATGGGCAAAAAGGAGAGTGGACAAGTCAAACCTTTGCAGGTGCAACTGGCGCAGCAATTCTTGATTTAGCGCCACATCTTACCGTCAATTTATCCAATCCCCAATGGGAAGTTAGAATTGCCCTATTCCCAGAAAATGCCCGTCTACTAGATGAGAGAATGATGGGACCAGGGGGGCTTCCATCTGGGGTTCAGGGACTGATTCACGCCCATCTAGATTGTGAATTGGACATCCTATCTGCTTGGCTCATGATGAGGAGGGGATGTCGAATTCGAGCATTGTCTGGAGATGTTGAAGCCCTAGTACAGTGGGACCCAATATTGACCAATCATCCTGAGGTTCAATCTCTGGTCACAGGGCCTGGGAAAAATCGGATTGCAGAACCATGGGGCATTGTCGGTTCTAGGATCGAGAATGCACCTACAACTGTAGGAAAAAATGAAGAGATTCGGACACCACTTGTCAATCTTGAACCTCTAGTTGGCTGGTCTGAGAATAACATTGAATCATTACGAACTACAGTATTCGATTGAAAATCGATATGGCGGCAGTCTCAAGTCCTATCCGAGACAGTCGCCGCTTGAGTCACATGCCGATGGTCATCGACCCGCTAGAACAAATCGAATGTGAAACCATTGCTAGAGCGATGGCAATTTCAGCGATGGGAGATTGGATTGCATGGGCTAGTGATGATGGTGTGATTCGATTAATCGATTTCTCAAATAATCAAATAACGCCTCTAGATTCATTCACGGTCGATGATGTAGTCAGCCATCTTGAAATCGCCAAAGATGGTATGATTGTCCTTGGAACCCATTCATCAGACCTACATGGGCATGAACGACTGGGTGGACATCGATGGTCACATTCGCTTGGAGGAGGTTGTGATCACTTGGCAATTTCTGACGACGGGACAATCATCGCTTGCATCGATGGGGGTCGTCAATTACATATTCTCAACGAAAATGGAATTCTACGTGGCCAATTCTCATCTGGAGAACTAATGCGTCTCTGTTTGGCAACAGATGGTACATCTATCGCCGTTGCTGACGATGAAGGAACCATTCACATCCTAGACAACAATGGGAACTTGTCATGGAGCCGTTCACCTGATGCAGAAAATGGAGAAACTATCAGTGCGATGACATTTCTCCACGATGGCACATTGATCATTTGCAGAGAAGCACTTGGGCTAACTGCTGACAATATTCCTCAGATTGCCCTAGAGAGTTGGGATTCATCGGGCAATCGAATGTTCATTGAAGAAATCGATGCTAGAGCAGTGTGTATGTATACTGACGGTGTTGGAGCCCTAGCTGGTTTGTTCGATGGTCAGGTCATCAAAATCAATCAAGATCTAACTCATGAGCGGATTTGGAGAAATGCATACTCAATTTCTGACATTCAGCGACACGGAGAAGATGTTCTAGTCGCATCTTGGTTCCATTTGTATCGTATCGGAGTAGATGGTGAGGAATTGTGGAGATGTGAACATAGTGGTTTGGTTCAGAATATTCAGGTATCAAAAAACCATGAACGAATTGCAATTTCTGGTGACAATCAAAATGATTACACTCGAGAAAATCGTATCTTAATTGTAAACCCTGATGCAACGCCGTATCTTTTGTCAAATGATGCTGGGATTGATGATGATTTGTTACCATTTGAAGATGGAGTCGAAGTGAAAACTGTCGTTGCAGCAGAAGATGATGAATTGTATGCTGATGATGGAGATGATGTTGCGGCGTTATTGACTGATGAAGAAAGAGCAATGTTTAGTGAAGGGCAACGTCCAGAAATTGATGACGATTTGATGGCGATGTTGGATGATGAAATCGAACAAATTGCAATGATTGAGGATGATGGTGACGATATCTTGACTGATCTTTCCGATGAAGAATTCATCCAAAGTATCGCACCTACTGCTGATGCAGGACAGGACCAAGAGGTTGGTGCAGGTGATGATGGGACAGCAATCATTCTACTCGATGGGTCCAATTCATCCCCGGGCACCCATGGAATTCAACAATGGGCATGGAGAGATACTGATTCAAAATTAATCGGAAAAACTGAGAAAATTAAGGTAAAACTTCCGCTTGGAAATCACACATTTACACTCACGATAACAGACCCTATGCGAGAATCATCCACCGATACTGTGACTGTCCAAGTCGCGGGAAGCGCGAGGGATGAGACCTTTGATTTGCTAGATGATTAATCAAGGATTTCTTGAAGGAATGAATCGATACAACGAATTTCTTCCATGCAGACCTCATGGAACATTGGATAGGTGTGGAAGGATACAGGCCAACCATTCGCCTCCAAGAATTTCACAGTTCGTTCACCTGCTGAAACGGGAACCATGTCATCTCTTGAACCGTGACAGATTAGGATTGGTGTGTCTCGATTTTGAGAGTGACTTGAGGCCATGTGATTCTCTGGAAATAATAGATATGAAGACAAACTAATCATTCCAGCCAATCGATGAGGATACCTGCAACCAGTATACAACGACATGGCCCCACCCTGACTGAATCCAATCAATACAATGCGTTCGTAGGGGATTCCTTTGTTGTGCTCATCTTCAATCAATTGAGCAATGATCTCAGAAGATTCTGCTGCTTCTTTGGGGCATTCCCGATTTTCAGCAACTGAATCGCCTCCAAGGAAACGGATATCGAACCACGACTTCATCCTCCAGCCATTGTTCAAAGTCACTTTGCGGACGGGAGCATTTGGAAATACCCAACGCGTACCTGGCCTCATAATCAAACGCGGCATATCGACAAAGTCATTGGCAGATGCACCTAAACCATGCATCCAAATGACTGATGCATCATGTTCCGCACTTGGTTCAACGACCAATGAGGCATCCACTTGAATCATCTCAAAGGTTGGAAAGTGCCTCTGCGAGTGCTGGAAGTGCATCCTCCCAAGTGGCAACGATTCCATAGTCAGCGACACTGAAAATCGGTGCGTCCGCATCCTTGTTGATGGCAACGATGTACTTGCTTGAACGCATACCTGCAAGATGTTGAATGGCTCCAGAAATTCCAACGGCAATGTAGAGGCTGGGATTGACAACCTTGCCAGTTTGTCCCACTTGGATACTGTGAGATAGACCCCATTCATCGACAACTGCTCTGGAAGCACCTACTGCTGCTCCAAGTTGATCTGCTATCTTCTCCAATTCATTCCAATTGTCAATACTTCCCATTCCACGACCACCAGATATGATGATGTCAGCATCTGAAACATCTAGGCGCTCACTTGCCTTGGCAATGGCTTCCTTGACTGCTACTGTGACATCAGCAGATTGATTGACTGTGGATTGCTCTGCATTCCCCCCATCTGCTGCTGCCGGCCAAGAATTCGGACGGATGGTGACAACACAATCCCCCTCACACTTCACATGCTCAATCGCTTTACCAGAATAGACCGGGCGGTGCATGATTAGACTAGGGCTACCTCCAGTGACATCTTGAATCACAGGTATATTTCGTGAAGCGGCGATATGTGCGGCAAGTTCACGTCCTCTTGGAGTGGCTGCGAGAATGACACGTCCATCTGAAGTCAAACCGCTCATTGCTGCTGCCCATGCTGCACCATCGAATGATGAAAAGCAATCACCTTCTACAGTGATCACTTTGGATACGCCAGCAATATTTGCAGCGTCAGATGCACCGACACCACCCGGACAAATAATGACATCACCATTTGAAGCACTCACCAATTGAGCAGTGACAGGATGTAGATTGGAACCAGTTGTTTCAGCAATAATTGTACTCATTTCTCATCACACTCCTCAAATGACCTTGGCCTCACTACGCAATTTACTCACCACATCAGAAACGCATTCAGCACCCTCAAACATTTGTCCAGCAGATTTCTCTTCGGGGGCATTCAAACCACAAAAATGGTGCGTAGCCATATGTAATTCCATCGCAGTTGACACGCCCAAATCGTCAGGTGAAATGGATTCAATAGCCTTCTTCTTAGCCATCATAATTCCTTTGACATTTGGCCGACGTAACTCGTTTGAGGTCTTGTCAAACGAAATAACACAGGGTGATGATATACTCACTTTCTCCATACCATCAGGACTTGGTCGAAGAGCAACAAATTCAGAAGAATCGCCAGATAATTCACTGACCATTGTCACGCAACTTGAACCGAGAAGATTGGCCACGTTTGGACCAGTTGAACCAGCATTGGTATCAGCAGCTTGCTTTCCACAGAAGACTACAGATGCACCTGTTTTCTTGACCGCAGCAGCAAGGATGTTTGAAAGACGAATAGAATCTAAGGTAGACAAATCATCTACTGAAATGTGTAGTAATTCAGAAGCACCAACTGCCGCAGCATCAGTGAGCATCTTCTTTGATCGATCTGGTCCACACGTAATCGCTGTAATGGAACCGCCTAAACTCAATGCGGCCTCAAGGGCGTACTCATCATAAGGACTCATGGACCATTTTTTGATGACAGATTCATCAACGCGACCGTCATTCAGAACTATTTTCGCGTTGGTATCTGGTACTTGTTTGAGCAATACTGCAATGTCGGCCATTCTTCATCACCTACGGTGATGCGACCACCTGAAGTCCCTCTATGAACGATTCGCTGTAGCACTTGAGAAGTCTCATTCAACCCAAGTATAGTTTCGGGCACCTTCTCTGACACCCTCCTCTTCGACTTCAACCAATGCAAACTCGCCTCTTGGCATGACCACTGAACCCTCGTAGGTTCCCTTGTGTAATGCCTCGTAGGTCACCTTGTCAATGGCCAAACGACCAGCCATTCGCTCAAACATATTCCAACTGGCAACAACTTCTCGCCAACGATCACTGACGATTCCCTCAAACACCTTCGCTTTGGCTCCAGAACCATACCCACACAATCCAAATCGATTACCTTCTAAGAGTGAATCCGCTTCGTAATCCGATTCAAACGTTGACATCATGGCAAGGAAGATTGAACCAGTGTATTGATTTCCAATCAGACTACTAGCACGCTGGCCCTTCTCAATGCGTTCAGCGTGAAATTCACGGTAGGCTTCAGTCTTTGAAATGGCTCTTCGATAAGCATCCATCGCTTTCTCGTGCTCAATGACACCCTCAGGAGTTTCATCGAAGTCATCTAGACTAGGAGGCAAACCGATTTCATCTTCCACATCATCCCATGATGCGCGTTCTCTTCGTTCATAGGCAAAGACGGCAGGGAACATTCGTTTTGCTTGGAACGCGTATGGAAGATGCATGATGATGCGTTTCCAATCCTCCGTCAGAACAGTAGGATCATCATAACTCCAACGGCCATCTTTGACGGCCTTTTCTCGGAAATCACGGAAGGCCTCTGTCACAGCATCTTGGTAGCACTGATTGGAGAACTGACCGTCAAATACAGGTTCATCGCGATGAACTTGAACCGTGTGTTCGCCATGGCTAAAAATGCCAAGGCGACGAACGGTTGATTCTGGCAAATGTCGAATCATTCGGTCGACCAAGCCTTCCTTCATTGACGCACCAGTTTCCTTGGCAAGTTGCATGACATGAGATATCACTGAACGAATGGATACTTCACGTCGTGGCTTGAAGAAATCATGTACGGGTGAAGTGGAAACTCCCCAACGATCTGGAATGGTCAACAATCGTGGATTATATCTGATGAGGAGAGCACCGCCTCCTGCACCCTGTGTATATTCTCCAGCAGACTCAAGGTCGTATTTCGCGTTATCACTGAAGACGACAATGCCGATACGTTCACCATCATCGCCACCACGAGCGACCCAATCTAGGGTATTGTGTAAGGCATCGACTGCCCCGATACAAGCGAATGTCATGTCGACAACGTCACAATTTCGAAAGCAATCGTCTCCAAATCGTGGACCGTATCTTTGGGTAAGCATATCCAGAATATAGGTCGCAGTCGGCTTGGCACCGTCCAAGGCACTCTCAGTTCCAAGATACATACGACCGATTTTGCTTGGGTCAAGGCCATTACGATCAATTAAACGAGTAACTGCATTTGCACCCATGGTTGCAGTATCTTCGTGAAAGTCAGGTACCGACATTGCGCTTAAACCAAGTCCTTTGTTGAGTTTACCATAATCCGCACCACGCATTTCTGCGAAATCTTTCATGTCCAGATATAGGTGAGGGAAATGAATCGCAATATCATCAATTCCAACATTGGTCATCACTAATCCCCCCAAGTATGGTTCCGGCCGATTCGTCTTTGTCTTTGAATGATGCGTAGGACATCGCTTCAATGTGGGCAAACATCAGGATACCATACAAATGCGAGTGTATTCAATCTGTGGACGCGATGTATCATGAGTCAGTATTCACTCACTGTCCCGTGATTTCTGAAACTGCTTGCAATGCCGCCGGGTTTTCATCGAAATGATTGGTCAATCCTTGGAGGCTCGCAGAAACCGCATCTGCCACAGCAAATTTAGCATCCAATGGATGTACATTTCCATCTCCAACTGCTTGGATGAAAGCCTCTACAGAGTTGTATGTGGAGGGGTCGCCATATTCAGGATTGGGGGTCACGGTAATCGAACCTTGTTCAGGTAGAATCACGTATCGAAGTAATTCATAGATTGGAGAATCGTCTTTCTCAACATCAAGGTAGGCTTTTCGCATCTTCTTGCGCATACGTTCAGGACCATCGTGGAGGAGAATTGCACCCGAAGGATCGGATTTTGACATTTTATGGTCAAATGAATCCATTCGAGAGCCTGCACTCTTCAGGCCAGAAATGATTGGAGTATGGATGCAGGTGGCCTTGGGCCAACCCCAATGATCTGCAACTTCTCGCATGTACATGTGTGCTTTACGCTGATCCATGCCACCAATTGCGATGTCGATGTTCATCTCAAAAATGTCAGCTGCCTGCATGGCTGGATAGAAGAATTTTGACAAGTCCCCATCTTCACTGTCTTCACCCCTACCCATGATACTGAACGTACGTCGAACTCGTGATAGACTCATGTTCTTTGAACAGCGGAGAACCCGAGCCCAGTAATCACCACTCTCCATGAGTGTTGAGGCATACACAAATCTGATCTGACCAGGGCCATCCCCTTCATCAGGATGGTCCAATAATGCACGGAATACTTCTTCCATATACTTGGCAGTAATCTGTATTTTTTCCATGTCCCCGCCAAATTTGTCATTTACCCAAGCATGCCAATCAGCCATAAAAATCATGACATTTACATCAGCGTCAAGCATCCTTCGTAAATTGAGGGAAATCACTTTCCAACCGACATGTGCCTTTCCACTCGGTTCAAATCCCACATATGCATTGATTGTACCACCATCTTCGATTCGCGAGGTGAGATGTTCGACACCCACGACTTCCTGGGCAGCCCCAGTAATCATCGTTAGTCGAGTTTCTGCATCCATTATAATCGCCTATAGAGTGTTGTACTTCATCCCAGTAACTTACCAAGTTTTTCTGCGCGACCGGCTGCTTTTGTATTGTCACCAGCCTCAAGAGCTGCTTCGATTTCCTCGATCATTGATTCAGCCTCTGCCTTGGTATCATCAGAAAGATTAGTGGCCATCTCCATGAATTTTCGAGCTTGGCTGATTCCAGATTTGGCCTTTGATGCCTTCTTGGCGAATTCCTTCGCTTTGTCACCACGCTGCTTGGCTGAATATCCTGTGGCTTCATCGAGGAATGCCGACCAACGCTTGCGACTATCCATCGCGACCTCCATCGCATCAGGGTCGTCAAAATCAGGTCGCTCTTGGTTTACATCGACCACTAATTTGCCCATAGCGTTGTATTCTGCTGTGATACTCGTCATGATTCCATGACTCCCTTCAAAGGCGTCACCTTGACCATTTACAACATCAAAATGTTGGCTCGCCAGACCAGATAAACCTCCATCTGCTGCTAACTTCTTGACTAATCCTCGCTTGACTTCAAACGTCTCCATACCACCTCCGAGTGGTAACACGTCGTTAAGGGTCGCGGCTCGGCATAGTCGTCAACAAGGGTGATACGGGGGACTGGAGTCCGCGGGGTAATGTCCACGAGAACCCACCTATGTGTGGTGCTGGTCGCCCTACTATTCCTCCCGAGTATTGCAATGAATGCGGCAGCAACTGACTCGGCAGTAGAATTGGAGAACCCCATTTGGTTGTCAGAAGGGGACCTTGGGCTTGAGGCGGTGGCTTCAGGTGGCTCATCAACACAGAAAATCCTCGTTGCGGGTGCCGATGGATATGCACGACTATTAGATGGCGATAATCCAAATGAACAAATCGAATTGGCTCACGAAAATGTGGAAACGTTTCGCTCAATTAGTTGGCATCCAAGAGGCAATACAGCATTACTTGGAGGCGATGGAGGAACTTTGCTTCGATATGCTGAGGAAGACCATTCGCTGACAACTGTAGATACTGCAGGGCAACTCAGTGGAATCGATATCCATGCAGTGACATGGAATACGGCTGGTTCGTACGCATATGTAGGTGGCCAAGATGGGTGGATTTGGGCCTATCACGAAGGAGAGTCAGGGAATGCTGTGTTTGAACTGCTTGTCACTGAGAGTGGTAGTCAAATCACTGATATCGATTGTCATCCCGAAATTAACCTCTGCCTGATTTCAACACTCGATGATGGATTGGCCATTGTCGACAGTCGAACAGAACACACGTTGTACTGGATAGGTGGAGAATCACGAATGTGGCACGGCGTTAGTTGTGCAGACCCATTTAGTGACAAATGTATTGCCATTGGTGACGAACGTGGCGTTGGGATCATCAGTTTAGACACCGACCATCCAGAACAATCCGTAGTGATGATCAAAATCCTATACGAAATACAGGGAGAGTTTACCCATGTTCATCAACGAGTCACTGGTGAATCACTAATCACGATGTCGCCATTTCAAGTCATCGCGTGGGACATCCCAGATGACGAAGCGTATGGATGGATATCGAATAGTGATGTGATGAATGCTAGCAGTGCATTGGCGGGTGAACGACTCGTCGGATCATGGACAACAGTGGATGACGATTATGTCGGTTACCTCGTAACATCCTATGGAGCCATCATCCAATTTCATCCAGAAATAGAAAGCAATGCTTGGACTGACAGTATGATTTCATATGTGGTTGGAGCCATGGTCATCATCGCAGTCCCTGGTGTTGTTTTGGGATTGATTTTCATGAATAGTGAAACTCTACAACGCAAATATCACGAACGCCGAAATTCCAAACACGAAGCGAGTGAACAACGTAGAGTGGCTGCAGAAAAAGATGCTAAGAAATTAGCCCGGTCCAAGAAAAATCGTTGATTCGCCCCCCTTGGGGGGCGTAGCCAATGTTCAAAGGGGGGTTGTTGTGCGCGTTGACTATGGCGTACGAGGCATTGGACTTCTACAACGTCGACGACCTTCTGAATGACGAGGAAATTATGCTACGCGATATGGTTCGCGATTGGGTTGATGAAAAGGTCATTCCAAATATCGAACAACATTATCTTGATGGGACATTCCCCCAAGAATGGATTAACGACCTTGGTGAAATGGGTATTCTTGGGATGGTAGTTCCTGAAGAGTACGGATGTGCAGGTATGTCATACACCGCTTACGGGGTTGTATGTAGAGAATTAGAGCGAGGAGATAGTGGACTTCGTTCATTTGCCAGTGTTCAGGGTTCACTCTCTATGCACCCCATCCACAAGTTCGGTACAGAAGAACAGAAACACAAGTATCTACCAAAGATGGCCACTGGTGAATTAATCGGTTGCTTTGGGCTCACAGAACCAGATTTTGGTTCAAATCCAGGAGGCATGATTACCAAAGCCGAAGACAAGGGCGACCATTATCTTCTGAATGGTGCCAAGATGTGGATTACAAATGGTACAATCTGTGACCTTGCAATTGTTTGGGCAAAACTGGATGGAGTGATTCGAGGATTTATTGTCGAAATGGGTGATGAAGGATTCAGTGCACCTGAACAGAAAGGCAAGCACAGTCTTCGAGCATCTGTCACAAGTGAACTTGTATTCCAAGATTGTAAAATTCCGAAAGATCGATTATTACCCGAGGCAAAGGGTTTGTCTGGCCCATTCTCATGTTTGAACCGTGCACGATACGGGATCGCATGGGGTAGTATTGGGGCAGCTCAAGCCTGCTTTGATGCGGCAAAGAAATACTCTCTCGAGAGAATTCAATTCGACCACCCCATTGCCTCTTTCCAATTGATTCAAATGAAACTCGCAACCATGCTTCGGGAGATTACAAAGGCGCAACTGCTCGCCTACCACCTAGGACAAAAGGTCGATAGCGACAATTGGATTCCAGAGTTTGTTAGTCTTGCCAAAATGAACAATGTTGACATCGCCCTGGACATTGCAAGGGTAGCTAGAGATATCCATGGTGCAAATGGTGTGACCAGCGAATATCCAATCATGCGTCACATGAACAATCTTGAATCTGTCAAAACCTACGAAGGGACACACGACATTCACAACTTGATTTTGGCACGCCATATTACTGGCATCCAATCATTCACTCGAAATCTCAAGTGAGGTGTTCGCGTGCGCGACAGGATTCTCAACATTTGGTCAATTTGGAAATTTCCACTCGCTAGAGAAACTCGGATTGGATTTTTATTGGCGATGGCCGTCATTGACATTGTAATAGTCGCCCCTCTCTATCTCATTACCAATCACCTCATGGCTTGGCGCGGAGTGACTATCTTTGATCCTACAACCTCAATGGACTTCTCAATTCCATTCATTGCTTGGACTGTCATTATCTATCAATCGCTGTTCTATTTCTTCTATCCATTGCCTTTGTTTTCAATGCCCGATACGAAGAAAGCACGACATGAAGCATTGTTGTTGAGTCAGGCGCTAATCGTCCTCGCATTCATCTCAAATCTTTGGTTTATCATTTGCCCGGGCGAAGTACATATTCGTTCACAAGCCAAGGATGCAGTCGATACAATGCATCCAATTTTCTTATCGATGTTCGAAAGTCTATGGTTCATGGATTCACCTTACAACTCTTGGCCAAGTCTACATGTTAGTACGGCTGGATTATTCACGCTCTTCGCCATTCGATGGTGGAAACATCAGCCCATCAAACAATGGGCAGTTGCCATATGGTGGATTCTCATGTCCTTATCCATTCTTACCACAAAGCAGCATTTCATCCTAGACCTCGTGACAGCAATCATTCTACTTGCTGCATTATGGAGGTGGCAAGTTCAACCCAGTTTAGATCGATTGGAAGCGCAACCCATGGAAGAAGTATCATCATAAGGCATTGCAGTTCAATGCAGCGCATGGTAGATGGCAAGGTCGCAGCAATGGCTGCGTTGTTGGTAGGCATCCTTGTGTTCGGTGGAGCGATGGGCTTCATTGCAGGTATGGAAGCAAATGATGATGCAATTGTAACACAAGAACCTGTAGATGATACCAACACGACAAGTGCACCGTCTAATATTGCACCAATGGTATCAGTATCCGACACTGTCTACGCCTACGGCGTTGATTCATTCATGATTGCTGGTTTGGTTGCCGATGAGACTCCTGATACGGTGGCTGTAGAAATTAGATTGGTCGACCCGATCAACGATAGTAATTCAATGGGACCGTGGAATATCGCAGTCAATTCAGATGGTACGTGGTCAATAATTGCCCCCATTACTGAACCAAGTGAATGGGTGATGATTGTGAACGCCACGGATGAAGAAGGGCTGTATTCCGGCGAATCATATGCAAATGCTGAAATGTTGTATCCAGATGAAGCCGCTGCAGAACTCACGATGACATTTGTTGCGCCACCTGAAAATAGTGCACAAGCAAACATTGTAGGAGAGGTAGAGCATGCTTTCCCTGAAACATGTACCATATCATTTCAGCCAATGGGACAAGATATCCTCCCTAGCCAATTGATCGTAGACCAGTGGTCAATCCCTCTAGATTACAATGCGACCAATCATCAAGGTGAGCTTATTGCTGATTGCGGACTATTTTCGATGACGCGTACAGTCGTACAGTATACGATTCCAGAATTATACGAAGAAACTCCTGATGCCGACATGGATGGATTTGAAGATGACGATGATGACTGCGATGATACTCCACCTGGTGAACCAGTACACTCCGATGGTTGTAGCGATAGTCAGAGAGATGAGGATGGGGATGGCGTCTCAGATGCTGATGATCAGTGTCCCGGGCATGACGATACAATCGACGTCGATGGCGATGGAATCCCCGATGGTTGTGATTCCTTGGTTGATTCCGATGGTGATGGTATATCTGATGATGATGACATGTGCCCAGGATATGATGACTTGTCTGACAGTGATGATGACAATCTGCCTGATGGTTGTGATGATGATGATGACAACGATGGAGTCAACGATCCTGATGATGCTTGTCCCGGCACTGCTCCCGGCATCGTGGTCGATTCAACAGGATGCCCGGCGATTATTTGGGAACCTCAAGATTCATGGCTCTGCCAAGATGGACAAGGGCCCTGGGTCAAGGATTGGAATTCAGAGAATGGTTACTCTGGAAACAACAATGGCGCGAATTCAGCAGGAGGTGGCGGTTCTGGACCTTGGTTCCAGTGCGAAGTATCTGTCGCAACACAAAATGGCGAAATGGTCGTAGATGCAAATGGCATTCCAAACCACGACTTCCTATCGACCATGGGTTGCTGTGCAGATGAAGTGGACCTAGAATGGCACATTACTCTCAATCCTGTGAATGATACAAGTGGTGGACACAGTTCCACCGATTGCCCAGCGGCTCAAGGTGAATGGGAATGTGCACCTAACCGTGGAGCAGTTGCAGTTGCCGTCAATGGGGTCCCAATGTATGGACCTGAAGAAGGTCCAGGAGGAGATGCAGTCGCACTGCACTTCGATTATTTTGATGAGGACCGCCAACCAATTTTCCTTGGATGGTGTACAAGCCATTCTGCTGGAAAAAATTTCCACTACCACTATGACGCTCAATGTCAATTCTGGGATGCTGCAACTGGAGAAGACATGAGCGACTACGAAATTGAGAAATTACAAGACGAGTACCACAGTCCAATCATTGGTTGGGCGTTTGATGGATATCCTATCTATGGAATGTACGGATATGGTGATGACGGAAATATTCGTGCTATCACCTCATCATATGCCGTTGAAAGGACCAATGACAATCCATCGGGAGATCAAGGTTACAACGGAATTGATGATTGGAACTATTTCGAAGGTCTAGGCGATTTAGATGAATGTAATGGTCGATTTGGCCCCACTCCTGAATATCCAGAAGGTATCTATCACTATGTCAGTACACCATTATCAGGCTCACCACTTCTGGTCACAGATCAAAGTAACAATGATGTTGCAATGATTGGTTTTCCGTACTTCCTATTGTGCTACCATGGAATTGCTGATGTGGACAGTCAACCATCAGGTGGGCAAGGTGGTGGTGGACCACCTCCTGGACAATCAGGAACATCATACGCGTTCATGCCTGAAAATATTGATTGGAAACCACCAGCAGCTGGAATCACTGTAGCAGGATGGTCTCAGATGGTCATCGAACTGGCACAAACCAGTCTCATCCTGATTGCATTCCTTGTGGTAATTCCAAAAATGCAAAAATCGAGTATTATGCCATCATCAATGATGAATGTTGATCAATTATAGATTAATGGCAGGAAGGCATTTGCAGCCTTTTCACAAGCATTTGCAACATCGTCTAGGCGCTGTAGAACCCGATACATATGCATGGCTGCAAGGGGACTGTCGTCGCCTTCTGTGAATACATGAGATGCGGCAACAACCTCAACCTCATCTGCTCTATGTTCAAGCAAATTGACATCACGAATGAATTGATGCAGAGGACCTGCCTTCTTCTTGGCAAACCCTGAGAGAGCAAAGTCGTGCAGGATTTCGACAGTGTCCTCGTACTTGGCAACGGTTTCGGATACAACCTCCGCCATCGCTAACAAATGACTGCGTGCCTCCTCGTTTTCGTATAAGGGACGGAAGGAAAGTTGTTCGGCGACATTCTGTGCATAGTCCGCGATTCGATCTTGTCGTGCAAGCATATGCAAGAAGGTCGTCTTATTCACAGCTAGACGGACACCTGAACCCAGCATATCTCGAATTTCTGCCTTGATATCATCAGCAGCCAATTCGGCCTCTTGAGTGGATTTGATGGATAAAGTAGGATCATTGCCAGATACAGCATCATTGACCGCTTGTAACATATGATTGACAGTGGTTTCAACGGCGATTGCATGTTCATGGAATACCTGGAAGACAGTGCGTGCACCAAGAGTTGAATCACCCATTGGCATCTCTGAGACGACGATTGGAACGGATGTATCTTCAACCTCAATCTCATCTCTGGTCATCACATAAATGACCATGCCCACAGAAATGACGGATACGATGAGGACGTTGGTCGGATTCATTGCAAAGAGGAAACAGAAGACGACTGCTCCTACACCTGCGACCGGTAAACTAGCCACCCACGAAGCGGCGATCTTTGCAAATACTCGAAAATCAACTGCCGATGCACCGCCGGCTAGACCTACACCGACCACAGCACCAACCAGTGTGTGCGTTGTCGAGATAGGGACAGCGAGGAAGGGCATGGAGAAAATGAGTACTGTTGTGGCTGCCCCGAATTCCGCAGCAAATCCACGAGAGGGCGTGATGTGTGTAATCTTCTTACCAATCGTGTCCATGACCTTGTATCCCCATGTAGCCACACCGACAGTGATGCCTGCACCACCGAGTAGGAGGAGCCCTATTGGGACCTCAGCGCTAGCAGCCAGAGTACCATCGACCGCGATTTGGTAAATTGCAGCCATAGGACCAATGGCGTTGGCCACATCGTTGGCACCATGAGCGAAGGCAACGTAACATGCAGTGATAATTTGTAGCCAAACGAAGACACGCTCAACTCCAGCATATCCTTCTTCTTTGAACTGATATTTGCGCAGGAAAATATACATCAACACGCTTGAAATAATACCAATTCCCAGTGCGACTAGAAGTGAGTTTGCTGGAATCCATGCACCTTCAACCATCGGATTGAACGATGTCCCTTCCTTAGCAGGAAGCCAATTTTCTTTACTGATATATCCTGCCGAATCGAGATTGCTGTAGAACCCCTTGAGTGCTTTGAATTGTAGAGCCAGGCCGAGAACGAAGAAGGTGGGCAATGCCAGAAGTGGTGCCATTATTCGTGTTCGTTCAACTGGATTGTCGTGCTCCATAATCACCTTCTTGATCACCCAAAAGGAAAGGAAGGCAAGAATGGCACCAAGAAGAGGTGAGGCAATCCAAGATAGGACAATTTCGAGAACTTTGTCCCAATTCACTGCGCTCGGGCGAATAAAAAGACCCATGCCGATAACACCACCAACAATGGAATGTGTCGTTGAGACTGGCAATCCCCACTTTGTGGCAATGGTCAACCAGATGGCGGCTGCAAGAAGGGCGGCCATGAACCCATACATCAATTCCTGAGAATATTCTGCGAGTGTTTCATCGTCACCAAAATCGAGAACACCTTTGCGAATTGTGTCCGTCACGTGACTACCAAAGAGAACCGCCCCGAGAAATTCAAACACAGCAGCAACAATGATTGCACGGCGTAAAGTAAGGGCACCAGAGCCTACGCTCGTACCCATCGCATTGGCAACGTCATTTGCACCAATATTCCACGCCATGTAAGCGGCAATGAGAATCGCAAGAATTAGAATGAGGTCAATCATTCGGTTCGATGGCGGTAGGCGACAGTTTATCAGAGAATCGGATTGGTTTATTCAGATTTAATGAGGCGAATTCGACAAATATCATCACAGAATTTTAGTCATCAAATCTGGCTGTGTCAGATAAATGGTCAGCATCAGACCTGCAAACATCATCATCCAAGACCCTACCAATTTGATGGTGCCTGTCGCACGACGAAGGAAATCAATGGCAACTTGGCGACCAAGTCCTACGATTCCTGTTACGAGAATCATGAGAATCAGTAAACCAACCATTAACGCACCAAGACCATAGGTCACTGCTCCTGTACCAATGGTAGAGAGATAGACTACGAAAGGTAAGACTGCTGCTGCCGTACAATCAACTGATGCTGCGGCATAACCAATTCCGTACAGATACATATTTCTCCGTGGAGTGAACTTCTCATCAGCCTCAGTGGTTGACCATTTGTCAATCCACTTCTGGATGAATCCCATTAGATGAGCTGTGCCACCCATCAACATAAATGACCCCAGAACAAAAAGCAGGATGGCGATTCCTAGAGCGAGATAATGGACCAATCCACTGCTTGTGAACGCCTTACCCATCGCCAATGCGACCAATCCAATACCGAGGAAGAAAGTCCACATTCCAAGTCCAGAAAGTGATCCAATGACAAGTGAGTTCGGCATTTTCCCTTGTAGTTTGCCGGCTTCAATCAGTTCATCCTCCCTGGCACCCAGTGAGAGGTAGTATGAGATGAATCCGGGCAATACAGGGAATGCGCACGGTGAAAAATATACCAGAATCGAAAGCATGAGGCCGAGGAAAATAATGCCCAACATACTGGTGTCTTCATCTGCAAGCCCGTACACTCTGAGTTCTTCAATGGATTCCTGTGGACCAGTAATGGCGACTTCTACTGCCGAATCAAATGACTTCCAACCATCCGTCGGAGTCCCAGTACTCTCCTTGGCAACAATCCACCCTTCATGGTCAATGACCATTACAACAGGAATTTGACCCGTACCCTGGGGTGTGAATAGACGAACAGGGTCTGCTCGTTCTCCCGAGGTGACGTTGATAATTGCAGCCTGATCATGGCCGATTCCAGTTGGATATGCAGGGACATGGTAAGCCTCGCCAGTGCTGTTGAGATATGATATCGTCTCGTAATAGTATGAGCCATAACCGACGACGACGAGGTCTCGGCCCGAGGTATTTGCTAACTCTTGCCATTGCTCAAGGTGATCTTCCAAATGTTCCTGAACGTAGTGACAGTTGCTACAATCACGCGCCATCATGTCAAAGATGACCACCTTTCCAAGATGGTCATTGAGACTGAACCAACCTGTTTCATTGGTTACATTTGATTCAATACCTGTTCGATTGAGTGTTTCAAATTGGATTTCAGGCGTTTGTTCAGGTTCTCCCGCCTCATTCATCAATGCCGTAGATAATCCAAACACGGAAAGCCCGGCCCAAGCAATGCAAGAAAACATCACGACAGATATGGCGAATGCCTTCCATGTTTCTCGTTCTGTAAAAATACCAACGTCGCATCCAGTCTTCTGTTGAATGCGATATCTGAGAGAGGGAGTCCATTCATCAGCAATAGTGGCGGGTGCCTCTTCTTGGACGATGGTTTTCACTAAATCAGGATCTTCGATGTCACCCACTGCGGTGAACATGCCTTCCTCAGTGTCTTCATCCATGCCCTCACCAATACGTCGGGTGTGGAGAATGCACTTCAAACTCATGCACGGATGAACAGGTCAATTCTCAATCAGAATTGATGATGTTCCAAATCTGAATGTGGCCGGGTGAACAAATCCGTCACCCAAAGCAGTTCGAACAATGTCAAGGTAACCTTCGGCCTGTCCAGGCTCTCTAATTCCACCTGACAATTTGAGGCCCCGGACCTTGCCTGCATTCTCGTGGCTCCACTCCGCCAACAATTCAGATAGAATCCTAGCATCCATTGGCGTGCAGCCACCTCGTCGACCCGTACAGGTCTTGATGAAATCTGCACCAAACTCCAAAGCGAGGCGAGCACCGAATTCTACGTATGCCAAATCCAATTCAGGTGTTTCCAGTATCACCTTGAGGATATGATCGCCACAAGCATGACGGATTTGAGCAAGGTCGGTGGCCACCTTATCACGGTCACCTTCCATTAATGCATCAAAATCGAGTACGACGTCAATTTCGTCAGCCCCATCAACAATGGCTTGTTTGACCTCTGCAATTCTCTCATGTAATGGCCCATTACCATTGGGAAAACCACCGGCGGCACAAGCAATGGTACCAACATAATTCGCTCTAGATGCAACGACATGTTTCGGTAAAACGCAGATGGCGGCAAAATCGTGGACGGATGCCTCAGATAGGAATGTTTCAAGGTCACCATCGGCATCGAGCATCGTGAAATCACACAAGGCAGACAATTTGTGGGTCACATCAAGTGGTTATGCCTATCCGAAATAGTTCCTTTGGAGATTGATGTACCGGATTTATCAAAACATAATCCCACATTCGCCAATCGGTGATGAGATGAGTGAACTGGCTGATTACGAGCGCGACATCGCCAGCCATTTTGGGTGGACTCTGCTATCTCCAAAAGAGCGCGGAAATGGCCTAACATGTAAGGCGCCAGATGGAGCGATGATTGCGTTGCGCTTTGATTGGGCCTCGATGGACACTGGAAATCACTACTTAGAAGTCGAATGCAGAGAAAATCGAGAAAGCCCCTGGAAGGCGTCAGGATTTGGGATTGCACGAAAGAAGGCCGACTATTGGGTTGTTGTGAATGAACATGATGTGTATGTAGCCGATGTGAAAAATATCGTGAAGATGCTGAAGAAAAAACGCGGCGACTTGGATGATCACGTTTCGAGGCGAAATTTAGATGACTACGAAAAACGAATGTATGCTAGAGGTCACCTCGTTCCATTAGAATTCTTGGAACCCTGTTGTCATGTCATTTGTGCAAGTCCTGTAAAATCTCCAGAAATTTGAATTTCCAAGATTAACAGACGATTCGTTGCCACAGCCATGAAAAACCGAAGCGGTAACCAGTGTATGTGACCCGAACAAGTCGCATCCACAACTTTGGCGCTGGGCCGGCGGTTTTACCGCAATCAGTTGTTGAAGAGGTTGCTAGCGCACTCCCTAACCTCATGGAATCAGGTATTGGATTATGCGAGATTAGCCACAGGAGTGAGACATTCCAACGTGTTGTGGATAGTGCAATGGAACGTGTTCGTCGATTGTTAACAATCCCTGAGGATTATACTGTATTGTTCCTACAAGGAGGAGCATCTCTCCAATTCTACATGAGTGCACTGAATCTACTGAAGCCCGGAGAACAGGCTGATTATCTCATCACAGGCGGTTGGTCACAAAAGGCCCTCAAAGAAGCTCAGAGAGTGGGCGATGCTCAATCAAGATGGGATGATTTTTCGAACGGATTCAAAGCCGTTCCCCAACAAGGCGAATATACGATTAGAGATGGTGCTGTATATCTCCACTATACCTCCAACAATACACTGTACGGAACACAATATCAACGCCATCCTGACAGTGGAGGGAAACCAAGAGTACTCGATGCAAGTTCAGACATTGCTGGTGTACCATTGGATGTGAGTGCCCACGATTTGATCTATGCAGGGGCACAGAAAAATCTTGGTCCAAGTGGAGTTACTTTGGTCATCCTATCTCCGTGGGCATTGTCCAGAGTAGGTAATGACTTACCTACGATGCTAGATTACAATGTACATGCTTCAAAGGGTTCATTATTCAACACACCAAACACCTTCGGAATCTTCGTATTGGATTGTGTATTCAAATGGCTAGAAGACAATGGTGGACTGGCTGGATCGATTGAGCGAAATCAAGCCAAAGCCTCATTGTTGTACGATGAATTGGATTCAAGTGAATTCTGGAAACCCCATGCTTCCAAGGATTCTCGTTCAGTGATGAATATCACATGGAGACTTCACAACAAAGAATTGGAAAGCGTATTCCTTCACGAAGCCGAAAACGCAGGATTAGGTGGACTCAAAGGGCATCGTAGCGTCGGCGGAATTAGAGCGAGTATGTACAATGGATGCCCAATCGAAAGTGTGGAAGCATTGGTAGCCTTCATGCAAGAATTCAGAGTACGACACACATAGTGCGCCAGAATAAGGGCAGGTCTGAAAGCGGAAGGGCGATTCGGCGAGACGATGGTCGTCGTCGGCATCGCGATGCTACAGGGTGCTCGCCACGCGCATATGGATGCACTAAATGCAGCCGCAACCGAATTGGATATCGATGTCGAAATCGTCGAACTCCGAACACGACACGACCTCGACATTCGTACAATTGATGCGCTCATGTTACCTGGTGGAGAGAGTACAGTGATGCGATTACGTGGCAATGATGAGGCCAGCAATCTACTTCCTGCCATATTTGATTGGATCAGAGTAGATGAGGCACGCCCTGTGTTAGCTACTTGTGCTGGAGCCATTCTACTCAGTGACCCGCAAGACGGAGGTGTGCCTCTAATCGATGCTGAAATCGATCGCAACGCCTATGGTCGACAAGTTGATTCATTTCAAACCGAACTTGATTGCGGATTCCCGGGTATTTTCATTCGAGCACCCCGATTCATATCAACCAAGGATGAAGTCATATGTTCGCACCAAGGAGAACCTGTTGGCATTCGTAGAGGAAATCGGATCTCACTAACGTTCCATCCTGAATTGAGTGGCGATACTCGCTATCATCGAATGTTGTTGGAGGCATGTCAATGATTGAATTGCCGTCCTCTGATGAGGCTGAGGGATGTATCCAGTGCCAAATGGGTAGTAAATTGGTTCTATTCGTGACAGGACATTGTCACTGGATGTGTGATTATTGCCCACTCTCTGAAAATCGCCGTGAAATCGATTACATGTACGCCAATGAACGTCGAGTAGACATTGATGATTGGGCTGCTGTTCTTGAAGAAGGACGTGCCATGAACGCAACGGGTACTGGAATTACTGGTGGTGACCCAATGATGGCCGCAGAACGAAGTATGGAAGCATGCCGAAGACTGAAAGCAGAATTCGGTCCATCTCATCATATCCACCTCTACACAAGTATTCCCTTCAAGCCTGAAGTTGCACAAGTATTGGCAGATGCAGGTCTTGATGAAATTAGATTCCATTTGTTGGACCTTGATTATCAACGATATGTGGCCACGATGGATGCTTGTAGAAATGCTGGTTTGATGGTGGGCGTGGAATTGCCATGTGAACCAGATAAGGAAGAACGATTGTTTGAATTAATCGAGGAAATGCGAAATGGACCCGTTCTTTTTCTAAATCTGAATGAATTGGAAATTACTGTGGGCAATTACGACAACATGGAGGTTCGTGGATTCAATCTCTCAGATGAGATTACGGCCGGAGCAAAAGGCAGTGCTGAACTCGCACGAAGCCTGCATGCAAAGGTCACGGACGAATATGGTTACATGGTCAAATTCTGTACTGCATCATACAAAGATTCAGGTCAATTACGTAGGCGATTCTTGAGACGAGGAGAGGCTACCATCGCACCACATGAGCAATTGACTGAAGATGGCACCTTGATTTTTGGCGCCATCTATTGCAGCCCAGAAGATGGCGAGGATTGGATTGATGAAATTCAAGAACAAACCGACATACCACCCCAATTTCTCTATCATGACAAAGACAATGATCGAATCGAAATTCCTCTATTATTGGCAGAAGGAATTGCAGAGGATGTGGAGGCTCCGGTTGCAATGGTTGAGGTGCACCCCACACACGAGAGGTTGGAAGTAAGTCTGGTGTGGCTCAATAGCATGCGACCGGAATGAGTTCGTCGTCGGATTCAAGAACGGTGGGTAGGTCGCCGAATCTGATGACTGACGAAGATGTCGTCGAAGACGAACCCCCACAGGATGAAGAAGTCATACCTCCAACTACCGAGGAACTGCTTGCTGAGGCGATTGTTCGGGCTGAGAAGGCTGAAGCAGAAATTGGCTACCGTGACGCTGACATCATCAATCTTCGACGGCGACATATTGCAGATCGAAATGAGGCTGCGAAATTTGCCGGGTTCAACCTAGCTGCTCGCATTCTACCAGTACTAGACAATCTAGATCGTGCCCTTGACGGTGCCGAAGAGGGACCACTCAAGGAAGGCATCCAATTGACCAGAGAGAATCTCATGCAAGCACTCACCACAGAGGGAGTCACCGCGATTGATGTAGGTGAAACATTCGACCCGAATTTGATGGAAGCAATGACTACATTACCTGCGACCAATGAATGTCCAGATGGTACAGTCATTGACACAATTGAAGTAGGTTACATGTACAAAGAACGTGTACTGCGCCCCGCTCGAGTTGTTGTATCCAAGGAGTGATGTTCTTGGGTAGGGAATTGATTCTCCTGCCAGTCGTATTTTGGATGGCATCCTTATTTGTGATTCAAATTCTAGGATGCTTGGTCGCCCCTAATACTTCAGGAATGCCAACAGAATGTCCAGAAAATTCAGAGAACTGTGCGCGTGACATCATGATTCTGCAAGCCTCACCAGTTTCAGTACACGCGGCCGCAATGGATTGGATTGATGATCAATTACAAACGACTGTAATTGAGAGTAATGAAACATCATCCCATTCAGTGTTCAGAACTCGATGGATGGCTTTCCCCGATGATGTTTACATCGAAACTGGATGTGTTGAAGATGGTTCTTGGATGTTAGTACATTCAAAATCGAGGTTAGGCATCTCTGACATGGGAGTTAATGCAAATCGAATTGAATCGTTATTCACACACTTGGAACAAATCGAATTTGAGCCATATGATTGTCCGTAATCAACCAACTGGCTCCCCACCAGTACCCATGGAAAACAAGCGACGTTGCCAACCATTGGCATAGATAAGGCGTACAACTGACTCGGGCATATTGATCGAAAGGGCAGCGATTGCAGCCTCTTCTTCAACGACAGTGGAGAGCATCTGCATCGTGGCCCTAATTCTCCATCCTTGCCAATCTTCGCGCTGTACCAAATCCCCCTCAACTATGGACCAATCTGCACATCTATAGAGCGATGATGTGCTTTCATCAGTTGTGAAAATTAAACCAGGTGGCCCGTGGAATTTCTCAGCATGACGAACATAATTTGGAGGATCTCCAAGATCAGGCACATGAACAATTTCAGCATCATAATCTTCCAACCAAACACGAATCATTTGCTCTCTCTCTTCTGCACTCCAAGGGTTGTCCAAGGATTGCTCAGCTTGTGAGGAACCGATGCAAATACGCAAGGGCAAATCAGAATCACCAACCCCCAAGTACGACATTGCGCCGTTAATCATCGAAGCGTGGCCATTGTGAAAGGGTTGGAAGCGACCGAGTACAATGAGAGCCGGTTCCATCGTCAGGCCTCCGGCAATCCATTTCTAAGAAGGCGACCGAGGTTCCATTCCCCTTGACCCCACGCAGTAGCATCGGTCCAATCTCGGCCGACCAATAATTTGAGTTCTGATACCTGAGCGGTTTGTAATGTTCGATGGAAACGGTCAGAGGCAGATTGGTGTGCTTCCATTGTGGGCAATATTCGAGCATCTGCGTTTGAATCCATGGTGACACCCAATTCTTCACGAGTATCCATCCACCTCATGACAACCGATTCACAATATCCTTCACGGTCAGTATGTTGTATGGCTGACAACGCATCTAGCCAAGTTTGGTCAGCATAGAGGTCATCAATATCCTTGACCTCTCGACCAAGTAGGACATCCAAATACAACAGCATTCGACCTTCCCAGCAACGAAATGAACCAGGACTGGCCAAATCAGTGAGTAATCGCAACCCCTCGGCAGCATCTGAACGTCGAATCGATGCAGACGACAAATCGGATAGGAAGCCTGCATCGCCCCACTCCACGGGTTGATCATCAAACCAATCGAGGAACTCCGCTTCAGCATCAATATCGAAGGCACGGGTGAGATTTGAGATCTCAATGGGCCTTGTTTCTCGCAATTTTCCCTTTGAAAGTGCTGAAGACAGTTCAATTGCATTCAGATTACACAGGCCACGAAATACGTTGACATCGACCAAACGAGCAACGAGGTCAACCGAAGCCATGGAAATGGGTGATGGCATCCACCCCTCAATACTATCCTAAGTCAGCACAGGTATTCAAAAGCTCAGGAATAGAAGATAATGCAGGATCACATTCATCTTTGAAACGCAAACACTTCCCGTTTAGACGTGCCTTGAGTGCAGCGTTCAGAGATTGAAACAAATCTTGATTTTCATGTAGGTGCATGAGATACAAACCAACGTGTTTTTTTTGGACCTTTGTTCTCGCAAATGGACGACCATTCATTCGAATGAGGCTGTAGTCACCAGGTTCATCTAGATCAATTTGCATATCAGGTTCGTGATTGGCAATCATTCCTCGGATGATGGCCCAAAGTGAGGCCAATTCTGGATTCTTCACAACACTCCACAGTCGGTCCCTCCGATAATAATTGGCACATCGGGTTGAAGAACCCATGCCCGACCCGTAGGGTCGGGAGATTCCCTCGGAGGTGACACATTGGCAACAATCAAAGAACAGATTGCTGATATCCAAGCCGAGATTGATAAAACCCAGAAAAACAAGGCCACAATGCATCACATTGGGAAATTAAAGGCGAAAATTGCGGCCCTTAAGAGAAAGATGGAATCTGCTCAAGCTCACGCCAAGAGTAGTGGTCCAGCGTCAGGATTTGAAGTTAAGAAATCAGGTGATGCGAGTGTCGCATTGGTCGGCTTCCCATCTGTCGGGAAATCCACATTGATTGCTAGACTTACTGGGATGGATTCTGAAGTTGGCGCGTATGCGTTCACAACTCTGACGTGTATTCCTGGACTGATGGAACACCGTGGTGCAAAAATACAGATTCTCGACCTTCCTGGTTTGATTCCAGGTGCAGCTGAAGGCAAAGGACGAGGGAAGGAAATTCTCGGTGTGATTCGTTCTTGCGACATGGTGTTGTATGTGGTTGACCCATTCCAAGAATCTCACTTCAATGTCCTTCATCGTGAATTGGAAATCAGTGGCATGAGACTTAATGAACAAAGGCCACCGGTTTTCGTCAAACGCACTGATCGCGGTGGGATTGTGGTCCGTAGCACTTGTGAACAAACAAACCTCACTCCAGAGGAAGTGCAAGATATCGTTCGTTCATACGGCATCATCAGTGGACATGTTACGATGAGAATCGATGCGACTGCAGACCACATTGTTGATTCAATGGCTGCCAATCGTGTCTACTCGAAAGCTGTCGTCGTGGTCAACAAGATGGATATTGCAAGTGAGGAAGACCTTGCTCGCACAACTGCAATGCTGCCAGAGGATTGGCCTGTGATGCCAATTTCTGCATATACTGGATTGGGCGTTGAGAAGATGAAGGATTTCATCTACGATAATTTGGGTTTCATGTCAATTTATCTTAAACCACAAGGACAAGAGGCTGATTTGGTAGAGCCACTCATTGTGAAAGATACGTCAACTGTTGAAGATGTATGCAATTCATTACATCGAGATTTTGTTAGAAATTTTCGCTACGCACGCGTTTTGGGGCCCTCTGCAAAATTTGATTGGCAGCGAGTTGGACTCATGCACCGGCTCAAAGATGGAGATCTATTGTCAATCATCATCAAACGATGAAGAAGGGCGACATCTCCATAGGAGATGTTGATAGGGACGAGGAACTTCGCCCAATCCCGGTGAGGACATGGAACGCTATCACCCTCGAGCAGGATTGGCATGTGCCCTGACGGCATTGCCTGTTTGGGTCATATTCCTATTCAATGGAATTCTAGGGTTCTTCCCTGCTGTGATATTCTCCGATGGTGGAATCGGTTCAAAGTTCCATTTCTGGCTGTTTGTAAAAGACCGATTGTTCGGTGGATCACCTGACCCAGTTTGGTCAGATGCCGGTGTCATGACGGCACAGGAATGGTTGATGCTACTCATTGCATTGCCACTGACAGTAGGGGCACTGTATTGCCTCCGTAGACGTCCAGAATTTGGAACGATTAATCGTACAAACATGTCAGATGAACGTGAATTACTTGAGATGTCGTCTGTAATCTCAAATACGGCAGGCACTGGCAATGCGAATACCGCAGCAATCATTGATTCAGTGATTGAGAAAGAGGCATCCCCTGATGAGAATGTTGTCGCCGCAGCCCTAGGTGAGATGGGGGTCATCGCTGCTGCAAATGCTGCAGAAATCGCTGCAAATACAGAAATCGAAGAGGACACCGCCGAGGAGGAACATATCATCGACAGTCGATTCACGACAGTCATTGCAGATGAAGAATCGATGGCGATTGCATCGGCCGCAGCAAAGGCGGATGTCCCCGTAATCCCAGAAATTTCTACGGTGGCTGAAGTCGATGAGGATTCTACTGAAGATGACGATCCATTTGATCAATGGCCATCCTCAGAACAAGATATACCAGAAATGCCGAGTACACCAAACCTCTCTGAAATGATTTCAGAAACGGCGAGTAAGGCAGCCTCAGCAACTGTAACGGCCATGAAGGAAGTTGCTACAAAGGCGGTGGAAGTGAAAGACAAACTGGTCGAAAAGGTCAGACCACAACCAAAGACAAGCGTCATGCCAGTACGTCCACCTGATTTGCCCCCGATGGCAGAATGGGATTCTAAATTGGGTGAATGGATGTTGTTTGGCCGTCCGATTCGTATTGCAGAAAAGGCTGAACCTGAGCCAGAACGCCCATCATGGGTGGATGAAAGTACTGATGCACCCCCAGTTGTGGAAGATGAGGATGTGTCGATTGCAGAATTAGATGTGCCCCAATCATTGGCCCCAGTTCTAACTGCGAGACGAGTTGTGCCAACAATTCCAAAACTTCCGTGAGTCAAAACACGTGAGAGATAATCATGTCTGAGTCCCTTGACCTAGACGAATTGTTAGATGCACCTAGAATGCGAATGTTTCGAGAATTAGGCGGACACCTGCGTCGACGTGCAAGATTTCTTGCAATGTTGTTTGTATTTGGACTGGTGATTGGTTACCCATTGGCTGAGGAAGTCATTAACTGGCTACTTCGGCAACCAGGACTCATTCCTGAAGGCGCGACAGTCGTCACACTACAACCACTAGAACTGGTCATGCTAAGGATCCAAATCGCCGGTCATCTAGCCATCACATTGGTTGTGATGGCACTCATCTTCGATGCTGCCAGAGCAGCAGGTCATAGTGAAGTATTGGCTGAATTCAGAGAAGATTTGGATGCCCCCAGATTACCAGAAGGTGCATTTTTCCGTGGACTAATAGCAATTGCATTTTCGATTGGTTTGGCCATTATCGGATTGATTTATGCGTGGGAAATCTTGATTCCATTCTTGCTAGAATATTTACAAGAAGATGCCTCAGCAGCCGGTTTAGAAACCACTTGGCATCTTCAATCATGGCTTGGATTCCTAGCCTCTCTGGCACTGGGAAGTGCCATCGCTTTCCAAGTACCACTTGCCGTTCTTATCGTTCTACGAGGTGGCTTAATTGAACGCGCTGTATTGACTCATTATCGTCGACATCTGTGGTTTGGAAGTATGGTTGTAGGAGCGATGTTATCGCCACCGGATCCGCTATCACTAGGATTGATGGCAGCACCGATGATTATCCTCTTTGAGCTCACGTTACTCATTGATTCAATCAGTCCTCAGCAGCAGTGAGGCCCCGATTACGAGCATCTTCAGCTTCTGCAACAGCAATGCCATCTTCAACGTCGACCCAGAACATCATCACAGTCCCAGTTAAAATGAGCAATCCAATGCTTAGAATCGCAACCCTGTCATCGTATAGAATAGCCAATGTACCATACAAGAACGGACCGATGAAGGCTGCAACCTTCCCGAAGAATCCAAAGAATCCAAAGAATTCAGCACTGCGAGTTTCCGGAACCATCTGGCCAAACAAACTTCTAGATAGGCCTTGACAGCCGCCCATGATTGAACCAAACAATACACCCAAAATCAGGAATTGAATCGTGACTGAGATGCCTAGTGGCTGCCAGACTTTGTCACGGGCTTCTTCAGCGATGAAGTCCAAGGGCCCATCACCCAAATTCGTTGGATGATCGATGCCTGAAAATGCAAAAGATTCGTCATCGTCAGGGCCATCTACACTCATGCTGAAACGAGATTCTTCAATTACTGCTTTCAAACTCTGTAAATCTGAAGCATTTTGAATAGAAAGTGTAACCAGAGCTTGACCATCTTGACTTACATTCCATTGAAGCACAACTGCTTCGTCAATTTTTTCATTCTGTTTGACAGGCAATAAATCTCTGAATTCATGTGCCCATTCTTGTTCATTGTGATCTGGATCCTGAGCAAGGTCCCCAAGGTTGGCTCTAGTGGTTACTGTCCAAACCTCTTCGTCATCATCCCAGGTATATTGTAAATCGTAA
>JASLKP010000015.1 GCA_030747485.1 Candidatus Thalassarchaeaceae archaeon | reverse complement strand
AGAATCTTTAGCCACCACATTTTGATTTTTCTTCGATCGGCAATTACTCCTAACGATGGACTGACAAAGGCGACCATCAATGTGCCCAAGGCAACCGAGTAAGACCACATTGCAGAACCTGAAAACTCAATCCCTGCCAACGTTGTTGTGAGTCCATTTGCTTCGAGGAAAAGATATGCGAACCAAGGTGGGAGGATGGCTGCTGTCACGCTTGTCTCAAAGGCTGATTTACCCCAATCGTACATACAATAACCAAAAATGGACTTGTTCTTCTCCTCAGACATCAACCACCTCACACCATATACGGGTGATTAGTATTCGTGCCGGGTGACGCTTCAAAAAGTAAATCGCTCACGCAAGTTCAATGGCGGAGGAATGGGTGAAACCCACCGAGAATTCAATCGAAGCGATTCGACATGGGATTTCACATATGGATGGTGTTGAATTTGATCTCCGTTTAACAATGGATAATCAATTAATTCTATTTCATGACAACCATCTCTCTCGTGAGCATCGAAAAATCATTGGTGGTTCAAAATGGACTGAGGATCACACCGCAGATGAATTGGCTGAATTAGGCATTGATACATTTGAAAAACTCCTTTCAGACAATGTATTCGCGACCGCATGGAGAGAGCATGCAAAGATGGCATGTGTGGAACTCAAAATGCCACACCCCAAATCAAAGGTGGCTGGTTCAGTCAGCCCGAAGAAACGTGAACGTCACGCTAGCAAAATGGCAAAAATGACTGATGAAATGCTTTCTGAGGTCGGTTTGGAACAATCAAATGTTGTCTTCATTTCCTTCAAACGAAAATTTCGTCGCTCGTGCGCGCGCGCAAACGTTCGATGGCCTGTCGCACAATTACAACCAGCCATTCCAGAAATGGGTGGTAAATGGATGAAGAAAATTCTAGCATTGCCATCCTTCATGTGGCTTTCATTGGCTTACCACCTGAAACGTCAACAAATGGTCGGGGCACCCATGTTACCGTGTGGTCTGGAATATATTGACGGGTTCACTCGACATTTTACGCTCGGACGGACATTTGGAACATCAGGATATACAGGACGTCGATTGACGCGCCTGCGAAAAGGATTCCAAGCATTTGTTTGGCCATCACCACTCAGAGTTGAACGCGCACTACAAGAATTAGGTTTAGCGGGGATTTGCGACGAAGTATCGCCTGAATTAGTCACCCTTCCAGATGGAGGTGCAAGGTGGACTCGTTGGTCCAGTCAACCGCTTGATGATGAGAGAGCTGCATTGCTAAGAAATTCCGACCCTAGTGATCATTCTGCAATCATTGAAGAATCGGCCCGTGAAGTAACACCATGGTATGAATTAACAGACATTGAACGAAGAGGTTTCCTTTCTATCTGGAGAAAGAAATGGCAATGGGAAAGAGACATTGACGAACTTGCTGAGGATGCGAGTCCAAACAAAATGCCTTGGGAAGTCAGTCGATTAATTGGACACCGAGGCGCTGGAATCGATTGATTATTCCAAACGACGGATTGTAGGATCTGCAGCAATGTATTTTGGTCGATAAATCGGCGTACCACGACCCCCTCTTGCATTTCTCTCATCGAGAATCTGGGCAGAA
Source organism: Candidatus Thalassarchaeaceae archaeon (assembly GCA_030747485.1). Taxonomy (GTDB): domain Archaea; phylum Thermoplasmatota; class Poseidoniia; order Poseidoniales; family Thalassarchaeaceae; genus MGIIb-P. Next base: position 34,147 of record JASLKP010000015.1, on the reverse strand, counting down.
ATACCCGCGATTCTAGCCCATCCAAAGAAGGTGGTATAGTACTCAGGCTTGTGGAATCCTACTGCGTTGAGAAGAGTGCCACTCGCAATATCTACATTCGCATTAGGATTCGAAATCTTTGGATTTTCACCGAGTACTCGCGGTGCTACTTCTCTCAATGTTTTGATGATTAAGAAATTGGGGTCATCAGGACAGATTTCTTCACCCAACTTGAACTGTGCTGCTGCACGTGGGTCTTCCGCACGCAAAACCGCGTGCCCGAATCCGTAGATTGGTCTCCTTGCAGCCAATTCTTTTCGGACAAAGGATTCAATTTCTGTTGCAGAATCTGTACCAATTCGCTGAACGAATTCTAGGCAAGATTGGTTGGCACGCCCGTGCAGGGGACCGGATAGTGCATTCATCGCACTGGCCATAGATGCATACAGGCTGGCCCATCCACTGGCAACGGCTTTTCCTGTGAATGTTGAAAGATTTCCACCACCGTGATCCATATGTAATACGAGGAACACTCTCAGTGCACGTGTCATCTTTTCAGCATCAACGCCATCCTTGCCAAGAAGGTGAACGAAATTCTCAACCAATCCACGTTCAGGTTCACTCGCTTTATCTGGAGCACCTCGGCCACCTCTGAGTCGGAAAATTGTAGCCATTAATTCAGGTGTTCGGGCGATTAAATTGAGACCGTCCGCCCTAACATCACCCGTTGTTTCAGCAACACCCAGAGCTTGAATTCCAATAGATAACCAATCCATGGGGTGACCTGTGCCTGGTGTCAATGATTCCAACACACGCAACGCACCCGTAGGAAGACGAGCGGCTCGTTGTGCCAATTCATGTCTGAAATCTTGAGATTCCTGACGATTGGGCAATCTTTTTTCATACAGTAAGAAGATGACATCTTCAGGATCCATGTCAGCCAAATCACCAACAGGGTACCCACAATAGTGTACACCTTTCTTGGGGTCGACAAACGAGGTGCGACAAGTTCCCACTGGAATGCCACGCATTCCGGTGTTGAGGTGCTCTTCTGTCACCTCAAAGAGAACATCTTTGCCATTTTCCTCGGTCATGTTCTAAGCCTCGACTTCGGCGAATATCGGCATCTGTATAAGTGCAGGGGTTGGGTGTATTGCATCAATCTCAGTGAAATTATCTGGTTCCAATTGTGAACAAGCGATAGTGACATGGTATGGACTTCTCTCGCCGGCACATGCGTCGAGAGAAGTCACCCTGGTATTCTGAAGGGGTGCCTTTCTCCTGTGTACCAGATTGTGGTAAATGCTGTGATCAACCTGGAGGCGTTGTATTTCTTGCTCGTCATGATGCTGAAAAAATAGCCGCCCACAAAGGCATGGATGTACAATCATGGTTAGATTTGGATTGTCGACGTAGTGCTGATGGGAGATGGGTCATCCAATCGAATCCACATGATGGAAGTTGTATCTATCTAGAAGACGACAAAAGCTGTTCAATCTACGAAGTAAAACCGGACCAATGTTCGGCATTCCCATGGTGGAATGAGAACATGCGTTCAAGCAGAGAATGGCGCAAGACAGTGCAATTGTGTCCAGGATTACGTCAATCGGATGCAGATATCATCTCATTGCCCGTCATTCAGTCACATCTCAAAGCAGATGCTGTAGCTGAGAAAGGATTCAGGGTTTGGAACAGAGATGTGTGAAACTATTCCACTGCTGGCAATAGGACTCGGCGTTTAATTGGACGAAGAATGGCTCGTTGAGGTTCTAGAATCTCTTCTTCAACAAGCGGAACCAATACCTTGTGTTGTACTGGCTTGATGAGTTCGCTGGGGTCAAAATCATCCACTGGTGGTGGCAATTCACCATTGGTAAGTTCACGCAACTTACCGAGATGGTTCTCGATGGCAAGCATTCGATCTGCGAATGATACCAATTCCGTTTCTGAGGCTGAACCAATCCGTTCTGAAATACCTGAAATTTCATCGGTGAGTTCTCGCAACTCAAACCGGTGCTCATGTATGATGCTCTCTAAACGGTCCATCGCTGAATCAGTTAGAGCATCCAAGTTTGTTCCTGCAGGAATTCTTGGGATGGAACTGGCCTCTTGTGCAAGTCTATCGATATCTTGAAGGTGGACGCGTAATTGGTCCCCAGCAAGACGTTCTGCAGCCAAATGAGATGGTGGTAAATGAATCTCAGGAGCAATGTAATCATCTTCTAAATCAATTTGTTGACTGACAATTTCTGCTCGTGAATCTGCAGGCTCAGATAATACCGAATCGAGTACTTCAGTGACGATTCGAGCACCGATTGAATCCGCATCGAGTACAGTTTCAATTTCACTATCCCTCATGGGTGGTTCTTCGCCAGACAATAAGGCAGTCACATCCTCTGGACCTAACAATTCTGCACCTGCTTCTAAGGCCAAACAAACCGCTTCAAAGTCAGCCTTTGTTCGACTCCATTCACCTCGGCTACGTCCAACGATTACACGCAACTGTGGATCTGTCAATGATATTCCTCTCGAAAGAGATTTTCTTCGAAGATAGAGTAACAAGGTGTCATCTGATGGTGTACCTAATTCAACATGAACACCCGAGGCTAAAGCCTGTCGAAGACGGCCAATTGGCAATGAATCTGCAGCGAGGCGTCTTGAAGAGGTGAGCAATACTTGAGCGCCAATGTCAATCGCCCAACCCACCATTTTTGCCAACATTTCAACACCACCAGGCCTCCTGATGATTCGATCAGCATCATCTATCAACAAAGCACTGGCTTGCATGAGAGTATCATCCCATCCACTGGGAAGAGATTCTGCAGGGAAGGTTTCAGCCGTGACTAAACGAACATCCCGATCGGGGAGGCCCGTGTACAATACATCACCAACCGACCACAATAAGTGGCTCTTTCCAGTTCCCGAGCCACCATGTATGAGCAATGGATTGAGGCGTGTCCCTGGATAATCTATGATCTCATTTGCAGCTTGAGTGGCCATTCGATTCGAGGGACCATGTTGCCATTCAGAGAAATTGTAACCTTGACGAGAGGTCAGTAGAGGTGGCCAAAAACCTGCATGAGCTGCCGATGTGGACGCTGGTCTCGAAGCGATCACTTGGGGGCTGCCCAATTCAGCCTCACCAAGGGGCTCGAGTGGTTTCAGATTTCGTTGGTGATTCAGGACTTCTCGCCAAATTGGTACAGTTTGATCTATTTCTTGGTTTGAATCTTCACCCACAACCCAACGAGGCGTGTCTAGAGGTAATTCAGATGGAGTGGCTTCAAGGTCCAATGGACTACTCTCCAATATTCGCCCTCGCATCGCTTCCAATCGAGCATGGACCGTTTCTGCATAATCAGTATCATCTCCACTGAGAATGGACAAACGTTCCAGAGGACCTGGTGCATCGGTTGGCAACTCATGCTTCGCGGCAAATCTAGCTTCTGCACTGGCTCGTTGTCGAATTGAAACATGTTCCAAAAGCGTACTACTACGATCATCTGATGGCGTATCATTTTGTCGTTCAGAACGTCCAAGGAATCGGCGGCTTCGCTCCATGGCTTCGCGGAATTCAGTTCGTCGACCCGTGCTCATTTCTCAGCCTCCTTCAATGCGATTAGAGCGGCATCAGGGTTGGTATCAAATTCATCTACAATGTGTTGAATATCGATACCTTTCTCCTCTAATACCTTCAATCGTTGCCAAATGGTCAACTCATCTCCACCACTACCTGAGAATGTAGAATTAAGCATTCGAATCGATGCCTTCTCTGAGTCCGCTAATCGACCTGTAAGGTGCAACGTTCGTTGAGCACGACTGCTGGCCTCACGTACAGCACTGTTCGTTGTCAGAGGAGGAGCTTGGTCCTCTAAATCTGAGCCTGAGGCTGCTCTTTTGGCTGCATTCATCCCAATCGCCCTCATGTCAATTTGGTCATTACCTTCAAAATCACCAAGGATGAGGCGGGCATTGCTTGCAGCAGAATTCAACCCATCTTGATATTGAACGACTTCTTCAGGTAAAACAACCTTGGCTTCGACATCAATCGCTTTGGATGCAGCTAGTGCCAATCCCTCTCGTGGCAATCGATTCGGATCATCTGACGATGGTAACTCTCCGACTTCAACACCTTGGCCAATGACGAGGCGGGGTTCATCCCCAACACGTTTGACTCGACGGACACGACGAGAAACTGTTCCTCGATGATTGATTGTCGCAGATTTAGGTCCCTTTGCAATTTCAGGGAGTGGTTCAGGATCAGGAATAATCGTGGGAGATTCAACCACTTCATCGATTACTTCAATATCCCCTGGAATAATTTCATTAGTTTCAGGAATTGATTCCAATTCTCTATTTGCTGATGGTGCAGTGGCCCATTCAGGCAATGATTCATCTGTACTCGATTCAGAATTATCAGATACAGATTGGGCCACTTCAGACACCTCAGCATGTCTTTCCTCACGCCATTCATCTACCAAACCGCTAATCGAATACCGATTTGCTTCGTGTTGTAATTCAATCGGTTCTTCAACTGGAACAGGGGACTCAACCTTCATTGGAGGAGGGACCTCAATTGCAGACCAATCATCGGAACAAAATGGATGACCCTCTAAACGGGCAGGCCGTTCTGACCAATCATAAACTCGAGAGGGGTCTAACAAATCGACCTCCCGCAATAGGATTGAACGTTGTCGCTCATCCCAAACGTCGAGATCTGCGGGTACAAGGAGAAGATGGTCTGACGTTGTGATTTGATCAACAATGGATCGTATCAATTCCATCATTCTGTCAAAACCATGGATTCCAGAGAGAAATTCAATCCCATCTAAGACGATGCAAGCTCGTGATGAACCAAACAGGAAATCATCCACACTCCGGCGCACCTCTTCTAATGAGGCCTTGAGAACAGTATCACCAGAACCCTTCTCTGTTAGCCAAGCAGTCACGCCTTCGGGTAATCCAATTTCTGATTCCAAGCGTTCAGGAGGCAATCTAGAGATGACCAATAATGGGTGACCGATGAGTCCTAAGTGTGCTGCCATTTTCATTGATTCATGAGGGGACGAGGTGTCGACCATCGCAACCATACCGGGCATAATTTCAGAACCTGGATGAAATGGCAGTGGAGGCAATTCAATGACTGATTCAGTTTGCTCAGTATCATCATCAGGTGTCCATGCATCTAATTTCTTCCATTGACGTCGGGAACGTTGACGTTGACGCCACCACGCCTCTGCTTCACTATCTTGACTCCAAGGAAGTGTTTCACCATCATCCAAGTGAAGGCGCGCCAATGGATGCAGGTCCTCAATCAAGTCGAGATCGACACCGGTGTGTCGAGTTAGTTGACTGCCCTCAAGTGAAGCAGCCTCTTGTAATGCCCCCACTGCGGTTTGGCCAATCAAAAGATTTCCATCTGCACTTTCAAAGAGTACCATCGAAGGAGTGCCAGAACGTACAGTAATCTGGCCAACTGCACCGCCAAGCGCTCCAGCTTCACATCGAATATAACCAGATTCTTCACGCTTCTGCATGTCAACAAGGAGCAACTCAAGAACACCGACACCACCACGTCGGGTCTCGCTCACATCTCCTCTTGGAAGGTCTACCATATCCTCACCGACGCTACGCGTCGCGAGAATCACCACTTGAATCAACCGCCCCCATAAGGGGGCGAGATGCCGATTCAACAAGGTTTGTGAAATCGCCGATTAATCAGTCGTGAAATTAGAAAGGCAACATTGAGATATTCTGAGTGTTCGCAGACGCATGGCAGTCCCGAAAGGAACTCGACTGATGTCAGATACAGAGGTCGGCGATCAGTGGATTGATTCCAGACAATTGTGGATTCGCGCAGCCTACAGACTCATTGCATTCGGATGTTTGGTTGCCATTCTATGGTGGCTATCCAATACTTCGATGATTTGGATACTGTTTGTAATCACCATATTCTTTGAAATGGGACGAACCATGAATTGCATTTCAAAAAGACGTGAAAATCTCGATTTAATTGCCTTGGGCATTGGCCACCCCTGGCACGATACTGAAAGCACTGGAATCTCAATTGTATATGTCTCAAATACAGATGATTGGGTAGAGTTGTCAAAAGGGGATAGAGTTGTAAAAGCGATGGACCCCCTTCTAGATTCATACATCTTAAGGCGCCACTCTATAGATGGTGATGTGTTGGCAAGATGGAGTTTTGAACCTGAAGATGACCTCATTTCTCTAATCAATATGGCTCAGATTCTTGCTGAAGCACAAAGTCGAGATCCTGCGGCAGAAGATCCGATTGAGAGTGCAAGAGAACGTGAAAACACTGGAGAGAGTTTACTCGAAAGAGAATGGGAAGATACCGAAGAAGGTAGCAGTGGGTACAAGCCAGGGGCGCTACTAAGAGCTCTAAAGAAGTCAAGGAGTGACGATTCTGAAAACGGTGAGAAATCTACACCACCAGAATCTAATTGACCCACAAGACCTTAGGTACTAGTTTTTCGAACGAAGTCGATGGGTTGGAAAGATCGAATGGAGGAGTTGCCTATTGAGCAACGCCATTTACTACAAGGTGGAAGTCTATCTCAACGCTTTTCTCGGCATCCTCTTGGCCTTACTCATCCTGCTTTGATTGGTGGTTTTTATGGATTATTGGTATCAATTTCGTTACTTCTACCCCTAGGTGAAGCACGCAACTGGGACAATTTATGGCTCAAAGATTGGGGATTCATTGCAGTTACAATCATGCTTCTAAACGCGATTACGGGGCATATCTCACTAGTTGTATCCAAAATCATTCGTCGGCCTCCTGTTTCGTTGCCTCGAAAAATCATCTATCCAATGCCGTTCCTCGGCCTCATTCTGTTTACATGTCTACTCATGACAGATGTTGAAAATGGTCTTTCAGAGACATTACAGGATTATTCTCACCACTTGTCATGGTTTCTAATCATCATCCCAGGGCCAATTTACGTACACATGTCGTGGGCACCAAGGTGGAGGTTACTTTGTAGACTAGAAGATGGATTAGATCCGTTCGATGGCGCCACACCCATCCCACCACGAGCCGACATTGAGAGTGATGAATCAGATACTGATTTTACCAGTGCGATTGAAAATCTTGAAGATGATCCACCCCTACTCTATCACGATAGTGAAGAATAATCAGATTAGACCGACTTTTCGACCAGCAGATGCATATGCTGCCAAAATTCTATCCAATTGAGTGTCATTCAACCCTGCTGACAATTGATTGCGAACGCGTGCAGCGTTTCTAGCGACCATTGGGAATACGATTGCTCCAGCAACAATCCCTTCGTCACGTAGTGCATTGACCAACTCCTTTGCAATTCGACTTTCCCCACACATGACTGGAATGATCGGAGTCGTTGATAATCCGAGGTCAAATCCTAGGCCTTCCATTTCAGAACGGAATCGATCTGTATTATCCCATAATCGAGCATGGTGTTGAGGCTCCTTCATCAGCACCTCTACAGCTGCTTTCTGTGCAGCCGCAACCCCAGGAGGTTGGCTTCCTGAAAGTAGCCACGAACGAGAATGGTTCAATGCATGTGTTCGCATTTGCTCACTTCCAGCGACAATTCCCCCTTGGACACCCAGTGCTTTGGAAAATGACCCTATTTCGAAATCAACCCTTCCTTGTAGACCGAAATGGTCGACGATTCCAGCCCCACCATTCCCAAGAACACCCTCACCATGACAATCATCGACGAATATCATCGCATCATGTTCTTCAGCCAATTCAGTGATGACATCCAAAGGACAGATGTCGCCATCCATCGAAAATACACCATCTGTGATTATCAATTTTCGTTCGGCATCAGAATGATCCTTGAGGGCTTGTTCTAAGCCATTCATATCGTTGTGAGGATATACTGCACGTTGGGCCTTTGTCAGGCGAACGCCGTCGATGATTGAACCATGATTTAGTTCGTCTGAAATGATAACATCTTGTTTACCCTGGACGAGGGTAGGGATGAGACCCACATTGGCAGTGTATCCCGCACTGTAGATTAGACTCGCTTCGACACCCTTGAATTTCGCTACTGCCGACTCTGCGGCTAAGTGAATATCCATTGTCCCAGAGATGGCCCGAACACTACCACTACCGGCACCATATTTCTCAGTCGCAGAAATCATCGCTGCGACGACTTTTGGGTGAGTTGTGAGGTTAAGGTAATTGTTCGCTGAGAGCATAATCATACGTTTTCCATCAACTGTACATTCAGGTTCACTAGCACTTTCTAGAGTGGGTGGTTCCCAATTTAGACCACCATTTACAAGTTCGTTGTAGCGGTCATCCATCCATCGATGCTGCCTCGCCATAGGCTGCTGACACAGCATGTAGGTGTTCATCGTTACGCCCACACCTTCATGTCAACCAATCCCAACCCGATGGTATGCGCTCAGTCACTGTGACGATTCTTGGCATCGCCCAAGACGGCGGATTTCCACAGCCTGGATGTAGTCGTCCTTGTTGTTCGGGAGTGATTGAGAAACGCAGTCCAGTCAGCCTAGGGATTGTGGGATCAGATGGGAGCACCCATCTATTTGAAGCGTCAAGAGATCTCGCTCGACAATTCAAAATTTGGTATGACGCAGACCCACAATCAGGCCCATTGACCTCCTTGTCAATCACCCATGCTCACCTTGGTCATGTAGATGGAATCGGATTGTTTGGTCGAGAAGCCATGGGTGCCAGTGGATTAACATTGTATTGTAGTCAAACATTTTCAACACTCATAGAGAAAACACCTGCCTGGCGCCAATTGAAAGAACAAGGAGTATTCATCCCACAAGAATGGATTTCGGGAATCCCATTTACGCCAAGTATTGACTGTGGGTTCACAATCACGCCGATTCAAGTGCCCCATCGGGATGAATTGACAGATACACACGCATTATTGGTCACCGGAACGAAACGGAAACTCCTCTTTATGCCCGACCACGATAGTTGGGTTGAAACGCTTAGCGGCAGTGATATTCGATCATGGTTAAGGGCAATGCGAGTCGACATTGCTCTCATTGATGGGACATTCTTCTCAACTGAAGAAATTCAACATCGAAATATCTCAGAAATTCCACACCCTACAGTCAAAGAAAGTTTGGAACGACTCGGACCAAAGACTTCTGGAGACCCTGAAATTACATTCATTCATCTCAATCACACCAATCCATTACTCAATGAGAATTCAGAACAATCTTCGATTGTTTCTTCTTTAGGGTGGTCAGTCGGCCAAGAAGGGCAAAAATTTGACCTATGAACCTAAGCGGAAACGGTGATGAGGTAGGGCAACCCGCCCCCCCTCTATGCGTCTATCTGGGGTCGTCAAAAGTGGCCTTGGTCGAGCGCATGTATTCATGGCTCAAACTCACTATCAAGAACAATTCAAAATAATACTTGATTCGACTGCATGGCCTGGGACACTAAACATCGGTGTTGAGGGTAAAGATTTGGAATTATATGTCGCATTACGCAATCTTTCCGGGATGGATCCAGGAAGTATAGAGGATTCAATTCAAGCCGCCTCAGAAAAATTAGATGTCAGTAATATCCAACCTACTCGAATACACGGTTTCAAGCGTGAAGGGCGATCATTTGGGGGTGCGACTGCATTCCACGCCATCATTCAATCAACATCGGGAGATGAATTTCCTTGTGCAATTCTTATTCCCGATTTGACACGACACGTAGATGTTGTAGAAGTGATTGCAGTCAACTTTTTGCGAGAAGGATTATCCATTGAAGATGGTGAAATCGTCAGTCTAAATCTCATTTAGATGGACTAACCATGTATCAAGGTGAAGACGGTCTTGTTCTAATCGTGTCTTCAACGACCAAACCTGATACAATCTACCCTTTGGTGTACTTTCAGCTGCCAGTTCTAACATGGATTCTCTTGATGATGACTCCGTTAAGATGGGCGTATCAGGATGGTGAATTGACCAAAGAGAAAGCCACTTGGATTTTGCCAACCCAAAATTCACGGGTGATTCTGGATTATTCAATGCATCCTGAACTTCGTCAAGAGTGGTTTTACCTGTTGAAATTCTGTGAATGGCAGAAGCGATTCTTCGTACTTGATTCCAAACAAATCCCCGGGCCTGAATTGTAAATCCTAAAATTCGTCCATCAGCATCTAACCAAGATTCGCAAGCAAGAACTTCGCGCACAGTGTTTCGGCCTTCTTCAGGTCGGCAGAAATTTTTGAAATCGTGCTTACCCACAAAAATCGAGCACCATGAAGCCAACTGCTCACATTCTACATCTGGCCATGACTTCATGGCTTGTAATCGGTAACGGTAGGTTCGAGATTCTACATCTCTAACGCGAAAATCAAGTCCAACTTCTTCTGCCGCCCATGCCCTGATTGTTACGGGGGTGCGATCATTTAGTGCAGTTACAACACCTTTTGATTGTGCCTTAGACCACAATTGAGAATCTAGAATAAATGTGGCGATATTCATCCGAGCATCGACGCCTGCATCGGTTCGACTAGACATAGTCACAGGATGTGAATGTGGTTTAGCCCACTTCAAATCAATGAGGGCTGCTTCAATTTCGCCTTGCACTGTTGGCACATTGGGCTGAACTTGGCTACCTGAATATGAAGCGCCCAGATAACCGATTGCAACAGCAATTCTAACTGACCCCCCCATGGAGGCCACCATCACTCGCTAGAGAGGGTTGCAACTGCCTCATCTGCCGAGTAACCTAGACCGCCTACGGCCCAAATCAAGGCTTGTTTCAACCACGGTTGAATCATCTCAGAATCTCTTCCTTGTCCAACCCTTTCAATCGCGTCGACAATTAAGCGGCTAGCATCAAACAAGGTATCTTCAACTGGAATCTCAGCCAACTCAGCCATCTTCTCAAGACGCTGATATTCCTTAATAGCCATTGGAATTCTTCCGCAATCCAAGCAAAAATTAGCAAAACTGGCAACATATTCCAGATTTTCTTCATCAAGTGACATGGCTTTCTTGTATACTTGCATGATTTTTCCAGCAGGAACATCATCTTCCATATCGATTGATAATCTCATAAATGCGGCCTCGGCCCAACCATAGTGGCCGATTGGGTTTTCTGGTTCACTCTTGATTAGATCATCAAAGACTGCCATGGCACCTAAGAAGTCACCATTAGACATACACTGAGCGGCTTTGAACATCACTTCGTCTGACATTGAACCCTGCGTGTAGAGTCGCCTCTATGAAGGAAGCGGAACGGCTTGGTCAGTCCAAATCAAGTAACTCATCCATATCTGGAAGTTCATCAGATGGTGAGTTGGAAAGTAGTTCAACCATCTGCTTCTGGACTGCAAGTTGCTCTTCTGCCTTGGTGACTGCAGAATTTACATCCATCATCTCCAGCATCAAATCGTACGTTTCTTCCCAGTTTCGAATACCATAGAATGACGAATCAGGTGTAAATCGCTCTGTCTTGACAGTGCGTTGGTATGTAATGAAAAAGAAGGCCCGACCAAGCCATTTCAGTATTCCACCAGTCTTGGTTGTTGTTTCAGTAGGTGCCGAAACCGCAACACCTCCCCCTACAGTTTCCGTAGATACGTGGGATAGATTTCCAATGTCACCGTAAACGGTTGCATATCCAAATATTGCACCGATTGGCGATCTCCTCTTCATGACTGCACGCATCTTCTCATGAAGGAAAGTCAATCCATCTCGCTCATAGATAAACGATTGATGATGGATAACTCGTTCATTGGTTACAGCGTACAAGAAACTCTTCTGGTACCAGAACGTAATCAGAATGAATACTGCGGAATAGAATATACCCGCAAGTGTCATATTATATTCAAAGGGAAAGAATTCGTCCTCTGTTCCCCATCCAAATGGTAAGTTCGCCAATAGTGTGTCCAAATTTAGAATCAATGGAGTCAGTGAGACCAACAGCAGGTATGTGGTCACCCATCGGCCGCTAGCTGGATGATTGATTACTCGGTTCAACCATGTGAAAAATAGCATTACGAAAGCGAATCCGAAGCCATTCAACCAAGTGCTGGCGTCAACTAGGAAATAGAAAATTGATTCGTACCACTCTGCATCATCTGGTGCATCGGCCCAGGAGAAAAACAAGTGAATTGCTAGAATCAATACACCAACAATGTACGCAGGCATGAAGGCAAACAAAGACGGGCGACGAATTTGTAGAAGTTCTTCATCCTCCTTCAAACCAAGTTTTTCTCTAAGTTTTGGATTTTCATTTGGTGAAGTAGGTGTCGGTGCCGGAGTGTATTCAGGCGTCCCTCCAATTGAGGCTGGTTCAATGGTTGAACCCATATTTCTCTTCAACTCTTCATCGCTCATGTCGCTTCCTCAAATGTTGCTATTCTCTGGTTCATGATGAATGTTCTGTATACGTGTAGTAGCATCAGTGTAACAATCCCCAAGCATGTTCTGCATTTCCGTGCACCCATTCAAAATCATCAAGAGTACGAACTCCTCTTTCATCTAGAATTGTCAATGACTCCACCTCTAACGGATATTCGTTGTATGTCAAGTGGCTTACCAATCCTGCACGAGTTGGCTGGTTAAATGTCCAATGAGCACGATTGGCCGCCTTGACCTGTAGCCCAATTTGAGTACGACCATTCCATACACGAATTTTGAATCTGGGCAAGATGGACCCATGTGAATCGTAGGTCGCTTCATCCCCATCTGGTGATATCAATTCAACCTCGCAGCGCTCAAATTTCTCACTTCGGCCACGCTTCTCATCATGAAATAATCCAGCAGTTCGCAATGGGACTCGCGCGACGTCACGAAGTTTCCAAGCCCGTTCATCTCTTGCCGTCATGGAAAATGAAATGTGAGGTATGAACCAATCTAGATAGGTTCCATCGCTGAAATGTAAGAATCCCCAAAACCATGGAATACTTGGTGCTTGAACAGTTACTTTCTGGAAGTAAGCACTTCCTTGCACGTGATCTTCATCGATTGTACCCTCTGCTTTACAAGCATGTAATCTGATAATATCATAACCCATATCGTTGCCAAATACATTGTTCGAATACGCAGCTGTAGAAGCTGCTTTAGTCCACGGTGTAATTTTCAAATCAAACTTTGAAGGAGCCCCGTTGTTAATCGATTCATCATCTCCTTTACAGCGTAGCCAGAAATGACTGCCATCATCAGCAAGTCCCATTGAAAGATCATCGTCAGTGACTGGTACAACTGCTCCTGCGCCCTCAAAAGTTGCTTGGCCAGGCCACATGGGATGATTTGAATCAAGTGCGGCAATTCGAGATTCACGAATCAAGTAGGGCTCAAACATCTCCTCACCATCATACCACCATGCACACACCATCCCTGGAAGTGTATGGCCCCCTTCATTGTCAATGTGGAATCGCCCCTCAGGTTCCCAAACATGATTATTGACGTTGACTTTGGGGGCATCCTTAGTAGACCATAGAATCATCAATTGTCTACTGCGTTTTGGATTTTCAGCATCGGGAAGAACAATCAGCCACCACCACCACCACCAGGAGAGTCCTCGCAATGGTGGCATCGTATCCAATCTCCATAGAGATGTGAGGTCCCCACCAAATGTTGAAGGCGAAGATGACACCATAATATCCCTCAATGAATTTCACGCTTCTTGAATGCACTTTGTCCAATCAATACAAACACACCAGTCATCATCAACAAGGCAATGATGGATATGAGTAAATTGATGATTGGGGAGGCTGTTGGGAATGGTGAAAGCCAAATCAGTGCTAATGGACCCTCATTAGCCCAGCCAAACGCATTCGCCTGTAACTGCATTGCACTTTGGTCGCTCCACAATAACCAACCAGTAGAATTGATGATTTCCGCCCCCCAAAATGATACGGATAACATTCCAATCCCCATATTTCTGGTGACATTATTCATCGACAAGAAAATCATGACAAATTCATAGAAGGCATAAACCAATGAAAGCATCACACCATATTTTGGTGTAATAATTCCAAACGAAGCGAAGATTGCAGCATAGGCTAACACGGTTAGACATACGGCGATGAATACACCGAACCAAATGCCAAGGTCCGAAAACCGGTAAATAGCGTCACCTGGACCAAAGAATCCTGTGACCAAGGCTGTTCCGAAAACTAAGGCCAATAAATATGGCCAAGCCAGACCAATGAATCCTAACAATCGATACATGAGAACCTCTGCACGAGCAATTGGTTTGCCAACCAAATAGTAGAGTGTACCCTCCTCTTGTTCGTCACGAATTAAACCGGTTGCAAGGAATAATGGGATGAATATGCCCAAAATAAAGAGATAGCCAAATCGGCCAAATCCAACCAAGAAGGCGCGATGGATGCCTTCCTTCATGAAATCTTCATCATCAGGATCCTCGTCTACGTTACGGTCTCTTTGAATATCAATTAACGTACCATTATCCCAAATATAGAGAACGTTACAATCAATTCCATCTCCATTTTGATCTCTTTGTTCTTCAGGGAGATTCAGACAATCCCCATCATCATCAAAACCTTGATTTGGATTCTCTGTTCCATCCCAATCAATTCCATCTTCATTGATCCAATCAGATTCAGCATCCGGGATAACATCGAATCCAGAATCATAGTATCCGAAGCGGAATGTATCCCAACTGTGCTCTGGTGTGAATGTGCCTTCACCGGAGATGTAGCGGCCCTGTAATGTTCGAATTGTGGTTGCATTCAATCTACATCCACCTGCCCAATAATCGTCATCGATATAGCCTCCGTCAACAGTACAATCCCGTAAATCATTCACATAGACATGATGACGATAATTCCCCCAATAATTTACGGATTCATTTTGGCCTGCAGGAATAGAGGTATTCAACCAAGTGTAGGTGAATTCACCACGACCACTAAAGGTCCCGTTTCCAGAGTGTGAGGTCTCATACCATTCACCATCTGAAACAAATGCTGGAGCACCAGGATACGATTCGTAATCCCAACTATCTGTGCCGTAATAAATCTCTTGACCAAGTGGATATCCATCTCCATCATAATCGGTTGAGTCTTCGTCTTGGTCAATACTATCCCATCCAGCAGACATGGCTTCAATATAGAACAATAAGACCAATGTGATGAGGAGGATTCCGACTAACCCAACCGTCCATGTCGAACGTTTCTTTCGATATTGTCGCATGGTAAATTCAGCGATTGCTGTCGCTTTACGATCAAGTTTCGTCCAAACTGTTTCAGCCAGATTTCGAATGGGAGCGCCCGGCGGTGACACTGCAGAGGGTTGGGCAACTGGAGGAGGTGTTGTTGGTTGCATCATGCGCGTCCCTCCGTCAAATAACCTAACAGTGACTCAAGATTGTCATCTGGGTTCTCAATGGCTGTAATCGGAATTCCTGATGCAACGACGATTGCAGGAAGATCAGCATGCACTGCAGAGAGATTATTGGTCTCAATAATCAATTCACCAGGATTTGGAAAACGAATTCCATATACTGCTTCATGAGGTAAGAACGCATTGCCCAATTTTCGAGGATTGTCAGTTCGAATTAAGATTCTATGTGGGATGGTATCTAACAATTCACGAATGGCATGTAAATTGCCCAATGCTAGCAACCGGGAATTATGAAGAATGACAATTTGTTCAGTAATTCTTTCAATTTCAGATAGGATGTGGCTGGTTACCAAGACGGTCTTTCCCATTGCACCCAATTCTCTGACGACATTCATGATTGTCGTTCTAGCCAATGGGTCACAGCCCTGCAACGGTTCATCGAGAATGATGAGGTCAGGGTCATTGACCAAGGCATGGGCAATCTTCACTCGTTGGCGCATTCCCTTACTATATTTTCCAAGTTCTTTGTTGACAACATCCGTTAATCCGACAAAATTTAGGACATGCATGGCACGTTCTCTAGCTTCATCACGCGTCATGCCATGTAGTCTAGCAAGTGTGGCAACGAAATCTAAACCAGTCATCCAATCATACATCTTCTCAGATTCTGAGACGTATCCAACTCGATGATATGGGGCTGGATTCTTGAATGGGTCTGTTCCAAACAATCTGATTTGTCCGGAACTGGGACTCAGACGACCGACGATGATTTTCAGAAGAGTGGATTTACCAGCTCCATTCATTCCAAGAATCCCAGTGACACCACCGCTGATTGCTAAACTAACATCATTGAGACCAATGACCTGACCATACCACTTGGAAACGTGATCAAGCATCACAGCAGGAACATTAGGTACAGTATTCTGTGGAGGGGTTTGTTGCCCTTCACCAACTTGGTCGAAATGAGGAATCATTCTCGAGTCACCTCCAAAGAATTGACTCTGCTAATCAAAACATAAAGAGACACACAATTCATGATGATAATCGAAACAAATGACCAAGCAACAGGGAAATTGTATGTGGTATTAATGTCCATCATCCATTGACCAATATGGGCCAAGTTATCGTGGGGAGATAGGATATAGAGCACATCTCTTTCAAACAATAAATTGATGAAGAAGGCGACAAACTTTGAACCGAAAACGATCCCAATGAAAGCGACTGCGGGGAAGAATTTTCCTTTACTGATGCTGGATAATGCCAATCCAATACTTGTGTAGGTCACAACGAGCATGACGGCGGCTACCAATCCTCCAAGGAAGTATGGGAATGTATCCAATAAATACGCCCAGCCTTCGTTATTCAATAGAATGGCAACAGCATAGTATGCACAGTACGAGAATACGATTATCATCGATAATATCAATGACGCTGAGATGTACTTCATGATGGTATAATCAGTACGAGTAATTGGTCTTGAGAAATAAATCGCGGAAGTGCCGTGCTGTCGATCTTCTGAAATCATTCCACCTACAACTAGAGCTGTAATCAAAGGCCAGCAACAGATATTGTGGAAGGTTCCCAGAACATGACCCCAAAGGTTGGCGCGAGTTATTCCGAAGATTCTCATCAATGTTTCAGAACCCGACAGGGTGCCAAGAAACATGGTCATAATCGGTAATAGTGACCCAATTAAGACTACAATCATCAGTAATTTTGTGTAGGTAGGCCAACTACGATGACCCTTGGTGAATAATCCATACACGTGGTGACGTAGAATGGACCAATTTCTCACCCAACGGGAATTCAATTCCCCTCGCCATGTTCGATAGGTTTGATGGAAATAGGTTCCAACTTCAACCTGCCCAGTCTTGGCTACGACTGCCATTCCATCCTCATCACCATCGCCAGATCCATATGCGGCTTCCAATCGTGATTTACCGGTGACCTGTAACCCTGCTTCACCCATAAATTCAGGCATTTCTTTGCTGGTTTCATTATCATCGAGCAAGCCTTCGATTCCAAATTCATCTTCCTCACTCATTTGGACGACCTCCTTGGAATGCAGCAGCATCCATCGAAGGTGTTGGCGTTGACAATAAGTCTGCACTCGACTTTACAGCATATCCTAAACGGTCCATGATTACAAGGAACAAATCTTCCAGACTTGGTTCGTAATCTTCCATTTTGCGAATTTGGACTGAGGTTGCAGCAGCTGCCGCTAGAATCTGAACATAGGTTGATTCATCTTGTCGAGTGATTCTCATGACTCGCCCTGTTCGTCTGACATTGTGGCCATCATCCTTCAATTTCTGCTCCAATCTAGAGGCGCCACCCCACACTGAAATCTCAATTTCGCGATCGATGGCCTTCAAATCCTCAATTCGACCTTGGGCGATGACCTGCCCTTTGTGAATCATCACAATTCGATCACAGATGTGCTCAACGTCATCCATTAGATGGCTGCTCATCAGAATGGATCGACCTCCTTGTTTGACCACTTGGAAAAGAGTATCGAGCATGAAACCTCTAGCCTTGGAATCCAGACCATTGGTGGGCTCGTCACAAATGAGAAGGTCGGGGTCATGAACAAGTGCACAAGCGAGTTTGGTTGCTTGCTCCATACCTGTACTGAATGTTCCAACAGTTCGATATCGCTGATCGAGTAAACCCACATATTCCATGGTTTCATGAGCACGTTGGGTCGCAGATGTAGGGTGCATACCCAGCAATTCACCTGCATATCGAACTTGGTGAACAGCCTCCATGTCGGGGTTTAAGCAATCATATTCTGGCATGTAACCAATTCTTTGACGAATAAATTGACCTTCTGTCGCAATGTCGTGTCCCAGTACCTTTCCTCCACCACTAGTCAATGAGATGAGACCCAAGACTGTCTTAATCAGAGTAGATTTACCTGCACCATTTGGCCCCAATAACCCCGTTGCTCCAGGACGGATTGACAGTGTTACATCGTCCAATGCAAGGTGTTCACCATATTTCTTGACCAGATTATTGGTTTCAATTATCGGCAAATCGCTCATAATGTCAACCCCTCGATTCTACGAATCGAATATTGCAGGGGGAACGGGGGTTCTCTATCAATCATGCCCCAGCCGGTGTGGAGAGTTTACTCTCCTACACCGTCCCTAACTTTGACTGCGATTCCCTTTCTAAATCCAAGAGCTTCAGATTCAGTACATTGAGCGACACCATGTCCAAGGAATGTCCCCTTTTGATCCTCAATTAAACAGGGCAGACCTGGTGTCAATTGACCATGGGTTGAAACAATGAATCCATGCATCACATTGCGGCCTTTTCGAGTAAATGGAATCGAATCATCGTGAACAACAACTGTTGCCATCCCTTTCCCATGAAGCCTCTTAGCGCCCTCAAGAGTGAGGCTCAAACCACCATCTTTCAGACGTGGAGATAGGATATGTTCACCATCAGAAGCATGGACGTTTCTCACCCGCTTTGTTTTGCTATAGACAAATGTGCATGAATCCAATAATGAAATTGCGTCATCTTGACTAATATCAAGAAAATAGCATACTTTGTCAATCATCATTGAGCGATCCAATAACAATCTATTCGTATCCTCATTTTCTGTTGAACCCTTTCCAAATTCAGCCTCAATTTTCTCGATATTATTGGCCTTGGATTCGACAACATCAAGGTGGAGGATTTGTCCAACTTCTTCCAACATTGCATCTAGATCAAATGTCAAATCATCATCTGACATCTCGTTCCAAATGACCCGTGGACCATTGATATGTGCCCACGGGCTGACATCCTCCACAGAATAGGGAATGAGACCCAATGGTGTTTCGATGAACACGGAGATGTTGGGCCAACGTCTGTGAATGGTCTGAACCTGTCCTGCGATTCGCTCTCTCCAAGGACCACCTGAGCCAGAGTAGATTATCGCATCACTACCACCTTGCTGACAATTACTCAAGAGGCGTCCTAGGCAGGCAATTGAATGTGGGTGCATGGCCAAATCATTGCTCATGGAGACGCCTCCTGAACGCAGTGGATTTGTGGCTTCGATGAGACTGAGAGGGAGGTTTTGATAGAGATATTCTGTCGCCTCCCTTAGGGCTGCATTCGTGTGACTACGCTCCTCTACCAATTTCCAAATGGTGCCATTTCTTACCGCTTCTCGGCAACGTGCCAATTCACTGGCAGTGATTTCCAAATTGTGTTTTGCAAGAACCTTGCATCGTTCTTCATTTCCAAGCGAACGAACAGAATCAGGAGTATGTCCTGCAAGGGCTGCTGTACTGATTGGAAATTCGGTTAATTCAGCCAATTTTACTGTACCCCAGGGCATCAACATTCGATCATCACGAGCAAATAATGCATATGCTGCTGAATCAAACAAATCCGCACCGAGAGCCACACAAATTGGGAATAGATGTGGGTGCCCGCATCCAAACATGTGAATGGGCCTCTCCCATGGAATGTGTTCCCTACAAGCTAAAATCACTTCAACCAATTCTCTGTATCGTTGTCGTTCCATCAATGGGACGATGCCGCCAATGGGATGTACGGCAAAATCAAAATTGGCCATCTCAGTTGCACTCTTCATTCTCAAATCGGAGAATGTACCCCCTTGTATTGGTCCATTCAACATGGTTCCTTGAGCCGCCTCAATCGATGATTTTGAACGCGCTACAGTTTCATCGACTGCGGCTTCAACCTCATCATAACTCATCTTAGGTGTTGCAAATACATCTAGCATCGTAGCAATATCGACATCAATTTCACGTTGGAATTTCACAATTTCTTCGACACCCACTTCGACATCACCATAGACATAATTCTGGAAAGTGCCTGAATCAGTCATGATTACTCCAGGGTAATCTAACAAGGCATGAACCCCATCTGACTGTGCCAGAACCTTGAGGTGGTCATGCTTCCAGATGACGTATGAATTTGTTATAATGGCCTCAAAACCATAATTCTCCCACATCTCACGTGGTTCAACGGTTCTGATGTTGGGATTGATGACTGGAAGGAGAGTTGGAGTATTGAGAATGTGACGTGATGTGTGTAAACGTCCAAGTCGCGCCCAGCCATCTCTTTCAACCACCTCAAATTTGGCGTGGTCGCCATCACGGCACGGCTTGGCTTCCCCTGTCATCACGCTCACCCGCGTCGAAGTTGGTTTTCAGCCATTCGGAAGCCTATCCGCGGTTCTCATAACTCTCATCATCATATTGACCATTAGGCCTACATCCTGGATCTTGACTATCGATTAATTGATCACCATCATTATCTGAACCATCTGCACAATCTCCAATGACATTGTCGTCACCTTCCACAAGTTTAGTGACTCCATCTGCAGCATACACAATGAGGCCAGCCATCAACAATACAACCACCAAGGCAATTGTCCACATGGTTGCTGATTTGTGTTCTTCATGCTTGTGAACAATATCGACCTGAACCTTACGTACACCGTCCTCTGCTACGACATCTTTGACGATACCGCCGACGGCTTTCTCAGCATCAGATTGGCTCGCCATGAACTCGGAGAGTGGGACTGATTTGTCAACCCTGTGCTTTCCAATCCTGTGGTGAAATCGGAACATCTGGGTTCCATTCCGGTCGATTACAAGGAATCAATCTCACATCTAAAGCATGTAAGAATGCCAGCCGACTATTGGAAATATCAACATCTGATGGCAAGGCTATCCAGGTGGTTGTCCCTTCAGTAATCTCCTCTTCAAGAATCATAAACAACATTTCAGAGAGTGGTGTAAATAATTGTGTAATCAGCAAACCTCGACGCCCTCCAGATGCGTCATCAATAATCACCATCCAATCATCTGAAGGTGGCATAGGATACCATTTTGTGCGTAGTGATTCAAGTTCTCCGAGATCTGCTTGAAGAGCAATTTCCAGTGGTGCGTGCCAATCTTCTGGGTTCGTTGGCATGCTCTCGTTTCACTCGAATCTGCTAAGGTTCAAATAGCCTCGGGAACCACTTATCTAAGGTGATAATATGAGTATTGCTAATCGCGACACTGGAGTAGAATTTGAATTGCAAAATACGTTGGAAAGAGGAGACAGAGTATGGGTGATTGGAGATGTCCATGGACATTCTGATGCACTTGAAAATTTGATTTCAGAATTAGACCCCAATCCAGGAGACAGGTTGGTATTAATCGGAGATTTAATTGACCGGGGACCAGATTCTAGAATGGTGATTAGAATTGCCAGAAGCAGAGCAGATACATTCGTTCTTCGAGGCAATCACGAAGAGATGGCCATGACAGGATTTAGTGGGGACGAAAAGATATCTTGGGCACCTCCTTTGGATTGGTTATACAATGGAGGAGCACAATGCCTGGACAGTTATCGCGATGCAGAGGGTGAATTGGTCACCGACGAGTGGCTCCAAGATTTGTTCTGGATGATGAAATTACCACACATCTTCATTCTTGATGAGTGGATTCTTGTGCATGCAGGAGTTGATCCGGGTGAATCGATTGAAAAACAAACAGCAGACAATTGTATGTGGATACGTGAAGCATTTCATTATGCAAAAAAACCGATAGATGAACAAAAAACTGTGGTCTTCGGACACAGCATTACTCATCGACAATTGGGGCAATCGATAGGGGACATTGGCCGTAGTGATTTTTCACTTGAAGATGGTCGACCATACTGGATTGGAATTGATACTGGCGCTTGTGACTCTGTGTCAGGATGGTTGACTGCTTTCGATTTGAATACTGGCCGAATTGTTCAAGCCAATGATACAGGAGATACCCGTCATTCTGGACCAGTATTCAAACAAAAGTGACGCCGCCGTGTTTCAACACGAAATCCCGACCTAGTTCATCGAAACTATCCAACAATGATGCACTAAATCTGACGCGGAAAACTTCCCCACCTTCCAATAAATCTGATTGAATTCCTTGAAGGGTCCCAGGGGCAGCACCACATGCGATACAAGCTCCATCTAAATTCAGAATTAAATCTACACCTTGATCTGTGTTCTCTGCCAATTCCACCTTAATGCCACCACCATGGCCATCCAATGCTGCCCTAACAATACCTAAACGTGCAACGATTGCTTGAACCATCTGCTCTGTGTCAACCATTGATGAGAGAGGCGTGGCCCTCAACCTAGCATCGAGTTCAGGATTCACAGTTTCTGCTATGCGTTTTGCGGCCTCGGAATCAATCGATGCGGCAGCCTGTACACGGTACATTTCAGCCAAATCTTCTTCTTCCATCAGAACCGCCCATCCAATTCTATCTTTTGACTCTGTGCCTATGTTTACCGCACCTACGGTGCGAAATAATGATTCACACGTATTGATAAGGAACCGATAATCGGACACACTACGGGGACCTATTCGATGTCTGACGAACCGATTGTCAAAATTGAAGAATTACATGTATCTATTGATGATACTGAAATTCTTCGAGGCATTAATTTGGAAATCCGTGCAGGAGAAATTCATGCTCTGATGGGGAGGAATGGGAGTGGAAAGTCAACACTCGCTCTGGCCCTCATGGGCCATCCATCTTACGAGATCACAAGTGGAAGCGTCCAATTCCTAGGTGATGACCTCATTGAAATGGAACCATGGGAACGAGCCAGAGCAGGGTTGTTCCTTTCATTCCAGTATCCACAATCTGTACCCGGCCTACAAGTTGGAAATTTTCTGCGTAAGTCGGTTCAAGCTGTTCGTGGCGATGAAGCTCCTTCTGCAAGGGACTTTAGGGCTGAACTAAATCATGCAATGGAGGAACTGGATGTTGACAAACAATTCCTCGCTCGATATGTCAATGATGGGTTCAGTGGAGGCGAAAAGAAACGCTTTGAGATTCTCCAACTTCTATTGAATCGTCCACGATTGGCTGTACTCGATGAAACCGATTCGGGACTAGACATCGATGCACTACGGACTGTCTCCAAAGGAATCAATGCAGCCACTGTTGATGATACTGGTTGTCTCATTATTACGCACTATCAACGCATCCTAGATCTCGTCAAGCCTACTCACGTCCACATCATGATTGATGGACGACTTGTGATGACTGGGGGGCCCGAGTTGGCCATGAAGGTTGAAGAAAACGGATATGACTGGATTGATTCATGAGGTGATTGGATGGAGAATACTGAAGCACGGGACGCTGTTGGAGATTACAAGTATGGGTTTCATGACCCTGAACATCACACAATTCGTTTCGACAACGGTCTTTCTGAACAAGTTGTCAGAGATATTTCAGCACTCAAGGATGAACCTGAGTGGATGACTGAACTTCGCGTAAAAGCATACCAACACTTTGCATCACGCCCAATGCCAACATGGGGAAATATGCCGATGCTAGAAGAAATCGATTTTGAAAATATCTGTTACTTCCTACGTTCGGGCGAAGGGACCGAAAAAGATTGGGATGATGTTCCTGAAGATATCCGAAATACATTCGATCGATTGGGGATTCCAGAAGCTGAACAAAAATGGCTCTCTGGTGTGACTGCACAATACGAATCAGAAGCAGTCTACCATAGTATTCGTGAGGACTTGGAAGTACAAGGTGTCATCTTTCTAGACATGGATTCTGGACTCAAAGAATATCCAGAACTTGTCAAAAAGTGGTTCTGTACAGTGGTACCATATGCTGACAATAAATTTGCAGCATTGAATACCGCAGTATGGTCAGGTGGATCGTTCATCTATGTCCCCAAGGGCGTACATGTCGAAATGCCGGTGCAGGCATACTTCAGAATCAATGCAAAGAACATGGGCCAGTTTGAACGCACACTCATCATTGCAGATGAGGGCAGCAGTATACACTATGTTGAAGGATGTACTGCTCCAACATATTCGACTGATTCCTTACATTCTGCTGTCGTTGAATTAATTGCACTCCCTGGCGCTCATATACGATATTCAACCGTACAAAATTGGAGCGCAAATGTGTACAATCTCGTGACAAAGCGAGCTATTGCCCATGAACGGGCAACCGTCGAATGGGTGGACGGGAATATTGGTTCAAAATTAACCATGAAATATCCATCAGTCATTCTCAAGGGTGAAGGCGCCCATGCGGAAGTCATCTCAGTCGCGTATTCCGGAAGGGGACAGCACCAAGATGCAGGCGCCAAGATTCACCACCTCGCCTCAAACACAACAAGCAAAATTCTCTCTAAATCGATTTCAAAAGACGGTGGACGTGGTTCTTATCGCGGCATGGTTCAAGTATCAAAGAAAGCAGATAATTGCAAGGTAAACGTTGTCTGTGACGCTCTAATTCTTGATGAAGAAAGTCGTTCAGACACCTATCCTACAATGGAGGTATCTAATCCAACATGTCGATGTGAGCACGAGGCCAGTGTTTCAAAAGTCAGTGATGACCAAGTGTTCTATCTGATGTCCCGAGGGCATTCTGAAGAAGAAGCCTTAGCGCTGATCGTCAATGGATTCTTTGAACCATTTACGAGAGAACTCCCAATGGAATACGCCGTCGAATTAAACAAGTTAATGGCAATCGAAATGGAAGGCAGTATAGGTTAAGTCAGGAGACACTTACATGAGTTCTTATTCTGATTTAGAGGAGCCTGATCGTGCAGACCATTTGTGGCGTTATACTCCATGGCATCGAATTCATCCCACTGGAAATCATCAAGATATTCCTGACGCATCTGGGCCGATTATGACTCTAAGTTCAGTAGATGGCAGTACGGACCCTGCCGGAGTCTCATTACACGCTGCAACTGAAGATGATATTTTGCGGTTGGCAGTCAATGGAGACCAAGATGTATCGACACAATTCATTCGAGAATTATGTGCATCCAATGTCGTCGTATTGAAAATTGAAGCAAAATCGGTTCCAAGCCAACCAATTATCCTAGAAATTGAGCCAGTTGGGGATATTTGTGCACTACACCTTCTTCTCGACATTGGCGAGCAATGTGAATTGGAAATGTTGACTAGAATTGTAGGAGATGCTGATTGGTTCGGTTTCTTGCGACAAGGAAGCATTGGAAAGGCAAGCCACGTCGCAGACATTGTTGTCAACCAAATGGGACAGGGGCATCTTCTCCGAACTGACGGATTGCATCTCGGACGTGATTCTGTTGTCAAATGTGGTGCAGTTGCTTCCGGCTCAAATCGATGCAAAGCTGACCTGCGATATACAATGGATGAAACAGGAGCCAGTCTCAAAGTGAATGGAAGTATCCTATCAACTGACAAAATGCACAATGATCACCACGTTGAGATTCTACATGTGGCACCTCAAACATTCTCTAGATTGGATTGGCATTCAGCCTGTGCAGGAGAAAGTCGTACAGTCGGTACAGGGATGCTACGAATCGATCATGGGGCTAAAGGTGCAGATGCGGGGCAGATTTTCCACAATCTTCTACTCTCTGATCAAGCCGAAGCCGATAGCATTCCAGAACTAGAAGTCAGTGAAAATGATGTCGTGGGTTGCGGACACGGAACCGCAAACGGACCCATTGATGAAGAGCAATTATTCTACTTAAAAACTAGAGGATTTAGTGAAAATCAAGGTCGTGAAATTCTAATCTCAGCATTCTTGAATGCAACATTGACTGACATGGGTAGCGAAATTGTGCATAATTATCTACTCAAAATCCTCAACAAAGACCTCAGCCATATTGCTTGAACCGATATTGCTGTTGAAGGTGCATTCATAGCAGTGTTGCCGGTCCGTAGGACCGGAGGATTCAGAGTGTCACTCGATATCGAATCGATTCGTCGCGATTTCCCTATCCTTTCTAGAACGGTATCTGGAGGTAAATCTCTGGTATACCTAGACAATGCAGCAACCACTCAGAAACCTCAATCTGTCATTGATGCAATGACTCGTTATTATGAGCAGTCAAATGCCAATGTACACCGCGCAGTACACACGTTGGCCGCCGAAGCAACCGAGCAATATGAAGCGGCAAGGGACACGCTGGCAGAATGGTTTGGTACCACACGGGATAATCTCATCTTTACCAGCGGGACCACAGAGGCGATCAATCTGGTAGCCTGGGGTTGGGCTCGAGCCAACTTAGGAGCAGGGGATGTCGTTCTAATCACTGAAATGGAACACCATGCAGATATTGTCCCATGGCAACTACTTGCTGAAGAGAAGCAAATTGAAATCCGTGTTGTCCCAGTCATTACTGAATCTGGCACACTAGACATGGATGTATTTCACGCAAGTGTCGATGATGTATCCCTAGTATGCGTAGTCCATACGTCCAATGTTCTTGGCACCCGGAACCCCATTGAAGAAATTATCACAGCATCAAAGAAAAGTGGTGCCAAAGTGATGATTGATTGTGCACAAGCCGCCCCACATCATCGTATTGACTTCAAGGGAATGGATGCTGACTTTGTGACCATATCTGGACACAAAATGTGTGGCCCAACAGGAATCGGATGTTTGCTGGCCACCTCAGATTGTATCAATCAAATGCAGCCATTCATGTCAGGAGGAGACATGATTGAGCAAGTTACAATGGAGAAATCGACTTTTCAAAGCGGACCCGCAAAATTTGAAGCAGGTACACCAAAAATTGCCGAGGCGATTGGATTTGCTGAAGCCGCCAGATGGCTATCTCAACACGACATGGGGGAACTACACGCCCACTGTAATGCACTGGCAAAACATACTTCTGAATCCATTCGAGTGCTCCCCGGCATTACGGTCTATGGAGAACCAGGCAGTGGAGACGGTAGCGGTGTTGTTTCGTTCCTACACGACTCAATCCATGCTGAAGACTTAGCGAGATTCATGGATGCAGGTGGATTCGCCATGAGAACAGGGCATCATTGTGCCCAACCCCTCCTAGATGCATACGGCGTGACCTCAACCAATCGGGTATCATTCTACATCTACAATACGATGGGGGAGGCAAATGCATTCATTGCACATCTAGAACACATCATTGAACGATTTGGATGAGGGATTACCATGAGTGAATGGCCTAAACCTCTTCAAGATATCATCGAGGAATTTGTTGATGTATTCGATCCGATGGAGCGTTACGAGATGTTATTTGAATTGGCTAGCGAAGTTAATGAATTACCTGTAGATGAATGGAATGAAGGAAATCGAATCCATGGTTGTCAAAGTGAAGCACACGTGGAGTGTTCACTTCAGGATGGTTTGTTCTTCATGAGGGGTGGAGCAGATGCACAAATTGTACAGGGCCTCATGGCGATTACTTGCCTAGCCGTCAATGGCCGTGCACCGAAAGAGGTCGCAAATCTAGAGCCTACGTTTATTGAACAAATGAATTTGAAAGCAAGTTTGACACCCAGTCGTTCGAATGGATTCCTCAATATGTTCAAACGTATCAAGGATGAGGCCACCCTACTTTCGGAGGGTGAATGATGTCGGATAAACAAGCAGTACTGGACAATCTGCAGATTGTTGAAGACCCTGAACTTGAGATTAGTGTTGTCGAACTTGGGCTGGTCTATGATGTCCGTTTTGAACTACGAGACGGAGAGACACATGCAGAAATTGATCTCACATTAACCAGCCCTGGTTGTCCAGTCGCTCCAGAAATAATGGCTGCAGTTCACAGGGCAGCACTTTCTACGGACGGCGTTGATTCAGTACACGTGAATCTTGTTTGGACACCCCGTTGGGACCCAAGAAAACATGCTACAGAGGATGCCTTGATGGACATGGGGCTGTTTTAGCATCGGCCATTTGGTCCAATCTCGCATTGATTGTCAGTCTTCAATGGAATCAATCTGAAAATATGGTTTAATGTGTAATATAGTGGTATATTGAAAAAAATACTCACGAGCCAAACGAACCAAAGTGAAGGCCATTTGAACCAAGCCATAATGAGTAAAATAACGAATATACCATCGACGAGTGCCACGACCAATGTGCGTATTGCAGGGCGAATATTTACGGGTTCTCCATCTGGTGAGACCATTTCATCACCGTTGCATTTCTGTTGCCCGAACAGTATTTTCCATTAGCATTGCAATTGTCATCGGACCAACTCCACCAGGTACTGGAGACATTGCCCCAGCCACATCAACGACATCAGCATGTACATCTCCAGACAGATGGTAGCCCTTTTCTGATTCATCTTCCACTCGATTTACTCCGACGTCAATGACAGTGGAACCTGATTTCACCCAATCTGGACGGACCATCTCTGGACGGCCGACTGCAGCGATAATCACATCCGCATCACGACATACTGAAGCGATATCTTCTGTTCGGGAATGAGCAATTGTGACTGTGGCATCTGCACCTTTCTGAGCAAGCAGTAATGCTTGTGGCATTCCAACAATACGTGACCGGCCTAGAACAACTGCATTCTTTCCGGATAGATTGACACCTGCCCATTCTAGCATGCGCATCACACCAGCTGGAGTACATGGCAGCAATCCAGTGGTATCGCCTTGAACCAATCGACCAAGATTTTCAGCATGGAATCCATCGACATCCTTGATTGGGTCAATTAATCCAGTAATGGCAATTTCATCCATTCCATCAGGAAGAGGAGATTGTACCAGAATACCATTGACGTCAGAATCAGCATTCAATGCTTCGACTGTAGCCACAACGTCGTCGAAAGGTGTGTCGACTGGTAAATCAATCCGTGTGCTACGAATTCCCAGGCGTTCACATGCACGTTCCTTCGCGCCAACATAAACATGGGACGCAGGATCATCTCCAACGATTACAACTGCTAGATGAGGTGCAGCTCCCAATGCAGCAATCCGACTTACAAGGCCAGATTCGACAGCCGCAGCACAGGCCTTGCCGTCGATTAGGGTCGCTCCCATGTGTGCGAGGGTGGGCCGAATGCACTTGAGCCGTTCGGCGACTTGAAGAAGGGAAGGTGGCTCCCGAATGCTGCGCCAACATAGCTTAGCTGGTAGAGCGGCTGATTTGTAATCAGCAGGCCGGGAGTTCAAATCTCTCTGTTGGCTCCAATCAACATTATTGAGCAGTTGCATTCGACAGAGTTTGGTGAGACCGATGCATGTCGTGACTGGGGCCTTTGGATATACGGGGAGATGGATTGCTCATCAACTTCTAGAGCAGGGGGAAAAAGTAAGAACATTGACAAATGCAATTGGTCGAGATGACCCCTTTGATGGACAAGTGGAAGTCCACCCACTGAATTTTGAGGACCGAGCGGCCCTAGTTGAATCATTACGAGGTGCAGATGTATTGTACAATACATACTGGGTACGTTACAACCACCATCGCAAGGATTTCGATCACGAGATTGCAACGAAAAATACCAGCATCATGTTTGAAGCCGCAAAGGAAGCAGGGGTTAGAAGAATCGTCCATTTCAGTGTTGCACATCCCGATCAAGCCCCCGGATGGTCTTACTTCCGCGGCAAGGTAGACTGTGAAGAGAATCTGAAGAAAGTCGGCATCTCCTATGCGATCCTTCGCCCAACTGTACTGTTTGGAGGTGGGCGAAATGTGCTTGTGAACAATATTGCTTGGATGCTCAGATACATGCCAGTGTTCGGTTACTTTGGATGGGGGAATTATCCGATACAACCCGTTCATGTTCGAGACGTTGCCCGAATGGCGATTGAACTTGGAGCAGGAAATAAGAATGTGACCAGAGATGCTACCGGCCCAGAGACGTACCGTTACAAGGACTTCATCAAACTCATTGGAAAGAACATGGGTGTTCGTAGAATCATCATGCCCGTTCCACCCATCATGGGTTGGATGGCGGGTAGAGTCATGGGTTTGTTCCTGAAGGACATGGTCATCACACGTGCAGAAATCCGTGGACTGATGAGGGGTCTTGTGGCCTCTGATGAGAAACCCATGGGCGTCATCAAGTTCAGCGAATGGATTGAAGGCAAAGGCTCTGAAATCGGCCGTCATTACCATAATGACCTGAAAGAACGACATTATTCCAAATAATTGAGGCGGCGGTTGAATTATCATCTACACTACCCGTGGGTGATGCGAGGCCTCAGATGACTGACCCTACTGAACTGGCAACACTTTCCGGTGATGCACAGGAGTGGACACTGGAGGAATTAGAGGGTGCTTTGCTTCCCGCGCATGCGCGAGAAAAGGGAGGAAGGGACACCATTTTCGCATGGCTTGCACATTATCAACAAGCCAAGGCAACTGGTCAAGATGCTATCAACGGAACGGTTGGAAGTCTATTGGAAGATGATGGCACATTGGCTGTAAATCCCGTCGTTTCGTCAACACTTCGAGAACAAGCAGATTTGGAATTATCTGCCTATGCCCCCTTACCCGGATTGCCACATTTCAGAACGTTGGTCCAAGAACTGGCACTTGGAGATGGATTGCCCATCATGCAACATCACGGCATCCATACCGAGGCACTCATCACACCTGGCGGAACAGGCGCGCTTTACCAATCAGCACGTAATCTCCTGACGTCAGGTACCACTCTATTACTTCGAGATCGACATTGGGGGCCATACCAAACAATCGCAAAAGAATGTGGATTGCTTACAGCAACATGGCCACTGACGCCCTCATCTGGTGACGATCAAATCGATGTCGAGGCGTTGGATGGAGTCCTCAAACAATTGCTCAATGAACAGAATCATGTTCTCTCATGGTTGAATGACCCCGCACATAACCCAACGGGGATGTCTCTCACTGCTGAGAGTCGAATGATTGTCCTTGAACGATTTGCAAATTCAGCATTGGCCAACCCATCCAAAGGAGTGACTCTATTCATCGATGGTGCGTATGCCGCCTATGCCAAAGATCACCACGGTTGGGGCGACACACTTGCTCTATTTGCTTCTGAAGCACTCTGGCCATCAAATCTGTTTGTTTGCTTCGGATTTTCTGCATCCAAGAGTCATACACTCTACGGACAGCGCTGTGGTGCATTGGTCATGTTACATCCAAGCAGAGAATTCCTCGACCGAATGTTGGAGGTCATGCTGCACACAGGTCGTGGAACTTGGTCAGGTGCTGCGAGATTGCCACAAGCTACAGTACACACGATTCACTCAAATGTTGACAAGTTCGTTGATTGGTTACATGAAAGAGACCTACTTCAACAAATGTTGGAACGAAGGCGTGAAATTTTCAATCACAGATGTGCGAAGGAAGGTGTGCCACTATTACCAAGTCACGACGGTTACTTTGCGTTCCTTCCACATGAAAATCCAGGACCGATTGCTGAAGCCTCTGCCACTCGCGGATTGTATGTTGTTCCACTAGAAGGCGGTATCCGCATCGGACTTTGTTCAATCCCCACTCAAGATGTAGATCGTGCGGCAGCAATTCTAGCAGAGGCATGGAGACATGGGGCATGAAGTCGTTGGTTTGATAGACCACCGTACAAACCGGTGAATATGCAGCCTGACCCGTTTACCCCGCAACAACAAACCGTCATTGTAGGTCAGACGTCAGCAGTTCCTGTCGCCACAATGGATCCATACGGGAATCCTGTCGTCTACCTACCACAAGAGAGGAGTTCTGGAGCCAAGGTATTGGGTGTACTCTGTATCATCCTAGGTGTATTCAGTATAATCGGAATATTAGCCATATTTCTGCCACAGTACGACATGGATGGGAATGTAATCGAAGTCCCGATGATTGCCATGCTACTAAGTGCACTTAGTTCAGCCGTGATGGCTGGAACATTCATCGTAGGTGGCGCTTGGTTACTCGATTACAAACGTCGAGGAGTGCATCTATGCTGGCTCGGCCTGATTGCTGGTTCTGTGCTTTCTCTTGCGAGTTATGCTGCTGGAGGAGATGGAGGTATGGGTAGTGCATTAGGAGAGGAAACTGGCTTCGCGATTGCATTTGTAACTACTCTAATTTGTAATGGAATTTGCGGACTCATTATCGCAATACCCATGATGAGTGCAACCGGCGGTTTAGATGATTCAAGATTATTCTGAGGCGAGAATGTGCAACATCTGCGAACCAATCTTTTCATTGCTGCTTGGGCATTGATCTTGTTCGCAGTCGCCATCACTGCAGGCCTTCCTGGATCTGGTGGATTGATGATTGCAGCACCATCGGGGCTGATTGGGATTTGCATGTTACTCTACGCCATCGGAATGAGAGAAGAAGCAAAGCCCATGTCTGACATCGATATCGCTCGTTGGTCACCAGATGCAGAAGCGCTGGCACCTGGAGCGGGTGGCTCTGTGATGTATCGAATCGATACCACGTTAGATTCACCAATTCGAACAAGTATCCTCTGTGGTGCGTGTGGGCATATTGAATGGGTTGATGGGCAACGGCCGCTTGCCTACTCATGCATAAGTTGTGGAAGAGAACTTTGGGAACAACAGGAGGAAGAGTAAATGGCACCAGTAGGTAGTTTTGCAGCAATTAAATTCCTCCATATTATCCTGTGGATTTTTGGTTTGATGAGTTGTGTATTGTTCTATTTCAACGTCTGGCCAGTCAATGATTGGACAGACTGGCTGATGGGCGTCCCTCTAGCGATTTTGATGGGTTATCTGATTATTTTCGACCTTGCACCAAGCATCATCATCAGGATCCTAGATAAGATTCAGGATCGAATTGGATATCAGAATAAATTCGTTGAAGAAGAATTGAGTCCGAAATCGAGAAGCAGTGACAAAACAGAATGAACGCCCATAGGGCGTTCGGTAAGCGTCAAGTGGAATCGCATGGTCGGCAACGCTGAGGGTGCAACGTGGATTTATCCAATAATGAGAAGCGGATGCTCAAAGCACTCCATTCAGAATCAAACAAAGCTTGGAATCTTGACGAACTTCTGGCATCATGCGGATGGGATGACCAAGCCCACGTTGCTGGAGCCGGTTTGGCACTATCAGAGAAAGAACTCGTGAGTATTGAAGAAATTAAATCCAAAACATGGACTCTCGGCCCAGAAGGTGTTGCAGCAAACGAAAATGGACTATTGGAACGCAGATTGTGGGATTGGCTCATCTCTCAATCTGAGGATGCTCGTTCAATGAAAGACCTGCAGGCCGGTGGGGTTGCTAGTAAACAAGAGACTGGAGTTGGTGTTGGACTGCTCAAAGGGCTTGGTTGTGAATTGGCACAAGGTTCCTTTGTTCTCCCAGATTCAATCGATGCTGTGGAAGTGACATTGGTTTCACGTACCTCATTCATTGAACAGTGCGTAAAAGGCGTCAGTGAAGACGACCTAGATGGTGAACTCCTGACTCATTTTCGAAAACGTAAGGGCCTGATCGAGGCCGTTGATTCCACTGTAAGAACTTGGACATTGACCGATTCGGGTAGAAAAATACCTGATTCCATTCTTGAGGAGAGATTGCAAGTGGTCGAAATCACACCTGAATTGCTTCAAGGAGAAGACTGGCGAACGGCTGACTTCAAATCGTATGATGTGAATCTGGATGCACCGACACCAGCCGGTGGAAGAGCCCATCCGATGATGGCACTCATCGAACGAATTCGAGCCATCTTCCTTGAGATGGGATTCGATGAAATCGATGGCGACTATGTTCAAACTGCAGGATGGAATATGGACGCCTTGTTCATTCCACAAGATCATCCCGCCAGAGAAATGCAGGATACATTCTATCTTTCCAACCCTGAGAGAATCGAAATCGGACAGAAACATCTGGATGATTGGACAGTGATTCACGAACATGGAGGAGATACTGGATCTCGTGGCTGGGGTGGACAATACTCCACTGATGAAAGCAAAAAAGGTCTGCTGAGAACACATACAACCGTCAATACAATTCGTTATTTGGCTGAAACACCTGATGAGCCATGTCGAGTATTCGGGATTGGGCGCGTGTTTAGAAAATAAACAATCGACCGTACACATCTTCCTGAATTCCATCAAATTGAAGGTATCATCATG
>JASLKP010000014.1:248-36778 GCA_030747485.1 Candidatus Thalassarchaeaceae archaeon | reverse complement strand
CACCAAAGCCATCTCCGTCTCTGTCTCGCCATTGTTCGGGGTCATCTGGTAATGCATCACCAAGTTCATTCTCTCGTAGCCCAGTCGTAGTATTGGTATCGTAGGTGTAATCATTGGAATGCCCATCTCCATCAGTATCTGGACAACCATTTTTGTCAGCGGTTGAATTACCCCATATGACTGGGCAATCATCTGGATTCTGTGCGGGAATCGGATTGTCGCCAAAGCCATCTGAATCAGTATCTGCGTGCTGTGTTGGATCATCTGGGAAAGCATCACGTCTCCAAGCATCAGAGGAATCATTGTCTCCGTACCCATCACCATCGCGGTCTCCCCATTGTTCGTTACAGCGTGTTCCACACACATTTTCAGGAGAGGTGTCATCTGGTGCCCATGGCCACAAGTCTGCGCAGTGGGTTCCATTGTTTACACACGAATTTCGATTGTATGACCAACCTTCAGGATTCTGAGTTGACGGGTCTTCGGGGTCAGACCAACCATCGCCGTCACTGTCCAAACACCCACCGCGATCATAAATTGAAAGCCCAAGTAATCCAGGACACTTGTCACCAGTCGGTGCACTAGAATTGTCACCCCAACCATCACCGTCTGCATCAATCCATT
Source organism: Candidatus Thalassarchaeaceae archaeon (assembly GCA_030747485.1). GTDB lineage: Archaea > Thermoplasmatota > Poseidoniia > Poseidoniales > Thalassarchaeaceae > MGIIb-P. The sequence goes on along the minus strand of JASLKP010000014.1, from coordinate 36,154 downwards.
GTTGTGGGTCGAGAGGGAATTCATCAGATTGAGCATTCTGTCCACAACAATCAGGGCCGTGGTTGTCGTAACGACCGTCGCCATCCGTATCGATTGCTTGCATCCAATTGGTGGGATGACGGTCGCCATTCCATCCTGCATCACCTGTTGGGTCAGACCAACCATCACCATCTGCGTCTGGGCAACCAAGGGTATCACGCCATGACTTACCCGCATTGGCACATTGGTCGATGGCATTGGCAAAGCCATCACCATCTCCATCTACACAGCCATAGTAGCCATAGGCACTAGAACCTGGGTTAGAAGTGCATGAATCAAATCCTGGAGCATCTGGGTTCTCACCATAGCCATCACCATCAGAATCGGTCCACTGACCTCCGAGGTGAGGTAGATCATCGATCACATCTGGAATGAAGTCACGATCTGCATCGGCTAAACGATGAATGACATATCCATTAGTATGGAGGATATGCCAGGTGCCATTAGCATCAATGGTAGCTGCTGGAGCGTAATCACTCTGCCATGGAATTGAACCAAATTCAATGGGCTGATGGCCCCCTAGTGTGTTGATTGAGAGCGAGCCTGTTGGATTGGGACAAATGACCCAATCTTGTCCGAGGGCATCAGCAAGCAATGTGATATCGTTGGTGTATCGGCAATCAAGATCCACTGTACGAGTACCTGTAGAATCGATGAGTACATGAGAGCCAGTGGTATTGACCAGAGTACCAGGAATTAGAACCCCAACCGTAGTAAATTCCGGCGAACCGAATTGTGGCATCCATCCGAATGATGGCAGACTCTGGTTGGTCACGGATCCTGACTCACTGAATTGGTGACGCCACTGTGAATTGTTGTCTTTCCAAACGACTTCAAGCGCAGAACCGGAAAGTTGGACGGCTGCCTCGCCGTCGACCAAGGTCTCATTGTTTGAAAGGACTGTGCGTTCGGTCATTGACCAACTGTTTGCGGCCCCTTCAAGCCATTCCGTGATTAAGCCAGAGGTGTCATGTCGATACATCAAGCCAATACTACCGTTGTCGGCCATGACGGCACCGAACTGACTACCATTTGCATCGCTAGAGAGTACTGATTCATCCCATACCGAACCATTCTGTACCGCTAGTATGATGTTGTTCGTCGCGTTATTTCGCCAGATGGCATGGGGAGTGTTTGATTGGTTGACAAGAAGTTGAATATCTTCCTGAACATCTACACCAGTCGCTAGAACACTTGCTACCTTTCCGCTGCCCGTTTGATTTGAGAAAATAATACAGCCATTACATGAATTTTGCATGAATACTGCCATTGTTCGATTAGGTATTGGTGCTGAAACTGCACCATGTTGACCACCTGCTGAGGTGATTAAATTACTGACAAATATACCACCTTCTGCACGATTGAAATCAATACCCACTCCATCAGAAGTGACAATTGTTGGTTGTCCTGCTGGACTCACAACCATAGCTGCACTTGGAATACTGCCGAAATCATTCATGCCCCAAGGAGCGATTGATGTCAACAGTTCATTTGCACGCTCGTAGTGATAATACCCCTCATCTGTATCCAGAAGCAGTTGGGTTCGGCCTTGCGCATCAACGGCTAAATCCAAACTGTTGACTGTGAAATCGAATGGTAAGTCTGATAGTTCCCAATCTCGTGTCTCAACGATGATAATCGAGCCACCTGGATTTCCGTCAGAATTGGAAGTAGTGCTTGCATAGAGGAATTCGTGGGTGCCGTCACGATCAGCATCACCACCACTCGATAGGATACGACCGAGGTGCTGATTCGATGCACCAGTGGCTGTGTAAAAGGGCGACGTTGCTTCAAAAATTTCTGTTGAATTGGTGCCAGGGAAGAGTTTCATTGTACCACCACTACTACCTGACCCAGGAGTACCAACGAGGTAATCTTGGATGCCATCATCATTGACATCACCTCCTGGAACCATAGAGTAACCCATCTGATTGGAGCCACTTAGAATGTGGTATGGATTTTGACTAAATCCGGAGGCACCACCACGGAAAATCCATACTGAGTTGTTGAAAATTTCACTCACCGCAAGGTCATCGAATCCATCGTTGTCAATATCACCAAGTTCGTTTACTGTATGTCCAAATAGCGTCCATTGAGTATCCATGGACCAAACACGATTGGCTGTACTGTTAATCCCGGTTAGACCACCATAATGTGCTTGAGCACGACCGCGCCCAGAGACATCAATTTGAGCACGTGAACTACCAATGACGATATCGGCATAACCATCACCATTGGCATCACCAACACCAGTAATTGACCAACCTAAATTCAGATCATCTTCGTGACCAACAATGGTTGTGGATATTGGTGAGATGATGGTGTCTCCATAGAAAATGTGAACTCGCCCCTTGCCATTATCCATGCCTACCCAACCAATTTCCGAGACGATTACATCTGCAAATCCATTGCCATCTACATCACCTGCAGCGGCAACTCGAGAGCCAAATTGACCATCATTGGTATCTCCAAATTTTGTCCAAGTCGCTGTAGAGGACAAGCCGGTTGGGAAGCCTGTGAAAAGGTGGACTGCGCCTGTGAAGTTCAAACTAGAATCCTGCTCACCAGGGGCGCCGACAAGCAAGTCATCATAGCCATCTCCATTGACATCATCGACCAATGCAAGGGATGCACCAAAACGGGCGTCTGGATGTGTTCCCATTATCGATACATCGGGAGTTGAAGAATAACCATTGATCCCCCCATAGTGAACATGAATCGCACCTGTATCATTTCCAGCACCGGGTTCTCCGTAGACAAGATCGCTGTATCCATCACTGTTGTAATCACCAGTTGCATCTGCACCAGTACCAAATTCTGTAGATTCATTAGATTCAATGATTGCAAGCGGTGTTGGAGAAATTCGACCATCATCCCGACCAGATAGATCTCGAACGATTCTGAGACCAGTACCATTGTCAATACCATACACAAGTTGTGCTCTAGTTGTGGCATCGAGGTGATGACCAAGCGGTTGGCCGATACCAACTCCTTCATCGACCACGGAGAAAGTGCGTTCGTCTTGGTCTAGAGAAATCACGGCAACTCGTTCATTGATTGTATCAACGAATGAAAGGTGAAGGATATCGTTGACATCGATATTGAGAACCATATCCTCAGCCGCGCCTTGGCTCACCAATTCTGTGTGACGCCACCAAGAACCGGTGAATCGCATGAGATGGATTCCACCAGTATCTGCATCACGATAGGCAATCGCAATCGAACCATTGCTGTAAATCGCAACATCTGGTGCTGAGGTAATGTTGACATCGTTAACCAGAGTTCGTAACAACCAGTCATCCCCAGTTGCAGGAGTGTAATCGTTTTCTCGAACGATTTTCAGCGAAGAGGCATCGACATCGAGATAGGCAACGCGAGCAAATCCACGATAATCAATGATAATCGAGCAACCGCGACCTACATTTCCAGTTGAGTCAACCGTTGTTTGTGTTGTAGTCCCATCGGGTGACAATGTGAATACATCGAGAGATTGGGTATCTGCATTGTACCCACAAGCCTTGATCACTTGGTCTGGACCGATGGCAACATCGACCTCTTCAACAGAATCAGAAAAGTTTGCGACTTCGCTTTGGGCCCAATCGCTTACGCCTCGGAACGGTAAGACCGACCATGACAATCCTTCTTGGTTGATATTATCGTAAGCAAGTGATTCGCCCCATCCATCGGTTGCAGTGTAACTTTCCTGGCGAGGTGATGTGTCATCTAATGCCGTCATCATCGCCGTCATTGGAGCGATGACCATGAGTAAAGTCAGGAAGAGACTCATGCGACGCATCTAACCACCAAAGTAGGGTCTGATTGTACTCGACCCTAAGGGGTCGAGAAAGTCAAGGTTATTCAGACAACCGATTAGAAGTACCTTTCAACTTCGGCCAGAATCCAAGCACATGGCAGAGAAAACATGGCTCCTATGTGCGGCCGGAGATTGGCCGAGCAAGGCCATTTGGAAGCCACTTTCTCAATCTGCTAATCGTATTGTTGGCGTTGATGGAGGCACTGATATCGCGCTATCAGTTGGACTTGACGTGAACCTTGCATTGGGTGACTTTGACTCGATTGTAGATGAGTCTGTTCAAAGGAATGAACTGCCTGACCAAAACCGTTCAGATTTACTCAAATCTCTTGAATTCGCGGCCTCTACAGGTGTCTCCACAGTGAATGTTGTGGGGATCGAAGGTGGAGATGTAAATCACCAACTTGCGAATTTCGCAGCGCTGGTTGAGGCGCCAACAGAATTGGAAGTCAATTTACACCTAAACGAACACGTTGTAATGAGATGTCTAGACCGATTAGACCTGTGGCTTGAAGCAGGGACAAATTTGAGTCTGTTCGCCTTCACGTCCTGCGTTCATGTGTCAATCTCTGGAGTTGAGTTTCCTCTGAACGATGAAGCTCTCGCATTTTCAACACGTGGATTACACAATGTTGCATTAGGAGGGGAAGTAAAAATCCAAACTGATGGTGTTCTCGTCGTGCTCATCAATCAATGAGAATCATTCTCTCGGATCCCGATGGAATAGTCATTTGATCCGGGTACTCCCAATCCAACTTTCTTGGCTTTTTCACTGATGGCTGCCGCAGCTACGGTTTCCTCAAATGTACCGCGTTTTACGATAATCTCTCGTTTCCAAGTCGTCCAAGCAGAGTATCCGGGTAGAAAAGCACGCCAAGTGAATGGTACTCGACCAGGTGTCACTTTGTTGACCACACTAATGATTGAAGTCGTGCAAGTTTGGGTGAGCGTATTGTACCACTCGGCTTTTTCATGAAGTTGATTGGTTCTTGCAATCATTCCATGCATCAATGCCTCACGTTTTTCTGGTAATACATTGCATGGGAAAAGGTAGACATCATTGCTTCGGGCATTTGTTCTAACTCCCAATAAGTCTCGTTCCGTCGCCCAAACGAGCATGAGTTCAAACTCATTCCACATTCCAGTCCAAGGATGATATCTCTTACCTTTCTCTCGGCGAGTTTCAAAGGATGCCATCAAGAAGCGATTGCCAGAGAATTCGAAACCTACCATCGTATGAGCCAATCCCCGAATCTTATGAAAATGATCAACCACATACCATATGCCGACAATTTCACTGATTTTAGCAGTCCATTCATCCCAATTTTCATCGAAATCTTTCGTTGTTCTCCAAGTAAAATCTCGACGATTGTGTAACGTGAATGTATCACGATCATCGTGCATGGTGAAATGTGATGTCATCGCACAATCTGCAACCCAATTTCGGTCATGTCGTGCGGTTTGTCGACCAATGGCTAGCCACCAAAAATTCACCAGCATCACAAATACGGCTATACCGAGAAATGCAAATTGCCAAATTTCCATATTCATTCCTCTTCAATTGTAGGTGGTCGTTCAGAAAGCAGTATGGATAGGGGACGAGTTTCTGGAATATTGCCGAGAACAATCTTCGCAATGACTGCCATTGGAACTGCGAGAACCATCCCCATAATCCCCCACAACCAAAACCAAAATGCAGTGACCAATAAGAGAACGACTGGTGAGATATCAAGACTCGCACCAAACATCTTGTTCTCAATGAATTGACCCCAAAGTTGTTGATTTACAATTAGAATTACTGTCAATAAAATCGCCGTACTGGGGTCCAATGTGAGGAAACTCAGTATGACTGGTGGGATGAGCGCAAACAAACTGCCAATGTAAGGAACATAATTGAGAATAAACGCTAGAGCACTCCATAGGAACCACCCCGGAACGCCCGCAACAAATAGAACAAGTCCTGTGAAAAATGCAGTTCCTAAACTAACGATTGTTTTGACGACTACATACTTGTTTACACCCTTGCCAATGTCGTAAAGAATGGCCTGCATATTTTCATTCGCAGCATTAGAATATGCTGCTGACAAACGCTTTGGGAGGGTCTCAGCCTCAAGCACGATGAATACAAGGAAAATGAATACTGTAAGCATCATCGAAACGAAACCTGTAATTTCGCCAAAGATTGACATGAGTAAATCTTCAGCGGCTTGGTCTGTGATTGAATCCGAAATACCTGCAAATGTAACCGTTACACCTGCTATTTTTTTGCCTTCTAGTGCTTTAATTTGTTCAATGTAACCAGGTATGCCTTCTGCAAATTCCGACAAATCCTGATACAGCCACCATCCGACTAGAGATACAACAGCACCTAACAAAGCAATGACTACGATGTAAGCAAGAAGAAGTGAAACGCCCCGATCGTTCAACCAATGAGCTGCAGGAGCGAGTAGAATAAAGACGAAAACTGCAAGAATAAATGGTTCAATCACGACACGTAAATGCAGTAGAGCAAGGACACCTAGGGTGAACAATATTGCTCCATTAGAAATGGTGCGAAGGCGTGTATCGAAGGTTGTTTCAATATTACTCATGCCGCCGAAGGCGGCACGAACAGCCTTTGAATACAACCCTGAACAAAGACATCGAAAGACGTATTTTCGATTATTCTTCAAACGGCAACCACTCATTGGTTGAATGATCCCACCAATCAACACTGCCATCTGTTTGCTGGCGCCAATGGATGCCTTGGTCATCGACAAAGGTCGGCAAGCCCTCACTATCCGGAGCAACGTCTTCTGAAGACCATGGGTCCTCTTTCGATGATTCGCCACCAATCATTCCAGCAACAAAAATGCCTAGAATGACTGCGATAAGGAATCCACCTGAACCAACGATAGCAATTGACGCTGGCTGACTCATGAAGAGTGGTTGTGGCTCGTAACTACTGCCCTCAGATGTTTCGGGCCAACGGGAAGGATCACCGCTCGCATTCAGAACCTCTAGGCTGGCATCATCAACTGGTGGCAATCGAACGATATTGAGAGCCTCCATTGTCTCACGACCCTGTGGGCTGGTTAATGTCGCACGTACCTTGTGAACGCCGGGAGCCCACATTGTACAATCTAGAAGAGAAATATCTGTGTAAGATTGAATCTCTTGTGTAGGATTATTCACTTCCCACTCAATCTCCATTTCAGGCAACAACGTATCTTGTGTAGCGTTAATCAATAACTCACACGGTGTCCCTGTTTCAGAATTTCTTCCACTCACTTCTACGACAAATGAAGGAGGTGGATGAATGTGAATAGTCATGGTCAGTGTGGCTGTTGCGACCATTCCAAGGCCATTTCGATAATGCTCGGTCACAGTATAATCGCCAGCAGGCCAACGACTACAATCCAATGGAGTCTCATATTCACCTACCAACCACGGTACCCCTTGAATTGAGACCACACCCATTTCATCATAATGAGCACCAACCAAATCTGTTGATTCGCGATGAATCAAGCATGTATCTCCTGTGAAAATCCATGGTTCGGACTCTAGGGTCATGGAGAGCATGGGTGGCGTTAAACTAGCCACCAATTCATGTGTGCCCAATTCTTCATCATGTACGATGATTGTAGATTCGACATCCCATACCTTGAGGTGGATCGAATAATCGCCATCTGCCCATGCCTTAACGGTCGTTTGGACATGATATGTATCTCCAGATTGAATGCTTGTATTGTCCCAAAATGAAATGGATATATCCTCATTTGATGCGATGACTTCTACGGCAATCATCGCATTTCCTGCCGATGTACCAATTGATGCAATCACTCGAACGATATCATAGGTTCCATCACTATTCTCGTCGAGATGATCTGCTCGAGAATCATAGACTACGATGTGACTGCCATCCTGTGCAGATACCACGCTGATGACCATCGGCATGACGCATAGGGCGAGGAATACCGCCATCAATCGATCACGCATCTGATTCACCCCCCTCTTCCATCAACAACTCATCGAAATTGATTTCCTCTGAATCTTCACCTTTAGATAATCGCATGACAAATACGGTGACCAGGAAGATGAGCATTGGCCACGCAAATGTGAGTAAGCTTGAGGTGGGGTCAGAGCCCATCATTGCCAACTGACTACGCATCATTCCGTAATCATCTGAATATCCATCACCGTTGCTATCTGGGCAACCCTGAACATCAATTGTGGAACGACCTGTGAGATCTGGGCAATCGTCTCGAATCCGACCCAATGGGTTGTCTCCAAAGCCATCGCCATCTGCATCAGACCATTGAACCCGGTTTGTTGGGAATGCATCACCCCATCCCTCAGGAGAGGCCAACCACTCATCATCCGGGTCAGAATACCCATCGCCGTCGGTATCTGGGCAACCTAATCTGTCTATCATCGACACGCCCTTACTGACTTCAGAATATGGGCATTCATCCGCCTGATGACCATCTGGATTGTCTCCAAAGCCATCTAAATCTGAATCCATCCATTGAGTCGCATCGTGTGGGAATCTATCACCTTGGTCTGAATATGAATCACCATCGGTGTCAGTGCAACCAAATCGGTCACCTGCACTGGTACCTGGTGTCATTCGACAGCGGTCACCTTGGAATCCTGTCTGTTCATCACCATAGCCATCACCGTCGGTATCTTCCCATTGAGATGAGTCCTCAGGGAAGGCATCTGCAAGACCTGCTGGATGTGGTAACCAACCTAACTCAATGTTCGGATCGCTTGCACCATCCGAATCTAAGTCTGGACAACCCCATCTGTCTCGGGTGCTGGTGCCAGGTGTTGCAGGGCAGGAATCAGGTTCCCATGCTTCAATACTCTGATTATCGCCAAAACCATCACCATCTACATCATGCCATTGTGAACTACACAATTCGCCACAATCAGAGTTAACGCCACCAGGAAAAGCATCTGCAAATCCTTCGGGGTGGGCCGGCCAACCATTGTCTGGATTCGACCAGCCATCACCATCATAATCGGGGCAACCGTAACGGTCGTGTTCAGATGAACCGGGGCGTTCTACGCAGTAATCTGCCTCGTTGCCACTGGCATTATCGCCGAATCCATCACGGTCGTAATCTGACCACTGAGTCGCATCATCAGTGAAGTTGTCAGATTGCCAATCATCGTCGCCATTGTTGTCACCGTAGCCATCACCATCGGTATCCCACCACTGTGTAGGATTGTCTGGGAACGCATCTGGATTGTTTCCCGTATGATTATCTCCCCATCCATCGTAATCACGATCTGCGTGTTGAGTAGGGTCGATTGGGAAGGCATCAGCGCCATCAAACATCCATGTCCAATTTGAATCGGGATCAGACCAACCATCACCATCGGTGTCCAAACATCCCATTCGGTCCTGATTGGAATGTCCAGTTGTCAATGGACAATAATCTGGGTCTGTCGCACCTTCGTAAAAGATGCCAAGTCCAATGGCTTCATGCGACTCATTCCAATCGGGATTATTCCAATTGTCACCATAATTATCCTGGTCATAATCAGACCACTGCGTTGGGTCTTCCCAAAATGCATCCGCACCATCATCAACCGTCCAAACCTGACCCCATTCTCCCCAATTATCAGGGTCTGACCAACCATCGTTGTCGCGATCTGGGCAACCTAGACGATCTTCAAGCGAGTCACCCCATTCAAGGGCACAACTATCTGGATTGATTCCATTCCCATTGTCACCAAATCCATCTTGGTCTTGGTCAGCCCATTGAGTGGGTTCGTTGGGAAAGAGGTCTCCAGAATCGGACCAGCCATCACCATCTGCATCAACGCATCCAGTGTTATCTTCAGTTGATGTGCCTGCAATCTCTGGGCAGTCATCATCGTCATCGAAATATCCATCAAAATCTGTATCTCGTTCATCCTTGTCAATACTGACCGCAACAGTGTAATCGAAATCATCAGAGAACCAAGAGTCCTCTGAGATGATTTCTATGTACACAAATCCAGGTTGCCCTGAATGGCTGATGTAGTAGGTAGCACTGCTGTATGTGGTGTGAGTTCCACCATCTTGAGTTTGGTTATCCCAATAGAGTTTGATTCGAGGCTCACAGCCACCATCCCAAGCCGTACAAGAAATACTCACTGCGAAACTTACTGTATCGCCATTAACCACTGCGACCTTCATGAAATCGCGGCGATCACCGTCATAGTTGACCGAGCCACTATCTGATGAACCGTCGTTAATCTCATCTGCGCCTGTAATCGAATCGTTCGCCTCTGCACTGACGACTGGAATCATGGCAAATAATACCACGATGAAAACAGTTCGAACGGCATTGGCTCGGACACCATCAGTAAGGTCCATCGGGTGCCGGAGGCACCCGCGCACGTAAGGTCTCTTCGCCAATCCAAATTAGGTGAAAAGAGTGGTATTATCGCTCAGTGTCCTCATTTGGACCCCATTCAGAACGAGTTTTGTTGATTCCAAGACGCTTGGCGAAAAGGAAGCGGAAATTGAGCCATCCATCTCCCCATGTGTTGATCTCAGCATCACCCACTCTCACCCGGTATGGAACACTGACTTCAATGGCTTTCTGACGACCATAACAACGTCGTGCATTGATCTTCATTTCTTCAGAAAGAGGCATGCCATCGTGAGTCGGCCTCATCTTTGGATTCTCCATGATTTCCTTCCAGAAAACCCACATGCCACTCTGGGAATCGTGGATTCCATACCAAAAGAGCATGCGAGCTGTAAATGAAAGGCCCCAATTTCCAAATCCGTGCAAACCACTCATTGCTCCTTTCTCGGCGCGTTTGAGTCTATCGCAAGTAATGAATTTTAGATTCTCTTCGACCAATTTTCGGACGAGTCCTGGAACCTCTTCTCCGGGATAAGTACAATCAGCATCTAGGGTGACAATGATGTCACCTGGAGCCATGGCAAAGCCGGTTCGATATGCGCGCCCGTAACCCTTTCTGGGTTCCATCACCACCCACGCACCTTCCTCTTTAGCAAGTTCACGTGTTCGATCAGTAGAATTCCCATCTACGATGAGGAAATCTAATTTTTCACACCAACCATCGTTCGGGATGGAACGAATGGTGTCTACGATTGCAGCTTCCTCATTCCTTGTCGGAATGACAACTGTCACATGAACTGGTAGAGAGTCCGCCATGTCATCCCCTTATCCCGCCGACTAAGATTGCCGTTTTGAATGCACCCGTAAATGGCATGAGCCGGATTCCTTCAAAAATAGGGGCCTTACAGGCCCCACAGGGGCAGAGTGTGCATATCGCAATGTTATCGGGCGAATATCCCCCTCGTTGGGGTGGAATGGGCTCTACTGTGTTTCATCTAGCGGGCGCTCTGGTCCGTATGGGACATCGTGTCACTGTCATCACACGTCGAGACAAAAATGCAATTCGGAACCCTCGTTCAATTCCACACCAAGAAGGTGTTTCAGTACTACAAGTAAAATGGGCACCGTTGCCAATGGCATTTACCGTATCTTATGGAAAATGGGCATTGAGAGAATTGTTACGAATTCATCGTAAGGATCCTGTTGATGCAGTACATGTCCATGCTCCGATGATTAGTTGGAAAGAAAAACAATACAACATGGTCCGCGAAACGGTTGCTCCCGTTATCACAAGTTTACATGGTTCATGGTTAGGTGAAAGGGATGGAATGATTCGTGCAGCCAAACATGGCGAATCGGCAACTTGGAAAAATCCGAATGATTTGGCCATTCTTCTAACCGCCAAGCATTATGCAAAATACGAACGTGCAGCCGTCCGAGCGTCGACATTGTGCGTAGCGAATTCAGAGGCCACAAAAAGGGACTTCCAAGCACGTTACAATCCACCTGAAGGATGGCGGTGTGAGGTTGTGCGTTGGGGCGTAGATACAGACATGTTTGTACCACTTGATGCCGATCATGAGGATACGATGCTCGCGCATGAAAATATCAGAAATCGCTACGGATCACCCGATGAAAATGCACTAGCAGGTCGCAGCGATACAAACACACCACTCATTCTTGCAGTTGGACGATTGGTTGCTCGGAAAGGATTTCGTACACTCCTAAAATCAATGCCGTCAGTTCTCAAATCTCATCCTGGTGCACACTTGGTCATCGTTGGAAGAGGCCATATGAAGCGTACGCTTGAACGACAGGCAAAGAAACTGGGAGTGTCCGATTCAGTCACCATTGAACCGGGAATGCCATTTGAAGATCTAGCACAACTATTCCGTAGTGCGAATCTTGTGGCCTATCCATCCTACTATGAAGGGCAGGGTTTGATTCCATTAGAAGCGATGGCAAGTGGTACACCCGTAGTAACTGTTGACGATGGGCCACTGCCTGAGATGGTTGACGAATCGGTCGGAGCATTGTTTAATCTTGAAACACCAAATAGTCTAGCAGATTCAATCAATGATTTACTCTCAAATCATGAGATCCGTACAACAATGGCTGCAGCGGGACGGAGAAGAGTTCTCGATGAATACACATACGCACTAAATGCTGAGCGCTATGCTGAATTTTATGCGAACAAGTAACTCAATCAAGTTCGCCAAAGTCACTCATTCCGGGTGGCGCTTCGGCATCCATATCTGGTTCCTTAGGACCCGTTTCATCAACGAGTTCCTCAAATCCTACTGCACCTCCACCAAGGCCTGCACCCCATGATTCAATCATCTCAAGGTCTGCAGCCAAACGTCGCTTGTTTCTAAGAACGTTAAGACCACCCAATATGGCTAGAACAAGCATGGCGCCGGCCAATGCGATGATTCCTGTAGAAGAGAGTAATTCAGCAATACCTGACATTCCCTTTGGCTTGTTGATGGGAAGTTGTTTCTTGACCGTGTTAGACATCAAATCACCATCGGATGCCCAAACCTCAATGAGTCCAAAATTCGCATCAGAGGTGACCTCTGTTCTCAATACGCCAGTGTAAATGCCATCATTGGCCAACAGGTCTTCTCCCGAACCATCATCGATGAGAATGAACGAATGCTCGTTGCCACCCGCCATCAAATGACCATTGACAGAACCATCCATCTGGGTCGTACCGTCTGCATCGGATAGAATGACTGAGACGACAACCGTATTCATCACATCGATTTCAAGTTTGGATTGATCAATTTCCAATCCAGAGAGAATTGGATTGGAACTACCAACAATGATGCTGACTTGGGCAGTATCACTTGCACCTTCTGAATCTCTAACTGTCAGCGTAAAGGTTGCTTGACCGGGTGGAATCCACATGGAGAAGTTGGCATCATTCGCAATCTCTACGGATTGACCATCGATGATTTGATGCCATAGCCATTGGACGATGTCATCGTCTGCATCGTAGGATAATGAACCATCAAAGTGTAGTAATTCTCCCGGGTTGATGTATTGTCCTTCAGCAAGACCCTCAATGACCGCATGAGGGCCGGTTGGGTTGACTATGAGGGTCTGATTCACAATCCGAACCATGTCAGTTGAATCGGTCAAAGTGAACGTGATAGTGTGCTCTCCTGCTGGTAAGAAATCGTTGTACCACCAGTCAGTACTACCATTTTCAACAATCAATCCTTCTATCAAATTAGAACTGATATTGACAATGAAATCATCACTGTCTGCATCAAATGAACTTCGGAAATCAAACAAGACGGGAGCATCACTGTCTACTGCTATTCCAGGAACTGGACTACTAACGATGAGAACGGGAGCACTTGGTGAAACATCGACCTCTATACTGGCATTCACTGGTGGATTTACACTATCATCAATGGTGAAGGTCAGCGTTTGCAACCCAGCAGGTAAGCGTGTAGTCACAGACCAATCTGTTCCAAGCGCAGTCTCAGATAAGGATGAATCCCAACGAACCGCCACATTGTCTGCATTAGCAACGACACCATCCTCACAGAGATGATTGAGAATCCATGCTTCGACAAACAAATCACATGATAGGTCCCAATCACCACTTCCGTGTGCCTCAAAGGTGTGGAGTACACTGGAATCTGTGCTGAAATCGACGTGGTTGGAAATGGTGGCAACTGGTACTGAATTTTCAACGATTAATTCCTGTGTCTGGATTGACCACGAACCGATGTGATTCGCTTGTGTATCTGATAGTGAAAGGGTAATCTGATGAGTTCCTGCAGGCAATCTACCATTCCAAAGAAGGTCATTTCCATCTTCATCATCAGGCAATTCACCAATGACATCACTTTCCCATTTGACTATGATTGGATCACCTTCGGGATCAAAAGATGCCGAGCCATCAAGGTAGACTGTGTCACCTGATGTGTTGCCACTGGTCGTTATTACGAAATCAGGTCTCGGTAATTCATTGACCAATTCAATTGCATAGATGATGGATACTGAAGGATTCACATCATCAGTAATGGTGATGGTGTAATCAAATTGGGTCACTCCATCACTTGCGTCTGTAAACGATTCATTCCATTCATCTGGACACGGATAAGGTGCACCCGTGTCACCCTCTCGATAACTCACATCAATGATGCAGAGAATTGTATCCCCTTCTGGGTCGTATGTTTGACTCATGTTCACGTGTAACGGGACGGTTCTGAACAAGCGGAGCGTTCCGTCAAGATCGACAGCAGGGTCGGTTTCAATGGTAATCACTGGAGGTAAATTACGGAGTTCGATTTGCCTCGTTTCATTGGCGCAGTTGCCCTGATTGTCACAAACGTCGAGGGTTACATCGTGTACACCATCAGAAAGTACATTTCCAGAACCATCATTCACAGTGAATAGATTGGTGGAGCTGGCAGTATTGATGATACCATCCAGATTTGATGACCAAGTAAATGTCATTGCATCATCATCCAAATCCCATGTGTCGCTCGCATTGAAGGTCACTTCTCCTCCACTGGAGTAGAGATCTTCGTGTAAGGGAGTACTCCAGATAATCAATGGTGCCTGATTGCTCAACATGATGCTACAAATGACGAGAGGTGAATTGTAAGGAATCACTCGGTTGTGAGGAATTGGAGTCATGTTGAAATCACCTCGTTGTCCATCGTATTCACAACCGATTGTATAATCGGTCCAAGCACTACTTTGGGTCCAATCAGTTCGTTGAGAAACAAATGGACCGAGTACTGCATTTCCTTCGTAGGGCATCGTATGAATCTCGTTTCCATTCAAACCAGAGAATGAAATATTCACGACTGCATGTGGAAGGCCATGATTGGCCTGATTGGTCGCCCAAATGTGCATCGTCCACATCTCATCAATTATACTGCCAACACCAATGTTTTGCAGAGCGGCATCCATGTATCCTGAATCAATCCAACGGAGGGTGCTTGGTTGTCCAGTCATATCGAAAGATACTACCGAACCAAGTGTTGAATGTGAAAGATTGACTGTGGAATCCCGGAGATTGATTTGACCTGTGCATCCTGATAAATCGATGTTATCGGCAACAACCAGATGTAAATCTGTGAATTCAATACAATTCAATCCAGCGAAGCTAGAATCGCTTAACTCGCTTGTAATCGATTCACCACCACCGTCCCATGCAAAGCCACCGTGTGTACCACTCAGTGAAACATTGGAAACACGCGCTTCTGTATTCGTAAATTGTACAATTGGTCCACTACGATTTGCCTGTACGGTCAATCCATGGAGATCCACCCAGCCGTTGAAAATCATTCCAGTATTGTCAATGTCTACTGCAATTCCATTGTTACCTGGATTGGTGACAGATAGTTCAGTCAACTGCAAATCGATTGAATCTTCAACACGAACACCACCCCATGCATCCTCTGACGAGGAACAACGTGTGCATGAGACATTCTTAGTTGCAGACATCACATCATTGGATTTCTCAAAGAACATCCCCACTCCAGATTCGGGAATCGTGGCTGACAAACCATTTCGTTGCGTGTTCAAATCAAAGAGTTTGACGTTTCCAGAATCGTACACACGAAGCCCATTGTGACCATTATCTGACAATTCTAGATTGTAGATCTCTGGGAATGATTGGCGAGCAAATAATCCGGTGGCGCTATTGTTGTGTGAAACCCAATTGCTCCCCGTTATCGTGGCTACAGAGAGCATGATTCCATGACTATCACTGCCACTGACGGTGAGATTGTCGATGTTGGCAGCTCGAGTACACCATGAACAGAAAAATCCAGCTCGATCGTTAACAGGTACTGCACTTGGATTGCCAGAATTACGAATTGTCATGTTCTCAATCAGGGTGGCACTATCGATCATGTACGCTTTGAAGCCATTACAAACGTTATCTTCGGATAGCACGTTTGTCATATCCACTCCTGTTGTGTTCAATCCAATCGCTTGATAGCACAATCCTGGAGTTTTGGCCAATGGCCCTCCAGACCCTCGTACGGTCAAATTGTCAAAGATTGCATTGAGTTGGATATTGTTGTAATCGGAGTGATCTCCTTGCTCAACGTACACGCCCCTGTACATGCTATTGGATACAGTCGCATGTTGGAAGGTTGGACGTGTCGTGCTATTTTCACTAATGTGTTTGACCCAGATTCCATTGTCTGTTTTGTTTACGCTAACGTTGTTGTAAAGACCCAATGAATCCTCAACCCAAATACCTGCAGAAATCCAACCACCCGCTCCAACAGACGAAATGTTGTGAATCGAAATATCTGCAAAATATCCATGGGAATCACCCCAAATGTTCAACCCACGTGTGGTCAATCCATCGAAGGTGGCACCAATGACGGTTGGATAACTTGAAACACCTGCCGATAGACCAATCCCATATCTTGAATTGACATTCAAACTGGCTACATCCTGTCCACCATTCTGCACGGTTAAACGTTGGATGAATGGATTGGCGTGATCAAACAAATCAATGCCAACATAATCTGGATTGTCAATATACACATCTGCCAACCAAGGATTGCTGTCGTATACCGTGATACCCCATTCTGAATGTTCAATCACCAAGTGCTCAATGACACTGCCCCGATTGCGGCTTGTGGCATTGAACTGAATGCCTTCATGAGAGATTGAATCACCACCTCTGGTCATTGTTACTGGACTGGATGCTGTTCCCGAGATGTCCAGTTCGCCCTCAACGTAGATGCGAGCATAATCATCGAGGATGACAGAGGTTCCAGCTGTAATCAGTAATGTATCTCCTACTGGAACAGTATAGTCACTGGTCAATACTTGCGTTCCAGACCAAGTGATGGTTGCTCGTCCACCTGTGTTTTGGACGTCATTATTGTCACTTAGTGGGACAGATAGAAGCGGAGAAATCCCCGCCAGAAGCATGAGGCCAACGATGGCCATCGCCGTCTTCGCGCCCCGCACCATGTACCCGACCGCTCCCCCATTCCATTGAATGCTTTCGGCGTCCGGTTTGAACACTGATTCAACTCAAATCGTGCATTATTGCATGTAGGAGAGATTATGACCATATGACTGACGGATGGAAAATAGAGGTCTACATTTGCGCACTGCATTCGTTTTGTTCAAGGCTGAACCATCAATGGAACGGGAGGCATATCTCACACTTTCTAACATGGATGCAGTGACAGAAACACACGCGCTTTACGGTGAATATGACCTCGTTGCATGCGTAAAGGCAGAAAATGCAAAAGAGTTGACTCAGTTGCTGATGGGCAATTTACGAACCATCCCTGGAATCAAAGAAACTGAGACACTCATCGTGGTCGATTATTGAGGTGAATACATGGCTGTAGGATTCATTCTAATTACCACTCAACCAGGATTTGAAACATCCGTTCGAGATGCGCTTGAGAAAGTTACATTGGTCAGTGGAAAATGGACTGTTTTCGGCGAATATGATGTTTTTGTCAAGATTGAATGTGAAGACGAGATTGATCTCACACGATGTATCATTGAAGATGTTCGAAGTATCGAGGGGATTGTCGATACACGCACTCTGATTGGTGCTGAAGTTTGATTACAACGCACGATGCAAACGTGTCGTCAATTCTCTTGCAGCATGTGGACATTCAGCGCTGCGTAATCTCAATGCGGCTTCTCTCCAAAATGCGATTCTAGAATTCGATTCAAGTTGCCCACGCCAATACCAACGCATGGCATCTAATCGTCGACCTGCGGCTAAATCAAGTGGTAAAGGAACCTCTTGTAATCGCTCTAAGGTCGTTGCAGCACCGGGTTGATTGGTTCGCGATTGGACCTGAACCAATGCAAGACCAAGAGAGACGCGCTGAATCGGCTCAGAAGTACGCTCAACAAGCCGGCGCATGGCGGCTTCTGCCCCAAGGGCCTCTGCACTATCTTGCTCTGCTAAGAATAAGTCTGCAAGATGTTCTAATCGTTCGACAAGAGGATCTTGCCCACCCGCCAATTCTGCCAAATCATTTCGAATTCTCAAGGCGTTTTCTGCCTCGTTCTTGAGGACGGCAACTCGATGGCGAAGGACGGCCAATAACACGACTGCTGAACGGCGTTTGTCAACATCAAGAGTACCGATATTGACCTTAGACAAGCCCTGTTCAATCGATGAGAGATTGCTAACTTCATCTGGAAGACGATCATCTAACATCACCGCGAATCTTGAGAGTTGCATTTGAGAGGCCATCGCAGGAGAGGCTGTTGACAACGCAGCGGCATCTGCTTCATCAGCAGCACTGAGGTCACCATTGATTCGATGAAGACGCGCAAGAAGAGTATAATCAGGCTCAGGCAAGCCATTGAGATGTACTTCAGCGTGCTTTGCTTCGCCTCGATCTAAGGCAATTTGGGCTGCCATTCGTCGTAAACCATGTGCATCGGGAAGAGACTGTAATGCATCCTCGATAAGAACGGAAGTTGCGGCAGACCCAGCACTCGCAATTGCGGCTGAATGCTCTTCGATGAAACCACTAGAATCCAATCCAGCCCTCGTCATATGGTGCGCCTCAAACCACCTAGCATCATTACTTTCAATGGCAGACCAACGCTGTGCTGCAGCAGCATGAATCTCTTCAGAATTTGACCACGCAACTCGTCTAACGTTTCGGATGAGGTGTTGGACCTCAACGTGACCGGCTGGCCAACGCAACAAGGCTGCATCATCAAGTGAATCGATGTCAAGCGCATCTAGATGTGTTGCATCTACAGGTCGAGGTTCGCAACTCAATGAATCCAAATCAGTACGTTCAGAATCTGAAAGGCGTGATAGAACCGTTTCTTCGACAAATGATTGCACGGCATCACTGGCTTCGGGCAACTCATCTGAAGGTGTCCACAAATGCAACGCCAAAGGATGTCCATCAAGGGCTTCGGTAACCTCCAATGCACGTTCTTCAGATACCGAATCACCCAGAAGTAATTGTCCATCTTCTACGGGGATGCCCTCGAGTCTAACGGTCGCCTCATACGGAGATGGAGCGCGAATTCCAATCGCAAGTTTTGGTCCATCTGGAGTCATGAGGCGAGCAAATAAGGTATCAATGCCCTCTCGATGGCGTTCATGGACTGCCTGAACCTCATCGGCGACGAGAATTGTATCTCCAAGCGTTGTGAGCATCTCTAACTGTGCATCAATGTCACGGGGAGGGTCATTTGAGGCAAGCCAAGAGCCGACCAAGGCCGTAGCGTCCATAGAAGTATCAAGTGTACAGAATCGGGTATTTCCTAACCCCTGCAACAATGCAGTCTTACCGATTCCAGGCATGCCAGTAACCACTGCAAAACCACTCTCAAGTGCCTCTACTAGAGACAACAATTCATTTTCACGTCCATGTAAACCACCATCGCCTTCGACATTGGTTGAAATCTCACCAACCGTTGCGATGATCGTCGTTGCCTGTTGGCGACCTTTTGCAGTGAGATGTATCACGTTTCGTTTGCGAGAACCACCATCGATGACGTGAGCTGTGCGAGTATGGATTAATTTCGCATCCTCAAGGGCTTTCAATGGTTCATGTAATGCACTTCGAACCAGTCCCAATGACTCTGCTAAGCCCGGCAAAGAGAGTTCACGAGGCACATCCCAAGCAGATTCCAACTCCTCAGGATAGCGTGCGAGCAGACGCAAAATTCGCGTCTGTGAATCGGGCAGCATGGAACATCGGGTGAACTCGTTCCTCAATACACTTCACCTCAGATGGGAGAGTTGATTGAAGGCAACAGGTGTCGGGGTGCTAGGGTGCCCCGATGCCTGTCGACCAACAGTCGCTTCATTTGCCGACAAAGCCAGGGGTTTATCTGTTCAAAACAAGAGATGGGCGGGTCCTCTATGTCGGCAAAGCAAGCAATCTACAGAATCGGGTGCGCTCGTATTTTGCCAAGAATCCCGACCGAGCGATGATCCCGAAACTGGTTGAAAAATCTGACAATGTCGACTGTATTGTCACCAATTCAACAAACGAAGCCCTCATCCTTGAGAGACAATTGATTCGAGAACATAAACCACGATACAATTCACGATTGAAAGACGACAAATCATTCCCATTCATTGCCATCACGAACGAAGCCGCCCCCCGAGTCATGTATACGCGCCATCCTCCAGAGGGCGCTCGACTTTGGGGGCCATTTCCCGATGCTGGAGCAGCAAAACGCGTCATCCAATTGTTGCGACGGCATTTCGGAATCCGAGATTGCAAAGAATTGCTGCCACAAGGATGTCTTGCCATGCACATCGGTTTGTGTGCAGCCCCATGCATTGAATATGGCAATTATGATGCGCGTGTATCAGCGGCGACACAAGTTCTCGATGGAGATGGTAACGCCCTCATGACCATGCTTGGGAATGAAATGGATGAACATAGCAATGGTTTGCGATATGAGGCTGCTGCAAGGAGTCGTGATATGATTGCAGCTGTGCGTAAAACACTCTCTCAGCAAGTCATTCATTCTCGATTTTATCAAGACTGTGATGCGATTGGTTTTGCATCTCGAGGAGATCTAGGGACGGTCGTCATCTTGTGTGCAGAGAAGGGAATCGTCGTTGGTCAGGTCCAGTATCCTCTAATGCATCGAGGAGATATTGGAGAATCTGTGAGCAGAGTGATTGCAGAACATTATGCACAAAGGCGACCCCCCAAAACAGTCCTCGTTCCAGCACCAATTGGTGATTGGATGGAAGAATGGTTGAGCGAGAAACGTGGCTCAAAGGTCGATGTTAGAGTGCCTAAACGTGGTGAATTGGTACAGTTACAGAAAATGGCTGATTCCAACGCTGAGATGCTCGCCATGCGCAATCAGAACAAAGAGAGTGGAAGCCTAGAACAACGGGCTGCTGACGATGCTGCGATTTTATTGAATACTGAACGACTTGACCATATCGTCTGCTTTGATATGGCTCAATTACAAGGAGAGGGGCGTGTTGGTGCTAGCATCTGTTTACGGAATGGTAGACCTGACAAGAAAGCCTACCGCACCTATACTGTGAAGGATGATGCTCAGGATGATCTCGGCATGATGCGTGGTGTGGTCGAGCGATGGCTGAAGAGACAAGAGGAGTGGCCAGACTTACTATTGATTGACGGAGGCAAGGTACATCTCGATGAAATTCACAATCTATTGATTGAACACGGCCTCACGGATCGAGTTCCATTGGCTGCCCTGTCAAAACGTGAAGAAACACTCCACAGAATCAACCATGATGACCTCATTCTAGATCAACGAGGTCGGGTGCTTGTTTTTGCCAGAGATGAAGCGCACCGCTTCGTCAATGGGTTCCACCGAAAACGACGGAATAAGAAAGGCATCGCTGACCCTCTCGAAGAGGTAGATGGGCTTGGTGCCAAGAAATTGCAAGCCTTACTGCGACACTTCGGTGGGCGACGCGGGATTAATCATGCAAGCCAAGAAGACCTCTGTGCAGTCCCCGGGATTGGTTCTGCATTGGCCCAACGAATTTGGCAAGAGATTCACTGATCTAATCATCATATTTCAGAAGATCAGCATATTCTTCATCCCAACTGTCTCCTGAAATATTACCCTTTGAATCGAGTCCAGGTAATGAACCCATATCGGGAAGCCCATCGTCACCATACAATTCATCTTCAAGCATATTTTCATCACGAATTTGTAACTGACCGTCAGAAAATACCAGACTCTTGTTGTCACGTGATCGTTCCTTTTCCAGAAGCGCTTTCTTGCGGTTACCCTTCCGTCTTCGACGGATGTAAAACAACAAGAGAATCAAACCAAGTAAACCGAAAATGTATGCTGATAATTGCCAAAAGATGTATTCCCATCCTACCACGAATGCAAAGCGAATCGTGTCCGATTCGTCACTGCAGTCATCAACATTATTTGCAGTGCAAACAGGAAGATAATAGGTGAGAGTTTGTCGACCATTTGATTCAGTCAAACTTGCTCGGTTCAAGTCACTTTCAAAGAATGAGAACCCTAAGCCGCGGGGAAATGTGATTCGAATCGATGCCGCTGGTGTAACCACTTCTCCTTCTTCCTCTTCAACGATGGGCTCGACTGTTTCCTCAATCTCTCCAGGGAGATCTATTCCGGAAATTTGGCCACTAGATGCCGGATGTTTGAAACTAGCCACAGAAATCATCGAACGGACAACATTGGTCATTGCATTGGTGGCTCCACCGCCGCCCTCTCCAATCCATTCAGCAGTGATTGCAGGGCAATCGATTTCCATTGTGATTCGAATGGGGCGAGTGTCACTCAAGGATGAACCGGGGGCTAATTCCAATCCATCAACTGAGGTTCTAACCTCGATTCTCTCACTACTCATTCTGATGGGGGCATCTTCAGTTTGTTGTTGATCTAGAGAGGATTGCATTTCCTCATTCATACGATCCTCAATGATGTCCTCTATACGATCTGCAAAATCATAAATTCCATCTTCATTCAATGTTAACGGGATGTTCTCATCCTCAATTTGAACCGATACATCGTCATCGATTGGAGCCAGTAATCCCCCCTCAATTCCATCACCGATACTGATGATTCGACGAATTAAATCGGATGGGATTGCTTCGATATCAACCACGTCTTGGTCTTCCAAAATCGATTCAGGTACGCCAATTCGATAGATTAGAAGTTCGATTTCAGTTTCGACATTCATGACAATTGATTTACTCCATTCATGGATGTCTAAGGATTTGATATCAATATCCAGATTCACAGCAATACAAGTGCGTCGATTATCTCCACAAACGAAATCAAGAGTGGAATCATCACATTGATTTGAGGTCTGACAAATCGAATGTCTCCAATCATATGGATGACTTCCCATGAGCGTCAAATCCTGTGAGGAATTACTTGACGAGACGGTTGAATGTCTGATTGTAATCACCTCTGGGCTACTCTCACCAGAACGAATCCAAGATGGGAGCATGATATTCAGTGTAATATCAGCAGATGGTAAATCCTCTGACATCCAACTGGTGAGAAGATCGGTTGGCAACGAACCAGAAAATCGACCTGAGTTCAACAAGGCTGCACGGTCTTCCACTGTCAAGATTTCAGGGTCGAAACCCCGTAAATCAACTCCGAAATCATCGGCTAAGGAATTGATAAGTTGAATGATATCCAAATCGAACGGATTGGATTGTGTTGCCAAGTATACTGGATATGTACCATTCATTGCAGTCCCGCCCTGAATACACCAATAACTGGGCGCACCCTCTGCACAGGTTGATGATGGAGAATGCATGAAATCCAAGCCGCCTGATGCATTTGCAGGTGTGAATTCAAAAGAGGGGAATGTAATCTCAGTCGGACTATATGTTGCGACGACGTCATTGAGTTCATCCACAGGAATACTATCTGCAAATTCATTGAGATTTGCTAGACCGGAGTGATGGGCCAATCGAAGACCGTCGGAAGTAACCCATGGCACAGAAACGCGCTCGTCGACATAATCCCAATTCCAATTAGACAATGTATCCATGCCAATGTGTCTGATTCCCATAATCATCGAGACTTGGGTTGCTTGTTCGACTGAGGCGTCGATGACAATTTCAATCTCAACGCCGAGATCATTGCCAAGATCCAATTCAACCGCTTTGGTCAACGTTGCTCTACGAGCCATGGTGATGGAGGCTGATTGGTTCAACCATTCTTCACCAGTCGTGTCACGATTGTCGACTGCCCACCTAGCGTAGTTGTAATCATAGCCACCCTGCGTTGCAGGAAGTGTATCGCCACCACCACCAACTGCTAAA
This sequence comes from Candidatus Thalassarchaeaceae archaeon, assembly GCA_030747485.1. GTDB lineage: Archaea > Thermoplasmatota > Poseidoniia > Poseidoniales > Thalassarchaeaceae > MGIIb-P. The sequence goes on along the minus strand of JASLKP010000014.1, from coordinate 12,176 downwards.
ACTGTGCCATAATTTGGTGGCGTAAATTCGTACGAAGAATAGTGCCCAGGTAATGCTGTGAGGTTAATCTCAGTGGTTACTGTACCTCCCATGGTCAGGAGACCTTGGTATGCCCGCTCAACATCTAGACCTATTGCAGTCATACCAAGATTAGCCGGATCCACACTGATGCTGAGTGTCGTACTCAAACAAATGGGGGGATTATAGGCATCATTGGGCAAACCTGCGACCTCATCGGCACTGTCTGCATTCTGGTCATCTGTACATTGGATATTTTGTCCTTCAATCGTAATTTGATTGACATACTGGGTAACGACGCCTGCTGTTGTACCAAATCCATTGTCGATGAGGCTAGATGCCGTCGAAGAAATCTCGGACCGAAGTGCTTCTTGAACATCCACACCTGCTGGAGTCATGTATTCGAAATAATTTCGAAGATAATCAGCAGGAATGCCATCAGATGATGAATCGGAACCATTGCCCAATGGGAGGTCCTCCAGATATACATCAGCACGACTAATCTCATGTATGGCCAATTCCATGGTCACTGACATGACGGTCGCATTTGCCATATGGATTGAATAACGACCCTCCATCCATTCATCACTAGAGGTTTCATCATCTGCGAAGTTGTAATCATCACAAATCCCAGAGGTGCTATTCCATGTTGAACAAATTGTATTGACAACTTCGGGATTACCCGGGTCTGCAGAGGCACTTGGTGTGAACATCGAGAGCAATAAAATCGCCGTGATAATCAACGCCGACCGTGATTTGTTCACAAACAACACCCTCGCCTCTGTCTAGGTTCAGTTCTGTTGGTTTAATTGGGTCGTGGTTAGAGGAGTCATTATGCCCACTGCATCGTCACCTCATGTACGACTACGGGCGGGGATTGAAAAATGGGCAGGAACATCCTCCATAGGTGACATTCCGACTCGGTGGGAAAAATTCTCTGATGTTGTGTTATTACCACAGAATGCATTCACTAATCCCGAGTGGAATCCTGATCAAGAATTGTGGGGAATCGTCGCCGAGGCACTAGATGTAACTCGAATTGGTAGAATTGGAGAGGTGAGTGGACCGATGAGAGAGAGTAGCGTAGAGCTTCTTCTCGGAGACGATGATTGGGTTGTACGTCGAGAACATGGCATCGATTTCGGGTATCATTTCACTCGCTGTATGTGGAGTAGTGGAAATGTCACAGAACGTGGACGAATTGCCAATACAAATCACGAAGGTGAACATATCCTAGATCTCTATGCCGGAATTGGTTACTACACACTACCATTCCTAACAGGCGGAGCACGTGGAGCGAATGGTCAGGCAGGTCTAGGATGTGGTGCTGAGCATGTGGTTGCCTGTGAATGGAATCCTGAAGCGATTGCAGCACTGCGATGGTCATTGGAGAAAAATGGTGTGTACAATCGGTGTACAATCGTTGAAGGAGATAATCGTAACTCACTGAATGAGACATATTTTGGGACATTTGACAGAGTTAATCTGGGTCTACTACCCTCTTCAGAAGAGGGATACAACATCGCACTTCAAGCACTAAAATCGGAGGGCGGAATGTTACATGTCCATGGATTGGCAAAGGGTGGAAATGAGCAAAGATGGGCTGAAAAATTAGTCGAAAGTCTATCCAAGATTGGTCCATTTCATTGCACAATCAAACATTTGGAACTGGTAAAATGGTACGCCCCACATCAGCGTCATATCGTGGTCGATGTTCAGGCTTTACCAGTGACGAATTGAAAAACCGAGTTGGCTAGGGTCGGCCATGGTCCTCGGTATCGAGAACGAAGCCCTTGAATTGGCAGCAACTCCAATGATTGCCTTTGTAGGTGCTATGTACGCATTATTGACTGTCGTTTCAATCATCAAATGGAAGAGTAGTCCTGATGCAATACGAAACATGTGGACGCGTTCATTGGTCGCCACGCCCTTGCTATTCTGTATCTTTGCATCCTTTGAATTCGGACCCATTGGATGGGGTTTTATCATCGGCATATTCGCACTTGGATTACATCGAGAATATTGTATCGCAGTTGGAGTAAATGACCCGTATATACGAGCCATTGGGGCCATGACTCTGTTGATGCTAATCGTTGCAGGTATGACCCATGATCGTCTGGATGCTGATTGGGCATGGACAGGGGCTGCAGGTACAGGTTGGTTGGCCGTTGGAATGTTGATGGCAGTTGTCGGCACTTGGGCAGTTCCCATCTTTCAAGACAGAGCAGAAGGCACAACTGGGGAATGTGGAAGAGCGATGACCGGATTCATCCTTGGTTGGTTGTTTGTTCATGGAGCATTCTTGTTACACCTTGGAACTATTGGCACTGGAGCGGCTATTTTTACAGTCATCATGGTCTCAATGACAGATACCTTTGCTCTGATTACGGGCCGCTTTATTGGGCGTCACAAGTTCCGTCCAATTCTGTCTCCAAAAAAGACATGGGAGGGCGTTTTTGGAGGCATTGTTGCAGCCGCCATCACCGGCTATGTCGCCCAACCATTGCTACCGACCTTAACGGCATACGAAACTGCAGCACTTGGTGCAATACTCGCCATCTTTGGTATTCTTGGTGACCTCTCACTTTCAATGATTAAGCGTGACCTTGGACTAAAGGATTGGTCTGCAATTCTTCCAGGACACGGAGGCATTCTAGATCGCGTAGATTCGTTTATTCTAGCTGCTCCTGCTTGCTATTGGGTTCTGTTAATCATCGGAGCTTAGTCGTCTAATACAGCATCAATGACTCCAGTTCCAAAAGACCACTCATCGGCTAATTGACCGCGAAATCCATGGCGCCAAGTGGTCCATCCAATCATCCCAATGAGTAGCAGTGCCCAAATCCAAAATATCGGGTAAATGACCGTGATTGCAACTGCTTCAGCCTGTGCAGATAATCCTCCATATTCTCCTTCATCAGCACCTGAACCCATGACGACTCCAATCATTTCCACTGAGATGAGGTGGACCTCTTCGACGGGTCGGTCAGGACCAGGTGGCACTCGTATAGTTCCACCAATCGGATCATTGCTCGTAGGAACTTCAGCGATGGCTCGGAGATGCGACATCCCATCACGAACAACACCAAATGTTGCATAGCCACCATCATCTCGATTTTCGGGATCCAGTCCGTGTTGAGAGCCGTCACAGATGTAAAATTGGCTCTCAGCACTATCTTCCTCTATCGAACGAGCCATCCCAATAGCGCCATCTACATGGCTCATATTGTCGTTGTGTTCTAGTGGTATGTTCTGTCCACTACCACCCTCACCACAATCGGCATTTGTTGCAGGATAGGCACCAACAGCTTTGCATCGAGGGTCACCTGATTGAGCGACGAAATCATCAATCACACGGTGGAAAAAGATTCCATCCCAAAACGATTCATCAGCAAGTCCAATGAAATTGGTTGCCGTAATGGGAACCCAAACAGGAAAGAGTTCAAGCACAATTTCGCCTTCAACGGTTTGGCCCCCCAAATTTGGTGTATATTGTACAGACATTCTCACCACTGGATTTCCAGCAGTAGAATTGTCCATTGGACTCCCCTCTAAGTTGGGGCCATCAGTCCATGTAGCAGGATCAATCTCGTTTTCAGACCAATGGCTACCGCCATCCTGTGCAACGATTGGTGGAGTAAATAGAGCGATGAACATGAGAAGCGCGAGGAACGAGGCAACACGGATACGGCTCATCGATTGGATGCGTATCGTCGCTTGCACATGAGCCCATCGGCAGAGCGTCACCCTCTTGACGCACCGCCCCATAGGGCGGTGTATGAGCGACGTATTCGAGGCGGAAATTCTCGATGATGTTCAGGATACGGCGGGGCGTCGCGACCTGATGCAGCTCAATATTGCAATGGCAGCGACTGCAGTCGTGGTCATCTTGTTCATGATTCTAGCATCAATTTGGGGCTCTGGGGTGTTTTCAAGTGATTCAAAAAATAGTGTGAACGATTATGATTGGTGGGATGTACCTCTTGAATTGAGACATGAAATGGACTTGGATTTTACAGGTTCACGTAGTCAATTACCAGAAAATGGAACCTACAATTGGACCGGCCCAAGTGAGTACTTTGTAGAGGTTGATTTACCACCTAGCGAAGAAGATGCTGGCTATCCCGAGCCGGCACTCATGCACGTTGCGCTTTGGTTACCTGATGTCCCCCCTGGAATGCAAGTTCCAGTCATTGCAACAGTGCATCCTTACTACGACTTTGGAGGTGAGGGCTTACCAGGTGTAGGAGATGATTCAACACCGAATACTGTACCGGACGGAGGTGTAGGTGCTTGGGTCCTCGATCAATTCGTTCCACACGGTTACGCACTCGCTCAAATCTCAACATTTGGAAGTGGGAAATCAACCCATTGTCAAGATGTTAAAGGACTTGGAGAACAAGTTGGAATCCAAGCCGCAGTGCAGTGGTTAGGTGAACAAAATTGGTCGAATGGAAATGTTGGATTGATGGGGAAATCGTACGCAGGAACTACGAATTGGGAAGCTGCCCAAAACCCCAGTGAATATCTGAAGACAATCGTCCCAATTTCAGGCAGTATTGGTGTACAACAGATGTTCTACCGTAACGGCAGTAGTGAAGCACGTGCGGTGGGCTATGACATGGCCTATCAGGGTGCAACCACTGATACGACCACAGATGACATGAGGATTTGTTCAGATGATATCGTCGGACCTGCAATGCCGGTCACAACCAGCCTTGCCGCAGAAGCATTTGGTGCAGAGTGGTCAGACTACTGGGAAGAACGGTATCATCTCGGTGATGTATTAGAGAACTACAATGGAAGCGTCTATCTGGTCTGGGGACTCCAAGATTGGAACGTCGATCCATACCATGCCTTCCCAGCGTACCAGATGCTGTTGGATGCTGGAATCAACGCGAGAGCCATCTCTGGACAATGGGCGCACAATTATCCTGACCAACCAGATCGACATAGTTCACTTGAGAGTGGATACGGTGCAGAAGCATTCCCAAATATGTCGAGAATGGATTGGGCCATCGAATTGTATGTTTGGTTTGAATACTATCTGAAAGGAATCGGAGAAGAGCCAAGTCCACAAGTTCAGATTCAAACACATGATGGTCGATGGCATGTTGAAGAAACTTGGCCACCCGAAGACAAAACATGGAATTTGACAAGCCTTGACATGGCCATCGGGGAAGGAAATTGGGTCAGTGCCAGTAGTTCTGTTACCATCTTAATGGACGAATTGACCGAAGATATTCACATCTCAGGTTTACCGACTTTACATCTTGCAGTATCAGCAAGAACATGCAATGGTGGTCAGGTTTTTGCAACCATGTACTCAGATCTCACCGGCGTTCGTCTCGGTCATGCCACCATGGATTTACGATATCGAGACGGTGGATATGATGCCAAACCAGTCATTCCTCTGCAAAGTTACACGATGCTGATGGAATTCAATCCGCTTGATGTACGGTTAGAGGCTGGAGATTCAATTCGAATTGAATTAACAGAGGCGGGAGAGGATTACTTGCCCTCAACTTGTGCAACTCTAGGATTGAGTGTGTATATCGATGACAGGTCAACACTCGGGTTGCCAATCATTGAGCGTCCACAAAATGATGACAGGTGGTTTGATGTTCCACCTTGGTGGAATGAACCTGGAAATGTGGCTGGGTTCTGATGATTGGAGAGGGATTATGTGCGTGTTCTAGCGTTTGAGGACGGAGCAGATATTGCACTATTGTTGGCCAACGGTGGAATCGAATTTTCCGCACTCACAATTGAGCAACGTTGGCGAACAGATGATGCTGTTGACATCATCAAAGAATTTGCACCAGATATTCTACTTCTAGACCACTACATCCCTCCCACCAAGGGCCTAGACGTTTTGAGAGAGTTGAATCAAGCTGTCAGTCAAGGTGAATTAACCAGACCAAGTACGATTGTAGGGATGTCATCATTGCAAGCAGCGAATGAAAAAATGCTGTTAGAAGGCGCAGACATTGGAATTGTCAAGCCACAAATCGCATCCTTGCCGATTTGGCCAAAACGTGAATCTTAGTCGTCGTAAGGATACCAATCGTCTTCGCCTTTTGGTCGGTACCACCACTTACTCTGATCGTCCTGCCACCATTCAGTGCCATCTTCATCAACGCGGTATGTTTCATCGTCATCAGATTCTGGTTCCTCTTCGGCGACACCCATCTCTTGTGCGATCTGACGCTTGAGATCTTTCGCTTCATCCTCGACATCGTGGAATACTCTGTTTCCTGGATCTTGGGATGACATTTCTTCATAATCGCCAGCCGCAATGGCTTCTTCGGCTTCTGCGTAAAATTCAGTGGCCATCTGTTGACGATATTCCTCATACTCATCTCTACCAAAAGAGCCGGTGAATTCACCACCTCTAGGTTGCATGAGTTCATCCAGAGTTTGACGTGTATCTAGATTCAATTCAGGTGCATCGGGTAAATCATCGCTATCGTAGAACTGATCTTCGTCATCTCCTCGGCGAGGATACGTTTTGCCTTCAGGGTGAATTTCTTCGATTCGTTCCATGATCAAATCGTGTTCTTCTTCATCGATTTGTTCCTCAGGATCTAGTTGACGTTCAACGGTTTTTGCAAGGCGATCACATTCCTTTGCCAACTCAGCACCAGAGAATTCCTTGGCGATTTTATCAACTCGGTTCATCAAGCGGTCATAGGGTTGTCCAGTAAGATTCCCGATGAACCGACCAAAGCCACCCTTCTTCGCCATGGGAGGCCAATGAATGGAATCCTTATTCAGGCTTGCCACATCATGGAGTGCATATGGTTGAACCATGGTTGGAAGAGGCTGCGGCTACCTACAATCGTTCTTCAGAGGAAAAACGGGATGGATATATGGCACTCGTATTGTTACCAACCAGTCATCTTGAAAATATACTTCATTGGGCATTTGAAGCCCTTCCTGATGAAATTCTAATTGGATTTGATCCCAATCATGAGGCACCAATCTCGACACATATTATCGACACATATACTGGTGTTGAACACCGTGATGACTTGTTTTCTGGACAGGGTTATGTCATTGGTGAACCTCATTTGGTCAATCGCGGCGATGCCTTTTCAGTTCACCATGTTCCAGAAGAATGGGTCGACGAATTGTTTGCAAATGACCGTGGTACACGGGGGGCGCGTTTTACCCACTGGTTACACACACATCCAAACTGCGTTGCAATCCCTTCCACTGCTGACGCTGATGCTGCTCAACATACTTCGGGAATTGACATGATTCTTGGAATCGAATTCTCACCTGAAGGGCCATTGCCTTGGTTTGAGGATGCTGAAGGTGTTCGAAGGCGATTACAGCCCAAAGAGGAGGGCACAAAGAAGGGTTGGGGCAGTTGGAGAAGAAAGAGACAACGACCCATTCTAGGAAGAGCAAAAACAGGGCACCAAATACATGGGTTGGAACTCATTGCATTCCATCGTACGGGTGTCGGCGTGAACGTTGTTCTGGTGGATGATGATGGGTGGCCTCACGGCTTACCAAAAATCACTTGAACACGTGTTCTCGATAATGGCGGAGTTCTTCGATACTCCCTTTGATGTCATCTAAAGCACGATGGCCACTCGGTTTTCGGAACCCTTCGACCTCAGGATACCATCGTGCGGCCAATTCCTTTACACTGGTGACATCAATACTGCGGTAATGGAAGAAATCGTGTAATTTCGGCATATGTTTTCGTAAAAAACGACGATCTTGCCCAATGGTGTTCCCACATAACAAACATTGACCATGGTGACAATGTTCTTCTAGAAATGCAAGGGTTCTAATTTCTGCAGTTGCCATACTGATGTCACTTTCTTGAACCGCTTCAATCAAGCCATTCGCTGTATGATGAGTGACATTCCATTCATCCATCTTATCCAATTCTTCCTGTGGCTGGAAGATTGCAATGTTTGGACCTTCGGCGACGATATTCAATTCATCATCAGTCACCAATGTCGCAATTTCAATAATGACATTATCATCTGGATCCAAACCAGTCATTTCCAAGTCAATCCAGACCAAGCGATTGTTCGCCATAGGGTTGCGCGCGTGACGCCCATCCATAGCGATTGGCATTCTGGGCGCGCGCAGAATTGTAAGCCGTGCCATCTCAGGAGAAGCCATGCAAGACGAGCATGAGGTCGGTTTTATCGAACTCTTACGAGTCAATCCAACGTTCCGGAAATATTGGTGCGCAAATGCAATTTCGATGCTTGGTGAATGGTTCAACACGATTGCCTTATTCGTCCTCATTGACGAGATGAGTGGTAGTTCTGAACTTGCCTTGGGTATGCTGTTTATGCTGCGAATGTTCGCGTTGGCATTCCCACAATTGTTGACCGGCGTACTCGCTGACAGATACAGTCGCAAGTGGTTGATGGTGCTTGCTAACTTACTGAGTGCATTGGCAGTCTCAACGTTGCTATTTGTTGACACTACAAATGAAGATCATATCTGGTTCGTCTACGCGATTGCTGCGATACTGATGGGGCTACATGCAATGTACATCCCTGCAGAGAATGCCGCGATGCCAAACATCACCAAACCGAACGAATTGTTGACAGCTAATGCGTTGAACTCAGCCACCTGGTCAGCATCATTGGCCATCGGTTCAGCACTGGGTGGTTTTGTAGTCGCTGCACATGGTGTTGAAATTGCGTTTATCATCGATGTAATTGCTTTCGTGATTGCAGGTCTAGCAATCTCTACGATGAACATTCCACAAACCATCAAAGTTGAGGACGAGGGGTCATTTATGGCCTCCAGTATGGGTCAATTGAAAGATGGAATGAGCATCATCTGGAAGACGCCTCGGATTCGTAGAGTCATCACCGCAAAAGCACTGTGGGGATTATTTGGAGGCGGTTTGGTTTACATGCTGGTACTCTTAGGTGCTGAAGTTGAATTGGGTGAATTGGCCGCAGGGATTGGCATCATGTTTGCAGCGAGAGGAGCGGGTACGTTCCTTGGGCCGGTTCTAGCAAGATATGTCTTCACCAATCGATCAAGATGGCCGTTCCTATTGGGTTGGCTTGTCTCCATTTGTGGGCTTGGATATGCATTGGTTGGATTCTTTGAATGGCAGATGTGGTTTATTCTACTGATTGTTGCTGCACATGCTGCCAGTGGTGTAAATTGGGTATTGTCAACTGTACTATTACAAGAGCGTAGCGAGGATGAATGGAGGGGGCGAATGTTCAGTACAGATTTCATGTTGATGACCACTGTGAATGGAATCTCAACGCTTGCTGCTAGTATGATTTTGGAATACACAGAGATGACATTGGCTGAAGTTGTACAAATCTTCGCACTGGGCCAAATCATCTCCGGCGTCGTGTGGGTCATGTTGGTCAGCCCGGGTGAACGTCGCTTTGCTGAAGCGACTAGTTCATGAAGCGTCTTGAGTGGGACGGGAATATGGTTGACCTTGTTGAGCAAGTCGATGATGATGGAAATGCAATTTCTCCGTCATTACCAGAGGGTTGCAAAAATTTCCTCATTGATATTGATGGAACAATTTGCGAAGATGTCCCCAATGAAGAGCCTGAACGAATGGTGACGGCGGAATGTTATGATGGAGTGGTCGAACAGATCAACAAGTGGTACGATGAAGGACACCGAATCTGCTTCTTTACCAGTCGTACAGAAGAACACAGAGAGGTGACTGAAACCTGGTTGGCTAAACATGGATTCAAGTGGCACTCGTGTCTATTTGGCAAACCTCGTGGAGGGAATTATCACTGGATTGACAACCACATTGTGCGAGCAACTCGCTTCCATTCAAAGTTCACAGAACTGGTGAAGCGATGGGCAGAAGTTGAAGTATTCGATGATGAAGATTGAAGCCGTTGGTACAGTATGCATCACCATAATTGATGGAGAAGAACAAGAATAGCAATCGGTGCAAGACTCATGACAATGTCACGCAACAGCAATTTGATTGATGTGCGTGCATGACTACGTACACCCACGTCAATCTTGGCATCCAGATTTTCTGATACTTCCTCTGCCTTGCCTCGGGTAATCTCTGCTACCGTTTCAGCAGCAATCAGTGCTGTATCTTTCACGTGTCGCGCAATCTTTTGTACCACGTTCTCAGGTTCTGGTTCTGGTTTTCCTTCCATGACATCATCTGCTGCCACTACATCACTGTGCATATCCAAAGGAGAAAATACACGGAGGCGATCAAGGAATGTTCGAGCTGTGGCTGCTGCCTGAACCACAGTCTTGGCAATGATTGGATTCTTCTCACTGACTGAGCGCAACAGTCTGCGTGTACGTGCGACACGTAGCAAGTCTGCCCACAACCAAAGGAATCCCGCGAACAAGAGAACCCAGACACCTGCATCAGGTGTTGCTTCCCAATCAGGCCAACCCAAGGGAGTGAATATTGTCCGTGCGTAGAATGCGAGAATAAATGGTAAGATGAGAGCAAGTGATTCATTGAGTAATAACAGGCCGAGGCCCTTTACACGAATCTGTCTGATGCGGCCCAAATACCACTTCGCGTCGCCACCGAATTTCTCGATTAAATCAATCAATGGAGGGAGGACCATCACCATCCGAAACATGAACGGAATAATGAGGATAAACAGGTATGCCTCGTAGGGCGAGGACGGCGGAATCGATGGGAAGTGTAGGAACTCCATCAAAGCGAAATGGAACCCATCACGCTTGAGGATAACGCTCCTAGCCCCTCAAAACCCTCATCCCTTCATTCTTCTTCGCCCAGACATGGCGAACTTCAGTCATGACCTGTCAGATTGGCTTACACTCGGCTTCGATGAGGCCTGGCTTGAAGAAAACGTACGATGGAAGGATTTCGGCACTGGTGTCCGTCTAGGTCGAATCGCGCGCGAAGATTCCACCAGTTTGGTACTGTACGATGCTGACGCTGAAGTCGAAGTAGAGGCATTCCAGCCACATATGCATCCAGGTGGTGAAGTCTATCTGGTACTCACGGGGGAAGTTTACGACGAATTCGGAACCTATCCCGCTGGCTCAATCGTTTGGATGGATCCTGAGACTAAACATAATCCGAAAACCCGTGAACGTACCCTCATTTTGGTACTCTGGCCAGACGGTGTCAAAGTTATTTAGTGATACATTCCAGACCATATTGTAAGTGTACATTTTGCACTTTATTCATTAACCGCTTAGAGGTCAATCCATCCGAGGCTTGAGGCCTCGGGGGGCGGTCTTGTTGACTGGATTGGAGATGATTCGATGGTTTGCGGATGCTAGTATGGAAGATGTCGAGGAGGTTGGCGGAAAAGGCGCATCTCTAGGTGAAATGTATCAGGCACTGCATGAGAACGGTGTACTGGTCCCTAATGGTTTCACTGTGACTGTTCAAGCATACGCCACCTTCGTTGATACAGTGGTACCAGAAGGTTCCTGGATGGGCGTCGCAGATGATGGTGATTTACCTGGGCTTCGAGACAAAGCGGCCACATGCAGCACCTTACGAAAAGCGATCACAACTTGCTTCGATGGAGCAGATACCAGTGACCATCTGGAAATGCACGCGAGAACGGCTCTGGTTCGTGCCCTCATCGAAGATTCAGAAGTACCTGCAGATGTCGCTGCTGCAATCAGTGCAGGATATGAGGAACTGTGTGAAGAATACGGAACAGGCGTAGATGTAGCCGTACGTTCGTCTGCAACTGTAGAAGATTCTGCAGAAGCATCGTTTGCCGGACAATACGAATCATTCCTCAACGTACACGGCACAGAGAGTGTTGTTCTACACTGGAAGCGCTGTGTTGCAAGCCTATTTACTGAACGTGCCGTTGCTTACCAGATTGACCGTGACATGGACCCGCTAAACGCATCCTTGGCTGTCGTCGTCATGAAAATGGTTCGAAGTGACCTTGCATGCTCAGG
>JASLKP010000014.1:0-238 GCA_030747485.1 Candidatus Thalassarchaeaceae archaeon | reverse complement strand
AGGTGTCATGTTCACTCTTGACCCCGATTCTGGTCACGATGGAGTCATCCACATCTCATCGGCATATGGACTCGGTGAACTGTTGGTGCAAGGCACGGTTTCACCCGATAGTTTCCTTGTCTGGAAAACGGGACTACTGAAGAAAAAACATGCCATCGTTCATCGGCACATGGGTCAGAAAGAGCATCGGATGGTCTATGCATCTAGCGGGCGTTCAGATACTGAAATCATCGACATC
>JASLKP010000013.1 GCA_030747485.1 Candidatus Thalassarchaeaceae archaeon | reverse complement strand
GTACCGAATTCACGAATGTAGATCAGTACGAGCGAGAGAAGAGGTGGTTGGTATTCCATGCTGCTGCAGACAAAACTCATCCTGACCATTTGACAGAGAGTGAATTCGTACACGCCATGGGCATCATCGCACCTCGTTTTGATGCATTCCACGTCCGTAATCTGTTCCACGAAATTGATGCCAATGGCAATGGGGTCATTGATGTCGACGAATTCCTCGATGGCATGGAAGAAGAATTTAGTGAGTCTGAATAGGTCTGTTTCTGTCGCCGTGCCCTTGAAGGGTGTTGCGCTTCTCGCAACCCCGGAGGGTCTCGATGTCAATTGCAGGTAAGGCGATGAAAATCACCACAAACACTCTGCAGGAGATGAAACAAGCTGGTGAGAAAATCACCATGCTAACCGCATATGATTTCTCGATGGCTCGGATTCTAGATGCGGCTGGAATCGATGTCATCCTTGTCGGCGATTCTGCATCCAATGTAATGGCTGGAAACGATACCACTGTTCCCATCACACTCGACCAGATGATCTATCATGCTCAATGTGTCGTCAAAGGTGTGAATCGTGCACTCATCGTTTGTGACATGCCATTCGGTAGTTATCAGGGCGATTCACGACAGGCGCTGAACAGTGCCATCCGAATCATGAAGGAAAGTGGTTCACACGCCGTCAAACTGGAAGGAGGTGCTGAAATTGTGGAATCGATCGAACGGATACTTACAGCAGGAATCCCAGTCATGGGACATCTCGGCCTCACTCCACAATCCATCTACAAGTTTGGCACCTATTCCGTCCGCGCGCGCGAGGAAGAAGAGGCAGCGAAATTAATCGAAGATGCAAAATTACTCGAAAAGGCAGGTTGTTTTGCAATCGTCCTTGAGAAAATCCCTGCTGATTTGGCTGCCAAGGTTACAGCAGCGGTGAACATTCCAACAATTGGCATTGGAGCCGGAGCAGATGTAGATGGACAAGTATTGGTCATTCACGATTTGATTGGACTCACTCACGAATTCAATCCGCGCTTCTTACGCCGATATCTGAACCTCTACGATGAAATGACCAAAGCGGTTGGAGAATACATCAATGATGTTCGAAGCCAAGATTTCCCAAATGATGAGGAACGCTACTCTTGAGACCAGCCAGATTCTTCACTGTGAATCCAATGAGTCGGCCTCCCATCTGGATCAAAATACCAACCATCTGTGCCAATTTCGGTCCCAGGAAGTGGACGGAGAGTGGCACCTACTGCATCTGATGGACCATCACCTCGTCGATTCTCATGACGGATTTCTGCTGTTGTGGCTGCAGCATCGCTCAAGGTATCTCCTTGTTCACCCCAATCACCTGTCATTTCCCCCCAGGTATCATCCAAAACAGAATCGTCCTGTGGCACCTCTTGAACGGGTTCAGGGGCCTTTGAACCGGGCAATTCAGGGTCGTATTCAGGTTCAGCATCAACCTCTTGAATCACTGGAGCCTGAACAGGTGAAGAATCGAGAGTCGCGAATGGATTGGAGGGCGTAGTGAGTGTTGGACCTCCAACCTCATTCATTGCTGGTGGGGGCATTACGACTGGAGAATGGACGGTTTGGGTCGCAGGAATAGCAGGACTTGGTTGAGGGATTGTTGCTGATGGCTGCGGCATCGGGGGTGGAGGTGAAGTAAATGCGAGTGGAGGCAAACCAGAAATCAAGTCCATTGATGTGACAGGAGTCGTCGGTTCGTCATTGTCATCTGATTCCTGTTCAATTGCCTCCATTTCCTCCTCAATTCTGTTCCCTAGATGCATGAATAATAATACGAGTACTGCGGAAATAATTGCTACAATCAATAAACTACTGACGATGATGATTTGATTGTTGTCCCCCCAACCAAACCATGTGTCTTCGACATCAATGAAATCACTACCTTCTGCGGAACCAATTCTAGCATGGACGACCTGCTCACCGGATTCTTCCAACTCAAGAGTCCAACCATCATCATCGCAGGTCGATTTACCAATATCTGTTGTAATCGTTGCAGCACAAGGATGTATGGTCACTTCATTTCCGGAAATATCGTATCCTTTCAAATCGAAATGCACACTTTTTCCTTGTGACCCCTCATTTTGAATAATCACCTCAAGGTGGTCTAATTCACCTACTAGAACTTCAACAATGATGGAACCATCAGCGTTCTCAATCAGCCCATAGATTCCCACAAATCCAATCCCTCCGGCTGTGTATGTGTAATGACCAGGTCCACCAATTGGGTCTTCTTCAATGGAACCATATCCATTTTGTATGGTCCAATTTTCATTCTCTACAATCACTGGATTTCGATTGCCATTCACATCCACACCGTAAACAATCAAATCGATTTCAAAACCGGTCACAACTTGACTGGAAGCATCATCAAGAATCTCGATCTCAAGATAAATCGGAACTCCAGGAAATACCTCCACGTCGATGGCTTGGACTCTTCCAGCAGCCATCACTTGGATGGTATGCTGCCCGGCCATATTCGGGTCGAAATATGCAATGCCTCCACTGTAATCAATCGAATCTTGTGATGGCCCGGTGGTCACTGACCAATTCCATCCATCAACGGCCACGGTATTTCCTGCAGCATCATAGCCGATTGCGTCAAGAGGATATGAATCACCAATATTCATCTCTGTGGGTAAATCATCCAATTCAATCTGTGCAAGTCTACCTTCAGTGGTCGTGATGGCCAAACCAGTAGACATCCCATTGCTTGCACTTGCTAAAACGGTCCATTCACCGACAGTTCCGGCATCGAATACAATACATTCACCTTCTGTGGAGGATAGTGATGCATCGGCTAGACCTTCAAACGTAGACCAAGTGCTACTCACACTCCAGCCATTGCCTCGTTGATCGACCAAATGAGAACATAAATCGAGCATGTCATCAGATGAAACTGTACTAGATTCATGTTCAATGATGAGTGATACCGCAGTTCCCGCTGTGACATTGAATGATGTTGATGCCGTCCAATCACCCCAAGCAATTTCGACAAGCATCAATCCAATCGGACCGGGAGTAAATGTTGGAGATGTGCCATCATTTGGTAAATTGATACTGGTATCATCGGGTAATGTCCAATTGGCAAAGGGAATATTTGGCACCCATGTATTTCCAAATTGGTCTAATAACAGAGGAGTTAATTCCACAGAATCATCAGCAGTGATATTGTCAGAAGCGACACTTAACTCAAGTGAAAGTGGTGCACCTGGAAGGACGTTCACGAATAATTGAGCTGCAACGTTTCCTGAACATGCAGTCGCTGTCTGACTTCCCATGGTTTGGGGAGACCAGCGTGCAGACCCTCCACCGAAATTCTGCATATTGCCACTAGTTGCAGTCCAAGCAATCTGAACATTGACAATGTTATCTTGATTGTCATAGGCAACTGCTGTGAGATTGATTGCGGCGTCTGCAGGCATTGAAAGTGGGCCACTTGGGGTAATTTCAATTCGAGCGATATTGGTCCCTGACGGTGGATTAGCAGAGCAGGAACGAGCTTGAGTTTGTGCTTCAACCAACTCGATACTCAAACAAGATGTCAGAATAATGAGCAAAGAAAGCAAAATGGCACGTCGAATCATTTCACTCCACCTTATTCCAATTTCCGGAAGCGTCTACCTGCCAATATTGTGCTTCACCTTGTGCTGTTTGATACCATCCGGTTTGGCCTTGGATGGTACCATCCATGGCTTGTAATACTCCGCTGATTGCTTCTGCTTTGACCGCAGGAGGAGGGGTTGAAGCCATTTCTTCGGTTGCCGTTTCCATCGCTTGAATTCGCTGTTGTTGTCGTTGATGACTTAATCGACGTCGATGACGACGACTGGTCGTAGATGGCATCGATGAATTGGGATTTGAATCCACAACGTCAGTGCTTTCTTCCAGCTCTGATTGAGATTCAATCCATTCATATTCCTCATCCCAATGTTCTTCTGAAACACTGTTACGACGGACGATGAAGAACAATAATGCGACGAAAAGAAGGGCGACTCCAAAACCACCAATTAACATCTGACCAGTTTGCGTCCCGGCCAAACGATCCAATCCTGTTGGCTCGACGTCAATCCATGTTTCCGCAGTTAAATCATCATATGTTACCGTCAATAGTTGCGATTCTCCAAATTCGTCCAAATGTAATTTCCAATGAGGGCCATCATCATGAGATACGGAGCCAATGCGAGTCTCAAACTGTACCTGATTATGTTGCATTGGCAATGGATTTCCACCAAAATCGACCAACTCGACCGTTAACGAATAGGTATCTCCTTGGAGCCCTTCGCCACTGTGTTGACCAATTCGCAAACTGATTGGTTCACCAACGAGTACCTCTAGAGAGGTATTGCCCCAAGCAGTCCCATTACTTGCCTCAATAACCCATGTTCCAACACTTAATCCACGGACATCATAAACACCATCCCATGAGGTTTCTTGAATTTCTAGAGAATCATTCGGTAAATCCCAATCTACACCCCATGGTTCCAAATTTCCATCTAAATCTTGAGCGAATGTTGAGATTTGGAAAATTTCCCCACTTGGTACAATCTGGGTATTTCCGAGATTTGTTTCGATGATGATTTGGTGTGGAGCACCTTGAACGACATGGATTCGTGCCCTTGCAGAACGTCCTGCTGCATCAGCCTCAATTAGATGATCTCCAGAAGTTGTGGGCATCCAAATATTTCCAGCCATCTGAATTTCTTGGGTTCGATTAATGTCATCAATCGTCCAATTCAATTGGACATTATCAATCAAATTATCGTCAGCATCAGTGAGTATTGGATTCAAATGAACAGCCTCATCGGCAGAAACTGTAGTACCATCACCAGATAATGCAATTCGAGCCAAACGACCTGGCAATACTTCAATGTTCAAACTTGTATTCATGTCACCTTCATCTCGATGATGGATGGCGTGAATGGTCCATACGCCGGCGGTACCTGCAATGAATCTGACTCCGGACGCTTCGACAACACCGGTGTTGAGAGGAGTCCCATCATCATGAGTCAGATAAACAGTTCCGGGAGGTCCACTAATCCACCATTCTGCAGAGATTGGCCACCGATTACCACGAATATCTTCCGCTTGTAGAATCAATGGTGTCTCATCATCCGCAGACAAAAATTCGTATTCAGCATCAATCCAAACATACGAGATGTTCCCATTGACTACGGTAATCTCGATTGTATCTACAACATCTTCAGCATGTGCTGAAATCTCCCACGTGCCTTCTTGCCCAGGAAGCCACTCCACATGGTCACCATTGATGATGAAGTTCCCACTTTCAGCAGTCCAATTTTCCAATGGAAGAAGGACAGATTCATTGTTCCCATTGCGATCATGCCATCTCAAATCCAATGGTACGGATTCATCGGCATGTACAATTCGATCTGGTCCGATAATTTCCAAATAATCAAGGGAAGATTGTTGGAAGCGTACATCTGTTGAATCACCCAATTCTTGTGACTCAGTGACTTGAGCTGCAAACACCTGCAATAACAGGAATGTGATGATAACGCCAACCGTTACTGAACGTGGCGGCGCAGCCTGCATAGACTGCGCAGGAACTTATGGGACTTGAAAGACACGCTGAACCGTCCGCCTACGGCGGACGGTTCAAATCATGAATTGCAGGAGATTATTCCTTCCATTCAGCCCAATCATCCATACCTGGTTCTCGATACCACCAGGTGCCTTCATCATCTTCCCACCACTCAGTACCATCTTCATCCACCTTGTAGTTTGGATCTTCTTCTGCAGAATATTCTTCCTCATATTCCTCATGTACTGGTTCAGACGCTTGAGAGGTACCTGAAGGACCAGCGGGCATATCTGAGTATTCGGGTTCATCATCGTATAGATCTTCATCATATTCGTCATCTCCCGAATTCCCTCGACGAGCCAAGAGAACTACAACCATGATGACGCCCATGAATAACAACGCGACAAAGCCCAAACCGACCCACGACCAAGGTGAATTCGCTTCAAAGAATCCTGCGATTGTACCTTCAACTTGGATTTCAGGTGGTGGATTTGCAGATGTGGTCCCTTGCATCACATAAATTGTGTTCATTCCCTCATTCAACATGTAAATTTCATATGTAGTTTCGTTAATTTGTTTCACGATATTCAAATTATCTGCATCTTCCTGAATAAAGATGCCATCCAATGAAATTGGGACTTCATTGTCATAAGCATCGAATCCAACAACACTGATGGTGATCTTGGTTTGTTGTTCAACGGTAAGCTTCGATCCACTTTGTCCATCTGGTGAAGAGGCAGTGGCTCTCAGTTTGGACATTCCACCTGCATCAACATCAACAGTCCACGTGCCAGTACAAGCAGAACATTCCCCTGCACTGTAAGTGAGTGTGTAGACCTGATTTTTACTACCAATGAAGCGGAAGTCACCGATTCCCGATTGTGCTTGTAGGTGTGCTGATTCTGTGAAATCACTCACACTATCGCTACTCCAGGTGATTGTTGCACGGAATGGATTTCCATCAGCATCAGCCACCCAAATTTCAACGAATGGTGCATCGCCTGCTGTGATTGTAGTACTACTCATGTTTTGAGAATCACCTGATTCATCGATTCCCAAGTAAGCCATGTGCCATACTGAATCAACAATTCCCACAGTTACGGTTACTTCCGACATTGCAGGTAAGGCTGAACTACCCGTGCCACCGGATGCACAAATGGTGTATGTTCCAACTGAAGTTGCATCCCAAACATAGTTTGACGCTCGCATTTCAGTTGTGATGTCACTCCATCCCTGGCTCACAGAACAACTTGAGGGGATTGCACCATTCGCATTATTCCATTCAAACCAATTCAATCCAGTGACGGGAAGTACATTCAGATTCATGTCTGTAGCACCGGGTGAAAGGGCGTGAGTATCATCTGCAGTAATTGTCGCATCGTCAGTTACGGAGATGTGTCGAAGAGTCCCTGGCATGACTGTAAATGTCACATCATCGAAATACGATTGGCTACCTGAAGCACCCACGAATGTGTAAATCATTCGAACATTCCAATCACCAACAATGATTGGTTCAAAGGTTGCAAAGGAACCCAATCCTTGCAACCACGTAGGGTCAGCACCGGATGTGGTTATCGTCCAATCGTCAGCTGCAATTGACCACTGATTGTAATCGGAATCAGAAGCATAGGCATTGAGTGTCATTGCGATATCTCCACTCACTAGAATTGTTTCAACCGTACGTGCTTCAACAGCAACAGGTACGCCGTGATCAACAGACATCGAAATGGTGACCTCCACGCCTTCAAGTGTGGCCTTGACCCATTGAGGACCATTGGCCCATGCATCCCATACAGATGGTGGTCCAGCAGTCATTGTACCATTGCTCCAAGTCCATCCAGATATTGGTAAATCGAAGGGCTCTTCGTTTCCTTGAACGTCAATTCTCAGCAGACTGAATGTGACGATGTTGTCGGCAGTCATTGCGATACTGTCTGTGGTCGGAGTGCTGGTCATGATGATGGTCGCACTTGGTCCAACAGCAGTGACCTTGAGATCTGAAATGTCACCGTAAACTACCGTTGTGACAAATTCACTATGGATGCCGAGGTCACTATCGACCCAAATTGTCCATGGCCCAACAAGGTCACCCGTAAATGCACCAGATGAATTGTCCATGGCACCATTGGGAGCGCCCCAAGTGAGGGTCCCTGACAAACTACTGTCCATTTGATTGCCACGTTGGTCAAAGACATCGACTGAGTAACTGGTGGTGTTTCCTGCTTCAATGGTTGGCGAACCTACAATGATGAAATAATCGGGTGCGCCTACATTCACAGTAATTGGAATTGTATGCGTTACTGAGCCCCATGTGACATTCATGTACTGCGTACCTGCTGTCCATGGTGTCCAACTCACTGAACTGACAACTGGTGTTGTCAATGTCAGACCAGTGGACAATGTTCCGTTGCTGATTTCAAGCGTAATTGTTTCTCCGGGAACAACGTTTCCGTTGGCGTCAATGACTCTGATTTGATCGAGTGTGAACACATCATCAGCAGTCATCGTGATGGACAATGGTGTGACAACAAGCGCAATAGGTGTGCCCGCCGTAACTGTCACGTTCAACGTCTGTGATACTTGACCATAAGACGCTGTGATTTGTGTGACTCCAGTTTGATCTGGTGTAAAGTAACCGCTTGAATCTATGGAACCGCTGCTTGAAGTCCACGTTAGTCCACCCGTAAGAGATGCACCGTTTGCAGCAAGTAGAGTTCCAGTGAAAGAAATTGGAGTATCTGCATCAGTTGTTGATGGACCAGTTACTGTGATTGAATCCACAATCGTGTAATTGAACAGAATCACGGGTCTTAGTGCAGTTGTAGATGATTCCTCGCTTGTGGTTATGTCAAGGAGCATTTTGCCGGCGTTTGGAGTACCCATGATGATAATCGTCACAGTTCCAGTCATTGTTGATAATGCGCCACTAATATCAAAGTGAAGCCAAGTACCTGTGCCAATTGAACTCGGTGTCACTCGCATTGTGTCCAATGCGATTGTGCTGTAATCAACACCGGCCTGTAGGCCTGCAGTGGTCCAATTAATTCCCGTTGCTGCAGAATCCCAAGTGGCTCCACCTTCATCGAAATTTGAGTTGATGACGGCATAGGCAGTTAGATCTAGATGACTGGCAAGACTCCAGTCACTCACACCCTCAGCATAAATTGACAATTGGGCAGAATGTGTGTTCACAGGTAGCATACCCAAGGGTCCCATTTGGCCCATGTCAACTTGATAGATTCCATAACAGCGATTGGATGAGGCCCCATCGCAACCGGTTCCAATATGGAGGGTGTCATCATCACCGCTGGCCTCACTGGTAGCACCTTCGCTGATGTACGTATCCCAGATTGGCATGTGGCCAATGTCCTCCACATCAGCACCCTCTTGCATTTGGATTGTATAGACGTGGTTTCCAACATTCGTGATGTCAGGATTTCCAATTCCAAATGTCCATGGAACCGAACGGGGACCGGGGACTGAGTCATTGAGGGCTTGAACAGACCAAGTGTAGATTTCACCCGTAGCCAAATCAAAACCAGAAGTCCATGAGCAAGTGCTGGTACCACAGGGACCGAATCCAGAATTGCTATTGGAATCCCACGACTTGTACTCCTGGGTTCCACTCGCATTGGAGAGAAGCAAGACATATCCAGTCGCATCCGCCAACGAACCCCATGTCAACATCGGGCGTGAATCGACACCGAGAACATTGTTGGACAAGTCAACGTCGTAAACAACCTCTAATTGCTGAGGTGAAATCAATGACACCTGAGCGGGGGAAGAGGCGTTACTTGGATTATCAACGTAATCAACAATCAGTTCCGGAGCATAGGTACTTCCTGATTCCGCTGAGGCGAAGTAAACGGTACCAGACCATGCAGTCTTCAGCGCCATTGACATCACACCGTTACCAGACCATGCAGAACGGGCTATACTGGTTACATCCCATTCATACCAAACTCCAGATGCTGAACTGGTCGCAGTCATGGAAGAGGCAACAGTTGCATTACACTGGGTGTTTGGGTTGTAATTGTTCCAAGTGGTTGTTGATTCAGTGAATCCACTACAGTCGTGAATCGCGATACTGTGCGCACCAGTTCCAGAGATACTACCGACATACATTCGCAGTGTAACTGCAGTCGGCAACATTGTGGCTGGATATGGGTATTCTGACAGATCGATAGAGACCAATCCTACTGCATCATGTGCCGGTGAGGAAGGATCCACACCAACGGCAACGTCGTAACTTGAGCCGTGATTCTGATATTGACCGATGGCATTGGAGCCAATCCAAGTATCAGGCATTGTAGGCAAATAGCCAGAATCGACAAACACTGCCCCACGTTGCATCGTCACAGTGTAATTTCCAGCACCATCGTCGCTACCTTGCTCATCGGGTACCCGTGCGGCGAATGGAGCAGACCAATTGCTGTAGACACCATCCTGCACTGCGCGAACACGTAGGTGATTCCAGTGATCTCCTTGAGCGACACTCGCTGGAGTAGATATTGACTGGTTCACAATATCAAAGGTGACGTTGTTCCATGTCGTTGAATCACTTGAATCTAAAACCCAAGTATCACTTGTGAATCGATTATTCTTTGCAACTTGGATTTGCCAACCATCAACCGTACTGGCTGATGGATGGGTCCAACCGCTCATGAGCGGGTCCTGAGGAGTGGGTCTCAATGCACTAGAATCCCATGCTGTGGATGGACTGTTACTCGTGAGCCCAGAATCCCATGATGGAGCGGCGGGCATTGATTGTGTACCTGCACGATAAGTGATGTTAAGGATGGGTCTGTATTCTTGATTGACACCCGTAGCATGCTCATTAACAAACGAGTGGCGTGCGTACAAATTGGAATCTTCAGAACTGAATACAAGATTGAGTGTATCAGAACCACTGATTCTAGCATCCTGCATCAATTGAGTGACATTCCATGAATACCAACCATTTCCACCGACGGTGGTCATTTCGATTGGCATATCTGCATCGTTTACACCATATGCACCTGATGTTTGCCATGAATTATTGGTTGCACAATCGTTCCACGTTACGCTAGCTTCATCCCAGTTACAGTGAACATTTGATACCGAGATATCAGTATTGTAATTGCTAGAGCCTCCATAACGATACATCTTCACAGTTGCATCGATGATTTGCCATGGATCATTGTCCATGATTGGTACATTGGATACATCAAACCGCATTAGAGTACGAGATTCGTGGCCGTTATTGACACACGTGCTACCACCATTTGATGCACCGATTGGTAGCGCAGAATTGTAATTTCCAAACGCTGAATTCGCATTACAGGAATCCATGTATGCACCTTGCGCGACATCGTAGGAACTTGTCGAAGAGTATGCATTCCCATTCGCCAATGCGACCCAATAATCTGTACTGTTGACGACATCGCCGATGTCGTTGGGTACAATGAAGTCTTCAACAGCTGAACGTGGACCGTACATGCCATTCTGAATCGGTTGGATTAACCAAGAATATCGAGCATCTTGGGTACCAACATCTGAATCATCCAATGTTAGATTCGTCATATCAAAATTACAGTTAGAACATGTACGACTGTCAGTGATGGCAACACCATCCCACGGACCGGCATCGGTCGTATATGCAAATACGCGCCAATCAGTGATACCTGATGTCGATGGGTGACTCCATGATGCCAAAGGTGAATCATCAGCAGACATTGAAGGGTGTTCCCAAATGATGTCACCATTCGCAGGATACAATATTGTGGCAGCCTGAGTAGGTGCTGTAGCAGAACCATTCTGCCAAGTGAGGGATATTTCTGGTTCATTCGCATCAAACTGCGTTTCAGTACTGGCCAACACAATTCGATCATTGGAATTTGATTCAACGCTAAGCATCAATCCGACGCTATCATCACCGCGTGCGATTGCTGCTTGAACAATTTCTGTGATGTCCATGATCATTCGTGAACTGGCCGCTTGATCAACCACTACGCTAATCCAATCAGAGCGGTCTTGGACACCATTTCCTCCGACTGTACTCCAATTTGTGACACCATCATAGGTTTGTCCTGTCGCGGACTCATTCCAATCTTGGAGAGTTTCATAAATTGCAATCGAAGGCGTACTTGAGTTATTGCTCTGCACCCAGAAATCAATGTGGGCTCCGACTAATCTTCCGTTTGATGGATGTGGGAGGGCGCCAGGCCCATCGATTGGGATTTGAATCAATACACTTGATGTGCTTGAAATGAATAGAGTACTTTCATCCGCATGAGTGTCATTCAAACTCGGTGAAGCCCACGAAATCCATGTGTCAGTGAACAGTGGCATACTGCCATCAGACAGAATATCACCATGGCCCATGTTGACCTTGTATGTGTCTGAATCTACCTGATTCACATCCAAATCTGGGATGACAAAACTCGTTCCTGCAGACCATTGGCCAATTTGTCCAGTTGCCGAAATACCGCGAGCACGCCAATGGAACGCCTCACCCTCACCGAGGTCATTAGGGAAGGTGAATGTGGCTCCTGTAAATGAACTCGTATCAATCCATGATGCGAAATTCAACAAGCCACTTGAACCGAAAGTCGATGTCGTGTCAACTTGTACTTGCCAACCATTGGCGGGTGGCGTACTCGTTCCATTCCATGACAGAGTGGGTGTTTGATCAACAGTGAAGGTGGAATCGCCACTAATGACCCAATCGCCATTACCGGGTGTCAAATCTGTTGGAGTCGCTGGTGCAGCATTCGAACCATTTGTGTAAATGATGACCAGTTCTGGACGATGACTGCTCAGTCGATCGTAGAATGTGACAGATGTCGTACTCTGTGAGGTCATGATGAAATCAACAAGAGAATGAGTACGCATTGCGTTTTGGACAGCACCTGTGACGTTCCATTCATACCAAGTGTCATCATATTCTACATCTTGGGATTCAAGAGCCTGGATTCTATCGCTACCACTCGCGCCAGCAACATTCCAAGGTGTTGTTCCATCAGTCGTATTCCAAGTTGCAGCGGATTCATCCCAATCATGGACGGCACTCTCGTGAACAGTAATTCCAACTGGAAGAGATGATAATCCGCTATATTGATGAGTTTTTACCCTCAATGTTGCAGATACGACAGCCAAACCGTCAGGAAGTTGGTGGTTATCAAGTTGGCAACCAATTAGAATCACTTGACTGTTTGAAACCGTGATATCTTGTCCATCGAGGTTTGTACTAGAGGAACCTGATTCCAGAGTCAAATCTCCACAATGTGGCAGTTGCCATCCACTCTGAGGTGTAGCATTACCATGGCTATATCGCAATTCATGCTCACCCCCACCCAATGAGGTTGAATTGATTTCAGAAATTAGGAATTCAGATAATACCCACGGACCTTGCTCATCGTCCTCAACCATCATCATACGCCAATCATACATTTGTCCCCACTCTAGTCCCCAAAATGATGGTATCGTATACTCACCATTCGTGAGATCAAACCCGCTATCCTCTCGACTATCAACACGAATTGGTAATTCATGGAAATCATCTTCAAAAAATTCGATGATTACATCTGCGGGATTCCCATTGCTATGTGATGCGACAGATGGATCCCATGTGAGCGCAGGGGTTGTTGTACTTTCCAATCCCCAACCTACTTCATCCCAAGCTGCATTTCCATCCAGAGGAGTAATGCCACCGGGAGATGGTGTTGCGGTCGAATCACCCCAGGTATAACTCAAATCTAAATGTGGGCGATATGATGGTGGTTCATCACCTGTAGCAATCTCAATCTCTTCTCCATTTGGGCCATGGGCCATGATGATGAAATCTAAATCCCCTGTACGTCCATCTCGGAGATATTGCTGAATATACGGTGTTGCATCAAAGGTCAGCGTAGATGTTGTTGATTGGTTTCCATCAAGAAGCGTCAGAAGTGCATCTTCCGAGATATTGCCAATACCTCCATTGTTCCATGAAGCACCTGTGCTAGAATTATTGTAATTTAGTTCCTCAAATACCATGCCTGTTGCAGAATCCATGACCCAAGCTGAAAGCATGACTTCTCCACGAGATGTACGTCGCACATTGAGAGTGGCATCTTCGATTGTCACATTGTTGTTGAGAGCAACTGAACCCATGTTCACACGGATGAATGCATGCATATCTCCCTCTGTGGAATCATTGGAATGACCTATGCGCAACCGCAAATCATCATTACCGTTGTAAGTTGAATTACCCGAGAGGACCCATGTATCATGGACTGTACCCAATCCAAGACCGACTGAATCATTCTTTAGGACGATTTCCACATTGTTTGAGCCGTCCCAGTCATCACCCAGATTACCAGGTAATCCGAAATATCCTGACACCCATGGTCCAAGACTACCGACTTCGGCAGATCGCATTCGGAAATATACCCATGAGCCATCTGAAAGATTTGTATTTGGTGTATTGAATTGTCCATTAGACATGGAGAATGCCCCTGCATCATCCCAAGAAGTCCAATGCCAATCCCCATCAGATATTGCTCTGAAATCTGGACCATTGGAGAATTGAATATCCAATGCAGACGTTGACAAATTCGACCAAGTAATGGTCGGGTTAAGGTTTGGTCTAATCGCCAATTGAGATGAGTCCGATAGGATTGAACCATCTGTCGGGCCAGTAATCACAACACTTCCCTGAGTAGAAGGAGCCCCTAGCGTGTATGTGAAATCCAAACTTGGTCGATTAGAACTGGTCGGATGGTCACTAGATGCACAATATACCGGCATCCCAATGCCTGAAATGATGAGACTCATGTTGGACTGACCATTTCGGAACGCTTCCTGAACAAGGGCGGTGATATTGAGGGTTACAGAAGATACACTGGAGATCGAGGCCATTGTTCCAGGTTCCCATTCACCACGGTCACTGCCAACACCGTCAGCACCAGTCACATTCCATGGAGTGCTGGTGTTGCTCTGGTTGTAATTTGCGTTAGATTCGTTATATTCAGTCAATAACATGGCAGGATAAAGAATTGAACCACCATTGGGCAACATTGAGAATTTTCGGCAAGTCAATTCGAGTGTTGCTTCATGAATCACTGCAGTTGTGGGCAATTGGCCCCCTCCACTGACTGTCAAATCGAACGATGCCAACATTCTAGCATTGATGTGTTGGTTACCATTTGACATCTCTCCAATCATCAAATTGTCAGTACTTCCATAGGTCATCGTTGGTAGGCTAGAATTCGTTTGTGTGTCCGCAGTAAGGCTATCGCTAGCCACTAGATAACGAGTTGTTGGTTCCTCTTGCAACCAATTTTCAGTTTCCAATGCGTTTATCCAACCGCTTAGTAGCATCAGGCCAACCAGAAGGATTGCTCCACCTGCTGATTTCCAATTCATCTCTCTGCTCGTCATGCGCCTCGGCTTCCGACGGTCGGACCTTCTGTTAAGGGATTGTGGTGTATCGACCATACATAGTATGGTCAATAACTTGCAGATTTTGTCAGATTTTGTGGTGGCGAAGGTTCATTGACGCCCACCCAAGGGATAGGCCCGAGTACGGATGTCAACTATGTGGGTGGAGAAGCATCGACCGAAGACGGTGCGTGATATCAAAGGCCAATCTGCCACGGTCGAACGTCTCGCTGTTTACGGTGAAAAAACATCCTTCCCACACCTACTATTTGCAGGACCCCCGGGCACTGGGAAAACAACAGCAGCACTCGCATTGTGCAAAGATGTGTTCGGTGAAGATACCCGTGATAATTTACTTGAAATGAATGCAAGTGATGAGCGAAAGTTGGAAAGTATTCGCACCAAAGTCAAGCAATTTGCTAGAACACGTCCTTTGGGTGGTGCGACATTCAAGGTGATTTTCCTAGATGAAGCTGATTCGTTGACATCAGATGCACAAGGTGCCCTTCGCAGAATCATGGAGCAATATGCTGAAACTTGTAGATTCATTCTATCATGCAACTATTCTTCAAAAGTGATCGAACCCATTCAGTCACGTTGCGCGGTTTTCAGATTCAGACCCCTTGCAGACGATCAAGTTCGTGAACAAATAATGGCCATTTCCAAGGCTGAGGGTGTCAAATTGGATGAAGATGCGTGTGAGGCGATTATACACGTTAGCCTAGGCGATTTGCGTAGGGCAATCACCGCATTACAGGTGAGTGCTAGTCTAGACATACACGTCACAAGATCGCTAATCTACGAAACTACCGCGACAGCCCCGCCAGAAGAGTTACACGGTTTTCTTCTTGCATGTAGAGAAGATGGATTCCATCCAGCCCGCAGAAGGCTTCGCAGTATTCTAGACCAATTTGGTTTGGCTGGAACAGATATGGTGAATCAATTACATCGTGCATTGTATGATGCTGAGTTTCTCACAGAAACTCAGAAACTGGAACTCACTGAAGTCATGGCTCAAATCGACTTCCGACTCGTGGAAGGTGGTGGTGAGGCTTTGCAATTAGATGCTTTAACCGCAACAATCTGTGCGAATCTTAGTTCCTAATCACCAAGCAGGAACCAGCAAATCTGCATGATTATCACGTACTTCGGCGCAAATCTCTGCTGCACGTTGGTGCATGCGTAAATCTCTGGTCTGTTCATGAACACGTGCACGGCGTGCAGCGCGAATCATCGGGGCCAATGGAGTCCAACAAAGGAGATCCATGGTATCCAATATCCTACGTCTTGCAGTTCGACCTGCGAGTTCGTACATCATTTCTGTCAAGCGTTCTATTGTATCATCTTTCAGCATGTGCATCCATCCTGTAACTTGCACTGCCGGGGCATCCAGTCCACCTCATTTCGGATGAGAGAGGACAGCGAATTGAAAGTGAAAGTGTTACAGTAGCACGAATAACACTGAAAGTGAGATTGTACTAAGTATTCGTTGGAATGATTCTAAACTGATGTTTGACAGTCTTAGACAAATTCCAGGGATCACCATCTTGCTCCATCGTAATCACAATTTCATAATCACTACCAGATTCAAGTGTTTGATTGAATTCTAGCAGAATTGGCGTATCATAGGTTTTCTTGACCACACGTGAGACATTATCAGAGACGTTGTCCCAATTCCCCCTTAATTCACTAGATG
Source organism: Candidatus Thalassarchaeaceae archaeon (assembly GCA_030747485.1). Classification (GTDB taxonomy): domain Archaea; phylum Thermoplasmatota; class Poseidoniia; order Poseidoniales; family Thalassarchaeaceae; genus MGIIb-P. Next base: position 26,678 of record JASLKP010000013.1, on the reverse strand, counting down.
TACCTGTCCAACTTTGAATTTCTGTGGATTCCTGAATCAATACAACTGTGACCATCACATCATCAGATTCTAAATTATCTTGAATTGCAAAGGCAAATCCAACACGTTCAGGCGAGGTCCAATCAACACCCGCCATAATTTCATCATCTGTGGTTTGCCAATCATCTGGATTATCAATATCGAGGAGAACCATGTTTCCAGCAATACCCGGATCTGAAATATCTGCTAAGGGAGGATTAACCAACACAAATGTGACTGCCAGCCAAGTGAACGTGTACAAGAAGCCGCCTCGAAACCAATTGCTAAACGAGTAACGCTCTGCAAACATCGGCAATATTACCCGATGAAGTGTAGGGATGATCAGAATCAGTAGCAACGGTAGTGACCATAGAACACTGGCTGGGCCATCCATTTGAGGCATGAGCAGGTAGCGCATGATTAACGCGACAATGACACCTAGCAAGACGACCAACCACATGGATGCGGTGTCCGCCTTCTCTTTCTCAACGTGATCAGCAGGATCAAATGGCTCTGTGCCGACCTTTCCACCTGGTTTCTTCTTGTCACCATCCCGTCCACCTCGACGACGTTCGCTGGCTGCTGCTGCTGCCATCGCAGTGGATAAATCAACCATGATTCTCACCCCTCCGGGGTGAAACCCGTCTATGATGCGTTCGGCCAATCAAACTGCGTTACCGCCAGGTAAGTGAATGGTGCCGGGAAGGGGGCTCGAACCCCTGACCTTCGGATGTCTCAGACATTCTGAGGGTGTTCGCTCTCATCTCAAACCTGTTCAGGTTGTCATATGAGTCCGACGCGCCACCAACTACGCCACCCCGGCAACCGAATCGTCGACCGACGTATTGAATATGAGCATATCCATTCTAACGGACCGTTCGGTTGATGGGATGTCTGTAATCCGAGAGGGCCATGGGGAACCCACAGACAGGTGCTCGAGTTCGCATCATCGCTGCAACACCTGGAGGTGAAGTTTCACATGACGGTTACCTCTTATCACCGGCTAGCCCGGGCCATGTTACTGTCAAATTAGACAATGGATACAATGTGACTTTTGCGGAGGATGAAGTATCGACAATCACTCCATTAGGAGGGACTGCGACAACATCCGAGAGTCTGAATGCAGACATCGTTGAGGATTCTGAACTTCCAGAAGTATGGATTTTGCATACTGGCGGAACTATTGCATCCAAGGTAGATTATGTCACTGGAGCAGTGACGGCTCGTTTTGAGCCAGAAGAATTACTGGATGCAGTTCCTGAATTAGCACAGCATGCGCGGATTAGGACTGTCAAACTCGGCAACATGTGGTCAGATGATATTCGTTCAAGACACTGGAATCTGATGATGGCATCAACGAAGGAGGCGTTTGATGCTGGTGCAGCAGGTGTGGTCATCACTCACGGTACAGACACCATGCACTATTCTGCTGCTGCTGCAGCATTTTCATGGGCTGGAAATGGTGAACGGCCCCCAGGCAGGATTGTATTTACCGGTTCACAACGAAGTAGTGACCGCGGTTCAACAGATGGTACTGAAAATCTGCTAGCCGCAGTTCATTGGGCAGCGCATGGGCCTGCGCCGACTGGAGAACAGGGAGATGCAAGCGTGATTGTTATGCACGCCAACTCTGATGACGGAGTGTGTTCGGTATTGCCTGGGTGCGCATCCCGAAAATTTCACTCAAGCCGACGTGATGCGTTTCAAGGCATTAACGCGAACCCCATTGGGAAAATCATTGTATCACGTGGAGGAAATTGTACCATTGAAACAGCGACATCTACACCAACAAGACCTGTCGCATCGGCACCGTTGAATTTCAGCGATGATGTGAGGATTCTGCAATTGATGGCTGGCGCACACATGTTCGCGGATCAAATTGAATTTGCGAATAGTGCTGGATATGATGCGATCCTTTTGCATGGGACTGGTTTAGGGCATCTGCCGATTGAAAATCCGAATGGAGATAGTCCAGAAAACGATTCAATGCTATCGGCAGTCAAAGATTTCTGTGGAAATGGTGGAATTGCTGTCATGGTCACCCAGTGCATTCATGGTCCGATTCACATGGACGTATACAGTAAAGGACGAGATCAACAAGCTCTAGGCATATTAGGTAATCAAGCCACAACGAGCCCAGATGCAGCACTCATCAAACTTCATTTCTTACTTTCAAATAATGTAGATATTGAAACCGGATGGGCATCAAATCTATGTGGTGAAAATGTTCCATCAATTTCCAATTGAGAATTTAATTCCCCAATTGAAAAAATCAATAATAATTGACCATGTTTATTCAAAGACCGCTCTCCTATGGAGAGCGATATGAGCGAGCGTGCGGAGGACATTGCATGGCAACGCCAACAAGCGCTAGCAGGTGGAGGGCAAGCCAGAACGGATGCACTCCGAGCATCTGGACGAGGAACTGCACGTGAACGGATTTACGCTCTATTAGATCCTGATTCGTTCATCGAAATTGATTCACTTGTTTCACATCGTAACCGTGACAATAATCTCCACGTCCACCCATACTATGGAGATGGTGTTATCGTTGGCCATGGCACCATCGATGGAAGACCCATATTCTGTTTCAGTCAGGATTTCACAGTATTTGGGGGATCCATGGGCGAAATGCATGCAAAGAAAATTTGCAAAATTGTAGAGATGGCTGAACGTGCAAAAATACCATTGATTTGTATTTGGGATGGTGGCGGCCAACGTGCCCATGATGGAGTTCATTCATTGGCAGCCACCGGAGAAATGCTTGACAGATTCGTGTCCTGTTCTGGGCGAATCCCAATGATTAGCCTGGTCCTTGGTCCAGTGGTCGGCGTCTCAGCGCTATCTGCTGGACTTGCTGATTTCGTCATTCTAGGTGAAGAACATGGCCAATTATTCCTTTCTAGCCCCTTAGAAACTGAAGAAACTGTATCTGGAGATATGACCACTGAAGAGGTAGGTGGTGCTGAAATGCATGCATCCCGCTCAGGAATTTGTTGCCTAACTGCAGTAGATGAAAACGATGCGATGGAAATTGCTGTAGAAATCATTTCTTTCTTCCCAGATTACTGTGGTGCAAGCCCACCCACTCTAGATTCTGGCGACCCACATGACAGAGATTGTCCGGAACTGGTTTCACTCATTCCCGACGATAGCAATCGACCATACGACATGGTGAAAGCAATCAAAGCAACAGTTGACGATGGGCACTTTGTGGAACTATTTCCAATGTATGCAGAGAATATCGTCATCGGTTTGGCCAGACTTGGCAGCCACCCAATCGGAATCATTGCAAATCAGCCCAAGGTGTTGGCCGGTTGTTTAGATATTGATTCAAGTATCAAGGCCGCCCGATTTATTCGCACCTGTGATGCATTCAACATTCCATTACTTTCGTTCGTTGATGTCCCAGGATTTTTACCTGGTACGGTCCAAGAATGGGGCGGCATTATTCGGCATGGAGCTAAGATGTTGTATGCATATGCAGAGGCGACGGTTCCAATGCTGACCGTGATTACGAGAAAGGCCTACGGAGGTGCCTATTTGGCCATGTCATGTAAACATCTAGAATCTGACTACAATGTGGCATGGCCCACTGGTGAATTGGCCGTAATGGGCGCTGAAGGTGCCGTCAATATCATCCACAGACATGAACTCAAAGCCGCTGATGACCCCGTACAAAAACACGCTGAACTTGTCGAAGATTATCGTCGTAAGTTTGGAGACCCATATGTTGCTGCGCGAAATGGTTGGTTGGATGATGTGATTGAGCCCAATCAGACGAGAATACGACTCATTAGTGCACTCAATCCATTACTCTCCAAACGAATTTGGCAACCCCCACGAAAACATGGAAATATTCCGTTGTGATTAATCTAGAAGATGATCCAATTCGTCCAACTCCTCCTGACTAAGATGGAATTCCTCTTCGTCTCTAGTCAGAGCCACCAGCATGTACAAACCTACAATGATGACGATGACCACAGTGGTCGCAATGAGAACGAACCATACCGAGAATGGACTGGAGTCATCTTGATTGGATGAATCGACGGATGGATTTTGAGGTGGCGGCGTCGGTTGGTTAAGTGAAAGATATTGGCTACGTTCTTCAGTCCATTCATCGCCATCCTCAATTTGAGTATCCAATCGATGAGAACCAATCACCAAATCAGAGGTCGGCATCCAAATTTCACATTCCCAATCCGAAGAAGAATAGGTAGTACAATTCGATTCTAAAGAAATCCAATTTCCATAATCCCATCGATATCGTACATTCCATGGAAGTTCACCGTCAGGGTCGTAAATTGCGAATACCAATCGTACACGCTCACTCTGAATTGAAGACAGATCGCCCCAAGTCACAAAAGGTGGGTCATCAATTGGATTGACTGTGATATTTGCAATCTCCCATGCTGTTCCATCACTGCTTTCAACCGTGAAATTCCATCCAGATGAAATGCCAGACCAATCCGCAGTAGGAACGATTCGAATGACATCTAGAAGGACCATTATCGACAGATTTCCGTCCCCACCAGTGACTGTGAATTGAATTTCTTCACCATCTTCATCCCAACCGAGAGTTGAGAGGGGAATCTCAAATGGAGTATCTTCATCCATCGTAATACTAGAAAGATTGAGAATTGGTGGGTCGACAACTGATGCCACGTTAACATCAAAAAATGCTGGAATGGCTTCAGTGGTTCCATCACTAACCCACATCTCAACGGTTGTGGAACCAAACCAATTGGGCAATGATTCAATCGTTAGCATTCCACCATTCGTGGAGAAGGTCAACCCATCAACTTCCGTCACTGATTCAATCACAATTTGAGCTGCTTCGGGATCTAGGAAGTATCCACCCATTGAGAGAATTCTAGGCCCTTCGTCTTCCAACATATCTATACTAGGGATACTTTGAATCATTGTAATTGGGTCATCAACAGGTAAGACATTCACTTCAATGCTAACGTTCATCGAAAACGGTGGCTCATATGAATCTGTGATGGTTAGATTGAGTAGTGCAGAACCCACCCATTCTGGTTCACCTCGGTGCCACATGGTGATATCCCAAGGGTGACTTGAATCTCCAAGACCGTAGACGCCGACATGATCTGCTGATGTGTACGAATGGACCACGAAATCAAGTGGCAAACCATCAGGATCTAGCGCAATATCTGTGAAATTTATGCCACCTTCTGCATGTTGGGGGATATTGATAATTGGCAAGGGCGACATGAGAATCGGCGCGACATTGTTACGATGGAATGGTAAATCGATACTTGCAGGCATTCCAAACCAATTCACAGAGAGCCTCATTGTCTGATTCCCAGGTTCAACACCATTGGTCGGTGCACTGCACGAGGCTTCACTCCATGGCCCTTGAGTGGACGAGGGCACAAATGTTCCAGATGCTGACGTGTCAGAGTGTCCAATCACTTCACAAGTCACGGTCACATTCTCACCCTGAGATCCATCTCGATGTGTAAGGCGGACATTCGCACTGACTTCACGCCCATCATCACCCTCTGATTCACTGACTACCCCCCCAGGTGGCAGGGCGACTCGCAAAAATTGTGTATTCTTCAAATCCTCAGTCACGTATCCAGAAGCATCAGATGGATATTGCCAATTGTCTTCTCGATTGGTGCTGTTGAACCAAGCGTCATGGCTGCCTTTGAGCATCAAGTCAAGGTATGGGAGCATATGCTCCAATGCATGATTTTGTTGAACGGTAGAGGACATGGTTGCATCGCCATCGTTGAGATTCTCCCACCATCCAGATTCGTCTTGATATTGTACATGGTTGGCACCAGATACCGCCAGATAGTGATAAGGTTCATCGGTATCATCTAGGTATCTTTCAATATTCAATTCAGGTTCAGCGATTTCATCTGCTGAACCGGTCAAAAATAGACCAAGGCTCGGGTCTGATGCTGAACCCAGATACTCTTCGGCAACGAAGGTGTTGGCGTTTTCAAGACCAAGACCAATTAACGCCCTCGGAGGTACATCTGCAAATTCGGACCAAAGCCCCCCGGACATTCCACGTTGAACAACGGTCGCCTGAATGGCACCCAAACCATGACCTCCCACGCCCCAGTGATTGAAATCAAAAGAATCCTGCATATTTTCTGGATCGAATTCAGATGCACTTCCATTCTGATTTGACCACACCAGTCTAGCACGGAGGTACAAAATATCGGACAGCAAATCAGCAGTTTCGTCTGCTGCCCAATCTGGAGGGAGTGTGAAAACAATGTATCCTGACGATGCCAGATTGGAACCAATCCAATCGTAATTATCTGCTTCTTCGCCTTCATCAACTAACCAAAGGAAGATTGGATAAGGACCTGATACGTTGTCCATAGGAGTATTTGGACCACTTGTATTGGCTGGATAGTACATTTGACCACTGTGGACTTGTTCATCCTCATCCTGCCAATAGAGTTCGGCCAGTCCTACTGGAAATGTTTCCTCGGAATGTGTATCGGAAAAATTGGGATCCTCTGCTGCTTCACAAAGTGGCAAACCTGTACTACACAGGAAGATTAGAGCGAGCAGTAGTCCGCCGTATCGGTGACTCATCGCTACGCGATGATGGGCCTAAGCACTTGAAATCAACGCTCATGCGTTCAATCACATTCGGAGAGCAGTTTCAACCGCCAATAGACGATTCATCGACAAACCAAGGCCCGGCAGTAAATGTGCTGCTTCGGGCGAATATAATCGAGCCCATGCATCCAAATGCTGCGCCACAAGTAACCAACGACCATCTAATCTCATTCCAGTCTCAGTTGGTTCAATCACCATACCAACATCCATCGAATCATAGGTGGAAGAAAGGTAAATATCTGCGCCGAATGGGTAATCTCTAGACTGTTCGGATGGATTCAAATCAAAATCAATATGGAGGCGTTTTCCCGTGTAATCAATGACTGATTCGGGTTCAATTAATGCATCAATCCATGGCCCACGATTGTCTAGTGAACGCCTTCCACCGAGCGACCAAATTTTTCCACCTGCCCGTGCCCAAGCAGCAGCAGATGACCTAGCAGCACCCCCTCCGCCTTTCATGCAAAGTAAGGGCGCATCTACTCCATCAAGAGTGAAATCAAATCCAAAATGACGGGCAACGGCAACCAAACCGGCCCCATCAGTACCGACACAGTACCAATTTGAACCATCCCACCGCAACTGATTGACTGTCCCATTATGAAGCCCATCATCAGTGCAATTAATCCCTGAACGCAAATTCAATTGATGCTTCAAAGGTGATGTCAAGGAAATCCATGCTTCGGATTGACCTCGCCGTTGTTTGAGACGTTCCTCACCATGATGGAATAGAGTTTCACCATGAGGGATGAGATCTGGAGTTGCTGCAAATACGTCCGACATTACACCATGTACAGCAGATTGTAACCGCCCATGATTTTGAGAAAGGGTCGGATTACCAAACAATCGACTTGCAATACTTGGATGACTCCTACTTTTTTCAGTCAATGCCCATGCCATTGGAACGGTAACATCACTACAATCTAAGAGAGAAAATTCATTGAACTCAATATCGAGATTTGCCCTCCTGAGGTGAGCGGCTGTAATCTCAACCAAAAGAGGAGAAAGTGAATGACTCACAGGACTGCCAGCAATCGCATATCTGATTTGCATCAATCTCCCCAATTCAACCAAAACGCCATCCCTTCTCAAACCCACGTATGCGCACCTTCGGTGCGTAATTGCCATGAATGCTTGAATACCGGGAGTTCACGAGGACATACATGGCCAGTGACCTAGAGATTGCCCGAGCGGCATCCCCTGCCCCAATCGAAGAGGTGTCGTGGAAGCTCGGAATCGGAGTAGAGGAACTGCGAAAGATGGGGCCAGGAATGGCCAAAATCACTTGGGAAGGAGTCAAGGCACGATTCGATTTACCACGTGGTTCACTGGTGTTGGTTACATCGGTGAACCCAACACCATTTGGTGAAGGAAAAACGGTTACGACGATTGGACTTACTCAGGCATTGAATCGAATCGGAAAGAGTGCAACATGCACCATTCGAGAACCAAGTATGGGACCCGTTTTCGGAATAAAGGGGGGTGCTGCAGGAGGCGGATATAGCCAAGTCTTACCGATGGAAGAAATTAACCTTCATTTTACTGGTGATTTGCATGCAGTGACATCCGCACACAACCTTTGCAGTGCCATGATTGACAATCACATCTACTTCGGGAATGAATGTGACATCGATACCAATCGTGTTCTTTGGCCACGAGTCATCGACATGAATGACCGTTCCCTACGAAACGTAGCAATCGGCCTTGGTGGACCAAAGAATGGAGTCGCCCGTGAAGAGCGGTTTGACATTACGGCTGCATCTGAAGTCATGGCCATTCTTGCATTATCATCCGATTATGCTGATTTAAGGCATCGGCTTGGAGAGATTGTTGTTGCAGAAAGTCGTTCAGGATTCCCAGTCAAAGCTGATGACATTGGTGCGGCTGGACCCATGGCACTACTCATGCGTGAGGCACTATTACCCAATCTTGTACAAACTATTGAACAGAACCCCGCATTCATTCATGCGGGTCCATTCGCAAACATTGCACACGGCAACTCAAGCATCATTGCAGATCGAGTTGCACTAGGTCTAGCAGACTATGTCATTACCGAGGCAGGTTTTGGTGCAGACATGGGTGCTGAGAAAATGATGCACATCAAAGCAGCATCAAGTGGAATTGCTCCAGATTGTGTTGTCGTCAATGTCACTGTTCGCAGCATGAAAATGCATGGTGGAGGTTTTAGCACTGGCGGAGGTAAACGACCTAGGCCAGAGGAAATTGAAAGAGAAAATGTAGATGCTGTCCGTACTGGAGCACAAACGAATCTAGCACGACATCTGAGAAATATGGCTAGATTTGGTAGTCCAGTCATTGCTAGTGTGAACGTTTTTTCCACAGATACAGAGGATGAGATTACGGCACTTCTTGAGGAAGCCATGAAGGCTGGTGCTGCTGACGCTGTCGTTTGCCAAGTTCACTCAAATGGCGGCGAAGGAGGAGCTGACTTGGCACGGGCAGTCGTCACAGCGTGCCAAAGTCACATCGCAAATGGACGACCATTCGACCCGCTGTTTGGACCCAATGCACCACTTGAAGAAAAAATACTACGGATTGCAACCAACATTTATGGCGCTGCATCAATTGATTTGGCACCTAAGGCATTGAAGGATTTGAAAATGCTCAACAATTGGGGATATGGGAATCTCGCAGTTTGTATGGCCAAAACGCAGTATTCATTTTCACACGAGGCAGGAGAACTTGGAGACCCTAGTGGTTTCACCTTACCCATCCGGGAATTGCGATTAAATGCAGGTGCTGGATTCGTTGTCGCTGTTTGTGGCTCCGTCATGACGATGCCAGGTCTGCCCCGAATACCTGCAGCAGAGAACATGGACATGGATGAAGATGGGCACCTTCTTGGAATGTTCGGCTGAGGTGAATTAATGTCCCGAAACATCCTAGTTTGCATTCTACTATTCTTTGCGAGTCTATCCGGTTGTCTGGGAGATGAGGGTATTGATCACTCAAACTTTGAAGGATGTACTGGTGAAGAAGTTGAGGTTTGTGTGACGGACACCCCTGAGGAAAATATCACCACGAACGAAACCACTCCAGACATTGGAACCCTTGAGAATCAAACATTGCCCATCATCAACAGTTTAGGTCGTGTTCTCAATGGGACATGGCAGAATTGGTCTAGTTCAAATCACTTTTCTGGTAATGGGAATTGGGTCTTAATTCAATTTGCTGCAACCGATTGTGGCCATTGCTGGAATGGTGCGCAATTGATGAGTGATTTACATGCAAATTATGGTCAAAACGTGACATTCCTCACATTCATCATCAATTTCTCCTGGTCAAATTCTAGTCTTGATGAAATCGCAGCGTTCCAAGATGAGGGGAATTTCAGTGGTTGTAATAATGACAATAACAACTGCAACGAGAGACCTGGTTCGCCTCACGATTGGATCTATGTTGATGACCGAGACCTCACGTGGCTAGCAGAATTTCAAATGACTGGAACGCCATCATACGTCATCGTCCAACCAGATGGTGTTGTGAATTGGCATCATCGACAACAAGGTCAAAATGAATCAATTCAGGATGCAATGGACCGCCTTTTCGGGCCGGGGGCCTGAATAATGAAGCGAGTAAAGTGGATTGAGGATGGTGTCCGATTACGCATCCAACATGATGACGATTTGTGGACATTATCACAATTGATCCGTCCAGGCACATCCGTTGGGATGAATGGTTTTCGTCGAGATGGAAGTCATCAAGATTCTGTACGAGCCAAAGCTGCAGAACGAAAACCCATGTGGATTGTTCTGCAAACTCAGCATATTGAGTTCCAACCATTCACTGACAATCTCAGAGTACATGGAATCATTACAGAAGCATCTCAAGACAAAGGAAGTCACCACACACATGCGATTGCACCACGCAATGAAGTGGAAATCACATGGAAGGGAGGTGTAAGTGATATGGACAAGGCACTGATGGCTGAAGCCCTGCAAGATAGTGGGCGTGGACGCGTCGGAATCATCGTGATTGAAAGTGATGAGGTAATGTTGTTTGAAGTTGCACAGCATGGCATGAGAGATGTCAGCCAATTCACCATGCGAGGCGGTGGAAAACGAGAAGGGAAATCGACTGAAGTACGTGCATCATTCCTGCGAGGAACAGCAAAGGAAGTCGCGATGGTATTCGATGATTCAATGCCCCTTGTTCTATGTGGACCTGGATTCGCCAGAGAACAATTTGAGTCCATGCTGAAGGAAACTGGAGGTGATTATAGCACACTGAACATTGCCACCAGTATCGGAGGGCGAGCCGCTGCAAACGAGGTCATGCGTGAAGGGGCAGCAGACAATATCCTCGGTGACTTTGCCATGGCCAAACAGATCCGCCTCATCGAAGAGGGGTTGGCACGTATCGCCACCAATGGACATGTCGCTTATGGACACCAATCAATACTCAATGCATTGGAGCAAGGCGCCATCGAGACATTGGTTATCGATGCGGGTCTACTTCGAGATGATTCGATGTGTGGTGAACTGACTTGGGACGATGTTGCTGACGGTGTCAAAGCATCAAATGGAGAAGTTGTCCAAGCCAGTGTAGAGCACGATGCGGGTGAGCAATTGGTTGAATTGGGTCCTCTCGCGTTGTTACGATGGGCAATTGAATGAAGAGACTAGAATTCCTTCTGAAGGAAGTCTGCTGCTGCATCGCTAACGGCATGGCCAGCAGCATGGGTTGCTACATTCCCTACAACACCCATGGCTTGTCCTGATTGAACAGGTTGCCCTTGTGGGGAATACATGACCTGTTGAGGAGGTGGCTTCATTGTGAATGTAAGAATCAAGCCGATGAGCAAGAAGATTCCACCGCAGCAACAACCAACGAAACCAGCGCCCCCAGTCAATAGACCCTCGACCAAGTCTTCAATCGCAATGTCATCATAACTCACCCATACCGTCTGATTTGATGTGAAATTAAAGGTACCAGCACCACATCCAAGACAGGCTCGTCCAATCTTGAGAAAACCCGTGCTTTCTCTAATCCATTCTTGGTTTCTTTCGTCAGAATTACAATCAGAATCATCATTTTCAGAATAGTTGTGTAGGACTTCATAGTAAAATTGCCCATCTAATGCTTGGGACTTGTTATCGGTCCAAACGATGTCGGGATGAAAATTGACTGTCACATTGGTGTTGTCACAAATATCCCAAATGCCATTTTGATCCGCATCAACATAGTCGTATCCTTTTACCCAAAATGTGACACCGACTTCGCCCTTTCCATCTTTATCAATCAATTCAAATTCACCTTCAAGGGCTTCTTCAACTACAAATTCTCCAGCATCACCTAGAGACTCGCGCGCAAACATGAACCCAACAGCACCGGCAAAGCAGAATATTACTCCCAGAACGAACATCACTTTGGCAGAGATATGCATGATTGTCCATTCGACATGAAGATAATAATCATTCGTGGACGATAGTATTCGGTAACGAGAACACTTCATGCAAATGGGTCAGTCCACTGTTTAGTAGGGTCCACCCAATATTTGTCATGATGATGGAAATCACCAGGGACCGCTGAAGGGTAACCATCTGGTGCGAATTTGGATTCTTCATGTTCTGTCCAATTCGATACATTGTCACCTTGAAATTCTTCAATGGTGTCACCTCGGAATTCTTGAATGGTATCTCCTCGGAATTCATCAATCGTGTCACCATGAAATTCAGTATTCATTCGAATTTGCATACTTTCTGAACGGGATTGTTGATCAGGCATATTGATGATGAAATTATCTGGATTATCCACTCTCGACATGACATTTCCGACACGATTCCATGCACCAGTACCCGTGGGTTGACCGGATACTTTGGCGCCTTTAGCAATCTCTTGTTGTGCCTTCCCAACCTTCACGATACCCGAACCGAAAACAAATATGCCAATGAAAATAAGAGAAGGATCCCCCTCGTCCGATACTACGAATACACCGACAATAATCATGATAACACCGCCAATAATCTGTCCAACTCCAACCAGGGGGTTGACTGTATCATCATCGGCCATGATGCGTCCCCGATGTGGAACATGAAGAGGGTTTGCCTGCGAGGGAATGCTTGAGGACAAGTGGCTGCTGGCATCGTTGGGTACCACGATGCGACCACCGGGGCGAGTTGTTTGCTTTGGAGAAGCAATGTTACGCACTGTTGACGGGCAAATCACTCCAGGTGGTTCAGAATACAATGTTGCTTGTGCCTTAGGAAAATTGGGTACAGCTACCTCTTGGATTAGTGCATTACCCCCCTATGAAAAATTAATTCAATCAACAGCAACAACGTCAGGCGTATTTCTTGAATTGCAATCCTCTGAACATCCTGTAGGAACCTACGAGGTCGATTTTGAGGCAGGAACGGTATCCTACAACCGGAGCCATTCTGCATTTGCAAATTTAGATCCTGAAAAATTCGATTGGAGAGAACTTCTGACGGGTGCCAGATGGTTGGTCACAAGCGGTATCAATCCCATACTAGGAGATGGGCCGAGAGCAGCATGGGCCGCATCCCTCACCTTTGCTGAATTAGATGGAACGCTGATTGCCTTAGATTTGAATCACAGGCCTGCTTTGGGGGCAATCGAATCACTTTGGGAAATGATTCGTCCTCGATTACGTATGTTGCATGTTCTCGTTCTGTCTCCAACCAGCTTGTGTGAAATTGCTGTACTGGAAGGCATAGAGAAGCCAACGACCTACGAAGAATCCATACAGGCATTAACCGAATTGAGACGTCGATTCCTGATTCCTCATCTGTGTTGTTGTTTCAAACGCCCAGAAGGTGAGAATCGGCAGAAGAGATGGTCGGTTGTTGCCCATTCATTCGGTGTAGATTCAACAGAAACTGAAGCCGTCATCCACAGCCCGATTGAACATCTTGGAGGCGGAGATGCGTGGTTGGCTGGTTTTATTGACGCGTTGATGGAACATGGACATGGACCCGTATCTCCACTCATTGGGGCACTTCGAGGAGATGTGATGGCAGCACTCTCACAGAACACATTTGGAGATGTCTCGACAATTGACAGAACCATGTTGGATTCAGTAGAGGCTAAACGAGAATTCACTGGAGAGGGAAACCGAATCCTAATCATATGAGCATTGAATTCATCATCTGGTGAAGAGTTGCTAGAAGAGGCTGAGATTCAATCTCGACTCAAGAAATTGAAGGGCGCGGGAATCATTGCCATCCTCCGTGGCATCAATCCCGAGCGGATGTACGAACGTGGACTTGCTCTAGCCGAAATGGGGTGTCAAGCCATCGAAGTCACACTAGATTCACCTCAAGCGTTAGACATAGTGAAAGCATTACGTCGAGATCTTGACCCAAATGAAGTGATGATTGGAGTGGGAACAATGCTCGATGTTACCATGGCTGATCAATGTGCAGCCGCAGGCGCGGAATTTGCCCTTTCTCCAATTCACCCTCCAGGAATGGTTGCGTTCTGTCACATGCATGGGATTCTAGCCATTCCGGGAGCCCATTCAATGGAAGAAGTTGTCAAATCTAATGAAGCAGGTGCACGGATTGTCAAATTGTTTCCTTCATCTTCTTGGGAAGTATCCACATTACAACAAGCACCCGAAAACATTCGTCAACTACCATGGATACCAGTGGGAGGGATTGACCGAAAATCCTGCTGGTCATGGATGGATTCTGGCGCGTGGTGTGTCGGCATGGGGAGTAATCTATGTGGCTCAGATTTGGCAATTGATCCACAGAAACAACCAGTAGAAAGTGAACGAGGATTGCTGATTTGGCGCCAGAGAGAAGGTCCTAGGGCACGGGGCATGTTCATGGAACTCCAACGACGTCGAGAGGTTACGTGACCACCATTCGCTCTGCACAATGTGTGCGCTGTCCACCGCGTTGGCTCCTACTTCGAGTCGAAACTGATGATGGCCTCATCGGATGGGGCGAAGCTATCGGAGACCTCCATGAGGAAGTTGAAAATGCACTCAATGCACTAGGAGAGCGAGTTGAAGGTAGTGACATTCACGACATCACGCATACGATTCAAGTGCAGAGGAAATCGAGATTCTGGAGAGATGGACCCGTATTGGAAACGGCTCTGAGCGCATTAGAGATGGCCATGTGGGACCTCAAAGGACAAGAATTCGGCGCACCTATTCACGAATTTCTTGGAGGTCGCGTGCGCGATCGCGTGCGTGTGTATCGTAACCTCTGGGGACGGAATGCTGCTGAATTTGCAGATTCTGCTAGAGAAGCTGTTGCAAGAACGATGGATGCTGTCAAAGTGAGCCCCGCAGGTCCAACAGCCGGTGTTGTCTCTGCAGAAGGATTACGAGAAATAGTCGAAATTGTATCTGAGGTACGTAATGCGATTGGACCCAATGTTGACTTGGCCATTGACCTACACGGAAGATTGACCCCCGCTGCATCAAGACGTGCTGTTCATGCGTTAGCACCATTTGATCCATTTTTCATCGAAGAGCCTTGTTTGCCTGATGGTTCGGCCAGCCATCTTGCTGATTTACGAGCACTGCGTACCGCTCAACCTGTCGCGATTGCAACTGGTGAAAGATTACGAACAGCACATTCGTTTGCCGAACATCTTCTTCCAACACCTGTCGTCGACATCATTCAACCCGACATTTCGATGGTAGGTGGCATCAGAGCCACGGTTGAAATCGGTGCAATGGCAAGTGCTGCTCAAGTCTCTATGGCCCCACATTGTCCCTACGGGCCTGTTCAATTTGCAGCATCAATGCAAGTCGCTGCAACCAGTCCATCTCACTTAATCCAAGAATTCCAAAGTCTAGGAGGTGCAGGGGCAGGAGGAGGAACTCCAGGTGGAGGACAAGATTGGGCATTCAACCTCATTCAACGGCCCTTTGAGATTCACCAAGGTCATGTGGATGTTCCAAATGGCCCAGGTTTGGATATCCAAATTAACGAAGAGGTCATTGAAGAGCATATGGACCAATGGAATCCTCACCCACCTACAGTTTGGACTCTGCCAGATGGCAGTCATGCTGAATGGTAATCAAGTCAGCATAGTGTCAGGATCACGTCCTGCAATCCACGCTAGAATGGGCGTTGCAAGCAAGATTGGGAAGCCGAGCAAAACGCCAACGGCTTGCCCATAATCATGCTGTTCAGTGGTCACGATTGAACTGACATCGACCATGCCATTCTCAGGACTTGTTGAGGGAATAATGAGATGTTTTACCGTGATATTGACTGTAAAATCGATTTGATGAATCGCCCCAAGACCACCAATACATTCCGTCTCACTCATTTCAACCTTTAATGTCCAAGTTCCACGCCCATGACCCCACCAAACTTCACGTGAGATGCTTTGCAATTCAACCAACAATGCTTCTTCTGAAGAGTAACTGGTAAGATTGGGTGCTTCCGCATCAAAGTCAATCCCCATTTCACCATCCCAACTCTCTAGATTTTGGAAATTGGTTTCATTGGAGCCGTCGGAGAGATTCCCACGGTCTGGCATCGAAAATGTGGTGGACCAAGTTGCGTCCGCATCTCCACAATTGTCTTGGCCCCGTGTAACACGGAAGAGTGCCTCGTAAATTCCACCTTCAGTATTTGGAAATTCAACAGTTGCCATCACATTCCCCCCAGTCCCAATTGACTGGAATTTCTCATCGGTGATTTGAGTCTCATTCCATCCTTTCAAATTCCAATTTTCTTCCGTTTCACTTGATTCCCAATTCAATAGAACCATGGGGCCTGCAAAAAGCATCGTGGAAATGAGTAGCCCTACGATTCCGGTTGTCATCGCAAGACGTCGACGACTGGATTTGTCAATGGGTTCCACACCCCATGGTAAACCGGCGAGTTTGTTCTGCCAATGACGTACCTTTTCTGTGACGTCAAGTCGGTCTGTGCCATATTCATCTCCCAATTTGAGTTTGTGAAATTGGCTCAGCCCAAACAATGGCCCAAGGCAGGCAAGCATGAAAATCAACCAATATGCACCATTTGTAGCATAGATGAGGAAGACTCCCAATCCAAACCAAACGAAGGTTGAGGCGACTGCATGAGTGGTCTGATACAATGCCATGTGAGTCGGTCCCAAACGAGGATCACTCACTTCTGCCCATGCGGTAATGAATGTGAAAATGAGCCAGTCAGTGATGGTCAATGTGGGCATCCACAAGAGGAGTAATGCAATTTCTGGTGCTCCGATGAGCATCATGATTCCTAGACCTGCGTAGCACGCAACAGAACCAATCGCTGATAATCGTAGGATTTTGGTCCGTCCATAATAATCAGAAAGCCACGGACCCAATAATCCCAGATAGGTCGCAAAAATAGTGATGTTTGCCCACATAATCGCCTTAGTTGCATCAAATGCAAGGACGTCCCTGAGATAGAAGGCAAACATGCCTTCAAAGCCATCACCTAATGGCATGAGGAAGCAAATCAACAGAACAATCCAAGCTGTTCTAGTTCTCATAGCAGCTAAGATTCGATTCATCGTTGAACTATCATCTGGAAATTCTAATTCTGGATTCTCAATCGCATCCTGCATGGTCTTAGCCACGCGCTTTTTCTTCGTAGAACTCGGTCCGCGAATTGCAGTGCCTTCTTTCATCACGACAGTGATTGCAACAGCAAATAATGATGTTACAATGGCAGTGATTAACCCCACCATCTGGATGGTGTTCCAATTCAGAACATCACCATCTGCGAATGGACTTGTTGTTGAGGTCAGCCAACCCATCAACAATAACAGGATGTGGCCACCACCTCGATATGCCAAATTGATTCCAGAATTAAATCGCCCCAATTTTGGAACACTTTCAGCCATCATGCCTGCGACTGCCTGTTCTGCGAACAAACGAGGAATCAGTGCAACAAACATGATGCCAACAAATAACCAAGTTGCAGTTCTGATGTCAATGAATAGGAGAGGTATGACGAGCACGATGTGAACAATGGTCCCAATGAGAATCCAACTTCGACGACGACCAAATGGCAAATGGACAAACTTCTCAACAGGTTGTGCCCAGATTAATCGAAGGAAGAAGGGAATCTTGAGAAGCATGATTGCCAGAGCAATATCCTTGATTGGAAGATGGAATTCATTGTTGGCCACTTTTCCAATCCAAAGGCCTACGAAGGCATAAGGCAGCATCAAACCGAGATAAAATATGACAACCCAAATATCACGAAATCGATCCTTCTTTCCAAGGTCAAACCAACCGGTCTTCAAACTCCCGGATGGAGCGAGTTCCGCCTCAAGGACGTCGGACATCGCGCGGCCTACGGCCGCGATTCAGTCATGAGTGTGACGATGCCTCACATCACGGTGAAAGATTGGGCATCTGTCCATGTTTGGCCATTATCGTTCTCACCGACGACCCGCCAATGATAAGTTTGACCACTGATTAATCCATTCAGTGAATAGAGTCTATTTCCAACCACTGATGTGCCAAGATTTGCACAATTCGTCCACCCAATGGTGGAGGTGCCTCCATCAAATAAGCCCCAACAAACAGTAAGATTCGTGTTTGTCCCATTGTCATAAACATCCCACATCAAATCGGTGGAACTACTGTTGACATTGGTGGAACCTAAATCTCTAAGAATCACATCATATTCGTATACCCAACCCCGAAGAGGATCGGAATTCCATACAGGCAAATGGCTTACAGCAGCCCAACTAGATGCGATTAATGGGAACCCCCATGCATCGAAAAACGGCAAGAGGTTGTGTCCAGTATTCAATGAAATTTGTATCGCCCATTGATTGAATTCAGCAGAATCACCTGATGGTTGAGTGCTGTAGTTGTAGTAGTATTCTTGGAATGCTGCTGTGAATGGTTCCCATCCGAATGCCTCTTTGATTTGGATGTGTGTCTCAAGCGCAGTCCATACTGACCAAGATGCAATTTGAGCGCCATTGTTGAAGTAAGACTCAGTTCGACTTTGTCTGTTACTTGGTGACATCGCTCCGTGTCCGGTAATTCCGACAAGATCCTCCATTAGAAGCATCGAGTATAGGTTACAGGTCGTCTCGGTATTTCCAGGTAGAGTGGATGACATCCATTGATGATTATGTCCCAATTCATGGAACATCCCCCAATCTCCATTCTCATACATGTAGGTGCCATTCACAACCCCTGCTACACTTGCAGTATGTGCCATGAATGGATAACCGCTATGCATCCAACCAGCACTAATCTGTACATCAAATACCGCTCGCTCGATTCGGGGCCATGGTGTGTAGCCCGAGAGATTGTGTTCCATCTGTAAAGCGGCATCCCAGAAATCCATTGCTAAATCTGGGTCATCCAAATTTCTGATGTAACTAGAAGGAACTGTCAGAATGAAGAAGTCGGAGGATAGTTCAGCCATTGGAGCAGGTGCATAACGAAGAGTTGTTTGCCAATCACTGAGGTTTGTAATTCCATGTTGATACCAAGGCATCTCAACTGCATTCTCAATTGTGACATTGAATGGCCCTAGAGATGAGCCTGCAGCAATTGCAACATAGATTGGGCCACCAAATGCATTCCCAACCTGCATTGAAACATTGTCAACATACCACCATCGATGGATTCTTGGGTGGCGATCAAGTGTGGATTTACCCCACAGATTATCCGTGTGTGCACCCACCAACACGTACACATCTTGGTCGACGATTTCAACGGGGAAGGTGACGTTGATCACATCACCGGGAGCAGCATAGAGCCCTGTACTCATTCGACCATGTGAACGGGCACCTGCATAGCCAAAACTCGACGGGAGACCTGAAAAATCACCATCAATTGGAATCGTACGAGTTAATCTGGATGCTGTGACATTTACCGCACCGGGGAAAGAAGATGAAGATGGGTGAGCAATCAATTCAGAGGCAGGTAATTTCTGCATCAATTGTTCTTGGATATTGAGTAACAGATCATCAATCGGATCCGCATCGAGAGAATAAGAATTTGAGGAGTCGATATGGAACCAACCAGTCATGTTCGATAACAAACGTACTGCACTCCAATATGAGACATAATCAAGAGGGAGATTTGAAGCACACAGATTCACAGTATTTGCCACCTGATCTGCATCATCACCGGTTAACATCAGAGTACCGGCAAAATGCTCCTCCAATAGAGGGAGTGCCCCATAAAGTCGGTATTGGGGACCAAGTGGTGCGTCAGTTACGGTGGTCGTCGTATAGACGTTTGAAGTAGAGACCAGAAGCCCTGTTGTCTTTGCAATCTTGTTTCCAGGATAATTGTGTGGACCGTCACTATTTGAGTAGGACCAATACCAAGCGTGGCCGCCCATGATGAGTCCCCCACCTCCAGTCAACCAAGATTCAATCTGTACATTTTCTGAATCTGAATATGTGTTCCAGAATTCTGTCACGAAGCAATCCAAATTCTGCAAATCTGAAGGCGTAGCGGAGGAGATGACTGAATATCCCTCTGCGAGCAGTGTATCCTTCCAACCATTAAACGATGATTCAAGACCCACTCGTAAACGTCCATCACAGACCCAGTCCAGAGCATTTAGGCTCAGATTCCCATGAGCACCCGTTGTCTGAGATGCCATTGATTCGTGTCCAAATCCAACAATTCTCCCTTCCCCTGAGTGGGATGCAGATACAGTGGGCCGATCGATTCCATCAAGGCCCACAGGGAAGGCCCATTCTCCAAACGGTAGAATCAATGATGGGTAGGAACTGCCATAATTCACCTCACCAACTGGTCGTGTTGTGAGTTCATCATAATCTGCATCTAAATCATGAATGGCAAAGGTGAGATTTACGCCGAGAGAGCCCCCACTATTGTTCGCCCAAACAGTGTGCGTCGTCCATGCATGACGATTGACGGTTCTTCCCTGTGGCATACCACTAATTGTTCCTGAAGAATCAATGGAAAGTCCATCTAAGGGTGGCTCAAATGCCCATGAATAGATTGGAGCCCCTCCATTGTCTACATGGAATTCAACGCTATGATTGGCCTGCAGGATAAATTCTGTTGCCCCCCAACTAAGATTGGAGGGGAAATAATCTGCAATTCTGATTTCAAGAATGGTTGAGTACTCGCCACCAGTATTGACGGCATAAATTGTGTGTGATGTCCAAGGATGTAATGTATCAGCCGAACCCGTGATTCGCCCTGATGATGTGTCAAAATTCAAACCAACTGGAAGTGGGGGCGTGACACTCCAAACAATAGCAACACCCCCTGTTGTTTCGGGCAACATATCGATTGAATCATTCTGCCAAATCATGTCTAAAGGCATTCTAGAGTAAATAATCGAAGTTATTGGAGCATCATTCACAGTCACCGAAAGGAAAGCGATGGCACCGCCACCTGAATTGTTGGCCCAAACAATGTATGTTGTTTCAATTTGAAGTTCAAGTGGTGTCCCAGATAATCGACCAGTTGTAGCATTGAGGACGATTCCAGTAGGCAATGCTGGTTCAACTTCGTATAGAATCGGGTCACCTCCAAAATGAGATACCGATTGTGGAATCATGGATTCTCCAAGAGTCAGTGTCAATTCCATTTCTCCCCAATGCACATTCACAGGTGGTTGATCGATGACTGTTAATGTGATGCTTGCGTTTGAGGTACCTCCTGAATTTGAAGCTGTAAGAGTATGAACTGTAGCTGGTGCCAAAATCAGAGCAGCACCAGAAATGGCACCCGTTTGAGAATCAAAACTTAAGCCAAGAGGGAGGGGGGGATGTATGGTCCAAATCTCGACTTCGCCCCCATTCACATCTGGAGCAGAAATCAGTGTAGGTTGTCCTTTGACCAACATCCATGCTCCGGGACCAACATCAATGTCAGAGGGGGGATTGACAATGATTTCAATCGAAATATTTGTCCAACTTGTTGATACTTCATTACTCGCTTCAATCACACACTGAAAATCTCCATCTTCAATCGCAAAGTAGTGGAATGATCCGTTTTCGAGAGGAGTTATGTCATCGGAATTACACGTTGAATTCCAATGATTAACCTCGCCATCAAATATTGGTTCCAACCAGATTCCTTCTCCTGCATACATCCATTCTGGTGCAGGATATGTCAAATTAGATATTGGAATGATACAAGATTGCTGAAACAGAATCGTACCTTCTGTACATTGTATTTCTGGCTCCAGATCAGGCTCTGGTTCTGGCTCCGGTTCAGGCTCTGGTTCAGGATATTGCAAATCTAAGTCTAATTTTTCAGGAGGCGTCAGTAGAATTGTACCAGCACCAGCAATCCCACCCAACACAAGAACTGCCACCAAAATGGCCGGAAGGAGGCGGCTCGGTTCTTCTGTCACGCTACCGCGGAAGATGCGGGGTGGAATAGGCATTCGCCTTCAATAAAGGCAAACTCTTGACCTGAGGCGTCTTCGAAGGGGTATGCGCGTCGTGATTACTGGTTCTGCTGGTCTTATCGGCGGTATTGTTCACGACCACCTGAAAACACTAGGACACGAAGTGATTGGTATTGACCGCCCACATCAATCATGGTTGGATGCAGGAAGGAACATTGAGGACGAATTGGCTCCAAGCAGAGTCGCAATCGAGATGGAATTATCGGCATGTAGTGATGAACAATTAACATCGGTTTTCGAAGGTGCCGATGCACTCATCCATCTTGCTGCGGATGCAAATCCATCAAATGATGATGCGTCGATGTTGAGAAACAATATTGAGGTCACTACAGCCATATTTCGATGTGCACTCGCCGCTCAATTGCGTAGAGTAATTGTTGCATCCAGTGGATTGGCACAGGTTGGTCTTGAGGCGTTATTTTCTGAAGGTGGCCCATTCCATGGCACACTGATTGGCGTTGAACACGGTGTCGCACCAACCTCAACATATGGAGTATCGAAAGTGTATGCAGAAGTATTGGCTGAGATGCATTCACGTGTCCATGGAATGGAAACCATCGCGGTTAGAATTGGTACAGTCATCCCCAACGAAGATGAGCATTGGATACGAGGTGGTCGTCTACAGGCGACTGCATTCCTTGCCGAAGATGTGAGGCGATTCTTTGAAGCCGCCCTTTCAGCATCATTAGATCAACACCTTCTGACAGCAGCACAATCTGATTCACCAGGGCGATTTCTAGATTTAGAACCAGGGATGACTACGTTAGGTTGGACCCCCATTCAATGGCCAGACAGTGCAGAGAATCTGCAATAACCCTCGGCACACTCGACCACGCATGGTCGAGACATGGACATTGGGAATTGATGTCGGAACCAGTTCGACAAAAGTGATTCTACTCAATGAAAAATCAGAATGGGATATGCATGTCTGGCCATCCAACGAAGGCGTGTGGAAAAATCTCAAGCAATGGCTTGATGATCGATCTGAACACATCGTAAGAGTGGGTATTACTGGACATGGGCCCTCGGCGATTGTCATTCGAGGGGGAGCATTATGTGGAAGAATGATTCAATGGAACGAATCGATTCCTGAGAGTTGTGAACGTCCTACATTTGGTGACCAAATTTTACCACCTTCTCGTTCATGGGTACCATCAAGAATTGCCCAATGGGAACTAGAACATGGACCGATCGGAAGTGGAGTTGCAGTACAACTCAAGGATTACCTGAATTGGGAATTGACAGAAATCATCGCAAGGGATTCGCGCTCCATGAGGGGCTATGTCGGAGAAGGTCATTTTCACCTACCCGAAGATGTGATTGGAACTGTCACTGAAACTGGTTCCAGACTATCAGGTATCCCAGAAGGTGCCGAAGTCATCTGTGGATGTGATGATCTCACAGCAGGTGTTATTGGACTGGGGGCACCTGATGGGCGTCTGTTTAATCTCGCAAATACCAGTGAACACATTGGATTGGTGGGAGGCAAACCCCAAGAGAGTATGAGTTGGCTACCACCCATTGGGAGGTTGCCAGCATTATGTTACACTGTCACACCCACAAATGCCGTGAAGGTCATACCTGAATGGATTGGCAAACAGCCGACGAGGAAAGATGTTGATCGCTTCATATCCAAATTGGAAAGTGAAACAACACGTGGAATTATCGGAGAAGCATGGGGAGTTCTCAATGAGATTAATCTCCCCATCCAAACGATGAGATCCCAATTCCCAGAGGGGGAAATGTGGATTGGTGGTGGATTGGCTGTGATCCCACAATTGGTCGATTCAAGAAATGCAATTCTAAAGGCGAAACAAGAAGTTAGTGTAATCGGAGTGGCCCGTTTGGCTCAAAAAAGACCACATGCAATTATCTTCGGTTCAGGCAAGGTCGGACGTGGATTTCTAGCACAATTACTCACTCGTTCAGGATGGGATTTCAGTCTAGTCGATGCTCATCTTCCAACCATTCAACAACTTCGAGAAGAGAAAGGATGGAGTGTGTATAATCTCTCCACTAAAAATGATGAACGTCTTCAAGCGAAATCCATCTTACACCTTGAAGAACAATTGAATGAATTAATTTTGGATGCCGACCTCATATTGACTGCCATGGGTGCAACAAATATCGAAGCGTGGGCCGACTATATTCGACAACCCCTATGTGAACGGTTGAAGAGTGGCGTACTCGATGTGGTGCTAGCTGAAAATCACCCTCACCCTGCCATTTCAGTTCGTCAAGCACTACAGCATGGTGCGTCTAATGAGGAATTAGAATTGATTGAAAATTGTCTTGGCATATCTCAAGCACAGGTCCTTCGCTCATGTATTGAGCCTACAAAAGAACAACACCCACTCACGATTCAGGTCCAAGACCATTGGACTCTTCCCTTGGATGGAGATGCCCTATTGAGTGATTTGCAAATTGAAGGATTTGAGCCAAAGCCAAACTTCGAACAAGAACTGACGCGTAAATTGTTCACCTACAATTGTGTCAATGCCATGGTATGCTACATCGGACATTTAGCGGGTTTTGAATGGTTAGCGGATGCTGCTAATCATCCAGAAATTAGTCAACTTGCGTTGGCTGCCGGTCGTGAATCATCTGCAGCACTGGTCGCTGCTTACGGATTCGATGAAGATGAACAGAATGAATGGTGTGAACGTGCCCTTGCCAAGTATCAAGATTCTACAATCCGAGACCCAATTGAGAGAAATGCAAGAGACCCCATACGAAAACTGGGAGAGAATGAACGCTTATTGGGGCCAATCAATCTATGCTTAGAACACGATTTGCCCTGTGATTCGTTGCTTGTTGGAGTGGCTGCGGCTCTGAAATATCCAAATGCAAAAATCGACTTTTCTCTCCCTATGGGAGAGGCTGAAGCCAAATTAGAATCTCTCCTTGCTTCTGAATCAATTTCATAGGTGGTTGGTGAACCTGCACCGGCATGGCTCCCGCCGGCCCCCCCACTGATGATGAGGGTGATGAGCAGAAAGGGCCGCGTGGTCCACCACCTAGAGGTCCACCGTCAAGGGGCCCACCAAGGGGCCCACCAAGGGGGCCGCCGAGTGGACCTCCGAAGGGACCACCAAGTGGACCACCGAGCGGGCCACCAATTTCCAATGATGTCGAAGAAGAGGACATTCCTGACGCACCTGAAGAGGATGAAGTCGTGGAAGAAATCCCTGAAGCGCCTGAAGAAGAGGAAGACATTCCTGACGCACCTGAAGAGGATGAAGTCGTGGAAGAAATCCCCGATACACCTGAAGAAGAATCGGCTCCATCCCGAGGACCCCCTGCACGAGGACCTCCCCGTCGAGGACCACCCTCACGTGGACCACCTGGACGAGGACCCCCCGGTCGAGGCCCACCAAAGAGAACACCACTTGAGGAAGGTAGTGAAGATGAAGAATCTCTCTTTGATGCTGCAATGGCGAAGATGACCGGCCAAGAGGAACAGGTGGTTGTTGATGCTGAAGAATTGGCAGCTGAAGAAGCGGCTGAGGCTGAAGAAGTAGAAGAGGCCGCGGCCGAAGCAGTCCAAGAAGAGGCTGGAGATTGGGAAGAGGTTGAAGAAGAGGAGGAAGAATCACTACCTGAAATTGAGGCACTACCTCAGGAGCCTGCGGAAGGTTCACGCTATCCTAAGTTGAAGAAAGCGAATACTGGTCGACTCAAAGATGCACCATTGCTTGGACACGTCGTCCCGCATACTCACTGGGATCGTGCATGGTATTTACCATTCCAGAAGTATCGATACAAATTGGTAGAACTCATTGATGATTTACTAGACTTGATGGAAAACAATCCCAAAGCATACCCCTCGTTTGAATTGGATGGTCAAACGGTTGTTCTGGAAGATTATCTTGAAGTTCGACCTGAGAATGAAGCAAGAATTCGCAAACTTGTCGATAAGGGTCGACTGAACATTGGCCCATGGTATGTTTTGCCTGACGAGTACATTGTCGGTGGAGAAGCACTTGTTCGAAATTTACTGATGGGGCACCGAACAGCAGAGCGATGGGGTGGCCGTTCAGAAGTCGGCTACGTTCCTGATCCGTTTGGCCACGTGGGGCAACTGCCGGCTATCCTGAAAGGTGCTGGACTCGATTCATTCATCTTCACTCGAGGCGCGGGCCCTTGGATTCAAGAAGCCGGAGGCGTATTCAACTGGTATGCAAGTGATGCCAAAACAAAGGTACTGGCTGTGCAACAAGTTCCCGACTATCCGAACCTGATGGCATGGGGCTTTGAGGAACGGCCACTAGACCGCAAGGACTCACTGAATGTGAATGTCGAAACTGCAATGGGTCGAATGGAGAGATTGTTGGATAAACATGAGAGCCTCGGTTGGCAACCCGAAGTATTGCTATTTGGACAAGGGAGCGACCACACACACCCTCAACCGACTCTACCGATGCTCATCGGTAAAGCGAGTCAGCGATTCAATGGAAGAATCAAGTTTGAACATTCATCATTCCCTGCCTATATCGAAGCACTCCGTGCTTGGTTAGGTAAGAAGAAAATATTCCGATACCAAGGTGAGTTACACTCAGGTTGGGACAGAAATATACTGTCTGGAGTATTCAGTGCACGCCTCTATCTGAAGCGGGCCAATGATTACGCCATGAGATTCCTCAAAGATCGCATCGAACAACTATCGTCGATTTCATGCGCGCATGGCGGACGATT
>JASLKP010000012.1 GCA_030747485.1 Candidatus Thalassarchaeaceae archaeon | reverse complement strand
ATCGCTGGTATCACGAAGTACCTGAACTCTGGAAATTCCATTCTATTCACCATTCGCCTGAGCACATGGATTGGATCAGTGGCTTCCGAGTCCACCCCATGGATCTCGCTTTGATTGCACCAGGTTTCGCCTTCTTGATTTTCGCTGGATTCAGTGAGGTGACCAGTGGAATCCTCGTTGTTCTCCAGATTATTACTGGATTCTTCCTTCACGCCAATGTCAGTTGGCGCTTACGCCCTTTACACCGAATTATTCAGACTCCAGAGTTTCACCATTGGCATCATGCGAATGCAAAGGAAGCTCACTGTTCGAACTATTCGGGCTTCCTCCCCATTTGGGATATTATCTTCGGGACCTACTACATGCCCGCTGACAAGCGCCCCGAAGTTTACGGAGTGGACGAAGAAGTGCCTGACGAGATGCTGGCTCAATTGCGCTATCCGATTCGTGAGTGGGACAATCCTCTGCGCTTTTTCCGACACCCATTCCGAACGATTGGGTCGTGGTGGAGATACTACATGCGTATCCTAAGGGGAGTCAAACATTCGACATTCCGAAAGAGAGGGCCATTCTATCCACCCTTCAGGGATTGAAAATTACTCACCGAAAAGAACGGGGTTCAATGGCCCCTCCGGGGGCTGAGGACGATACCCTTGGAACCCTCTACTGAAATCAAACAGGCAATTGCTGCGTTTGCTCGTGGTGAGCCAGTGATGGTGTTTGATTCTGATTTTAGAGAAAGGGAAACTGACCTACTTTGGCCAGCAGCAGCAGCCACGCCTGCAATCATGCGGAGATTGCGTCAAGATTGTGGAGGATTGCTATTCCTTGCCATTGGAGATGATGTTGGAGAAATGTTTGGACTTCCTTGGCTCCAAGATATCCATACACATCCGACCTTGGTCTCTGAAAATCCAGTCTTAGGAGCCCTCATCACAAATGACCTTGAGTACGATAACCGTTCAGCATTCACATTATCTTTGAATCATAGAGATACATACACGGGAATTACAGATCATGATCGTGCACTGACCACTCGCCGCTTTGGTGAATTGGCAAATGAAATGAAAGATGAAAACCAAGAGGTTGCAATTAAGGCACTGGGTGCAGAATTCAGGACACCTGGGCACATCCCTCTTTGTCGAGAGGCGCGAGGGGGGCTTTCTGTAAGACAAGGTCATACTGAATTGGCCGTAGCCATTGCCCGCTTAGCTGGATTGAGTGCTTGTACAATTGGTGCAGAAATGCTACAACCTGACGGCGACCGTGCACTTCCTGTGGAAGAAGCACGAGCATATGCACGAACTCACAACATTCCGATGCTAACGGGCAGTGACATCATGAATCAGTTCAATATCGAAGAATAAAGGAGGCGAGAAATTTGGTACGAGTCATGGCCGTTGGTGTTTTCGACTTACTCCATGCTGGACACTTGCATTATCTGGAAGAAGCAAAAGCACTTGGAAATCATCTGACTGTCGTCATTGCTCATGATGATACTGTACGAATGCGGAAGCATGAACCTGTGACCAATCACGACTTACGTTGTCGAATGGTATCTGGACTGAAACCAGTAGATGAGGCGATTGTTGGGAATCCGCCAACCAGTCCTATGTACGATATTTTACCCAGTATTAATCCAGATATCATTGCTCTAGGTTACGACCAAGAACATGCTGAAAATGCAATCAGAGCCGGTTTGGACCAACGCGGCCATCAAGACATTGAATTGGTCAGAGTAGGTGGATTATCTGAAGACCTCGATGGGACTCGGAAAATTATCGATAAGATTCTATCACTACAATGGGCTCAAAGCCGCATGGAAGAAATAGAGGATGGTGGCGAGTAAATGTTCACTGGAATTGTCCAAGGACGGGGCGTAATCGAACGGATTGATTCAAACCATGATTTCACCACGATTGGTATCAGATTACCATCCATTGAGGACCTACAGGCAGGTGGGTCAGTTTCCATTGATGGCGTCTGTTTAACAGCAACGTCGGTAGGTGAAATGACAACCTTTGATCTCATTCCAGAAACACTTGAACGGACAACGCTGGGAAATCTTGTCGAAGGTGATGAAGTCAATGTGGAAAGAGCGATGAGAATGGGCGATGAATTGGGAGGACATATACTGTCAGGACACGTGATGACAACAGGAGTCATCGAATCTGTGAACGGGCAGGATTACCACATTTCAGCGCCAACTCATGTTGCAGAATTTATTCATGAGAAAGGATTCATTGCAGTGGATGGAATATCACTGACGATTGGTAAAATCAATGGCCTTGGAGGCTTCGATGTCCATATCATTCCAGAGACTTTGCGGCTCACAACACTCGGTTCAAAAAAAGTTGGAAGTGAAATCAATCTTGAGATTGATGCCATGACTCAAGCCGTTGTTGAAACGGTCAAGAGAATCATGGCCAGTAAGGAGATATGAAGATGAAAATTGCAATTGTTTGTGGCTCATTTCATAGAGAAGAGGTTGAACAGATGCTAGCGTATGCTGAAGATGAAGCAAGTAGCAGAGGGATGGTCGTTGATGAAATCGTCTGGGTCCCTGGTGCAATGGAAGTTCCATTGGCACTTGAACGTCTTTTGACAAACGAGAATATCGCAGGCGCAGCCTGTCTAGGAATCATTGAGAAAGGCCAGACACAACATGGTCTCGCAATGGGACAAGCAGTCATCAGCAGCATCATCGATTTACAATTAATCCATGACAAAACGGTCGGATTGGGGATCATTGGACCAGGCGCTGAACCGGAGCATGTAGGTCCAAGACTTGAGCCACACGCACGCGCAGCCATTGCTGCAATTGCTAAGATGCGCTGAGGGCGTATGTTCTCAAGATTGAAAGGATGTCGTGTTCGCCGACAAGATATGAGCAACGAAGTTCGCAATGTCATCATCATTGGTTCGGGACCAGCAGGGTATACTGCTGGCCTATACACTGCACGTGCAATGTTGAACCCACTGATGTTTGCTGGATACATGTCTGGTGGCCAACTCATGCTCACAAGCGACGTCGAAAACTTCCCTGGCTATCCACAAGGCATTGGGGGACCTGAAATGATGATGGATTTACGTGCACAAGCGGAGCGATTCGGCTTGGAAATCCAAGACCGGAACGTTGGGAGTGTAGATTTCAGTCAACGTCCATTCAAGGTGGAAAGTGAAGGTGAGGAATTCTACGCCGATGCAGTCATCATTTGTACAGGTGCAGAAGCGATTTGGCTAGGCGTCGAAGGAGAAGAAGCGCAGAAAGGGCGAGGTATCTCAACTTGCGCGACCTGTGATGGTGCATTTTTCCGCGACGAGGAAATCATCGTCATTGGTGGAGGTGATTCAGCAATGGAGGAAGCAACCTTCCTCACACGTTTCGCTTCAAAGGTCACAGTCATCCATCGACGTGATGTCTTTCGCGCATCCAAAGTGATGTATGAAAGGGCGGCAAACCACCCAAAGATCGAAATCCAAACATTCCGTTCAGTAAAGAAATGGCTTTCTGATGATAATGGTTTGACTGGCGCAATTCTAGAGGATCCACGTGATGGGAGCGAACATGAAATTTCCTGTACTGGTGCTTTCATTGCCATTGGACATAAGCCGATTACCCAATTTTTGGAAGGGCAAGTGGAAACGGATGATGAAGGATATCTGATTCACAGTGAACACACGATGACAAATGTGGCAGGGGTCTTTGCAGCCGGTGACGTTGTTGATACTCGCTACAGGCAAGCCATTACGGCTGCTGGCCAAGGCTGCGCAGCAGCGATAGATGCTGAGCGTTGGCTTGAAGACAACCTACACTGAGCGAGAGGTATGGAGGGCCTCTCACCTGCCGAGCGAGCGCGTTATGCGCGGCACCTCACGCTACCTCAGGTTGGAGAAGATGGACAAGCACGTCTCATGAAGTCTCGCGTATTCTGTGTTGGAGCAGGTGGTCTTGGTTCTCCAGCACTACTGTATCTAGCCGCAGCAGGTGTTGGACACATTACAATCATTGATGATGATACAGTAGAACGTTCAAATTTACAAAGACAAATTCTACACAGTGACGATGCTGTTGGGACATCTAAAGCGGCTTCAGCCAGAGAACGAATGCTTGCATTAAATCCATCGATTGAAGTGACAATTCATCATGAACGATTAACATCAGATAATGCACATCAATTGATTGATGGACACCAAATTGTATTGGATGGCACCGACAACCTTCCGACTCGGTATTTGGTAAACGATGTTTGTGAAATTCTTGGAATACCTTGGGTATATGGCAGTATATTCCGCTTTGAAGGTCAGATCAGTATATTCAATCTAGATGAGGGACCAACCTATCGAGATTTATTTCCAATTCCGCCACCTCCTGAAGCTGTTCCTTCATGTGAAGAAGGTGGTGTGCTTGGGGTACTGCCTGGCGTTGTCGGTTCCATTCAAGCGACTGAAGTCGTGAAATTCCTATTGGGAATAGGTGAACCACTGCGTGGAAAATTGCTCGTTTACGACGCGCTAGAGATGCAAATGCGTACGTTGACGTTTGAAAAAATTGAGGGGCGTGAGCCCATCACTGAACTCATTGATTACGAAGGATTCTGCGGGACGAAAAAGGATTTGACCGCCATTACTGAGATGACGCCCCTTGAATATCTCACAAAACGAAATGAAGGGTGGAATCCACTACTGGTCGATGTTCGAAATGACATTGAGGCAAGCATTGTTACATTGCCAAATACGGATGTACTAATCCCTCACGAACAGATTCTGATTGAAATAGAAGATTTACCAAAAAATCGAGATATTGTCTTCTACTGTCGCACAGGTGGTAGATCCATGATTGCGGCTTATGCACTCTCTCAATTTGGCTTTGAAAAACATCGATTATTCAACTTGGCTGGAGGGATTCATGCATGGCATGAACAAGTTGATGCCGCGGTTCCAAAGTACTGACACAATCACCTTACATCCTGCCATTGCAAGGGCCACATTCAAAGGACGTCGAAAACGGCCGTAGGCCGTTCCCATGGCATCAATCATTGTCGCAGATGAACAGGAGGGCAGGAGAAACCTCCTCGCAGGCACCCTTGAGCGGGAGGAATTCTCGGTCACTCGTGCAGGTACATTGCGCCAATGTGAGGCGACTGCACTCGCGACAATGCCTGATGTTGTCCTCATTGATGGAGAATGGAAATCAGGTGATGCCATTGATGCTGCCAGTCGACTAACTTCAGATCCGGAGTTTGCACTCAAATGTCGAATTGTGATTCTATCACAAAATGTGAGTGAAGAATACCTAATCTCCGCAGCAAAGGCTGGTGTTTCAGAAGTTCTGTCTAAGCCAGTGGATATGGGTAAATTGCTAATTCAACTCGATAAACATGCGAAGAAACTCTTTGTTGAACCTCCTGCTGATATTCGGACAGGGCAAGGCTCAGGCTTCTTTGAGGTCAGTGTTTCACCAGGCGATCCATCTTGGTCACTACCCATTCTCAAAGATTTACTCGGCGATGAAACGATTGATACTGAATTCGTCGAGGGGATTCTCTCGCGAATGGATGAAAAGGTCGATGTAGATTCTGAAATCATTGAGAAACTATTGAGAGCAGCATTCGATGAACTGATTTTAGGTGCAGAAATTGAGGTAGAGGTTGATGCTGAACTTGATGGCGATGACCGAGCAGCACTCATTGCTGAAAAGAAAGCGGAACGACGCAGTCACCTCATTGATGCCATGGATGCTCGAGCAGATGAAATTCAAGATGATTTGGATGAGCAACTTGAACGACTATTGGACCCACCTGAAAAGGTCGCTATTTTGACAGAATTCAATGGAATGGTTCCTGTTGATCCTAACACGTTGCGAATGACGCGTTTATCATTGGAAATTATCAAGGATTTGTTTTGGGACATGGGCCTTCCCATTAGGGAAAATCTTGCAATGTTCTCAACGCAACTTGAAGATGCCCAACAGATGGTGGTGGACTGTCTTGATTCATTGCCAGAGGCCACAGAAGAGGAGGAGTGAGCATGGCTCGCCTCTCGCCAGCGAAGGACCTCGGATTGATTGAACGAAGAGAGCATCAACAACGAATGATGGAAAATCAACCAAAATTACATGCTTGGCGAATGGGCTTTGGTTTGATCTTTATCGCAATGTGTATCATCATCGGTTTTCTGATTTTCAAGAAACACGATGCAGTCATCAATTTTATTGAAGAGGCCGAGGAATGGGGAGTGATTGCATTCATCATGGTCATTTCAGTTGCAGTTGTACTGTTGATGCCCACACCATTCATCAAAATCTTCGCAGGTGCGATTTTTCCATTTCCTGTGGCCGTACTCATCAATTTCGCTGGGTCAATGATTGGGGGCCTATTCGCTTTCATATTCGGCAGATGGCTATTTAGAGACTCAATATTAGGCATCATTTCAATGGACTCAAGAATGCAACGAATCGATGCAGCCATCGGTGAAGAGAGTATGCGAATTTCAGTTCTTGTACGCCTTTCTCCAATTATTCCAGATGAATGGCTCAACTATATTCTAGCTGCTGGACCAGTCAATCTCCGCACCTTTATGATTTCAAACTGCTCTAGCATGGTGTATAGTTTGGTCTATGCATATTATGGATATGCAATTGGAGAAATCGCGCTTAGAGAGGGGTCAATTGAGGGAGTGGCAACTTCATCGGCCAATCTGGGTTTACTGCTACTTGGATTGGTCGCAACGATCATTGCTACAGTTATCGTTACGAGAGTGGCAATGAAGGCTCTTTCTGATGTCATGGAGGAGGAAGAATGACGATGTTTGGCGTGCGCATCGTTTGTATGCCTTACAGCGGTGGAACGCTACGGAGGATGTGGGATGAATCATAGTGCATTGCCCAACCTCTGGGGAGATGGGTGGAAGCCAAGGAGCCACCTTGACTTGTTTGCTCCTGTACAACGAGATGATGTCAAGGCTGAACTTCTGAGATATATTGCTGAACGACATGATGGACATCTTCGATTGATTGGATGGTTGTTTGATGAAGTTGCAGATGAATATGAAACAAATGAATGGGATGGGCCGAATCTCCATCTATTCAACGAATCATTCGCCACCAGTTTAGAAACAAATCTAGCTGCACGCGCAGAGGAATCAGGATTGAGTGCTGAAGAGATTATTCCACGTCGCACTGGAACTCTTCACCTCTCTCGACGTGCTCAACGATTGCTCATTGATGTTCGACTTTGTCTACGACGAATCGCACATGCTGCCGCTGCCAATTTGGAACAACGAATGGATTGGCAGCGTTGGATGACTCAAACCAGAGCATTGGACACACATCTCAAAGACCTCTTCACCAATGGAATAGAAACACCCGATGGAAGTCGATTTGGTGGCAAAGGATTTCGATCGACATGGCAAGAAGCCATCGTTGGATGTACAACTGCTCTGCAGTTGGCCAAGGACAAAAAAAGCGGTGAAATGCATACTGGAGATATTGTCGCACCGATGATTCGAGACATTGGATTGGCCATGGCCATGGGGCAATCACCCACCTCATTGTTTGCCGCACAAATGGGTAAATCTGGTTCTTACATGGATGGAGGCCACTACAATGCAGGTGGTAGAGACTTGCACATAGGTGACATGGAATTGGGTATTCTTCCGCCCACTGCACCATTGCCGATTGCGAGTGCTACCCTGACAGGGCTTGCACTTGCAAGCCAACGTCTAGGGATGCAGAGATTTCATCTCGCTCCAGTGGGAGAGGGTTGCAGCTCTTCAGGAGAATTCTGGGAAGCGATGAACTTCGCTGGAGCCAGAGGACTACCGATTGCATTTATGATTCAAAATAATCAAATTGCCCTAGATACGTTCACAGTTGGACAATCGGCTGCAGAAACATGGGGAGACAAAGGTGCTGCAATGGGCATGCCATCATGGACAATTGATGGATCAGATCCACTGCAATTTCATTCATCTATTGCAGCAGCAAGAGAATTCGCATTGGAGGGTGGTGGGCCAGTTCTCATTCATGTTGAAACCATGCGCGGATGTGGACACGCTCACCATCATGACGACTTGTATCTTGGAGCACCAAGTGGAAATCCACCAGGTTATGCCAACAAAGAAATGCTCGCATATTGGGAACAAAAAGACCCGCTTCCCAACCATCGAGAACTTCTCATCGAAATGGGAATTGATGAGACGTCACTTTCTGAAATGGAGGAAGAAGCACAAGCATTCGTTGATCATGGTCGAGCGGCCATGGAAGAAATGCCTTGGCCAGAAGGGCATACAGTGACCAAGGGAATCACCAGTATCCACAATGCGGATACGCATGAAATGCAACTCGAACGAATACAGCATCAGGATTCCTCAACAGACGAAGGGCCAGTGCCGACTGGAAAAACGATGTTGCAATTCTCTAACGAGGCAAATGCTTGGTCATACAGTCGAGCGATTCAAAATGCCATGGTTGCAATCGCTGAACGCTATGGTTCGTCAACTGTTTTCATGGGCGAAGACATGGAAGTGGCCGGAGCCTTTGGCATGAATATCCCGTTGAAGAATGCCGGTCACGCTGATTTGCTTCTTGACATGCCCCTGTCTGAAGCCGTCATCATTCATTCTGCAACAGGAGCCGCCCTAGGTGGCATGCGACCCATTGCTGAAATCCAATTTGGAGGATTTAGCGCTTTAGCGATGAATCCGCTGATAAACAACGCAGCACAACTTCGTTGGAGGTGGGGTGCAGAGGTCCCACTCGTGGTTAGGATACCACTCGGATCTAAAACACGAAGTGGTCCATTCCATGCGAATATGATTGAATCTTGGTTCATTAACGACCCTGGATTGATTATCTGTTTGGCCAGTAATCCACAAGATGCATATGACCTCCTGATTGAAGCGGCAGCCTTGCCAGATCCGGTCGTATACATGGAACATCTCGGCATGTATGGATTACGTGGTGGAATAACTGGATGGGGTGACCGTATCCACATGCAAGTTGATACCGAATCAGTCTCTAAGGCCATCGAATCAGGGAATACTTACAAGATTGGTAAAGCTGCTGTAATTCGTGGCGGGAAGGATGCGACAATCGTCACATGGGGTGCGATGGTTCATGTCGCGTTGAAAGCAGCAGATCTACTGTCAGCAGAAGGTTATGAAATCGAAATTATTGATTTGAGAACCTTGGCGCCTTTTGATGCTGAAACATGTGTGAACAGTGTCAAGCGAACTGGACGATTATTGGTGCTACAAGAATCACAGCATACCGGTGGCCTCGGTCATTCAGTGAGTAGCCGGATTCAGGAGGAGGCATTCTGGACATTAGAAGCCCCACCAACCGTCGTTGGGGCATTGGATACACCGGTGCCGTTCTCGCCAACCCTAGAGGATCATACCGTTCCTGATGTACAATTGGTAGCACAACATCTGCGAAATCTGTGTGCGTGAAGGCTAAGACCGACCGACCTGTGGACGGGGCATGGTCGACTTCCAACTCTCCGAAGAACAGGAGATGCTGCGGGAATTAGCACATGAGTTTGCTACTGAGTCTGTTCGACCTACCGCAGAGCATTGGGATGCCAGTAGCGAATTCCCAATGGAAGCGATTGAAGCAGCTCATGCACTTGGCCTCATGAATCTCCACATCCCTGAGAAGTATGGTGGAATGGGGATGGGCACCATGGATGAGGTGTTGGTCCAAGAAGAATTTGCATGGGGTGATCCGGGCTTCGCTACAGCGGCCTATAGCAATGGATTGACCGCTGCACCAATCATTACTGGGGGAACTGAAGAGCAGAAAGAGAAGTATCTCTCACGATTGGTAGATTCACCAAGAATCGCGGCTTATGCCGTGACCGAACCGGGTGCTGGTTCAGATGTTGCTAGTATTTCCACGACTGCAGTCAAGGATGATGATGATTACATCATCAATGGCTCAAAGATGTGGATTACGGGTGCAGGGAAGGCGGACTGGTTCTTCGTGTTGGCATATACCAACAAAGATGCTGGATACAAGGGTATGAGTTCATTCATTGTCGAAGGAAATTCAGAGGGTCTCACACTGGGCAAGAAGGAAATCAACATGGGTCAACGTGCCAGTGATACACGATCCATTAACTTCGAAGATGTGCGTGTACCTGCTTCTAATCTGGTAGGTGGTGTTGAGGGCAATGGTTGGTTTAACGCCATGAAGGCATTCGATTTATCGCGTCCAAATATCGCAGCACATGCGACTGGGATCAGTCGTGCTGCCTTTGAACACGCTCTACAATATGCTGACGAACGTGAAACGTTCGGCAAGAAATTGCATCAACATCAGGCGATACAATTCATGTTGGCAGATATGAAAACCAAGATTGAGGCGAGTCGCGCCCTGACTTGGAAGACTGCATGGGAATCAGATCAAGGTATCAGAAATACTGAGAGCGCAGCACACGCCAAGCGATTTGCAGCGGACACTGCAATGGAAGTGACCACGGATGCAGTGCAGATTTTCGGAGGATATGGTTACTCTGAGGAATATCCAGTCGCTCGTCTGATGCGCGCAGCGAAGGTCATGCAAATTTACGAGGGGTCTTCTCAAGTTCAGCGCATGATCATCGGCCGTGAGATGACACGGGGATTGTGAGGTGAACCGGTGAAATGCATCGTGCTGGCCGCTGGCGCCAGCACTCGATTGGGGCAACCAAAGGCGTTGGTTCAGGTCAAAGAACGTACACTCATAGAATACCTCATGCATCGACTTGAGGCGAAAGGGCTTGAGCCAGTGATTGTGACTCGTGCCGAGATTGTAATTGACATTCTGAAGGCCGTTCCTGGCCGAACAATTGTCATCAATCCAAACCCAGAGGCTGGTCGAACAGGTTCACTACAACACGGCCTCATGCAGATTCTAGACACGAAAGGTGGAGACAGAGCATTTCGTCTTCTGGTGGTCCCTGTCGACAGACCCGGCTTCAGTGATGCCACACTTGAGCGATTGCTTTCGATGGAGGTATGTGCATGTCCTAGCAAAGATGGGCGAGGAGGACATCCACTGCTGCTGATGCCTGAAGATGTTGCTGGAATTCACGCTGCGAATCCGGATACACCACTTCGAGATTTGTGCTCACCTCAACGTTTCGCGGTAGATGATTTACATCTTCATTTGAACCTCGATACACCTGAAGATATCGAGGTCCTTAGGGACCTCGCAATTTGAAATTGAGTTATACAACTGGATTCTGCGTTGGAATCCAGCGATTGTGCTTAAGAATAGAAAGAATACAGAACGGGTCAATGAAGTGGTTCGGGTTTGCCCCATTCTGCACACTGTTACTCATCTTCATGGTGCTACACACAACCATCTCTTTGCCTGATGAAATCGAACTTGAACGGGATGATTCAGTCATTTCGGGAAGTTCAGGTCGAACAATCTCAACGGGGGCACTTGCATGGGAATGGGCACACAAAGCTGGAGGGTCAAGTGGGGACGACCGCAGCAATGCTGTGGCAGTTCATTCGAATGGGGATGTATACGTCACTGGTGCCTTTGAGCAAACGGCAACATTTGGCAGTACGACGCTAACCTCGGCAGGGTACGATGATATCTTTGTCGCCAAAATGAATAGTACGGGCCATTGGTTGTGGGCAGTTCAAGCAGGAGGAATATACGATGATCAAGGAATTGACCTAGCAATCGATTCTTCCGGCAATGTATTCATCACCGGAAAATTTCAGAATACTGCGCTATTTGGTTCTGACAGTTTAACAGCTGGACCGACGTCGAATGATGATTTCTTCGTGGCAAAAATTGATACATGGGGCAATTGGCAATGGGTCGAGGGTGCAGATTGTCACAACAATGGCAGATGCTATGGAACCTCTGTGGCTATCGACTCGGCAGGATATGCCTATGTGACAGGTTCATTCACTAGAGACATTGATTTTGGAACGACGACTTTGACGTGGGCTGGTGTTGAAGACATCTTTGTTGCGAAAATAGACACATGGGGCAGTTGGCAATGGGCCACGATGGCAGGAGGTGCCCAAGGATACGACGTGGCCCATTCAATTGACATCGGACCCAATGGAAATGCGTTCATTGCAGGTTACTTCCAATTTACCTCATATTTTGGTAACGATTCCATCACAGCCAATGGAGGTTC
The DNA here is from genome assembly GCA_030747485.1 of Candidatus Thalassarchaeaceae archaeon. Lineage (GTDB taxonomy): Archaea > Thermoplasmatota > Poseidoniia > Poseidoniales > Thalassarchaeaceae > MGIIb-P. The sequence continues at coordinate 36,163 of JASLKP010000012.1, read as the reverse complement.
AGATGTATTCATCGCGAAAATCTCACAGCAAGGTGATTGGGTGTGGATGGAAGTTGCAGGTGGGACCAGTACCAGTGTGGCGAATTCAATTGTGGTGGACTCGCAGGGCGGAGTGTTTCTCGCTGGGCAATTCTATACAGGAATATCATTTGGAAATATCAGTTATAGTATAGGAGGATACAGCAATTCCTTCATCGCGAAAGCGATCGATCAAGGGAATTCAGTTGTCTGGGATTGGGCAATAAAAGTGGGCAGCAGTAGCAGCAATTCCGCAGAAGGTTTGACCCTCGATTCAAATGAAGATTTGCTCATCACTGGTTGGTTTCATGGGACTGCTTCGTTTGGCAATACCGCAATGACGAGTAGTGGGAATCAAGATGTGTATGTGGCAAAAATTCTGTCAAATGGCAATTCAGAATGGGCGCGAAAGGCAGGTAGCGGAAGTGAAGATGTGGGGCTTGGAATCGCAATGGATTCACAAGAAAATCTGTACGTCACAGGCTACTTTTTGCAGAACACCATTTCATTCGGCAGTGTCGATATTGCCACCAGCGGGGGATTCGATTCATTCATTGCCAAGATGTCGAACGATTATGATCAAGATGCAGTACCTGATTCATTGGACAACGATGATGATGGGGATTTCATCCTCGATGCCTTCGATGGGTGCAATCCTTCACCATTCGGATTCCAATCACTTGCCTCTACAGATCATGATGGAGATGGCTGTAGAGATTCTGACGAGGATGATGATGATGATGGCGATGGGATGCTCGATGATGATGATGACTGTCCAAGGGGTATGACTGGTTGGATTCCAGACAATTCAACTGACATCGATATGGATGGGTGTCTGGATTCGATTGAAGATTATGACGATGACAATGACGGATACGAGGATTACATTGACCTATGTCCAAGGTTAGCTGGGAATTCAACATACGAGTATGAGGAAGGCTGTCCTGATTCAGATGGTGATGGAAGAGCCGATGTCAAGGACCCGTTTCCTGAAGATGTGGCAGAGTGGGAGGATTCAGATGGAGATGGTGTCGGAGACAATTCAGATGCATTTTCCAACGACCCAACACAGACTCTCGACTCAGATGGGGATGGGTTTGGCGACTATCCCTTCGGCAATTTCCCCGATGGTTGTCCTGATGATTTCGGCACATCAGTCATCGATTATTTCGGCTGTATAGATTCTGATGGGGATGGTGTCAGTGACATCAACGATCGATTTCCTAACGACCCTGAATTCTGGCAAGATACTGATGGAGATGGTGTCGAAGATGGTGCAGATGCATTCCCTTACAACCCCACACAATGGAGTGATTCAGATGGAGATGGATTCGGAGACAATCCGATGGGGTCTAGTGCAGACAGGTTTGTTGATGATGAAACTCAACAGTATGATGTTGACGGAGATGGATATGGTGACAACCCTAACGGGAATATGCCCGATGCCTTTCCCCTAGATCCCACACAATGGACAGATTCTGATGGAGATGGGCATGGAGATAATCCAAGTGGAAGTATGGCCGATGCCTTCCCATTCGATTCGACCCAATGGCTCGACGAAGATGGCGATGGATTGGGTGACAATCCAAATGGAAATAACTCCGACCCTTACTTATTCGACAGTGACAATGACGGTTACAACAACAGCATCGACCCACTGCCATTTTTACCTACACCAGGTGACCTAGACAATGATGGATGGTTAGACGATGATGATTGGGACAAGTACGATATTACTGAATGGGCAGATTGGGACAATGATGGAATTGGAGATAATGAGGACATCGATGACGATAATGACAATTGGGATGATTGGACTGAAATGCGTGAAGGAACTGATTCTCATGATCCAAATGAACACCCAGTAGATAGTTTTGAGATACCCCTTACAGACGAGATTACATTGAGCGCATGGGATCTGTTGGGTGTTCTCGCAGGTGTCCCATTGATGTCTTGGTTAATCTTCGGGTTTGTGACGCGCAATGGTCGCACAGAGATGTTTGAAGAGCGGATGAGAAGTGTCAGGACGCGAGAGGAATTGGAAGAAATCGCTACCGAATATGAACGGGCCTTGATGATTCGATTGATTGGCCCCCACCAGGGTATTCGTCTCGAACGTGTGCGAGCTGAACTCGATGATGAAATCGAAATGAGTGAAGCTAAATTGACTGGGCAAGAAGATGATCTGGGGCCGATTGTAACCACGCCGGATCAAACCGAATATACTGAAGAACAATTGGGTATGGAGATACCTGAAGATGCTGAAATCATTGATGATGGCAAAGGTTACGAATGGATAGAAGAGGGTGAAGATAAGTGGTATCGCCCCATTGAAAGTTCATCTTGGACCAAGTGGAAACCTGACAATAAAGAGGATTTCTAAGCTCATGATTAGAAATCAGTCAAATTCGGGTAGCATTCCAACGGACTCGTATAGACTGGGGCCACTTTCAAGATAACACATGATGCCTCTTCGGCTCCGAGAGTCTTCGGGTAGCGGGTTCTCTTTGGTTGCACAGTCACCAAAACAGCCATCGGTGAATGCGATGAAGACACGCCCCTGGTTGTCGATGTGTAAGTCATTAAAGTCCAAGAGATTTCTATTCGACGGACTACCTCTGCAATCACCGCTGTTAAGGCAGATGCTACCGATTTGAACAGGATCAGCAGTGGCTCGAACCGTATGGAATACTGGATTTTCATCGAGGGCGTTCAAACTGTAAGTGACATACAGATGGTAACTGACGTTTGAGTTTGCATAATGCGCATTCCCATCCCAAGGGGAACCATCCAAGTTGGGTTCTCCCAACTGCCCAGAATCTTCACTCCCCAGATATGTTATTGCAATTCTTCCAGGATCACCAGCATCGATTTGCGGGAAGGCATAGGATACGACTTCGATTGGACTGATGCGGATGCTTTCCTGCTCCCAAGACTCTCCGGAATCCGTGCTTCGCGACATGTAAACCCCCTCACCGTTGTAACCGTCAAAGGATCCGTTTTCATCAGGCCCGCCAGGCCCAGTCCAAACGTGGTAAGCATTGGATTCGGTATCTGTCGCAACTTCAGAGTTCTTGCGAGGATAGGGTGTACCTACATCCTCGCCCATCGTTCGTGTAAACCAATCAAATCCATTATCCTTCGAGATGATTACTGTCGGAGTTTCCACTCGTGGAGTGACGTATACTGTACCATCCGGTGCAGAGGTAATGGCTCCATGCAATCCTGCACCGGTCGCAGCCAATCCGAGGACTTGCCCACCAACCTCAAACGTAGCCCCTCCATCGAAACTCGTGTAGCAGAAAATGCCTGCGAGTTTGTTGTAACAGTAGTAAACAGCGGTTTCATAGAAATTTTGTGAGACGATGCCACCAATTCCATATCCGCTGCTGGTCCATGGACCAGATGCCAATTTGATGTGGTCATTGATTGGAGTCGTTCCCGAGTCATGGGGGTTTCCTAGCCATGATTCCCCATCATCATCACTCCAACAAATCCATGATGTTTCTAGACCCTGCATTTGTACGGCAAAGATTCGGTCGGTAATCGGATCAACCCATCCCCACGGGTCATTGGTTTGGAATGCACATTGTGGCCCAGCTACATCTTCCCACGTTTCTCCAAAATCACAAGAACGCATCACTTTCTCCAATGCAATGAAGAATATGCATCCGCTCGAGGTAATCCCGATACTGGGCTCAGGGCCATCTTCACCAACGTCACTGAAATTGAAATTGAGGTCAAGATGAGGAACATCGACAGGGAGCCCATCGGGGCCAGTGACGAAAAGTCCTGTGTACTCGGGTATTTCTTCAGGAATAGGGACGGGTGAATCCTCACCAAAACAACCTGAAAGTGTAGTCGTAAACATGAGCACTCCAAGCAGTACTGCCTTTGCTCGCATAGCCCATCGAAAACGGCATTACGCAATTATGTTGTCCTCACAAAATCTGAATGATATGAGGGGCATCAGTGAGTCGATCGTTCACCAACTCATTAGTTGAAGTAGGAGTTACCCGTCAGATAACCATGGCACGCTTTCTGATGATGACGGCAACCTCTGGAACGAACTATGAATTGGCTGAGATGTTTTCTAATGCTGCACAAGCAAAGGGACATGATTCAGAAATCGTTGATTTAGCAGAAATAGACTTGCCAATGTTCACGATGGCGCGCTCCAAAGATTCCGAAAGTGCACCCGACATCTCAGGTATTCTTTCTACAATGAATGAGGCCGATGCTTGGATTGTCATCGCACCTGAATACAATGGTTCGATGCCACCAACCTTGAACAATCTCATCGCTTGGATGTCTACATCGATGGATTGGCAGAGTTTTAGGGAAATGTGCACTGGAAAACCAGTGGGTTTGGCGACGCACAGTGGTGGCGGAGGGGCTCACGTCATTATGGCAATGCGCCAACAATTTTCTTACATCGGAGCAGATGTCATGGGACGTTCTTGTCTATCTGGACGCAATAAGGATGCAAATCCAGATACCATCGATGCAATGATTGATGGATTAGCAAGATGAATATACCATTCAACGGTTAACGATTTCAAGATTGACGTTGGATACATACCGTCAATGCATCTAGAGTAAACTTCTCCACATCTCTATGGAACGGCTCACAGTCCTCAGACAATTTTTCGATATCGATGCCGAACAGGCCCTCCTTGACTGGTTCCAATTTGGCGCTAGCCTTTGTCCAAAGATTGGTGACGCCGCGGACCTTTCGACGCTGATGATTGAGGAGCATTGCAGCGATTTGAATTATGCCCTGCACACCATCAATCAATTCCTGACTCGCATTGGGTTTCAGAGACTTCCACAATTCTTCCCAATCTTCATGAGCATGCCAAAATCTACCTGTGTTGAAATTTTCAATGCCAGCATCGAGCCAGTTTTTCTGTTGCTCTGAGAGTTCCATATTCGCAGCCCCAGTCGTTATCAGAAATTGACACCAGCTACCATCAAGGCGACACCCACGATGATTGCAGGAATGGTGGTGTGTACCGTGGCCCAAAGACTCGCAGCCTTGTGGCGAACCAACAATGGGAACAATGCATCTCCATCCTGACTAATCGCATTGGCTGCCAATGCCGGGAATGAGATGAGGTCCTTGGTATAGGCAGTAATCGCGATGATTTGAGGGCCACATCCGGGAATCAAACCTATGGATGCAGCGATGATGACGGCAACAAAGCCGCCCCCATTTCGGGCCAGATCATCTTCGGCCAGACCACCAAACAACATCATGAATTCAAATACCAAATAGGCAATCATAACCCAGAAGGTGACAAAGGCGGTTTCGCTGGCAGCATGCACCATTGTTTCGCGCATTGAGTGGAGTTTGTCACCAATGGTCGCCTCAGTGTCGTCTGCGAACCAGTTCTTCTGTGCGATATACAAAATCACAGAGAGTGTACTCCCAAGCAGTCCAATCCATGTGATGAATCCATGCAGCGTCAATGGGTTAAATGCCAATTCCAAACTGAAATCTGCATCTTGACCTGCCCAAACGAGCAAGAGAATAGCAAAAATCAGGCCCAAGGCAGTGATGGCCCACCACAGTAGGTAGCCTTGATGGAGGATCTTGTAACCGAGTCCTTCGGGAACTTCACGAGAGAGGTCATCAAGTGGTGAAACCTCTTCCTGAGGAGTGTGAGTTTCTTCACCCCCAAACTTGGGTCCAAATTTTCCAAGTGGCTTTTGGGGCGTGGTCCCTGTAATGTCAACGAGATAACCCCATGATACGCCAACACAGAAGGATAGGGCATGGACGGCCAGCATCGGAGCAATGAAGCGCGAATCAGTTACAGCCGCTCCAATCAATACGAAGGCGGAATCTCCCAGAGTTGCAATCAAAGTCGCGACCACAGTGCCATAGGTCACGTAACCGCGCGCATACATTGGCATCATCACAATGGCTCCACCACATCCAGGAGTAAGTCCCATCAACGCACCAATGAAGGGTTGCAATTTCTCCCGTTCACGAATATACTCGACGAAACGACCACTGGTCACATATTGGAGCCAACTGAATAACAAGACCATGGCTGCAACGAAAACCGTCACGGCCAGAAAGGCGTCACGCATGCTGGTGACCACAATCTCAACGACGTCATCGACCGTGACCATATCTGTGGGTCCAAGCCCGAATCAATAAGTGTTAGTTCGGAACGTCCCCAACGGTTTCCTCAAGTCCTGTACCCCTATGGGAGGCACATGACACAGAGGGTGCTGGAATGGGTCACGGCACGATTACGCGAGGGAGAGCCTGTCGCCTTGGCCAGTGTAATCACTGCGCAGGGTAGTGTACCGGGAAAGCCTGGGGCCCACATGGCCGTGACTGCAGCCGAAGTGTACGGTACAGTTGGTGGAGCCGGGCTGGAACTCAAAGTGATGAATCATCTCCGGGAGATTCTAAACACAGGAGAAGGACGTATTGAGACCTATCAGTTACAGAAAGAGGCCAGTGGTGGTGCTGGAACGCCCCTAAACAGTCTGTGTGGTGGCATCCTCACGGTCTCGATGGAGGTCATTGAACCGATGCCGCACATCTTACTCGCAGGTGGAGGACATTGTGCACAAGCAATCGCAGATGCCAGCGCATCTCTTGGTTGGTCAATCTCTGTACTAGATACACGCCCCGAATATGCTGCTGATGAATTATGGCCCGATGCCGAGGAATGTATTGCTTCGGATCCTAGCGATTTCCTCGTACGCGAAACAACGGAATCGCTTGCTCGATTTTCCCACATATTGTTACTTGGACACGATTGGGGCATTGATGAAACTCTCCTGATTGGGCTTCTAGATCGATGTGAAGATCGCCCTAGAATCGGCTGCATTGGTTCACGTTCCAAATGGCAAGCGTTTGAAAAATCTGCACTGAAGGCTGGAATCAAACAAGCATCAATTGATTCAGTCATTTGTCCAATTGGAATCAATATTGGAGCTGAATCACCACAAGAAATTGCAATCGCTGTGCTCGCACAAATCATCGCAGAAAACAAGGGCGTGGAACCCGGTTCAGCAAGTTGGAGAGATTAAGACTACTCTTCTTCTAGGAATCCATCGAGGGCTTCTTCCTCTTGCGACTCATCTTTGCCACCACGGAAAACCATCGTTAGGGCGGCAATGATGAGCAAATCACCAATCAACCAAATGATTGCAGTGACTTGGTCAATGTACATGGCATCAGACCCAGTATCGAAGTTTGTCCAATAGGTGTACGGTTGTAGATTATGAGTCACCTTATCGTTGAATGTCTCTGCACCCTCTTCATCAATCGATTTCTCTATCGAGATTTGAAAGACCTTCTGTAAGTCATCCTCAGTAGGCGCAACTTCACCGATTCCTCGGCTAATTCCTCGATTATCAATGAAGAAGTAAGAGTCCATGGATAATCCAATGACTGCATTGACATTCGGCTCAACATGCATATTTACTGTGCCTCCGAAGTATACAGGGAGTGCGTTAGGGAAGACATCCAGAATCGATTCCTGTGCCAATAACTTGGCCTGAATTGGATTCTCTAGTGGATCTACGACGATTGTGTGATTGTAAGTATCAATGCCTTCAATCGAATCCTTTCCGATGACGACTGTGTCCTCTACTGCGTAGCCACCTAGATTCATGGTGACTGCATCTTGAGCAGGGAATACGGTGCCAACTACATTGGATTGCTCCACAGTACCAAGAATGCCATAGGTGGCATCATCTCTAGCAGGGGTCCGCCATGTCAGATAGGGTGTGCCATCCTGATACAAGGTCTGTCCAGGCAATCCATCTCCAACGGCTCCAGTGTATACTGTGTATGTTGACACTGCGCCATCAGTATTGCAAAATTCATCATCGCTGCCATCGGTTGGAATTGTACAACCATAGTAGGTTGCATTCTTTTCCAATGATGCCCAACCTACAAGAGGATCTTCCCAACCCAACAACCAGTTGTTAACCTCCATTGTCAAGACGGGTTCGACCCCGTATAGACTTTCAATTAAATCACCAATATTGTCTGTGAATAATGTGTCATAAATCATCCAACGTAACGCTGCTGCTGCATTCTCATCGATGTTGTACAGTTGGGCGACTAAGGTATCATCCCAAACATGCTGAGTACCACCGATTGCGGGCATCATGTTCTCATCCATTGGGACTGAAAGACCCCGAATTTCCCCATACAGGAAATCTATGGCGAAGTCACCGGTGAGTGCATAATCACCATACAGAATATTGTGACTTTGCGCAGGTTCTAAATCAACGGCTGTACCATAACTGATCTCCCAGAAGCAATAGGGCATGTTCAATCCAAAGGTGATGCAATCGCCAGTCACTGGGTCTTTGGAACCGAAGGCTTCCATGAGCCATTCATCTGCGATGATGGTACTTTCTCCACCAGACAGAATCATCTCATATCCGCGCTCATTGAGTTGCCACTTTGAAGCCCAATCTCCAGCAATGGCCGTTGTCTTTGATAACCCAATTCCATACTGCAATTGAATACCGAGAAGATCGTAATCTGCGGCCTTCAGAAGAAGATTGGTAATCCCACAAAGGAAGCCCTGTGAGTCACAAACCAGAATTCCGATGGGTTGACCATCTTCCCATCCAAAGAGGAGATTTTGGATTGTTGAATCTTCATTTGGTGAAACACCAGACATCTCAATCAATCTTGCTCGCAACGATTCGTTGGTGACTGTGGTCAAATCTGCACCGCCACCATGTGCAATGTAGCGCGACATGATGCCGTCGTACAGATTCGTATCAAATGCCAATGTTTCACTGTGGTTGACGCTGCCGTCGTTGTTGTAGTGAACATAGCCGAGTAATTCTGCGCGTGCATAGGATACATTACCAGAGCCTCTCATCAGAATAGTATCTGCATCAGGCACACCCAATCTTGCCATTAACATAGGCCCAATATCACAAGTCATTGCAATACAAATTGATGAGTCAGCTGGGTCTTTTGCATCATATAGAACGTGGTGCGTCAGGTTGGTGAAGTCTTCTGACCAAGTGGTTGGTGTCTGACTGTGTCCCCAATCTAGATACCAATCTGTGGAACCATCGGCAAACAATTCCATTGTAGTATTTTCAACACCCATTGAGTTTGCTTCGCTTGTCAGTGCATCGCCAACCCATCGTGAGGGAGCTCGCTCGCTAAGATCAATCTCAAGCATTTCACGAGTGAACGTTCCCTTGACAATATCTGGACCGAGTGAAATGATTTGCCCGAGGGCCCCAATTCTCTGCGTATCATACAAGATATTGATGTTGGTAATCTGAGTGTCACCTGGTTGTGATGCGTGCTCAACGCCTTGTTCATCAGTCCAAGTGCAGTCACCACACCATTCGTATTCATTGTATTCTGAGTATCTTAGCATGCCTGCAGTCTCATCGTGTGTGATGACCTCACGCTGTGCGGTCACATTGTAGATAAATGGGCCAATTCGCTCGAATTGCCCCGCACTCAAATCTTCCTTCGCTTCATTTGGATTGAGTAAGTTCCACGCAAAGAATGTGCGCTCAAGAGTTGAACTCAGCCACTCATCGTCTTCCCACGTCTCATTTGTCAAAAGAACCGCATCGTCGAGCGCCTCATTTGTAGTGTCCATCACCATGGGTGAAATGACGAATAAATTGGTTGCAATTAGCATCAGGCCAACAACGGCCATGGCGGCTGCCTTGGTGTTCATATTGCCTGACCGAGGGATACAGGGGATAAGCAATCCGCCACCCCAATGAGCATCGCCCTACGGGCGAATCATCAAAGGGTTCAGGGAAGTGGGTGGGGCGTTCGCATGAGCATTCACATTCGTGTTCCGATGCTTCCCGGTGCTGGGAAAGAGGTTTGGACAGCAACAGTGAATGGTGCTGGAGAAGAGCACTTAGTCGAAAGTAATGCAATTCTACTCGATGTACTGCGTGACCAAGTTGGCACACTTGGCGTTAAGCGTGGCTGTGACATGGGTACGTGTGGTTGCTGTGCAGTATTGGTCGATGGCGAACCGAGATTGAGTTGTCTTTGCTTGGCAAAGGAACACACGAGTACCGAGATTACCACAGTGGAAGGATTGGCCGATGGACATCACCTACATCCAATTCAACAATGCTTTGCAGAAGCTGGTGGAAGTCAATGTGGATTTTGTACGCCTGGGTTCTTGGTCGTCTCGGCAGCATTAATCGACCAGAATCCCGAACCAACACGTGATCAAATCAAATGTGCAATTGAAGGAAATCTTTGCCGCTGTACAGGTTACCAACAAATTGTTGATGCGGTTGAAATGGCTGCTGAGATGAAACGTGAAGGCCGTAGTCCAAGCGATCATACTGAGCCAAAATCTGACCCTCACCCTATCGGCCCGGATGAACCTTCTTTACCCCCGGGGAGTTCTAAGTAAGGAGTTACTAACATGGGGAAAGGGTACCGTCAAGCGCCTGGGAAAGGGGGTGCGAAGAAACGTACCGATGGGAAGCGTGTCGCTGGTCAGCAAGATTTTGGTGTACCCGGTTCGGGAGGATCAGATCCACTCTCCAAATTACAAGATCTGGATTACGTTCCCGAGTCCGTTGGTGGAAAGAAAAAACAACCTCGAGGACCGCACGTACATGATCAACATGTGACGGGGACAACGATTGGGAAATCAGTACCTTTGGTCGATGCAAATTGGAAGATGACGGGGCAAGCACAGTATGGCGATGACATTCGATTGCCAGGTGAACTCATCGGTAAAATTCTTCGTTCACCACATCACTATGCCAAGATCAAATCCATTGATACAACGACTGCTGAAGCCATGGAAGGTGTCTTTGCAGTAGCGACTGGGCAAGATTCAGTTAACTCATTTGGCGTCTTGCCCGTCACCAAGGATGAACATGCCATGGCACAAGACAAAGTGCGGCATGTTGGAGACCTCGTTGCCTGTGTATGTGCGATTGATGAGGCAACTGCCATCGATGCCATGAATGCAATTTCCGTAGAATACGAAATACTACCAAGCATCCATGATATGGAAGATGGTTTGCTCGATTCAGAAAATCCGATTCATGATCGAGGAAAATATCACATTGGCAATTCCAATATTCAGAAGCGTGTATTCCAACAATTCGGAGACCTCGATGGCATGTCCGCTGCACCTTATCGGCACGAAGCAGACTGGGAAGTGGCTGGATTGCATCACGGATTTACAGAACCCCATGCTGTAGTCGCCCATTGGGATCCAGCCGGTCGTCTAACGGTTTGGAGCCCACAACAGGTACCGCACTATCTACACAGAGCGTTATCCTCTGTCCTAGACATCCCCATGCACCAAATCAATGTTCACCGAACATTTGTAGGCGGAGGATTTGGTGGTAAGTCAGATCCATTTCCACACGAGATGTGTGCAGCGATTCTAGCTCGAAAATGTGGTCGGCCAGTGCGCATTAATTTTGACCGTGAAGAAGTCTACTGGATCAATCGCGGCCGACATCCCTCACGGATTCAGATGGGTGTATTTGCTGACGATGAAGGACGGATTTCAGGCATCGAAACAGATGCACTCATCGACGGAGGAGCATTTGCTTCGTTCGGTCATGTAACGACTTATTACAACGGTGTACTACATACCGCTCCATACGAAATTGGAGGATTCAATTACACTGGCGCTAGAGTGTGGACAAATAAACCAGCAAGTGGAGCCATGCGAGGCCATGGTGCTGTGAACAGTCGTTGTGCAGTCGAGGTCGGTCTCGATGCAGTTGCCGAGCAAATGAGTGTCGATCCAATGACGCTTCGCCTAGCCAATTTGTTACCTCCACACAGCCGTACAATTACTGGTTTCCGTATCACAAGTACTGGCATGAGAGAATGTCTAGCGAAGGTGAGGAAATTATCAGGTTGGGATGAAAAATTCCGCAAGATGCCACTTGGCAGAGGCATTGGTGTCGGGTGTGGATTTTTCATCTCAGGTTCAGGCCTACCGATTCATTGGGACCCCGAAAATTTCCCACATGCTACGGTGCACCTCCAGTGTGACATGGATGGTGGAGTGACAGTGCATACCGGTGCTGCTGAAATCGGACAAGGAAGCGATACTGCGGTCGCTCAGGCTGTTGCAGAAGTACTCGCATTACCATTGGATATGATTCGAATTCGTAGTAAGGAGAGCGATACTGCACCTGTTGATTTGGGATCATATTCTAGCCGTGTGACATTCATGAATTGTAATGCTGCGATTCGTGCCGCTTGTGAATTACGTGACAAGGTGATGAAAGCGGCTTGGACCATTACCGGATATCATCCCGATGTGCTGGTCATTGGTGATCGTCGCATCTACTACAAACATGATCCAGCAGTTGGTGTTTCTTGGTTGGAAGCAGTACACAAAGCCCAAGCAGATGTTGGTTCATTAATTGCCTCAGGAGCCTATAGAACGGCACCCATGGGAGGTGTTCACAAAGGTGCAGCCGCGGGATTGGCACCTGCATATTCATTCTCAGCATATGTCGCTGAAGTCGAAGTGGATGTGGAAACTGGATTCGTCAATGTGGTCAAAGCATGGGCAGCACATGATTGTGGAAAGGCATTGAATCCACTGGCAGTGAAGGGGCAAATCATCGGCTCTTGCCACATGGGCATGGGACAAGTCCTTTCGGAGGAAATGAAGTATGGTCGGGATGGACACCTGATGAATCCTGACCTACTGGATTACAAAATTATGAGTGTGCATGAGATGCCGGATGTGGTACCGATTATTGTCGAAAGCAATGATCCTGAAGGACCGTTCGGTGCCAAAGAAGCTGGAGAAGGGCCGCTGCTTCCAATATTACCCGCTGTTTGCAACGCCATCTATGACGCGATTGGCATTCGAATTGACGAGCTACCAGTCACTCCTGACCGATTGCACAAGCGAATTGAGAAACATTGCAAACAACTTGGCATCGATGACCCTCTCGATTTACCCATACCAACATTTGAGCCAAGTGCCCTAGAACAGAGACTTGCAGAACGTGCCAGTTTACATGCCACACGTGACCACCTACGAGATATCCAAGAAGATCGATCATCGTATGTGAATGGTGTTCTCTTTGGATTTGATCCAGACATACCGATGTCTGAACAAAATGAGGGCTGGAGGGAATCTGTTGTTCCAACCCCTGAGGATTTGGCAGACCCTAAGAAGCGCGCCGCGAGAGCCTGGGGGCATGTCGAGAGACGACACCGAGGTGGTGCCTGATGCGAATGCCACCGTTCACCCTACACACACCATCCAACCTTGCTCAAGCCCTAGGATTGGCTGCAGAATTAGATGACTTTGATTGGGTGTCTGGCGGTACAGATCTCCTTCCAAATTACAAGTGGCATCTGAACGTTAAACCTCATGTGATTTCATTGGCAGGCATTCAGGAATTGAATTCACTATCGAGTACAGTCATTGGTGCGATGGTACGAATTCATGACCTAGCAGAATCTTCTGAAGCGCATCCACTTCTTCGCCAAACGGCCTCAACCATTGCCAGCGTGATGCTAAGGCGCTCGGCAACAGTCGGTGGAAACATTTGCCTTGACACCAGATGTTTCTGGTTTAATCAAGGCGAAGAATGGCGACGTAGTATCGATTGGTGCCACAAGTGTGATTGTGACACCAATGCAGATTGTCGTGTTATCCCAAACCAGAACACGCTCTGTGTGGCCACCTATCAAGCAGACCTAGCTGCAGCCTTCATCGCACTAGATGCAACCATCCACTTGGCCAGTAGTGCTGGTGCGCGCTCCATGCCATTTGCTGATTTCTTCCAACTAGATGGAATGACTCGAAATGTTTTGCAAAAGGGTGAGATGGTGACCCATGTGACCTTGCCGAAGGGTATCGAGGAGTGGCAAGGGGAATATCAGAAGCTTCGTCTTCGAAAGTCATGGGATTTCCCTGAGGCCGGCGTCGCTGCGGCTTGGAAAATTGAGAAGGGGAAAATAACCGGACTCAGGTTGGCTACAACAGGTTGCGAAAGCATTCCAGGTGATCACTCAGAATTAGGTGCAGATGCGATTGAGGCATGGAATGGAAAGGAGAGTATTGCTGTATTGGCAGAAAATATTCGCAAGGCCGTCAAGCCAGTTAACAACACATACTTCCCTCCTGCATATCGTCGGAAAATGATTCGTGTTTTGGCAAAGAGAGCCATGAGTCCGCTTCAGGATTTATGAGCGTGGCATTCATGCCTGATGGATGACACGGCAATACAATGGGCACTCGAAAAGGGATTGGATTCGCACTCTGTGCGCTTGCACTTCTCGCGTTGCTTCCAGTACCGCCCTTGAGTGCACAGGTTCCTGATTTTGTCGGATGGGAAATGGGTTTTGTGATTCCAGATGGACAAGAACAAGAACCATACCCTCTTTCAGAAGGACAAATATCAATTGAATTCTGGATTCGTAATGACAATGCTGCGGGCGATATCGAAATCTCACTAGAATATGATTCAGACAACGATGGCTCAACCGATGGGCCCGAGACTGCAACCGTCTCAGGCGGGGCGAATGATACCTTCACGATGACAGCAGGAGGTGGAGATGTTTGGAACATGGCATCTGGAACCACTTATGGATTCGAAATCCAAGGTGAACTAACATCTTGGGCCGTATTCCCTTCATTGGTTCCAGTTTCATCTGAATCCATTGACGGCGAACTAATCGTTCCCGAATTGTTTCGTTGGAGAGTCGAATATACCGACATTGGACATCCAGTAAATGCAGGCACTGAATTCCAAGTCGATGTCAAACTCTGGAATGATGGGAATACTCAGGATTCATTCAGTTCCTATGATCTTGAAGACAATTGCCCATTACTTACCGTCGAAGATGACTCACTTGAGGATGTAAAAGGTAGTGTCGCACAAAGAGGTACATCATTGAGTGTCACACTAGAATATGATGCTTCGTCAACACATCCATCTAGAGACTGTAATCTTGAGTTGAGCATTCGTTCCACAGGTGTGGCGAATGGTGGCATGGGTGATACCTCAAACAAAGGCGAACTTGACGTGACAATAGAAGCAAAACCTGTGGGCAGCCAACAGAACAACAACGATGCCAATACTGGTGGGGATGATGGACCTCAAAATCAGGAAGTAGTCGAAAGTGAGAACTTCCTAATGATGCCTTACTTGGCCGCACCAATGAGCCTCATTTTGGCTGCCATCCTGCGCAGGCGCGATGATTGACAAAAAATTACCCTGTTGGGGTATTTTCGACGATTGATACGGAAAGGGTCAACTTGAAACTCCTACAAAAGTAGCCATTAGACCCCAATCGACATGCAGCAACCTATATTTGCAGAATGAGATTGGCGGAAGCGTTGGTGTGCTGGAGCCTTGGCTCCAATTGTAATACAGGGGGGAAAAGACGTGGCTGAGGAAAACAAAGAAGGCAGTCGATTTGGGATGATTGTTGCATCCTCTCTCGTACTGATTCTACTCCTAACTCTCATTCTTCCAATGGTATTCTCTGCCAACAAAGATACAGTCTATTCTGCATATGTGTTTGAGTCAACAGATAACGAAGCACAAAGCCTAGCACAACTCAACCTGATGGCTGAATCTCTTGGCGATGATGATGGTTATTCAATCGCCAATACGATGTCAACACCCATGCTTGTCAATGATTGGAAAGATCCTCATCGAACAATGCTACTCATCATTTCTCCAGAGAAACCAATTGATGAAACAGAAGCGAGTAAGATTCACGAATTTGTGACAGAAAAAGGTGGCAAGGTCATTATCGCTGCTGACAACGCAAATGCGAATCGAGTCGCTGCTAAGTTCGGTGTCACCTACCAACAGGCATCGTTGTATGATGAAGACCAGCACTGGGATGAAATCAACATGGACACCGGGAATTTCCGACCAGACAACTGGAAAAACGTTTGGAGTCTGGCCTCCATCAACGAGTCCATCGATGGAATGTCTGAATCATCACTGCGTCAAGGATGTTCAGTCACCGATTTGGCATTCAGAACCGTAGAGGGTTGCAGAATGCCAGTCATGTTCAGAGAACCTACCGGACTCATGGTCGAGAATTACTCTGAAGACTCCAATAACCAACGACGAATTAAGGCTCTTGCTTCGGCAAGCAGAGGTGCTTTCATCGACATCGCAGGAGATGGAGATGGTGGAAATGAGATGAATCCAGCACCCGGAAATTTGAGTCTCATTGTTCGAATTGATTACCCAGGTATTGTTGCACTCGATAACAAGGCAGGTTCCAGTGGCACGCTGTCTGAAATTGAAGTCACAGGATCAATTGTCTTCGTTGCTGACCAAACTGCATTCAGCAATCGTTTGTGGGATTTTGAAGAAGCAGAATCCACTGGTATGTTCAAAGA
Source organism: Candidatus Thalassarchaeaceae archaeon (assembly GCA_030747485.1). Classification (GTDB taxonomy): domain Archaea; phylum Thermoplasmatota; class Poseidoniia; order Poseidoniales; family Thalassarchaeaceae; genus MGIIb-P. The sequence continues at coordinate 19,775 of JASLKP010000012.1, read as the reverse complement.
TTGTCCATTGGGCACACCATCATGTTGGATGAACGGATTGAACAATGATCGAGAATGGGATGGTAATCAGCACTATATGCGTGCACTCATCTACTCGATGATGGAATTCGGTAACCAAGAAATTTCCAACACTATCAGACTATCACACTCCAATTTCCAAATTGTATTCGATGAGAGCCGACACGTAACTGGCGTACTTAGTGCACCATTTACCGATGCAATGGCAACGATTGTATTACTCACAAGTGATGCATTCCTAAAGTGGCTGATTATCCTCAATGTATTGCTACTCCTACTGGTTGCGATTATGGTCGTACCAGAGAAAGCGAATTGGCGTCATGTCTTCGATTTGACCAGATTTAGAGAACGCCCAGAGAAAATTGACCCCGGCACGTATAGAAAACGTGTTCAAGAATCGTTGATGTCCAAGGTCAGACTTTTCTATGATTTAACTCGAGACGAAATGGCACTGAAACCGCCTGCAGAAGTGCAGACGATGATTGGTGACCCACGTCTCACGGAACTGGCCTACAGTCAGAACCGAACCTATTCCCCCGAGGAGTTGCGTCAGCTACTCCAAACGATCCGTCGTTGGGGGAAGAAAGCGTGACGCAGTCACAAAAAAAAGAGAGGAAGTGAAAGAAAATGCAGGCACCACCGCCACCAGGCGTACCAACGCCAAACCCCGTAGCCCCGGCCGCACCAGCGGCCCCTGCGCCGGCCCCTGCCCCCGCCCCAGCGCCAGCACCCGCGCCTGTGGCACCGGCACCGGCCGCCCCGCAGACCCCGAAACACCAGAGCACACCAGAAGTTCGCGAGAGACTCGCGGCTGTCGGCGCAATTGGTCAAGCAATTAGCGCTGAAGTGTCGAAAGTGATTATTGGTAAGAGCCACGTTATCGACAACGTGCTGGTCAACATTCTTTCGAACGGCAACCTGCTGTTCGAAGATTACCCTGGACTAGCGAAGACATTGATGACGAATACCTTCGCTGATGCGCTTGGCTGTGATTTCAAGCGTGTTCAGTTTACACCTGACCTGCTACCAGCAGATATCACAGGTACGAACATCTATGATGCGAAGAAAGGCGAATTTACATTCAAGCCCGGACCGATTTTCTGTAATTTGCTATTGTCTGACGAGATTAACCGTGCACCACCAAAGACACAGGCTGCACTGCTTGAAGCAATGCAAGAGAAGCAAGTTACAATCGGTACGGTCACCCACAAACTGCCAAGTCCGTTCCTGACCATGGCGACCCAGAACCCTGTTGAGCAAGAGGGTACATACCCACTGCCCGAAGCACAGTTGGATCGATTCATGTTCAAGATGAGTGTTGGATATCCTGACAGAGCTGATGAAGACGAGATTCTTGCTCGACGTATCGCTCGAAAGAAGGATGCAGTTGACGTTCAGGTCATTACAGACCCTGCCCGTGTAGTTGCCATGCAACAGGCTATCGAAGACGTATACGTTGACCCAGCCGTCCGCATGTACATGGTCGAGATTGTTGCACGAACCAGAGAAGACCCACGAGTACTCGTCGGTTCATCTCCACGTGGTTCACAGGCTCTGCTAAAGACAGGGCGTGCTGCTGCTGCAATGCGCGGCCGTGACTTCGTAACCCCGGATGATGTGAAGGCAGTTGCACCGCTTGCGGTCAGCCACCGTCTTATCCTCAAGCCGGAACACCAGATCAAGGGACTAGAACAACAAGAGGTCGTCGAATCGATTCTCCGAGAAGTTCCAGTACCGACTGTCTGAGTGAAATTGGAAACGTTTCCGCGAAAATCAAGAGGAGATAGCCATGGCTTGGAGTCGTAAATCAGCAATGTTCGCTAGTGTAGCGACAGCGCTGTATTTGCTTGGCCTTGTTCTGCGTAACCCGCAGTTGGTCACCGTAGCCGTCGTGTTCCTCTCCTTCTTGACTTGGGCTGCTCTCCGAGCTGCACACGCAGATGTTGCATCAACAGGTCGTCGAATCGATGAAGATGCTGAAGGTGAGGATGCTCCAACATTGGCGTCCCTTTCAGCAATGCGTAAAATTTCGGCAGCACGAATCTTTGAGGATGGTGAAATTCAAGTCACTCTTCGATTACAGAACATGTCTCCTCTCTCTAAAGTTCTGGAAGTCAAAGACACCGTCCCTGAAGTCATGCGAATCAAAGAAGGCGCGAACTACATCCTGATGGAATTGGGTCCACGAAGAGAGACGCTCATCGAATATACCGTTGAGTGTCCTCTGCGTGGATTTTACACACTCGGGCCAGTCAGTATCCGAGTGCAGGATCCTTTCGGCTTGTTCCACAAGGAAAAAGAAATTCACGTATACGATGATTTCCTTGTGTTCCCAAAAACTGAAGACCTCAAGGAAGCATTCGTCAAGAGCAAAGTTCCAAAGATTTTCACAGGTGCTGTCAACATTCGACAACCTGGAGAAGGTTCAAACTTCTACAACCTGCGAGAATACATCCCAGGTGACGCCATGAGAAAGGTGAACTGGAAAGCGTACGCACGAAGTGGAAAAATGATGGTCAATGAGTTTGAACGAGATGCTGTATCCGATATCATCCTCATTGTAGATAGTCGAGCAATTTCTGAAACTGGACCAGTGAGTCGTAATTCACTCGTCTACAGTACCCGAGCAGCAGCAAGTCTAGCGCAATACTTCCTCAGTAGACGTGACTCTGTTGGTTTGGTTATTTATGGAAGCGACATCAATAGTGTAGATCGCGACACGGGGAAGAAGCAACTCTACGTTCTATTGACTAAACTTGCAGGTGCATCTGCAAAGGGAGATACTCCACTACAGGTTGTGACAAATCGGATAATGCCACACATCAACAAAGGCAGTCCAATCATCATCTTGAGTCCACTAGAGGGCGACCCTACGTTGGTCAACGCAGTTAGGGACTTCAGAGCACGTGATTTCGATGTGACTGTTCTCAGCCCATCGAGTTTAGAGTTTGAATTTGATGCCAAGCGATTGGACCGTACCGGGTATGAAGTTATGAAGACTGAACGTGATATTTTGATTAGTGAACTAAGAGGTCTCGGTGCCTTTGTCATGGATTGGGAGCCCGAAATGTTACTCTCTACTGCTCTAGCAGGAGCCAGAGGATTCTGAGGTGAAATAATGGCAGCAGGTAAATCACTAGATACATCACACCTTTACGAAGGTAAAACTGTCCGTAGTGGCGCACCTAGTCGTAAGAAACTCGCTGGAAAAATGACCGGTAATTCCGACATTCCAAAAGATGCTGTCCCAGAGGTACATGTTCCCACTTTTGTTGAAAGTTTGTTTGGTGGCCCACTTATTCCGAAGATGAAATTCCTACCCGCTGACCGAATGGTACAGACGTTGCAATTGATTGGTGGAGGATTAATGATGATTCTCGCTGTGTTAACCTATCTGGTGACTCCAGCAGATGGTACATTTTGGAATACGTTCGCAGTATGGATTGGATTCGATGCATTGGGCCAAATTCTACACCTCCTAATTGTCGTTAGCGCACTTGGCGCAGGATTCTATGGAATCTTCAGAAGGGATGCACGTGGACTACTTGCATCCTATGTATTGTTCATCTTAATCTCACTTCGATTCGCTGCCTCAAAAGTAACCTTTGAAACAGGATTGCTGGATGAATTGGGAGAAGGTTGGGTCAAAGTATTGCTAGTGATTTACGCAGTTGCATTGGTCATGTACATCGAAGTCACAAATGGATTGATTCGATTCTCAATGCTAGATACCAGCATCCGAACAGGCGAAGTCTACGTCATGAATGTGAAGAAAGTACTGAGCCGATATCACATCAGCCTAGTGATTACCCCAGTGATTGCGACAATTGTTGCTTTATCCACGCTGATGATCAATGTCATTATCCCGTGGTTCTTTGATATCTTTGATCCAGAAACGGCACGGAGATTATCTGAATCTGTGGAGTTAACCAGTGTATATGGAGTCGCTCTTGGAACAATGATTGTCTTCATGATTGTTGCAACTCTATTCGCAGCAAACATCCCACTTCGCATTCAGAAGTGGCGCGAATCCATGGATTGAGTGATTAATTCACTAGCAATCCTAGAGATGAACATAGTGTCTGTAGGGCATCTTCAGTTTGATTGGCAGGAACGGCAGCGTGCAATGCGTGATCTCTGATTTCGTCATCATTGAAGGTGAGATCAATTCCACCGTTGGAAGCCGCTAAGGCAATCTGTTGGCGAATATCCACTTGCTGACCAATGCCTTCACCCACAAAACAGAGGATGGACATGGGTTCACCAACAATCGGAGTAGGTAAACTAGGTTTGTCACGTAATACTCGTTCAGCTCGTGCTGCCATCCGAGCGGGTACGAGTAATCGGACACGTCCGGGTAGCGCACGTAGAGAGGCGATTCGAATTCGCTCACGACCGAGGGCTGTGGTTGCATTTGATACACTCTCAGTGAGCGATAGAGCACTGGATAATGTCCAAGAAAGTGGGACCAAGTGGGGCAAACAACCAATAGCACGGATAACGGGGGTTTCCGTATTGATTGATGGTCCAATGATCGTCCCATTAGACTCAGGTTCATGTAATGGCCGAATGTGAAGCGGGATGCCAATCTTACGCAACGGTTCCACTGCATTTGGATGTAACATTGGTTCACTGAATAATGCCAATTCAGCGGCTTCAGTGTATGACAAATTTCGTAGATTTCGTCCAGGTAATGCCCAACGAGGAGAAAGTGCCAATACTCCTTGAACATCTCTCCAAATGGTGACTTCATTGGCATCGAGAGCCGCAGCAACTGTGGTTGCCGTTAGGTCAGAGCCACCTCGGCCAAGCAATGCAATTCCGTCCTTTGTAACACCATACCATCCAGTAATGACTGGAATCGCACCCATTGGTAAATCGATGAGTGACTGGGTTTTTTCAGCATCAATATGAGCAAATTCACCAGTACCAATTAGACGAATCCCGACATCTTCTGACCATGATGGTTGAGCAGGAATTCCCGCCGCATCCAGAGCCGCTGCAACGGCCAGACTGGACAATCGTTCACCGCAAGCCAAGGCATCTGCGCGAATGGTAGGCGTGGGATTTTCATCATATTCTGCGAGGCGATTTGCAAGAACATGAAGCGTTTCTGCAAAGCGCACAGCCCAAGGTGAATCGATGATTTCTGGAACTGATTCCAAATGTTCAATTTCGATTGACGAAACGAAAGGTGTAATCGAATTTGGACGAGGAGAATCAATCTGTTCCATGATACGATCTGTGACGCCACGAAACGCTGAAACAATCAGGACTTGTTTGTTCGTTGAATGTTGAACACGAGAAACAATCGCATCAATGTCAGCAGCACAGGAAAGGCAGGAACCACCAAATTTGTGAACGTTTGTAGTCATGTTGATGACTCCCGGATCGTCATCAAATCGGCAATGATTAGACTACATACAGCCTCGACAACAGGTGCTGCACGAGGTGCAAGAACCGGGTCATGGCGACCACCTATTGTGAGTTCACGCATTTCACCTGATGGCAAATGAAGAGTCATTTGAGGAATTGAAATTGAACTGGGTGGTTTGAAATGTACAAGAATTCGCAAGGGTGCACCAGTTGCCATTCCACCTAATGCACCATCTGCATCATCACCAATCGGTTTGGGACCGTCCCCCCATGCATCATTGTGCTCAGAGCCACGCATATTGACAACATCTGCGCCACGCCCGAACTCTACGGCTCTGGCACCAGGTATTGCCATCAAACCTCGTGCTAGTGCCGGTTCAATCCCATCAAACCATGGCTCACCAAGGCCCAATTCAAGTCCTTCGATACGAGCCTCAACTGTTGAGCCGATGGTGTCTCCATCTTTGCGTAACGAATGTACCAACGTGAGCATTTCATCTGCAGCATTCATATCGTTGCAATTCAACAATTTACAAGCCTCAGAATCTTGAGATTCTTGTGAATATCGTGCCTTAATCCCACCAATACCTGCACAGTGTGCGACGACATCGACTCTTCTCGCAATGAGAATCTCTCGTACCAAAGCACCAGCGGCCACAAGTCCCAGTGTTAGTCGGCCGGAATGTGAACCGCCCCCTCTCGGGTCTGCATGTCCACCCGTTCGTACAGATTCAGGTAAGTCCGCATGACCCGGACGAGGATGATCTGGGAGAAAGGCATAGTCGCGTGGTTTTGCATCCTGATTTCGAACTAGTAACAGAATTGGAGCACCTGTAGCCTTTCCTTCGTGTACCCCAGAGAGAATCTCACAGAGATCCAATTCTGCACGTGATGAAAGCAAACGGCGGCCTGGGCGCCGCCTTTCTAAATCTGAAATGAGTCTCAATTCATCGATGGGAGTACCCGCAGGTAAGCCCTCTAAGAGGGCGCCGACCGCCACACCATGACTCTCGCCAAACAATGTGACTCGAACTTCATCACCGAGATTCATTCCCATCGCTGCACCCTACGGGTGCAGCGCGAGTCTGACTTCGCACTTATGCCTCACTGGTCCAGATTTTGGTCTGTAGGATATCCCATCCTCGGGGCTCTAAGGTTCGTTTAATTCTGTTAATCGATGACTCTTGCTCAGCCAATAAGATACAGAAAATCGCTGGACCCGACCCGTTAATACCACATGCACGGCCGCCTAGAATACCCAAATCATTACTCAAATTTCTCCCCAAAGAATCGCCCATTGCGGTGGCGACTGCACGTCCATTCTGGACCATTGCTGGGAAGATTTGTTCTTGTTCAATCGCGGCGATTGCCCGTTGGAATTGAGCGGCTGCGAATTGGAAACGCTCAGGGTCTGGTGTTAATTCCCTTGGACCACGATCAATGATGAGAACGGCCCAATCATCGGAATCTTCCAATTGTCCTTCCATCAAGACGCCCTGTGCCGCTGGAACCGTGGGGTCGACGACTTTCCAACCAGGTTCTACTGCTGCCCAAGCATCATCCACACTACCGGTAAGAGAACATTCACAGGCCAACTGAGCGGCTGCAGCAATGTCAACAATCTGATGATTCTCCAATTTAGATTCAGTTGCTTCAGCCAACGCACGGATGGCTGCAACGGCTAGTGCGGCTGAAGATTTCAGGCCGCGACCGATGGGTAAATCACTTCGAACTGCCCAATGTAATTCATCGGCTTCAGGCAATGGAAATCCAGCAGCAGTCCATGCTGCCTCAACGGCTGGGAGTAAACCATGTTCATCTTCTGGTGCCTTTTTCACTGGAGAATCTCGTAATTGAACACGAGTTGAAAGGTCAATCCCAATTGCACTTCCATACCCTGCACCAAGCGCATGAAGAATGGTGAGTCCACCATGACCTTCTCCTCTGCCTAGAACCGCCATGTCACTCCCCCCTAACGCTCCTCAGCATGTGAGAGTACGTTCTGACCGATATGTCTAGCGCTAATTCCCACCATGGCCAACAACCTAGAATCATCGGATATAGATGTGACAGATGGCATTTCTCCGTTCGGAGAGACGAGACGAACCGTTTCTGCCTGTTGAAGGAAGGTTTGCCCAATGATTCCAGAATCCGAGTGTCTGAATCTGACAATTAAGAATGGTCGTGTTTCAATTTTCAATCGTCCGACAGTTGCTGAACGAATCCCACCAGATGAATCACAAACAGCGACCTCGTCTCCTGCTTCAAGTTCGCATAGATATTTGGTTGAACCATCAGCCATCTGAACATACGAATGGACAGCCCCAGCATTCACTCTAAATGGTCGAGGAGGGACGAATTCACTTTCCAATGTTTCACCGTGAACAAGTGCGAGTGCGGATGATGATGAACCGATAAGTAGCCCTTCACCAATTTCAAGTATCGAAGTTAGATCAATGCAAACACGGTCGCCATTCCCACCATCTTCTACACCGATGACTGATACTTCAACCAATGCGGTTTCTTCCTCCTCAAAAGCATCCTCAACACCCTTTGAAAGAAGCGCCAATCGCTCTGCTGCAATATCTTGGGCCTCTGCCCATAATTCGGGTTCATCAGGAGGCAATAGGAGTGCGTCAACACCAGTCTGGAGAGCGAATGCAGCCCCTCGAGCAGTGTTATTTTGATCGATGCGTGCAGCCAAATGAGTACCGGTACCCTGAGTGGCTGCAACGAGATTCTCTAGAGGGATCATCTGCCAATCTCCAGTAGTCAATACCAACCAATGGACCATGCCAACCAGAGATTTGGCGGCTTCCTGACCTTCTGCATCCCCAATGTCCACATGAACACCAACCGATTTGGTCGATGTGTCAAGGATTCTGCCATCTTCACAAGCAAACAATACGTCATCTGTCCAAGCGGGAATCGCGTCACCAGCTGCGAGTAACACTCGATCTGCAGGATACGGTGTGTCGACTCCGTTCGGAGAACTTGCAGCATCCAACCATAACTCCATGATTTCACCTATCCATGAATAATCTCACGTAGAGAACGAATGCAGGAAGACGGATCTTCAGAACCGAATACCTGTCGACCCATGCAAACACCTCCACCACCCGCTTGCATGGCCATCTTGACGATTTCAAGTGTCTTTTCAAATCCTGAACCATTGGGTCCACCTGCAATCAACACAGGTATTGGAACTGCTTCAACGACCTTCTGAAAGGATTCGATTGAACCGGTCCATGGGACCTTCACGACATGGCAGCCGAGTTCAAACGCGACTCGAGCAGCATGTGCTACACCACCCGTAATGTCATTGGGAATCTGCACCAGATTCGGGCCACGCGGGTATACCATTCCCAATACGGGCATCCCCAATGCATGTGCTTCAGAAGTCAATTCACCCATGTCAATTATCATCTCAGGCTCATTGAGATCTCCAAGATTAATTTGTCCTGAAATCCCATTTGCGCCTCTTGAAAGTGCCTCACTGGCTGAGCAAACTTTGATTTTTTTCTGTGCATTTTCACCACCGTGAACTGTTGAGACTGAGACATGGCAAACAAACCCGTCCCATCCAGTACGTGCAGATTGGTGTGAAACTACGCCTTTCTGGCAAACGATGGCATCCGCCCCACCAGCAATCACCGAATCGATGACTGAATCCATTCGGTCAAGACCATCTTCAGGATAACTGGAGATGCCATGGTCCATCGGAATCCAAACGCCACGACCATTTGGCAAAAGTCGCTGAAGACGATTGGAAAGGTCGGCGCTCATACTCGCCCCGACTACTTCCTGCATTTGAGCGTTTGTCGACCCGTAGGGTCGACCTAAATGTCCAAATCAACGATGACTGGGGCGTGGTCACTGACAACCAGTCCGCCTTCTCTCATCACGGAAGCGCGCTGCAATAGTGGCGCTCCAGCAGCATTGGCCAAGACGTAATCAATTCGCCAACCACGATCCAGTTCCCGGGCTCGTCCCCGATTCGACCACCATGAATAGGGACCCTTTCCAGGACCGACTCCGATACGTAACAAATCGTTCCAACCAGAAGCGAGTATTCGATCAAACCATTCGCGTTCGTGAGGCAAAAATCCGCTCATGTTTTTGTTACCGACTGGATTCCAAATGTCGTCTTCTGTATGCGCAATATTGAGGTCACCACAGAGGAACACGGGCTCATCCAATTTCGTGAACGGGCGTGCCCATTCAAGCAAATCTTCCATCCACTGTTCTTTCCACATTTGACGTTCAATTTTGTTGGAGCCACTGGGCAAGTAACAATTGAGGCAATGGACGCCATTGTGATAGGTGTGTAGCATTCGACCTTCGATATCATCTGGATCCAATTTCGTACCAATTCCACGACCCATTTCTTCGAATGATTCATTGGCCCAAGTCGCCACTCCAGAGTAGCCCTTCTTCTCAGCAGGATGCATGAGTGTGTGTGTCATACTAGGGTTCCAATCCTTTGGCAGTTGCTCGGGTAAAGCTCGAGTTTCTTGCAACAATAGAATGTCGGGGTTGATGCGATCTACGAACTCATCCAGCCCCTTGCGAATCGCGGCACGGATACCATTGAGATTCCAAGTGACCAAGCGCATGTAAACACCTCATTGCGAGAGATCTTTCACCTTCTCGACAAGGTCCATTCTCTTGATTCTCCACATGCCAAACGGTGTCAAAGAGATGGAAATAAACACCACTATACCAATTAAGAGGAAGATGGAATCATTGGACGGGGCGACTGTGAAATAAGCAGACCAAGTGATAAAGGTAGACATCAAAAATTTCGTGCCCAGTAGAGAGAAGATAAATCCCAAAATTCCACCGATTAATCCGATAACAAGATGTTCTCCAAAGAGCATCGCGCCCAAGCGATTGTTGGATGCACCTAACACGCGTAGTGTTGCCAATTCCCGGTCTCGCTCAGCTAAATTCATGACCAACGTGTTGAACAATACAGCGACTGCAACCAAGATGCCTAGCCCTTCTATTGCTAGGAAGATGCCCTGTTGTTGCTCCATAAGTGATTCAAATGCATCAAGCGAGTCTTCGCGTATGGCAATCCCCAAGGAATTCATGGCTAGTTCCTCATCCAGATCGACGGTTTCTGGGAAGTGAAGCATGACTGCGGTCGCCTCAATACCCAATACTTCTGCAAGATCGGCGCGATAGAAATACACAGTTCTAGACAAATCGCCTTGAGTAAATCCTGTAATTTTGACATCGACCGTGATTGTTCCGAAGACTATTGTATGTGTTTCTCCAATTTCCCAACCGAGGAAATGATTGAGGCCTTCATCAATGAGAACTTCTGGGATGGTCTGATTGGCAGATGGTAAATTTCCTTCTGAAAGATAGACTAGATACATCGATTTGCCAGATTTAGTTGTGACATTCTCCAACCCATAGGCGGTCAATTGTCGATTGTCATCAACTGGATTACCTGGGAAGATGAGCATGAGTTCATGTTCAACTCCATGTTCATCCGCCCATTCGACAATCGCTTCCTCATTGCCCATCGTGAATGCCTGAGCATCCCAACTTTGGCGTTCTTTCAATCCACCAACGAAGATTTCTCCGAAGGAATCCATCAATATTATCATCGAACCAAATATCAGCATCGAAATTCCGACAGCAAAGAACGTCAATCCCAATCGAACCGGTTTGCGTACACTGGAACGGATGGTCAATCCAATGGTTGCAGGCAATTTCGCGGTCAACTTCTGCAGACCTCTAGAGGACACGCGAATCTCATGTTGACCTCTTAATACCTCAAGAGGTTGCAATCGAGATGCCTGTATAGCAGGCCATATTCCAGATAAGAATACGATGATCATTGAAATGATTACAGTGTTCACCACTAGATTTGTAGGCATCTCTGGATTGATGATGGGGATTCCAATGATGCTCTCATACATCTTGGTCATTGCCGGTGCTCCAAATAATACCCCAGGAATAACACCCAAAAAACATCCGATTATTCCAATAAAAATCGGTGCAATGACATAACCAGGCATGATGGACATTCGCTTGACTCCGAGGGTGCGAAGAACAGCGATATCCTTGGCCTGTGATTGTATCAAACGTTGGAGGCTGAGGAAAATTGTGATGCCCGCTACCACTGCCAGCATTCCCGTAACAACAGGGTAAGTTTTCGAAGCACCATCCACATCTGCTCTCAGGAACTCAACCGAATGTACACCGGTTCGATCATACACACCCATCGCCGAATCATCGTTCTCTCTTGCGATTTCAGAAATACCACCAATTAACTCAATCAAACCGCTTGATTCAGGAGATTGTGAGTCAGGTGTACCCTCAACATCAATTAACAGTAAATTAGAATCTCCTGCACTGAAATTGGCAAGCGCTTCAAGGCCTTCGTCAGTCATGTATCCAGTCACAAAAGTTCCCGGTTGAGCGGGGATGATTCCATCCCCAATTGTGTAATAGAGATGATTTGAATGAAAGCCGATTCCAACCACTGTGTAGTTGAGCGTATAGCCAGCACCTGCGCTGATGCGAACGGTGTCTCCAAGCTCAATCCCAAGGCCCTCAATCGCGTGCTGATCGATGACAATCTCGTCGGCTGCTGAGGCCATTCGTCCACCGCAACAATCGTGATTCGGGATCCAAACCTTGTCCACTTCCCCTTCATCGATTCCGTGCCAAACCGCAGGAATCATGACGAGGTCTGTATCTCCACTGAAGAATTGTCCATCGGAGCGCAGACGGGGCTCACAGTGGTCTAGTTCTAGCGTTTCGCTCGGCCATTGATTACGAATCTCTTGGCAAAGATTTCCGGAAGTTGTCGCATTCCAATTTCCAGCATTGTTCTCAACCCAAACATCGGGTAAATTGACACCATCATCATCATCAGCATAGATGTCATCATACAGAGTAGTGACTGAAATTGCATAGGCACCAAAAGCGATGCCTGCGAATACGCCAATCGAAACCATCAGAATGACTGCTGAGAGGCGTAATTTGGTACGCCACAGGCTTCTTGCGAGCCTCTTCGTCAGCAGCATCGACATGAATACACCTCAATTCAAATCCTTTCATCAGAGATGATTTTTCCACTATCTAGGCGTACAACCCGATTCGCATACTTAATCAGAGATTCATCGTGAGTGACCATGACTGTTGTGATTCCCTCGGCCTTGCAAGCACTGACCAAGACTTCCATCACTTTTGCAGAGGTTTCTGAATCCAAATTCCCTGTTAATTCATCCCCCAGTAGAAGATTAGGTTTCTTGGCGAGGCTGCGGGCGATTGCAACGCGTTGCTGCTGCCCCCCACTAATCTCAGCAGGGAAGCGATTCACTTCTTCTTCAAGACCGACCAAGGCGAGTAATTCACGTGCGCGAGCCTCATCGCGGCCATCTGATAATTCTTGGATGAGGAGGATGTTTTCAAGAACTGTCAAATCTTGGAGGAGATTGAAGAACTGGAATACATATCCAATATTTTCTCGACGAAATGTGGTCATTTTCTCAGCGTGTCCCCGAGGGACCTCTACTTCTTTGAACGTGTAATCTCCTTCTGTTGGATTGTCAAGTGCTGCTAGGCAATTCAACAGCGTCGTCTTACCAGAACCCGATGGTCCGAGCAAGAGGACTCTCTCACCTTCCTTGATGTTGAGATTGATTCCATTTAGAGCCTTTACAGTACCAGACGCCATCACGTAATGTCTGTGTATTCCAGCCATATTGACCAAAGTCATGTTATCACAGTATCAACCAACAGGCGGCAACATATAGGCATTCACAAAAAAAGCACTAGAAGGCGACGGGGGCGTATTGAAATGCAGATACGACACCAACAACACACGGGGGAGGCATATGCGAGAAGTGACCATGTTCTGGCGTCATGAACGCTTGCATCTCTCAAATGTCGCTCCTCTGATTAAAATCATCGATTGGGCGATGCATATGGGTTATTTGGAACGGAATTCAGATCGGATCAGATTCATGATTCGTGTCATCTTCAAGGAGGGGAAGGGACCTGATGATCTTGACGCAGCAACTGATTTTTTGGAAATAGAAGAGGTCCTTGCTGAACCAATTGGAGGCGATTCAGCCTACATTCTAGTGGCGAGAATTAATCACCCATTGAGCCAACTATCTGCACGCGTGGGCAAACTTACAATCAAAGTTGGAAGCCGATGGGATTCTGAAGGAATCCATTACACCATGCGTGGAAGTACGCTATCAATCCGAATTGTAGTGACGGCAGCGCGCCTAATGCTGCGGCCAGATCGCATCAGTGCAACATCTGTATCTCCTGATGATTTAATCAAGGAGGATTTGCTAAGTGAAAGGCAAGTGGAAGTACTCACTGCAGCCCTAGAATTGGGTTGGTATGAGGTCCCTCGTAGAATCACACTTGCCGACCTTTCAAAACACCTCGACCTAGGGCGATCAACTGTTTCTGAACATCTCGTCCGAGCAGAGAGTTCAATCATTAGACAGTTCATTGATGGCGAGACAACATGGATGGATGAATGATTCAAGAAGTTGAATCGCTGCCACCACCAAAGAACTGTTGTGTTTCCTTGAATAGGGCTTCTCTACGTCGCTTCTTACTTGTTCGAAGGTGTACGAGTGCAAAGATGACCACGATGGCGATCATCCATGGAATGAGGGCCTCTGCGTGATATCGTTCCATGACCTCAATGATTCCACGTGCAGTGTATGCCCATGTAATCGAGGCTGCGAAACCTCCAACGGTACAGGCGATGAGTACGCGCAAGAAATTCATGCGACTTAACAGACCAAGCATTGCCCCTACCAATACACCGGATGCCATGAACGGAATCCAAACGAAAACGATTAGGCCCCAAAATCCCCAACGATTGATGAAATCGCGTTTCTCTTGCGCCACGAATTCTACCGTCGATAGGACATCACCCATGATTTGATTTTGCAATAGCGTACCAACGATTCCTTCTTGCTTTGCGACCAAAGCCTGCTGCTTACCACCATCTGACTTTTCGACACGGCCAGCAGCAGAACGGTCAGAGAGAGTCCCGACTTCGTTACGCGCGCTAACCACCAATTCACGATCAATCAAGTAATCCTTCATTGCAAGGCGCATATGATTCTCGATATCCGCAGTAATGTCAACGAATGAGCGCTTGAATCTGAAGAACGCGAATCGAAGTTTGGGCAGATAGATGATACGCACGTATAATCGTAAATCATCAGAGTAAACTTTGCTTCCTCGATCGATTAAATTCTGCTTCTTGAACCAATCCTGAATTGCATCAACCGCTCGATTTTCGACACCGGCGAGTGTGCTAACATCTTCAAAGAATTTTGAATAATCTGTGACCAATGCTTCACCATCGCCTTGTGCTTCAACGGACACTTTGCTTGCATCCAAGCCATATCTTAGAGATTCAAAGACACCCTGACTGCTATCATCTGAGTTCGCCTGAAGATGAAGAGGTTTCATGACACCGAATGCCTTGAATTCATCCAAAACTCGTTTGACCATCTCCCCCCGAACATCTCGTGAATCGATATATGTCTCCATTGTTGTACTGTATGGTACCAACACATCGATACTGATGTCTCGCTGTTGCATCTTGTATGCATCCCAATCAATTGTGATTCGAAGTTTCTTCTCACATTTACTCACTGCACGATGGACAAGACGCTCGACTTGAGCTTCTGTTAGTTCATCATCTTCTTCGCGATGATAAAATCGATACATCAATGGATACTGAACGAAAAGGAAGAAAATCGACATCGACATTGACGTGAATGCCATCCACCACGGTGGCACGCCTGCAGAACCTCCAGCCAACATGGCAGTCTCACGACCACCACCCCATTCAGCAGCCATCATAATCCAACCCCAATTACCAAGATCAGATGTTGTCCAACAGCGTCTAGGCTCATCAGAGATAATTTCAGCTTCCTTCACAGGGCTGTCATCGACCCAAGGTAGCCAAGCCATACTGGGTGGACGAGACTTGACTTCGACTGTGACTTGTAATTCTGCAAGTGTTGTGTGAGACCATACTTCAGTGGTCGTTGTCACGTTGGTTTCATTTGTCTCTTCAACGATTTCAAACGTATCATTGGTGAATAAAATTTCAAGTTCATATGAGCCATCTGGCCAATCATTGTAGATTTTGAGTGTAGTTGAATTGTCTAAACTCTGATTCATCCCCACGCCATTGTGGTATTGAATGGTCGTGAATTCTGCCTCAGACGGGACATTCATGGCATCGATTCTGATGTTGTGTGCATCATCAATCCAAGCGTTAATCCAAACTGCATCTCCTGGATCTTCACATTCTTCAAAATCGAGTACTGTTGATGATAGTGACTCATCCAATCCGACACTATTTCCCAACATACCAGCACTCATCATCAACATGCCACCAAAGAACAGCACACCATACAGTAAACCAGCCAAGAGAACATAATCCTCAATTCCACGAGGGAATCTTCGAGTGGCACCCGAACGACGGTCGTAAATTTTCTGAAGATCCCGATCGATTCGGTCTAGTTCTCCATATTCATCAGATTCTATCCAACCTGAGCCATCTGCATCAAGGTCATCAAGCAAATCTGTGGGCGACATCAATTCTTCCCCGCCTTCGGCGGGGTTTTCATCGTCGCTCATGCCCCCGCGAAAGATGGCTCGCCTTTTGTCACTTTGCAAGTCCAATTCCATATTCTGAGATGAAATCTGTGACAGAGTTCTTGAGATGTTTCTGTTTGGATAACAACATGAGGGCTAGACAATTGTTTGTGTTGGCGATATTGGCGGCCCTTCTCACTTCAAGCGTGCCTCTGGCCTCATCGAAAATGACTGGGATTACAGATGTAGAGAATGGTTGTATTTGCCATTCAGCAGTCAGCAGCCCAGATGTGGTCATCGTGTTGGATGGTTTACCTGACCAATATGAGGCCAATGTCACCTACGAATTAACCATCTCAGTGGAGGGTGGTGCTGTACCTGTTGTAAATGCGACCAATACGGCAGGATTCAACCTGTGGTTCCACAGTGGTGCATTGGCCAATACCTCAGATGATGCATGGATGACTGACGATGAGCCGATGATTAACGAATACACACACACATTAGCAGGCAATGACCAGCGTTCCTGGACGCTATTGTGGACTGCTCCCCTCGATGATTCATTGAGTGTTGATTGGCGATTGACGGTAAATACGGTCAATGGTGATGAGATCCCATCTGACAGTGACAAGTGGAATCAAATGAAGGGGGCAGTGGTAGGCGTAAATGGGACTGCAGAAGAACCAATCAATGACCTCTATCTTTACGGAATTCCAGTTGGTCTTGTCTTGCTTTCAATCGGCGTTTACGTGGCAGTCACTAGAGAATCAAGAATGGCAGCAAGAGAAGAAGAGTGATACATCTGCCCAAGAAAGGTTATGATGGGCCATCTGTAGTTGCCCAATGTGTCTCTAGAGCCCCCATCTGGGAAGGACCTCGTCAATATTCTAGGAAAGGTGGCAGATGCATCAGACATTTCCGCAATTACGCTCGATGAAGGATTTGACTGGGAGGAGGAAATTTGGCGTAGTATTACCATCAGCATCCCACTACGAAAACCGAGAGGGCATGCCAGTAGAGCACCTGGAGTGATTCTAGAGATTCTCAAATATCTTGGAGCTGCAACGTTCTGGAGGGCAGAGGGGTATTGGGAATGGTTGCAAGAACCCGTGACCTACATTGAGGCCAAGCACGAAGGGCCATCCAAAATGATCCTAGAACTGGCAAAGAAACTCAAGAATATGCAATATAAATTACGACAACAAGAGATTTTCGTCACCATTGACAATCATGTATTCGTCGGCAGTCTGATTCCAAGTTCACAAACAAATTCCTTCCCGAAACAAATGGAATTTGACGATGATATGAACTCCATTAATTCCTTGAAATCAAGACAAGTCGAACCATATGAAATCATCTATGGCAGACGTTATTCAAGGATTTTTCAAACCACAAGAAGGGAAGGTAATCCTGATGAGGATGCATTGAAGAAAGCCAAAGAATTGTTTTCAAAATATCTTGATAATTTAAAAACAGTAGATGAAATTGAGAAGATTGATGTTTTGACTGCATCGACAAGCCTGATTTCGATTTATGCCGTCGAGCCAAATCGATTGAATGAAAATGAAAAGAAAAATTTGCAGGATTTAATCAGAATCGGAATCAAATTACAACCATTTGGAGAAGATTCAAGCCTAAACTGTACTCGACACCAGGACGCTTTAATCAGATTTAATCGGATGCACTATCTCAATCGATTGAACTTGTCATCTCAATATCATTCAGAATTAACAATTGATGGAGTGTTGGCACTCGGATTGATTCTAGAGTCAATGATGAAGGAAGAAACGGTCCATTTAGGACATGATCCTATCACAAATATGGTCGAGGTTTCAGCGTTGATTAAGAAATTGAAGCCTGATCAACATGTCCAAATGGTCATTCGTGTCATTTTTGATGAAGCAAAGAAATTGAATCCTGAATATGCGGAAGACCTCGATGTCGGATTGCCTTGGCTCAATGAATAGTCTATCGACCCGACCAACTAGAGGTGGAGGCCACTAGCAATCTCGATTCAGACTGATTACCCAGGCTCAGTCAAGCCTCTTCCTGAAATTGAACCCATTCGACTCACACCGATGCGAATTCGTGACCTCCGTTGGGTTCGCTTGTGCAACCATCTTCGATGCATCACGGTGTTGTTTCCATCGTGGTTGCGTATTATATTCCTCAGTCAGAGTGATATGTACTCTAGTCGGGTTTTCTCCATAAAATTCCAGAATATGAGCTCGACACCCATATTCTAGGAGGTTGTCGCTATCGACGGCGATTGTTGTTAGATTTAGGGCGGGAGCATCGAGATTGGTGCAAACAAGATTTTGCGTGGCTCCCTTAACCATATCGTCCTCTCCATCTATACAATCGGCCAGTCGTCGTCAACTTCCAGTGGATCATGACGATCCACTGGAGCCATCAGCGCGAGGCCTCCTTCATGCCTACGTTGTTATGTACGTGCATAGAGTTGGGTTGTTGAACATCGATTTCAATCTAACGATTGAATAATAATGGGTCAAAGTGTGTAGGAGATTACTGTGTTGTCTGTTAATTGGAATGCAATGAACATGATAAACATGAAGACGCCAATGAATTTGTGATATGATTTCGAATCGGTGAAAACCGCACCAATCGCAGCACATCCTACAATACAAGGCATGATTGTCATTGGACCAATCATCGGTTCCCCGAATAATGTATGATTGACCACAGCTGAACTGAAGAGGGAGAATGCAACAATCGAGAAGAATGCCTTGTGAACTGAATAGTAGTGAGTCTCTAAGTCGATGATTCCCTCGTCAGTTGCTTTTGGCAAGACTAGAGTTGTGAAGAAGTAAATGGAGGCGAGGTTCATCACAAGGAACCAGTACTGAGCGTACGTCCATTCGATTCGATCAATGGAAAGGCTCCACAGACCCCACCAAGTGAAAATAGCCCACATGATGACAGTGACAACCCAAAGCGAGTTGAGCCAATACGTCTTGACTCGTTTACGAATCTCGTACAAATCAGATACGGCTCCGAAAATATGGGTGAGAGCAAGACCGAGAATCAACGAGCAAAAGATGGTGATGAACTCGAATGGGGACATCTGCATGGTTATCGAGCAATGATGTCACTAGACGCCATATAATCAAATTGGACCTTTCTAGTCACTGCCAACAAGACGATAATCATCTGACAATGGAGTCGCACCTGTTTCAATTGAGACGATCTTTCCGTCCTTGAATTTCATGAAAAAAAGTACGGCTTCCGAAGTGGAGCCATTGGCAAAGTGAACAACCGAATGAGAGACGCCAACATCATCATTTTCGAACAGAATTCGGTTGCCTTCAGATGTTGTGCCTCCAGCACCTGCAAATCCTAGCGCATCGGATTTGCCCATTGTTACGCCTCCAACGTGTGGATTAAACACAAATTCGTCGTGTAAAATTTCTGCAAGTGCGTCTGCGTCGGCGTTATCCCATGCGTCATTGTATGCTGCTATGATTGACATATTTCGCCCATCACCATCCAGTGTTTGAACATTCTCTATCGGATTTCCGAGGTGAAAAAATAAGGGTGTTGAGGAGCATACAAGATAATGCGTCCTCGCCTCTATTGAGATGGCATGGGGCAGGTGTACATCCTACGACTTCGTGGGAAGAAATGGTATGTGGGCTACACCGATAGGGGGATTAAGAGAGTTCTCGAACAACTTGAGAATAGGGGGAAGTTCAAGGCTGCGAAGTGGGTGAAGGAGCACCGTCCTGTAAGTTGGGAAAAGGCTG
>JASLKP010000011.1 GCA_030747485.1 Candidatus Thalassarchaeaceae archaeon | reverse complement strand
TGCAGGAAGATTCTGCCGATTCTCAGCAGTAGGACAGATTGAACGATAATCACACATGTTGCAGCGAGCGTGTTTGTCATCGTCTACTCCAACGTGTTTGCCTCCATCTTCAAAAACCTGTAATGGCGATGGAGAGGCCGGGAAATCTTCGATTTCTCCACGATTGGTGAACAGTGTATCATATGCGCTTCGCAATTCTTCATCCAATACCTTCAGTTTAGCCTCATCAGGTGCTGGGATGATTTTCACAGTAGGTGGTCCTGCATACCAGATTCGTAAGTCGTGAACTTGCGATTTCTTTTCATGAGTAGACCACCATAGCCATGCATAGATTTCCAACTGCTTCACATATCCTGCCGAACGATCGTTATTGCCAATGGCTGCCTTCAAATCAACAATTGAGACGTGGCCATCCCAAGAATACACGAAATCATACTCTCCCCAAAACCAGTGTTCGGGATGGGTGCTACCTAGAGCGAATGTGGCCGCATCTGGATCGACAAACCAAGGTCGTGCAATTTCCCAAGCCTCCATCAATGAACAATCACCTTCTCCTGAAGTTGGATGTGGTTGGTCCCAATCTAATGGAAATCCATCTGGAGGCGGCCATTGTGCACGCGTTCCAGTTCTCCATGTGTCAAGGTTCGGTCCACCGTTTTCTGACAGACACCGTTCCACTTCCTCAAGATGAAGATCAATGGTGGCACAGACCATCGAATGCATTTTTTCATCATTCAAATCATCACCATCTCCAATGGCCATTGGATCGTCTTCAAACGCTTCGACATGTATCAGTTTCACAGCGGGCAGGTGGATGCCTGCCCTCGCGCGCGCCCACGCGCGAAGACTCTCCACATCATCCATTTCTTCATTCAATGTTAATTTGGGTCCAGCCCAATTCTCAGCGTCTCCTCGTTCAGGGCGACCGTCCTCATCAAGCGGTGAGGATAGGGTGTCCCAAGCATCATCATCAGAAACGAAGATTGGTGATTCTCGAAGGATACGACAAACGGTTGCCTCAACAATGTGTCCTCTCATCATCGCTGGAACACTTGGTGACTTGAGGAACTCTACACGTCTTAGATACCACAAACGTGGACACGCATCATATTGAATCAGACTTGTTGCTGAAAGTCGCTTAAAGCGACTGACCTCCAAATCATCATCATCGTAAATCTGAACGGGCACGAACCTTCCTTTGCGCCATTGTCCATGAACCATGCGGCGGTACAGGTCCACTTCATCGTGGAGGTTTACCTTCCACAATTAGACGCGTATTTCTGGGATCAATTCGTAATTGAGGTGTACCTTCTCTCCACCCAATTTCTGCTGACATCAATCGAACCATATCTCCCACTCTCAGATTGTCAAACGATTCAGTACGACCAAGTCCAAAGGCCACGACTTCGCAAAGTCCAGTTCCATCCCAAATATGGGCAGTGGACATCGACCAAGCCTTTCCTGATGCATTTGTCCCTCGATTGCTACCTCGACTGATTACGGTCCCTGCCACATTCGCTCTCGTGGGAATTAATCCCAAACGATTGATTTCGATTGATTCGACATCTTCCGGGCGAAGAATTTGACTGTCTCGGTCCAGATAGAGTCGAACCATTCCTCGCCATTGCCCGGGTGCTGCATTGACAATGACAACCTCGCCCTTGTGTTCATGTAATCCAGGGAATTGTTTGATTCCCATTTCTTCGATGACTGCCGTTTTATCTCCAGCAGTGATTGCCGCTCCAATGACACTGTCGCCGTAGTGATTGGGCAAGGGTCCCCAATGTCCGTGTAACGCTCCTCGAATTGTGACTCGGCTGGGTAATTCGGAAATCGGTGCGAATGGAGGCCCTGCTGGTTTGCCTTCAAAAGCAGGAATGAGTCGATGCAATGGCTGTTCTTGACCCCCACGAGGATAATCACAGGTATCCAATCCAAAACAAATTGAACAACCAAGTGAACCGCCTTCTTGTGCTTCGATTGCATCGAGTTGTAGATGTTCGATGGCTACTGATGCCATTTCTTGTTGAATGGCCAATAGGCGTTCTGATTCAACTTCAAGGTTGGTTAACAATTCAGCTGTATGTACAAATCCATCAGCCAGATGCCATGATTTGATGGCTTCCACTTCTCCTTCCAGAACATGATTGACTGGCTTTGCAGGATGTTTTCGAGTCTCAGTCCAGAGCCATTGGTAGAACCTCAATTGCGTCGCGACACCACCATGATCACGATCATGTCCCCGATTGGCTTTGATGTCGACAATGTGGATATTCCCTCGCCATCGATGTGCCATGTCCAATTCTCCAGCAGCCCAACCATCAGGATGAAACAAACGTTGTGCGGTTGAAATTCTAGGGTCCTTTGCCCAAGGTCTGGCAATTTCCCATGCTTCCCACCAAGTGCATTGACTGCCAGCATCCTGCCAACCTTCTCCAATCCCTTCACCCCAACAAGGCGCTGGTGTTCCAAAGGGATCGCCACGTTCTCTGAATGCTTCTAAATGGGGTCCTCCATTCGCTTCTAGACATGCTTCGGCCTCTTCAATTTGTAATTTGATGGCATTTTTCACCATTGAATTCAGTTTTTCTCTTTTGATTTCATCAGGACTACGTCCTTCAGCTTTCCAAATACATTCGGCCCATGTTTCATTCAGTTGTCGTCTGATTTCGTCAACAATAGGTTTCATCAAACTTCGAAGCCATGATTTTAATTCCTCTAGATTGCTAATTGGCATAATCTCGCCAACCTCACCTTCAACCCAATTCGTCTTCCCAGATGGCATTCCATCTGTAGGATGTGGTCGTTCCATCCATATCGCCGTGGCGGCTTCTTCTACGATGTGACCCAATCTCATCTCTGGATGAGTTGGTACTTGAAGACCCAATCTTCTGGTCAGAAACCAATCTCTTCGACAACGTTCCCATGTGACCATTGACGATGCCGACAAGCGTCGACGACTTCGTGCAAAGATTCCGCTAGGTTGTGGGATGACAGGCATTGCAAACTTCACCCCGAATAGAAGTATTCGCCTCTTGCTTTTTGTTCACGATCTTTGCGACTATCCAATTTGTTGATTCGTGGTCGATGACTATCTTGGTCTCTACGGAATGTGATTTCCACTTGTTCTAGGAATCGATTCATCCCATTTCGTAGAGGGAGGGGGCCAACAGCCGTGCCTTCCATCCCACCTTCGCCTTCAAAGACCAATAACGAATCGCTGATAATGTCGATGAAATAGATGTCATGATCGATGACCATCGCCGCTTTTTCGTTCACCTCCATCGTCTTTCGAATCGCCTTGGCTGCTTCCATTCGAGCATTTGCATCTAGGTGTGCACTGGGCTCGTCTAACAAGTACAAGTCTGCATCTTTCCCCAGACATATTGCAATATTCACTGCTTGTAATTCACCACCAGATAACCGTCGCGCATCTTGTTCTAGCAACTTATCGATTTGTAGTGGTCTGATGACTGTAGAATTAAATTCACCTTGTCGCCATTTATTCCCTATTTCACAGTCTAACCATAATTGAACAGTACCTGCAAAATCAGGCTTCACGTGTTGTGGCTTGTAGGATACTTTTGCCTCCATTGTACACCAACCGGCATCCATCTCCAATTCACCTGCAATCATCTTGACCATGGTCGTTTTACCAGTGGCATTTGGACCAACAACACCGACTACTTCTGAACTGTGAACTTTACCTGATTCAGTCTTCAGGTGAAAAGAGCCTAGTGATTTTTCCAAATCACCCCATTCAAGGATTGGGTCTCCAATTTCTTCTCCGCGTTGACGACCTCGTTGGAATCGAATGGGCTTGTCACGAATTCGCACATTCTCTTGTTCTAAGAAACCGTCAAGATAGGCATTAATCGCAGTTCTAGTCGTACGTGGTGGCGTGAATATGCCATATGCTGCACGTTCACCATAAACAACGTGAATTAAGTCACATAGCACATCTAATATTGCAATGTCGTGTTCAATCACAATGACACGTTTTCCAGATTGAGACAATTCCTGGATGATTTTCACCATGCGCATTCTTTCGTGAATATCGAGGTAGGATGATGGCTCATCAAAGAAATACACATCAGCATCCTTCAGTAATGTGGCAGCGATTGCGACACGCTGTAATTCTCCACCAGAAAGTTCGGGTAATTTTCGTTCGAAGAGATGGTCAATGGCCAACGCTTCAGCCGTTTCTGTGATGACGCCGCGTTGGTCAACCCGTTCCAGTAGGGCACTCACTTTGCCATCAAATGCTCGTGGGATTTTATCGACATACTGTGGTTTGACGGCGATTCTAACACCGCCTTCGGAAACGGTTGTCATGAAGTCCCGTAATTCCCCTCGTGGAAATGTTTCCAGAACGTCCTCCCATGGTTGATCTCCATCAATCAACCAATCACCTAGATTGGGGCGAATCGTACCAGATAGTAGATTGATGGCTGTAGATTTACCCATCCCATTGGCACCTAAGATGCCGACAACTTGTTCTTCTCTCGGAGCAGGCAGACGGAATAATCTGAATCCATTCTCACCATATCGATGAATCATATCTGACTTCAATTCTTCAGGAAGATTGGTGATGACCAAAGCGTCAAATGGACATTTGTTGATACAAATTCCACAACCAATACACAGTGGCTCTGAGATAATCGGTTTTCCAGACCCCTCGTGCATCACAATGCATTCTATCCCATTTCGAACAGGTGGACAGAATACCTGACATTCGTCATTGCATTTCTTAGGCTGACAACGGTCTTCTAAGAGCACAGCAACACGCATTTCTCTCCCTCCTGTTTTTTTTCCGTCTGCCTGTTGTTCTTAATCATGCGAGGCTCACCGTAGGTGAGCCAGTGCGTTTTGTGTTCAGAATGAGAAGAACCGGTGGCGCAAGTAAACTCCTGCTGCCAACGTCAACTTCTCTGCTTTGGACAATTTAACGACCGAAGTAAACACATCACCATCATTCTTCTCGATTTTACGTAGGATGCTTGAATAGAATGCAGACATTGCTGCAGGACTGTATCGACTGTTCTTTGGCAATAGTGGTAATAACTTGAATGCCTTATCTCGATAGGCTGCTACACGCTTGCAATACTCCTTGACAAATGGAATCCAACCAGGGTGTTCTAGCATCTTTCGACCACTGAAAATATCTTCCTCAGAAATTCCAAACCTCTCCAAATCATCCAATGGGAGATAGATTCTACCTCGCTCGGCATCTTCGGCCACATCTCTCAAAATATTGGTCAATTGCATGAACACTCCCCATGACTCTGCGAAATCTCTTGCAACCGGTGATTCGTAATCATAAATTTCAATGCAAACCAATCCAACTGTGGAAGCAACTCGGTAGCAGTAAGAATAGAGCTCCTCAAAACTACGGTAGCGGTTGGTGAACAAATCATCCTCCATGCCACTGATCATATCATCGAGAAGTTCTCGTGGGATGTTGTACTTTTGGATGGTATCTTTCAATGCCATGAAAATGGGATCTGTACTTGAGAGTTGACTGGTGTAGGCGGTTGAAAGTTTCTTTCTGAAGAAGAACAGTTGAGCTAATTTGTCTTCAAATTCAGTTCGTTCAATTACTGGCTTGGATGCAGCCAATACTTCCAATTCACGGCGATAAGCAATTGCTTCTGGATCTTTGACACCAAGTCCACCAGGAAACACATCTCGATAATCACCATCAGCGATATCATCAGCACGTCTGCAGAATGCATAGTAAGCACAGATTGCTCGAAGTTTATCGACAGGGAGATACTTGAATGAGTGATAGAAATTTCCGGCTTCCCTTCTTGTTAATTCTTGGCAATAATCGTAAGCCGCCTGAATCATCTCTTCGGGTACTTCTGTTTCTTCCCACACAGCTCCATCTAGGTGCTCAAATGGGTTGAGAAGTTCTCCCTTATGGCCAACGACTCCCATGAAGTGCGCTGATTCGGTTGCCAATTCTAGGGCCGTAATTGAGACAGCACGAACGGCTTCTCTCGTCAGTACAACAGCAGCACGCAGTTGTTCCATGCGAGGATTGACTGAGACGCCTTCCTCACCTTTGCGAATCAACTCATCCTCAACGAGAATGAACTCGTCTAGGAACTCCGAGGGATTGGTTTGGGTGGTGGTAGACATACGCGCCAGTAGTAGGGTGGGCTCGAACCTTATTGAATCCACCCCTCAAAAGTCCAGTTGGTCCCCTTTGGGGACCGAACTCGATTTAATTCATCATTTCACTATTAGAACTCAGTGATCTCGATTTGATTTGAGTAATCTTTTGCTACCACCAGGAATAATCAATGAACGTTTTGTTTTACGAATTAAATCATTTATTTCAGGACGTAATACCTTCACTCGATTTTCTGAATCCAATACATTTTTTGTTCGCAGCAATGCTATCGTTCTCTGTCCAATTAGCACAGGTAACATACATGCTCCGCGAAGTCTGAATTGACGATATGGCAACATCCCGATGTATTCTACAGCCGCATCTAAATGACTCGATGCCTCATCGAGAAATTGGTCGTACAATGGACGGAATTTATCCATATTTTCAGCAAGCAATAAATCACTTGATTCTAAGCCTAATTCTTCCAATAAGTGTCCCGGTATATAGCAACGTCCGAATCGTAAATCTTCAGGTATATCTCGAAGGATATTGATGAGTTGAAGGGCTTTGCCGAATCTCACACCATTTGCGAATAATTTTTCTTCTTTCTGTCCATTAGCATTGAATAAATGTGCCAAGGACATCTTCGTCCAAAACTCTCCAACACTTCCAGCAACTCTGTATGCATAATCATCCAATTCATCGTGTTGGTTGAGATGAGAAATTCGACCTCCATCATTGGCAGGTCCGAATCGCTCTAAATCTAGTGTTTGCCCACTCACAATAATGTCCAGACATTGCTGAATTCGTTCTTTATCTCCTGAATCATATTGATCTAGTGAAATTACAACACGTTTCACATCTCTCAGAAGTTTCGCTTCACCTTGATGTTCCTGAATGTCGGCAATTGGATTGAAATCTGGCAAGTCTGAGGACTTCCCTTGTACGAATTCATTGTAAGAATTTAGGGCCTGTATCAATTGTGCTGCATCACCATTCTTCGTATCAGCGATGGTATCTGCAATCCTCGCCAATAGGTACAGCAAACCAATCTGTCCTCGAATCTTTGAGGGCAATGCTTGCAAAGTGATGAAGAACGAACGTGAAGTATCCTTGAGAAGAATGTCAATTTCCTCGTTGATGAGTATGGTCACAACCTCGCCTCATTACGTGTTGGTAAGGCGCGTGTTTTTGACCCTGTGGGCTGTTTGAATATGATTCCCATTCTACGAATGGGTTGCAATGAAATTGGGCAACCTTTTGTAACAGAGGCCTAGCCCTACGTGTCGGGGATGGGATATGGACTGCTCAGTTTGTTCCGAAGAGATTCCAGATGACTCCCTTTTCTGTCCGGAGTGTGGGGCGCGTCAAGACCCTTCAAAATCTGCAGCCATGGGCGGTCGTAATTTTGGCGTAGTGAGTGGACAAGCCATTCAGGCGTCTAGAGATATGCAAAGCGCAGATGCTGCCGGGGGTAGTGGCGCAGCATTCGACCCTTCTTCAGCTGGAGGTTCCAATGTCCTTTCTCGAATTGCTGGCGAAATGTCTGACGGTACACCAGCACCTAATCAACAGATGGGTGGCGATTCACCGACATATAGTCAGACGGATCAAATCGTCGATAACATCGTTGATTCTGAGCGCCAAGAAAAGGAAGGTGCTCGTAATGAGTGGTTGGCGATGAACCAGCGTACAGCTAGTGGCGTTTTGTCAAGTCTGACCGGTGGTGAATTGCCCGAACATCTGGCATCATCTGGTGGCGGTGCTCGATTCTTGGATGATGCTGAAGATGTCAGTCGAGAGAAAAAGCGTGTCAAATCAGGTCAACCATCCCTTTCTCTTCTTCGAAGGATGGCAGAGGTTGCTGTTCGTCGCGTTGCTCGCAAACGTGGTGTGGCAGTAGAGTCGCCACAGGTGGCAATGACTGAGGATGACACCGTCCGTGTGAATGTCACTTACGTGGATGATGGTCGCGTTCTAGATACTCCACCTGATTTGTCGAATGCATTTGAGCACGCAATCTCGACTGAAATTGCTCTCAAAGGTTTTGATATCGGAATTGAAATTGTCCTGTTCAGATCAATGGATGGGAATGTATCAGTTGTGTGGGGTAACGTCGAAGTTGAAGAAGAACAAGATGATGATGATGATGAAGATTTGTTCGCTTGCGAAGATTGTGGTCATTACCCGATTCGAGAATCCGATTCATCTTGTGCAGGATGTGGTGCTCAGTTCATCGATGATGATTATGATGAACCAGCAGCACCTTCCAGTGCACCATCTCGTGGCCCCGGACCAAGTGGTCCCCCACAAGGTGGTGGTCCCAGTGGTCCACCTCGAGGCCCATCCCGTGGTTCCGGCGGCCCACCTAGCAAAGGTGGTCCTCCAGGGGGCGGTCCACCATCAAGAGGTCCCGGTGGTCCACCCAGTAAAGGCGGTCCCCCGAGTAGCGGTCCTCCATCGAGAGGCCCTGGAGGCCCCTCCCCTGGTAAGGGCGGTCCAAGTGGTGGTCCACCATCAAGAGGTCCAGGCGGCCCTCCAAAGAAGGGTGGCCCAGGTGGACCTCCTCGAAAGAAGGGACCAGGTGGTCCACCTCGACGTGGTCCTCCACGCTGATTACAATACGATCCAGACTCCAAGTCCGGCGAGTAAAATTCCCATTGCAAGTTCTACCTTGCGTGCATTTTCTTCAATTGAAGCCATTAACGGAGTCCCTGAGATTATCAGTGCCACCAATACATACCAACCTCCATCAATGCACATTGCGATACTTGCAACCAATGCCCGCTCGCCCCATGTAAAGTCGGATTGAACAAATTGACTGAAAATCGCGATTAGGAATGCGAGAATTTTTGGGTTTAGGAACGCGATTAGAAATCCCTCTGAAAATCCTCTTCGACCTGATGATTGGTGTTCAACTTCTTCGTTCGATCCACGGATCATTAGTCCTGCGAGTAATAACAAGAAGAGGCCACCAATGATTTCCAATAATTCAGCAGCTCCGCTGGCACTGGCTTTCAGTTGGGCGATTCCAGTAATGGCGATGAATGCATAAATGCCGAATCCAATCCCGTGTCCAATCCCGCAAGCAACCCCTCGCCTCTTTCCACCCTCGATCGTGTTACGAATGAGAATCGCTAGCGATGGTCCAGGTGAAATCGCACCGACGATTAACACCGCGACGATTGGGGCGAGCGCAGCGAAGTCCATGCTTGCTTAGCGAAGACCAGCAGCCTTCAGGCTTTCCAGCAGAACTGCACCAATTTCTGATGGGTCATTGGCACAACGAATTCCAGCAGCCTCCATGGCAGTTACTTTCTCTGCTGCAGTGCCCTTGCCACCACTGATGATGGCACCAGCGTGCCCCATCCTCTTGCCGGGTGGGGCGGTCATGCCCGCGACGAATCCAACAACTGGTTTGGTCATATATTTGGCAACCCATTCTGCGGCTTCTTCCTCTGCGTTACCACCGATTTCACCAATCATGACAACAGCCTCAGTTTGTTCATCATTTTCGAATGCAGACAAACAATCGATGAATCCTGTGCCATTGACTGGATCACCGCCGATTCCTACACATGTGCTTTGACCTTCATCAATACTCATTGTTTGTGCCACAGCTTCGTACGTGAGGGTGCCTGATTTTGACACGATTCCAATCCGCCCTTTGGCGTGAATATGTCCTGGCATGATTCCGATTTTTGCTCCACCATTTTCTCCGGGTGTAATGATTCCCGGGCAATTTGGACCAATGAGTCTGATTCCCTCAATACTGGATACGTGATTGACAGCCTTCACCATGTCTAGTGTTGGAATGCCTTCAGTGATACATACAATAACACCATTTTCTCGGACTTTTTTGAAGGCATCAGCCGCCTCGATGATTGCGGCTCCAGCAAATCGTGGTGGGACATAGATGACACTGGCGTCAGCATCGGTAGCCTTGATTGCTTCCACCATCGTGTCCCATACTGGTGCCTGAATTGTACCCAAATCCACAGTCTGTCCACCTTTCTTTGGCGTCACGCCACCAACGATATCAGTGCCATATTCGACCATCTTGGTTGCATGGAATGTCCCTTGGTTACCTGTGATTCCCTGTACGAGTACTTTGGCATTTTCTTCAATCCAGATTCCCACTAATTGCCACCTCCTACAAGTTCAACAATCATTTGAGCCCCTTCTGCAAGAGTTTCTGCAGTGTGAATATTCAACCCACTCTCTGCTAAGATTCTACGTCCTTCTTCAAAATTGGTGCCGACAAGTCGGACAACTAAGGGGTCTTCAAGAGCCAATGCTTCGGTCGCCGCAATCACTCCTCGGGCGATGATATCACATCGCATGATACCTCCAAAAATGTTGACGAGAATACCCTTTACGTTAGGGTCCTCCATGATGATGCCAAAGGCAGTAGTGACTTGTTCTTCGTTTGCGCCTCCACCTACATCAAGGAAATTTGCAGGTTCACCACCGTATAGTTTGATGACATCCATCGTTGCCATTGCTAGGCCGGCTCCATTAACTAGACAACCAATATCTCCGTCTAACTTGACGTAGGACAATCCGGCCGCCTTTGCCCGTACTTCAGTGGGCTCCTCTTCTGAGATGTCACGTAATTCGAAAATCTCAGGATGCCGGAATAGTGCATTGTCATCGAATCCAACTTTGGCATCTAAAAGGACGATTTGGTCATCTTCGGTTCTCACCATTGGATTAATCTCTACCATTGCACAGTCATTTGAAACAAAGAAATTGAACAAACCGGTCAGATTTTCAATGAATGAGTTGGCAGCAGTACCTGAAAGATTTAGTGAATCAGCTAACGATTTTGCTTGTTCTGCTTCCAATCCTATTTGCGGGTCAACATTGACTTTGAAAATCGCTTCAGGAGTTTTTTCAGCAACTTCTTCAATATCCATCCCTCCTTCACACGAGGCCATAATGAGGGGCACTTTTTCCTCACGATCGATGAGAATAGCAAGGTAGTATTCATGTGAAATCTTACATCCACCTTCGACATACAGGTTGTTCACCGTCTTTCCTTCAGGCCCGGTTTGTTTTGTCACCAATACATTTCCAAGAATATTTTCAGCAAATTGTTGAACATCTTCTCTACTGAAGGCAATTTTGACACCACCTTCCATCATTAGGTCTCCAGAATCAGGGCAAAACAAACTCCCTTTTCCTCGTCCTCCAGCATGAATTTGACTCTTGACTGCGACCACATTCCCTCCTAGGGCATCGTATGCGTCCAATGCCTGTTCAACAGACGTACAGTGATACCCATCTTGCACTGTAAGACCGGCTTCACGGAATAGTGCCTTTCCTTGATACTCGTGGATGTTCATTGTCGTCCCTCGATAGATGCCTCCACCTGAATCGGCTCTTTGAACCATCCTACGCGCGCACGTGAGGACTGTCCGCGGTGAGCAAGGCACTTGAGGGGGACCCGACTCGCGAAAGCGATGGACGTTATCGTATTGGCCGGTGGCTTCGGGACTCGATTGCGTCCATGGACTCAGAATATACCGAAACCACTCGTTCCGATTCTTGACCGCACAATGATTGAGCATGTGGTGAGTATTCTGCCTGGAGAAATGGTCGACCGTGTACTGATTGCTGCAGGTTTTGGCATTGATCAGATGCGAGATCATTTTGCCAATATCGATTTGCCATACGATGTCATTATCGTTGAGGAGACTGAACCCCTAGGTACGGGTGGAGCGATTGCAAATTGTCGTGAATATCTCGGAGAGGGCACGTGTTGTGTCATCAATGGGGATTTGCTAACCAGTCTTCGTGTAGACGAGATGTTAACTGCTCACAAGGAAGCAGGAACATTGGCATCAATTTCGCTCTGGGAAGTTGAAGATCCGAGTCGCTTCGGAGTGGCTGACTACGATTCAGAGAGTACACGAATCGGTCGTTTTCAGGAGAAGCCACCTCGAGAAGAGGCCTATTCCAATCTCATCAATGCAGGGACATACCTGCTTGAGCCCGAGGTATTCAATCGGATGCCTGAAGGAGCGTTCAGCATGGAACGAGTTGTATTCCCCGTTCTGGCTGAGGAAGGCGAATTGACGGGCTTCCCCTTTGAAGGCCATTTCGTCGATGCGGGTACACCGGCTTCCTATCTTGAAGCGATGAAAACCTCTATCGATCATTCAGCATGGGTTCGTGGTCAGCGTATTGATTCCGAAAACATCTCGGATAGTTGGTTCGGTGCATCTCCTGAAGTGGCGGCCTCTGCACATGTCTCAAACAGTGCCCTTGAGTCCGGTTGCAGAGTTGGTGAATTGGCTACTGTAGCCAGCAGTGCCCTCCTTACTGGAGTCATCCTTGAAACAGGTGCTGAGGTATCGGGTTGCATGATTGGAGCAGGGTCACTAATCGGAGAAAATGTTCATCTGCAAAATGTGGTTGTCGACCATGGCGTTGTTGTCCCCAGTAATCATGTGCAAAATGGGGGCACATTTCCGACGGCAGATTGAACAGCCCCCTACTGTTGGCCACAACTGATGAGCGCTCTCATCGTTGTCAATTTCAAGACTTACGAATCTGCCCAAGGTGAGTCTGCAGTGGCTCTGGCTAGGGCGATGGCTGAGGTCGATTCTAATACGGATGCGACCATGGTCGCTGTCGTTTCTGCGTTTGATCTCGCAGCAGTACATGCCGCCGCACCGTCTCTAGCAGTTTGGTGTCAACACTTGGACCCTATTGGATGGGGTTCAAACACGGGTTGGCTCCATCCAGATACTGCAATTTCTAGAGGTGCTACCGGTACCATCATCAATCATGCTGAGCACAAAGTTGACCATTCCCATGTCGATGCATTGTTAGAACAACTCCCCGAGGGCTTCCCCGTTTGTGCTTGCGCAGCAGATATCGATGAGGCACGTGCATTGGCCTCTCTATCCCCTACTTTCATTGCAGTAGAGCCACCTGAATTAATTGGTGGCGATATTAGTGTGACAAGTGCAGACCCAGAGATTGTATCGGGGACAGCAGAAGCAGTCAAGTCAGCAAATCCTGATGTACGGGTTCTTTGTGGTGCTGGTGTCAAAAACGGAGCAGATGTTGCAATGGCATTGCAACTTGGAACGGAAGGTGTACTGCTCGCCAGTGGAGTGACCAAGGCTAGCGATCCAGTTGCTGTATTATCTGATTTGGTTAGCCAAATATGAACATTGGTCCAGTCACAAACCACAGCAATAACCAAATTGCAATTCCTGAACTGAACACGCCCCAACTTCGTACGAGGATTGGATTGACAAGTGAACCAGCCAGTCTTGAGATGGGTCCACCCCATGCAGAAACAATCCGGAAGAGAAGCGTGATAATTCCAGCGAGAGCGATGAAGAATACCAGCATGAATGGTCCTGTGATGAGTCCCCAACCGCCACCTGAAATTCGGGACCCTACACACTGAGCCAATAGCGTGGGCATGGCAATCCAAGAAAGCCATGCTAGCCAAACTCCCATCCTTGTATCCCAAACAAACATATCTTCATGTCGCCACGCTCTATAGACCTCTGGTAGGCGCGAGTATACCTGTTTTGAAATCCAATCAATTTCCGGGATCTTTTCCCATATGATCATTGAAATGCCTTGCCATAACATCCACAAAATGAGTCCAATTTGAATCCAAGTCCAAAGCATTGCACCAACTAGGCTAGCAGTGATTGCGACCGGTAATGCCCATACAGAATATCCAATTGATGCAGCACCTATTGTCCCCACCCATCCAGCGCCAGGAATCAATACATCATCAGGTGCTTCTATTCGTTCAGTTGGTAATCCTAGAATGAGAAGGGGTAGCAGAACGAAAATGGTACTTAGAGCAAACATTTCAAGAGGGCTTCTTCCACCTCCCGAATCTGCTCTATCAACTGATTTTTCGATATCTATGGAATTCATTGTAGATGGATGCCAATTAACAATGAATCCTGCCGAATCTATGATTACCACACCATCAGCGACACCAGTTGGTAGTAATTTTGCAACCCCTCCTCCACTTTCGTCGATTAGTAGAGGCCAAGTGCCATTGAGAATTGTAGCATGTGGGTCTCCATCATACATCTCTACAGATTCTCCAGTAATTAATTGGGCAAATGAAACTGAATCGCCAAGACGTTCCTTAGCTTGCAAGAAATCATCCATCTGTAAATCTGCAGATGGAGAACCAGACATGAACACTCCAAGTACCAGTGCATCCTTTCCATCCAATAGATTTCCTAGACTGTCTTTCCCTCCTCCGTGGGTTAGCAGTGTAAAATTAGGCGCCGCATTTTCATGTTGCATTTCTTCGGGCCCTAGTGCAGGCATCGTAGATATCGAACCCATCACAGATAGCATAAGAAGACCAATCACTATCAGCGCGGGCCAAGGTGGTAAACGAGTATTCACCATCCAACCCAATAGTCCAATTGTCGAGATAATCGGAACAGCAGCAAACCATCCAGAACCGACCCATGCACCTTCAGGGGATGTGACCTCAAATCGAAGAACACCAATCAGGTGGCATGGTTTTTCTGAACCTTGTGTGCCTAGATTGTAGAGACCATCAGTAGTTTCCGCACAGAAATCAATCACATACATTCCAGAATCTAATGTAGCATTGGTCACCCAGGTCCAAGCCTGCCGTCCAGTTTCAGTTTGTCTTGATCCATGTGGTGGGTCTTCTAGATGTTCAATACGCATCTCTTCCTCAGGCATTATCTCGTAGTGTACCCCTTGATCCCAACCATTCAAGGGTCCAATGATATCAATCATGATGTGTTTGTAATCATCTTCACCAAATGGTGAGTGTGGGGTAAATTCGATTCTAGTGGCACCATTTTGGTCCACACTAACATTCAGTGATGGGGTGAGCAAATCAGCATCGATTTGCAAACCACTTGACAAATCATACGTACCCCACAACAAATGTCCTTCTCGAATGCAATTGTGAACAACGTCGACCTCGATTGTAATCGATTCACCAATGTCTAACATCTCATTGATTGGTTCAGTAATGGTAAACTCATGAGCGTGATTCCAATCCATTTCTAGTGCGATAGATTCGCTTGTTGCATCGTCCATTACAGTAGTATTTCCAATTCTCACAGTAGCGATAAATGTCGTATCTTGTGAAGTAACCCATGGTCCATTGTTGAGTCCTGTACAAATTGCGGTATCTTCGACTTCAAGCCCCGCAAATAGTCGCACGGTGATATTCCCAGTCAACATCGCTGCATCAGTAGCTGGTTCGCTAGATGCCATCAACAGATTTGTTCTAAATCCAGAACCAATGAATGGGATGTCACCTGGTGGCAATCCAGTATTCGGTGGGAGAATGCGATCTAAACCCTCGTCGCCTTCAGTTCCATTGAGAAAAATACTGTGTGTCTCAGGATAATACCAGTCAATCCCTGGTTCTGTTGGAAACATCGCAGTTTGACTGGATATTGGTGTTGGTATGGTTCCTAAGGCCAACATGCCGACGATGAAAATTAGAATCAAGCCTCTAGGCCTGACATGTTCGCCGGTTAGCATAGCATGGCCCAAGGGCTTGACCCTCATCAAACCGGCGGCCCTAAGGGCCGCCGTTCAAAACCGAATCAAAATGAGATGTTTGGGAGTACATACCATGCCAGTATTGCACCTGTACAGATGGCAAGAGCGTTGACTGTCCCCTTGCCGATATAACCTCTATTTTCCAACGTTGCACCCAAGAATGAATCGACTTGGCAACCCAAAAATCCGATTGCAGTAATGCCTAGGATAAAGTGTGCAGGTTGTTGAATCGCATCGGCCTCGACAACGACGCCCAGTGTTGCGCTAATCAGTGCAATGAGTCCCGCTCCAACGAATGCTGCCAATTGACCACTGGGGCTGAAGCCACCATTCAATCCAGGTTCACATTTTTTCATGGTCGTTATCATCCATACACGTTGATCTAAACAGCCGAATTCACTTGCAAATGTATCTGATGCTGCGACGGCTACAGCTGCAGCGAATACTGGAAGTAAGGTTTGCCAATCTTCAGTAATGAATGCAATAATCGAGACCAATAGTGGGACGCCTCCATTGGCGATGACATTGGTCCAATCTCGTTCCCCTTCATGACCTTCGTTCAATCCTTTATCTCGTTTCTCAGTGTAGCGCCATTTGGTTGCAGCGAATCCTGCTGTCAGGAATGAAAGTAAAATCAGAAGCCAAGACCAATGGCCAGCAATTGCAACGCCCAATCCTAGGCCGGCTGCTGCCCACGTCCCTGCTTCATTCAAAATATGTCTTACTCGACTGACAATGATTAGAATCATAATCAACGAAAATGAGATGATTAGATTGGTCTGTACCAGTCCACCAATCATGTCTAATCCGAACATTGTAGACACTATCCAACGACTGCGAACCATCTTTGGTGGTTGAATGTTACCGTTCAATTAATCTTGAAAAGTAGTTTTCTAAATGAAACAATATGGACCACTATGATGTTAGTAAGTAAATACTAACTAATTGCTCGCAGTTATTTCTGCCAATTCTGCTTGATATTGATCTAATTGACTCCCGTCCGGGGCGTTTCTAACACTCGCCATCAACCCTCTTCCAATGAGGAGGACACCTGCAACGAGGATGCAGATCCATAGTAGGGAAATTAGGATGATTCCGATTTCTCCGTATCCCATTGATTCAGCCAATATACCAATTCCAAATGATGATCCATTCCAAAATGAATGCCCCATCATTGCTAGAATCAATCCCAATGTCGGATGCTTGGGCAATGGTATTTTCAGCCATGGTTCCTTGATGGTAATTGCTTGTGTTGGCATCCAAACTTGGACTCCTGATGGGAGGACGTGCATTCCACCGCCTGCTGGCTGTTCTCGTTGTACCTCTACTCCGGTTTTTTGGTCGAAAATTTTCCATTCTTTGCTTGAATGATCTGGTGCTTCAATACGTTGTCCAGCATTCGCTCTAGCATGCAATTCGTGTGCCCGATTTTGCATGAGGTGCCATCCCAAACCGGCTCCAGTCAGTGATGTCCAAAATGCATGTCCTGGAATTGAGCCGATACCACGAATCAGTGTAGTGAATACAAATCCAATCGGGTCAAGACTAGATGATGCAATGTACATTAGATTCTCTACAATTGCAAACCCTAGTCCAACCGTAAACCCGATTTGAAAACCATGTTTGGGCGACTTAATTTGGCTAGCAAAGCAAAGTATTGCAATCCCTTTGCAAATTTCTTCTCCGACTGGTGCCGAAATAGAGAGTCCAAGGAATTCAGATGTACTGACGAATTCTGGAAAAAAGAATGAATTGATCATTATCGCAGGGATTCCTGACAACATTCCTGCCATCAACCATGCTTCTGCATCCCTACGCCTTGTTGGTAATCCTATTTTTTCAGTGGAATGTGACCACCATCCCATGACAGGTATACTAAATCCGATTAGAACCGTTGGGATGATCAGTGGGATGACGATGATATATGCTCCCAATACTGAAAGAAATCCTAGGGCAATTGCGAATAGTATCGTAATTGTAAATAAAATCCAAGATGACTTCGATGTAGGTACATCCAGAATGGAATCATCTCGAATCATATGTCTCCCCATTCGTGTGGGAATCGATGTTTTCAGAGAACCATGGTGTGATGTAATGGCGTGAATCATTTGTCCATTTTGATCAGGAACTGCCCGTTCAAGAAGAATGATTCTTGGTCGTCGAATCGCCATCATTCCAAGAAGAAATGGAATCGAAAAACCCAAACAAAGTGAACCGAAAATTGGGTCCCCCATTAGTGCCTCAATTAATCCCACGGCAAACAATTGTTCAAAGAAGAATACCAGAATGACCAGTCCAACGACTCTTCCATACATCTTCCATGGTTGACTTGGTCTTGCCATCTGCAATGTTGGCTCTGCAGGTGAAAGTGGTACTGGTTCAATCGCTTTCCAACCTGTTCCCGCATAGGTTTGAGTCTGGACAAAATGTTGTCCCCCCTCCGGCTGATATGCCTGGCCGTGACTGGGGTGGTCGCCGGGAAGCATGTACCTGCTAGACACTCATAGGTCTTTGAAGTCCCGCTCAGTTCGCCCATCAATCTTCATTGAAACAGCAGTCAGCATTAGGTCATCATCACAGCGGGAACAAAACCAGAAGGTATTCATTGATGAGTTCTTGCCTTAATTTCCAAGAATTCCACCACAATCAGTACAATAGATTTCATTCCGTTTGTCATCTTTTTTCATTGCAAATTGACCACAATGGGGGCAGGGGGGTAGCCCATGTCCACTCCCTGGTTCACGAAATCGGGGTCGCCGCTTCAATCGTGCTGGCAATCGCGGCCAACCTCGTTTTGGCTTGCGAACCTTGGGCATAGCCCTCGCGTTTGGTGATTGAGTGTTGATGGTTTCGACCATCAATCGTGCTTAGCAGCCCAACCATCTTCGACAGATAGTGCCTTGTTTTTCAGTGGTATAATCTTACGATAAACATCTGCGGGAGCCATTAATTCACCTTCAACAGTTAACAGCCGAGCCAATGGAATACCGAAGTGTTCTTCATTTTCGACTAATAGTGGTTCAAGAATTGACCAATCTGCCTCAGTGAATTCTGTGAAGTCACCACCATTCAATTGACTTGAACTTAGTCGATCGTATGGATCTCGAACATAGATTGCACCTCCTGATGAGAGACTGAAGAGATTCCCTCCAGGATAGGGTGTTTCCATTGATAGAATGTCGCCTGATGGTGTGTACTCTATACCATTGATGAGCACGAATCCACCACCATCTAGGGGGTCTCCTGCCATACAAGATTCAGCGAGATAATCCAATGCAGTTCCATTGATGACCAGTTTGGGGCTTCCAACTGTG
The DNA here is from genome assembly GCA_030747485.1 of Candidatus Thalassarchaeaceae archaeon. Lineage (GTDB taxonomy): Archaea > Thermoplasmatota > Poseidoniia > Poseidoniales > Thalassarchaeaceae > MGIIb-P. Next base: position 31,588 of record JASLKP010000011.1, on the reverse strand, counting down.
TTAATCATCGGTCGACCTGCTGCATTTCCACGAATGAACAATTTGCCACCTTTCGCACCATAGCCATAGCATTGTCCAACATCTCCATGAACAACTAGTGTACCCCTCTTGTGAATTTGTCCCACTTGATCTTGTGCATTGCCATGCATATGAATGGTCATTCCGTCATTTCCACTACCTAGGTAGTCACCAACACTCCCATAGACGTCAATTCGTACATCTTCGGTATGCATGCCAAATCCATTTCCAATGAATCGATGGCCTTGGCATAGAACAACATGGAAATTTCTCCAACCCATTTCATGTAGTGCTATCAATTCACGAGCTAAACTGTCACTCCCTTCAATGGGGTATGGTCGTGCATCGACGATAATGGATTGCTCATCATTTTCGGGCCTAGGTCTGTGTCCAATAGTCTTCTGGCAGACATACTGGTCACACGGCGCTGCACTGCTAGACATGAGAATCTCAATCAATGCATCTTCTACAATATCCATCCAACGGCTCAAACGTAAACTGCCCGTTGGATAGCGGCGATCTAACAACATTTGCAGGACAGTAACCGCTTCGCTACGACTCACTTGTTGTGAATATGTGTTAATCTCAGATAGCATGGCACGTGCGGCGGCCCAGTCCATTGTTTGCAGTGCATCAACACAAGTCGTGAAATATTCATTTGAAGTTGCATTTTCTGGCCAAACAATCTCACTGGTCATTGCGACATCCATCATTTCGTGTATGCCTTCAGGGTGGGTGTCGACCAAGTGGCCGAATTTATCAGTCATCATCAATTCAAATCGACCATCATCTTGTTTTATGACATCAAAGAGGAATGCACCACCATCTGTATACGAACCCCCTCTGGCATTCCAGTATCGATCACATCGTCTCCAGAATCGTTTGTCTTCCGAAGAAAGACTTTCCATTACTGCATCAATCACTTGTTTTTCAGAAGCACAAAAGGCAATTGCAACTTCGCCTCTTTGGTATGAGAATACCTGTGGTCGAAGCATGCTTGTATCTGTAATCCCAATCAGTCTGTGATGTCCCTTACCTGCGCCTTGAGCGATAATGAAGAACCATGGTCCATCTGGTGAACCGTGCACATGTGTTTTCTGAATTGCTTCGTAAATGGCTTTCTTTTCATCAGGTAACATGACGAAATCGAGTTCGCTAGTTGGGGCCAATGATTCAATCAGATATTCCATTGGGTATCCATAGACTCTGTTGTGGAGATCAAATCCAAGTGCAGCAACCTCTGTATCTGTAAAGAACAACGGTTCCATTCCACGTTGTCCCAAGTAATCCTTGACCGATACATAATTACTGAAATCACCATTGTGAACAAGAGCAACATCAATTCCTTGACCAAATGGATGGGCTCCACCGGGGTGAGTTACACGACCTCGAGTAGGGTATCTGTGATGCCCAATCCAGACATGAGCTGTAACATCATCTAGACAGTAGTACTTGATAACATCCTCAGCATATCCCACAATTTTCAGAATGAGCATGTCCCGCCCATGGCTGAGAACGAAGGCATCAGCCCGTCCATCCTTTGCATAGAATTCGACATTGAGTTTGTGCGTATTCCGATAAACATATTCAGAATGAATCGCCTCTTCATCATCAAAATCACCGGGATTCATTCCAGTTTCCTCAAACATGTCTGCAATACCTGATTCAGTCGGCGTGACCCAGTACAATGTAACATCGGGTGGACAGACTTCTAGAGCAGATAGGTTTGTCCAATCATCAAGCGTAGGTACGTCATAGATATGGTTGACATCAAAAGATGCATGGATGTATTTCTCTTCAACGGCTTCTCGATGTCCTTCATTCACCCAAGCGATTGCGATGAGGTAACTATTCTCTAGGACATCTTGAGTTGTTGCAAATTGTGCCGGATTAAGGCCCACCATAGCCACTCCTCCACCCTTTCCGTTACCACGATTTCTCATCTGTTCTAATGATCTGAATAGATGGCGTCCAGCGACTGGGATTTCACATGCCAATCCAACAACACCACATCCTCCTTCAGCCGCATCGTCCTCGTTCATCACAATCGTTGGCAGAGAGTCAATGAGTTGCTTACGCGCCTTTAGAATTGCTTCGGGATTGGTGGGTGAGTCACCTCGTGGCCTCGCATCAATCTCTATCTTTAGTGCATCAACATCTGGTTGATTTTGGAACATTATGCTTCACCTCCTGCAATATATCGCAGTAGATCAGTACGCCCTCTGAGTTGTCCGACATCACTCAAACCTAAGTTTCGCAGAATTTCTTTCATTCTGTTGGATAGTGCGGCGTAATACTTGTTGAGGCGCTCAGCACCCCATGCTTGTTGGACCCATTCTTGTAATTCAGCATCTGTTGTTGTCAGTCCCCAAGGGCAACCTCGACCCGACGGTCCTCCTTCGCAATTTGAACAACGTGTACATCCCATGGCAACCAAATCACTCGTCCCAAGAACACAACCATCTGCTCCGAGGGCAATTGCCTTGGCCATATCATCAGCGGTACGAATTCCTCCACTTGCAATGATGGTTACATTGTCACGAATTCCTTCCTTAATCATGAACTTGTGAACTTTCGGAATAGCCAATTCGATAGGCATTGCAATATTTTTCTTTGCAATTTCAGGTGCTGCGCCAGTTCCACCAAACGCCCCATCCAAGTGCACAATGTGTGCACCTGCATAATACGAGCCAACTGCAACCATATCGACATCGTGAGGAGTACTCACTTTGACGGACATTAGTGCGGTTGGATTGACAGTCTTGATCCAATCCAAGTGCTTCATGTGATCCTCTACAGAGTAGGTCGAGTGGAATGGGAACGGGCTAAACAGGCTGACAAAAGGAACACTCCCTCTCATCGCTGCAACCTCATCTCCAGCCTTTGAAGCAAGTAAGTGCCCCCCGAGTCCGGGTTTTGCTCCTTGTGCATACTTGAATTCGATGATTGGTGCTGCTTGAATTGATTTTTCTTCAACACCGAAATATCCAGTTGCAACTTGTGTGATCACATTCTCCTTGCATTCGTATAGTTGGGGTGGATACCCTCCTTCGCCTGTAGACATTAGAGTATTCCAATTCTTAGCATTCAATGCTCTGGACATCATGACATTGACTGAAACAGAACCATATGACATTCCACCTCCATACCATGGTAAATCGATTTTGATTTGTCTACGATCATCTCCGCGCCGATTCAACGTTAGTGAAATATCTACATCAGTTTCAGGGGACAATTGTTGACCCTCTGGCAATTCCTTGAATTCTAACCGGTCAAAACCTCCACCACTTCGACCTGTTTTGTAATTCAGATGAGGTGGACATTCTCCTGTTTCAGCCATATACCATGTGGATGCGATTAATTCGTCCGTCCATCTAGCATCTCCAAGTGCTTCTGGGAGGCCATAAATTGAATCCGGAATGACACGCTGATGGAATCCATCATGCATGAGGTGATGTGTTTTCTCCATCAGTTTCTCGCTTGGTTTGGACCACTCATTCTTCGCCATTAATGTCCACCCCCTGGATATCCTTCAATGTCTTCAAATGCCTCAGATTCCAAATGGCCACACCACATTGCGCGACCTGTTTCCCCCCTCAGTCTGCGTACTTCTCGAATGCCCATTGCACCAAGAATTTCAAGCAATTGATCACGCCACGAGCATGATAGATTCATGATTCGTTGAATGCCCCATTCCGTGTCTAGCGTTTTGGGCAAATCAATGGTTGCAGCATCTCGATTTTGCAGGTCACCAGACAAGTGTGCTTGCATGGCAATGAGTAGTGGATAATCGAGACCTAAGGCATCCATTCCGGTAATGATTCCTTTTGGAAGATGGTCGGCTCCAGCAATTCCACCCGTTCCAATGAATGTGACCGTGTCACGATTACCGTTTTCAACAAGTGCAAAATGTGCTTCTTGGAATAAATCCATGACAAATTCTCCTTCATCGGATTTCCCATGATGGTCAGCAACAAGATGGATGATTGAAACGCCAGCATCAACCATCTCCATCATTGTCGACTTCCAATCTCCAGAGAATGGTAAACGAACTGAAATGAGCAGTGGATGATCCTTGACTACTGTCCATGCATCTGCATTCCATTCTGTCATTTCAATCATGCGAGTATCATTGCCGTGACTCTCAATCGAACCAATTTCTCCCGGTGCAATCATTGGCACAACATGAGGTGATGAAAGGCCTCTTGAAATTACAGTGCTACTTGGTAAGAATGCTAGCGTGTCAATCTCTGCAGCTGCTTGAGCATATATGCTTGGGACAATTCCGTCCATAATCGCCACAGGTGGTGCATCAAAGACAAAAGGAACTTGTATTGTCAACATCTTTGGACGATTCAACAATCCTCCATCTTTCGTGAATAATAATTGCATTGGTTTGTATCCTAAATCCACACTCGTTCCAATCAATTCTCGTCCATGGATTCCGTCACGACTGGGGCGAACAATTTCCGACATATCTGTGAACATCTGGTCAAAACCGGGTCCACCAAATCGACCACGGTAACCTTGACCTCGCACAGGGACTGACCCCTTTTTTGATTCTTCATTGATTGTTGCAATGTGTTTACTGGTCAAGTATGAGTCACCAAGTTTAGCCAATTCGGGGTTATGTGTTACCTTGACAAATTCAGGATGTTGAACTTCGCACCTCAAACAACCAACACATAGTTCTGGACGTGGTGCAAAACCACCCACTGGTCCACTGAATACACCATAGGTACAGGGTCTAGAGAATACGACATCCCAGTGGCCAAAATATTTGAAAAATTCAGTGAAGAGTAATTTTGCCAAACCAAATTTTCCGACCTTTACATTGAATCTTCGTGGGATTTTTTGCCGGTCCTCAGTTTCTTTCGCATCGATATGAAATCGATGGTACGTGTCAGCCAATTCTCGATTCATTCTGGCTTGATCTGCCACAGGTAATTGTACCACAACTCCCGATTCTGCTTCCATGCTCTCGCTCATTTCATTCGCCTCTCTAGCTAGCATGTGCCTAGCCCCCCTACTGGGTAGGCACGGGCTGAATCACCTCTTAATCATTCACTGGATAGATAGTAGACTGACACAACATTTAACCATATAATTGAATGAATGTCCAATAATTCCTAAAATAACTATTCAAATGTTCATTTCCACTAAAATAATAAAATTCCAAAATCCGACCTATTCTGATTCATCATTCTGGCCCCATGCATGGCTAGGAATTGATGTGGTCAGGGGCATTCCCTTTGCTTTGAGGCGTCCAAGTCTGTGGATGACAAACCCAGTCATCCATAGGGATGGCAAACTTAGAATGAGTGCTAAATTTACAGGCGCGCCCTGACTGTATTCTACGGAAATATGTACTTGGATTCCATCATCATGATGTCCAGGGTGGTGTACGATTGCAAGTGTATATTCTTCTCCGTGTCTTACAATTTCTTGATAGGTTTCTCCCGGGAGTAATACAATTGGTTCTTGAATCGTGATGAGTTTATCCCACTTGATTTCACTTTGCCCCATGGCAGGGATACTTTCCATCAGATCAATAACGACAATTTCGATAGATTGGGAGTTATCCATATTGGTCAGAAAAATCTCAGCAGTTTCACCTTCTGGAATCGGTTGAATGATATCAAAATTGGAATCATTAGGGCCAAGAATCATTGATGGTCGCTCATCCATGGTCTCATCTTGATAATTGAGTCCACCCATTAATGTTGCAAACATTACCAATACTACAATGCCCTCGATGAAGACATGCCGACTCAATTTTATGCGGTTGAATCCCTTGAACAATTTTCCGTAGTCGTTGCGCATTCGTGGATGAAGATGATGGATAAATAGTGCTCCAATGCCCCCAATCATGATACCTAATGGGATGTCGACAATCCAATGTATACCAAGGTAAAGAATTGCGAAGCCGAACAACACAGTATTCCAGAAAATGAAGCGATGATATGCAAAGTGTTTCCATTCACGCATGTCAATCCCTTTCTCACGTACATGGAGCCAATTGATTGCTAAGATTCCAAATGGAATTGCAATATGCAAACTCGGTACACAATTGTCGAGCGGGTCGTGCTCAGCATAGAATTCAGCATACCAATAATCGTGGTATAGCAATGCATCCATTCCAGGAATATAGGAACTGGTTACTTCGACATTGAAGAAGAGATAGTATGGAACTGCCAATGCATAAATGAGAATATAATTCAAAGTCACTTTATCGGTTAAATCCCGTTCTCCTGTATACATGTAATAGATGGTCGTCACATAAATCAGGAACAGGTAAATGAAAAGATAATGAAAATTTAAGATTTCAGTCAACATTGGATTTGAGAATGTATTCTGAATCCATAGGACCATATTTCCTTCAAAACCATGAACCAAATCGGTATAATGGCCAGTCTGAACTTTGATTGGTTCATTCATCCAATCGGTGAGTTTTTTCCAAAAGATGATGATAAGATATCCACATATGTGGAGATAATACCGTTTATTTTTGATTTCAGATTTAACTTCATTCATTGGTATTCTACTCTCGATGTGACTTCGAGTGAAATACCAACATAGAATTGGTGTGAGGATGAGAATCATTCCCATCATGGTACCATATGGACCAAATGGGACGTACATGGCCCGGGCCTTGGCACACCGTTCATCATCTCTCCGCACATACAATGTGTCAAAATGGTGGACGCTGGGGGATTTGAACCCCCGGCCTCTTGAGTGCCACTCAAGCGATCTTCCAGCTGATCTAAGCGCCCATTACTACCAAGCAGGCTTGATATCGACCCGGCGACTAGTCCCGCTGATTTAAGCCTCTCCGACTTGTCGATGGGTCGCGGTGGTACGATGGTTGGGGATACTTTCGGTGATCGATTGACTCGCTATGTCTCGGCTAGTGTACGAACACGCCACATACCGTCACAACCACCTGAAGTCCCCGACGGCCTGATTGAGGCGATCTTAACTGCAGTAAACTCGGAAGAGGCCCCATTCAAAACGCACCTCTCGCGTGTGCGCGTAGAATGGCTACTTCCAAATGCTGATTGTTTGGGTAATACGGCATTTGAAATGAGTCACCATGAACTTGAGGCGAGAAAAAGACAGCGATTGCCACCTGGTCCAGTCACCATCGGTTTGCATCCTATCCTTGTTGAAGATGAGCAGTTGTATGTACATACGTTGGCACATGAGTTGTTACATGCTGCCGGATTAATGGATCATAATCAGCGACATGCAACTCTTCTGAATGAAATTGCACCATCTCCTAAACTCTCTGAAAGCCCGTTATTACAAGAAATCCGAAGTCAGGCTCTAGCACAGCAAGAGGTCCAAGAATGGAATTGTTCTCATTGTGGATTCACTTGGGATCGTGAGACTGTTAGAGCACCTTCCCGATGTCCAAAGTGTGCCCGCCCTTTCAAGTGAACTTCATGAAGGGTCGGCGACCACGCATGGTCGCGGGCGATTAGTGTAGCTTGGATATCACCTTGGATTTCTAATCCGAGAACACGGGTTCGAATCCTGTATCGCCCACCTCTCTTCTTTCGTAGTAGTCCGATTTGCTCATATACGCGGAGCAGGTCGGCCGGTCCCATGAAGAGAGGTAGTCGTGCCTGGAAGAAGGCCGGCAACCAGCGTTGGAAGTGGCGCAAAAAGAAACTCCGACGTCGCAAGCGTGCTCGTCGTCAGAACAAGCAGTGAGTCGCGCATCGCCTCACCGCTCGGTTGAAATATCGTTGCCGTTGGGCGTTGTTTACTCTTGGGGGTATAGTATAGCCTGGTATTACTACCGGCTCCAGACCGGTGGAGGGGGGTTCGAATCCCTCTGCCCCCACCTCATACCATCTAGACGCGTAAGCGTTGGATTCATGTTGGGTGCGCGCGCACGCGAGCGTATGTCACCCACACGCGCGCCATTGGCATTGCTTCTCGCATTGTTATTGTCGGCGCCATTAATCGGCTCTATTCAGCCTCCAATCTCTACTCCTTACTCTAGCATGGAAGATGGCGCCAATGGGCAACTAATCCATAATGATTGGACCACTGAAATCCCAATTCATGCACCTCTTGTTTGGAATCAAGGCCCATGGTGGACCTGGACAAGTCTTGATTCGGACCGCAATGGGATTCATGACAGTCTGCAGGAGGAGACCGGCATTGTTTGGATTGGGCTCTCTTACGACCATACCCCAACAGAAGCCGATCAATCTACTTTGACTTCATTAGGATTCAATGTCAAGTTGGTTGTACCAGCAGTCGATGCAATTTTGATTGGGGCAGTCAATGCTAGCGATATCATGACATTGTCTCAAATTGATGGTGTTGTCATGGTAGAACGATATGGCAATTTGGAATTCTATGGTGACATTCAGACACCGGCAGTCAAAGCACGAAATTCAACCGAATATCCACTTGGGGCGTGGCAGTTGGGTGTTTCAGGATACGGTGTCAACATTGCACTAACTGATACGGGTGTGGATAGTGAACATCCAGGATTGGAAGGCAAGCATGTCGCTGGATATGATGCAGTTTGTTTCATGCATTCCGATCCGACATGTGTTCTAGCCGGGGGTCGTCAAACAGATGGGTCGTTTGATCCAGATGATGGTAATCAGCACGGAACAGCTTGCATGGGAATGGCTGCAGCAACCGGTATTGAAGCCGATGGCTCACAATCAGATTACTATGGGAGCGCTCCAAATGCTTCACTGGTCGATGTTAGAATCGGCACAGATGTTGGCGCAGGACCATTTGAGAACTACTTGTTGCAGCAAGAATTCTATGAATCAGCGATGAATGGTCTGCAATGGATTATCGACAACAGGGATACGGCTTGGCCAGGTGTTGACGAAGCACTCCATGGCATCGATATCATCTCACTATCTTGGGGAATCACCAGTCATGAAGGTGGGGGCTCTGATGGTAACGATATGCATAGCAGAATCTTGGACGAAGCAACAGAAGCAGGCGTCACAGTCTCAAATGCTGCAGGGAATGATGGTGATGATAATGACGGATTTTCAGGAATGAGTGCATCCTCACTTTCAATTACAGTTGGGTCTACCGATGATAAAAATACGATTGACAGAAATGACGATACAATCGCAGGTTACTCTTCACGTGGTCCAAGACGCGACAATGGAGATGGAAATCCAGTCAATGAATTGATTCCTGAAATTTCAGCACCTGGAACCAATATCATTCAGGCAGAAGGATGTGTCACGAGTGGTGGCTGCAGCAATATCTTCAGTGATGCGAGTGAAAACACCTACACTGGTCGTGGATCTGGTACCTCGTATGCAACTCCTTCAGTTACGGGTGTCATTGCGTTGGTCATCGAAGCAAATCCAGATTTGAATCCAATGCAAATCAAAGAGGTACTCAAGCAAACTGCGGAGCGTCGTGGCCCTGCATCAGCGCCTGATGTAGACCCATATTGGAATCGAGATTTTGGATATGGAATGGTCGATGCTCGTGCGGCTGTAGAATTAGCATTGTATTTAGGTCAGACAAACCAGAGCACATCTATTGATTGGACCATTCAAAACCATCTTCTCAATGTCAGTAATATTGGGAAAACAGTTGTCATTTCAGGTCATGCATGGACACAGTCAGACGTGATTGAGATGGTTGAATTCAGAATAGGAGATGGCTCATGGTCTGAGGCTACATACGAAGATGTTCCCGGTGATCTTGGGCCATTGACACCATTCAACTGGACGATTGCTCTTGACACATCTTCACTCGGTGCTGGAGAGCAGACCATTGAGATTCGCGCAGTACGTGGTGAATCACATTCGATGCCAGTTTTGGTGACGGTCATGGGTGAGGGTAGTGCTTCAGAATCATCGATGAATATGGTACTCATCATCGGTTCTGGATTATTCTTGATAGCGATTCTTTCGATTGCATTTGTTCTTATGATGCGCCGTCGAGATGGTTTGGATGAAATTTTTGAGGCTGAAATCCTTGAAGATGAACCTGATTATGATTCTATGACGGTTGCTGAATTGAAATCGACGTTAACAGAAAAGGGGTTGCCGGTGTCTGGAAAAAAGGCAGAATTGGTTGCTCGGTTGAAATCCTGAGAAGTTCTTCCACGCAATCGGCTTAAGGCTTGAAGTGGATTCCGGCCGCACATGGCCGGCTTCAGCGAGCGCGCACTGGCGATACAACCGACCGGCGTTCGCAAGATGTTTGACATGGCTGGAGACGATGTCATCTCCTTTGGATTGGGTGAACCAGATTTCCAGCCACCACAAGTTGCCATTGATGCAATGTGTAAAGCAATGCGCGATGGGCACAACAAATACACAACAACTGCGGGCCTTCCATCACTTCGTCGTCGAATCGCAGAATCCTGGAATCAATACGAATCAGGAATGGATGAATCCAATGTTTGCATGACCATGAGTGGAACAAATGCGTTACTCGCGTGTACTTTGGCGGTCTTGAATCCTGGAGACAATATCTTGCTTCCTGAACCATACTTCCCTCTCTATGCTCCAGATGCAACGTTATGCAGCGCTGAGGCAAGGTTCTATCCTTGTTTATTTGAGCATGAATTTGTTCCACAAGTTTCTGACCTTGAATCGTTGGTCGATGAAAATACCAAGGCGGTACTGTATAATTTCCCAAGCAATCCAACAGGAGCGACTCTCAATATTACACAAAGGGATGAGTTACTCGAGTTCGCCAAGCGTCACGATTTGTGGATTATTTCCGATGAGGTCTATGATCGAATCATCTACGTTGATGAACACGTCTCATTCCTTGGAACTGGATATGAAAATTTACTCTTGGTCAACTCATTTTCAAAGACATTTGCAATGACTGGTTGGAGGATTGGTTACGTCCTATCTCCAAATCCTGACACAATAACGCAGATTACCAAATTGCAGTATTACATCACGGCTTGTAGCAACGATGCCATGCAATATGCTGTTCTCGAGGCCTTTGATGGAGCTGCAGACTACCCTGAACAGATGGCTGTTGAATTTCAAGCTCGTCGTGATTTAATTTGTGAACGACTGAATGCCATGCCTGGTGTGACCTGTCATGTACCAGATGGTGCATTCTACGTTTTCCCCAAAGTCGAAGTCCCCAATCTGACCTCTGAAGATGTTGCAATTGAATTACTCAAAGGTGGTGTTCTGTGCTCACCAGGTTCTGCCTTCGGAGAATCTGGTGAAGGACACCTTCGATTCGCCTATACTGTTGGTCGTGAAGATATTTCTCGGGGCATGGATAAAGTCGAAACAGTACTTGCTCGATTACGTGGCGATGACTGAGGTGCACACATGTCCTTGACAGCCCCGATTCTTCATTTGATTGTGGGTTTGATTTTGGGCATGATTATCCCGAGGTTCCCACTATTGTTTTTCACACGTTTTTGGAATCTTGAACGTGGGCTTCCATCTCACCCTGATCCGGTAACAGTTGATGTTCCATTGATTCAGAGATTACTCGTGATGCGTAGAATTCACAGAATGGGATGGGTCCTTGCAATCATCCCATTTGGATTGGGAATTTTGATTCTTAGACTTTCTCCAGAACCATTTGCATACGGATTGGTTGCTGGTGTGGCTTGGTTTGCGCTTTCTCGTGTAGTTCCATTGGATATTCAGTCGGAATTTGGGATTATTCCAATGTCATTGATTCAAAAAATCAACAATCTCCGTCAACCAGATCCGCCTTGTTGTGACAGACCAATGTTACAATGGGAAGTCCGTTCAATTCGATGTAAACATTGTCGAAAGATGCATCTGAATGCCCCAAGGCCTGATTTGGGGCGTATTCGTTCAGATGGTAGATTGAGGGGTGCATTCAGAGTTCTATTGACTGATGGTCGTTCACCATTTTCAATTGATGAAGAGGAATAATCACTCATCATCATTGGAGAGTGTGCCTAAGTTCTCTGCGAGATTGACGATTTTATCTTCAAAACTCTGAGGTAATTCAGGTTCGCTAACAGACTCCTCTTCCTCTTCGTTTTCTTCATCCGTTAGGTGTACATCTACTCCTGTGGCTTCACCAATACCTTCTCCTGGTGCTGGTAAAGCAACGGTTTCTTCTTCTTCATCGTCACCTTCCCATTTTGCATGGGTACCAATCAACCATTGAGGTGGGTCTTGGTCTCCTCCGCCTAGGACTGCCATCGTGGTAAAGATGGCCATCGGTAACAGAGATAGAGCCACCAAGAGATCGAGGAAGGAAGATTCTGGTGTTTCGACAGTCACAGGTAAAATCGCTTCTAGGAATTGTTGTTCATTGGCCAGTTGTCCCCACCTGACCACATCTAATCCAAGGCCTTGGAAGGCCACTCCGACAATCAACCGTTCAATGAGCCACAATAATAGAACTGGAAATAACCATCCAAGTTTTGTACGGTCTACCAAAATTCGACGTGCAATGGCGGCGATGCCGACGCTTTTCTGAGCGATGAAGGGAAACAATCGGAGGCCAATGACCAATCCTGAAAGGTAGACAAGAAGTGACAAATCTAGCAAACTGTCCTCTTGAAGCCAATGTCCTGGAACAAATCTGAGAACCAGCAAGGGGAGCATGATGAGAACAATTTGAACTGGGGCTGCCAAGAGTTGCAAACCACCATGCACTTCAAGCAATGGTCGCCCCTTCTCTTTCACTTCATGATGAACGACTCGAATGACGCGCCCATATGGAGATGCAGTCAATTGTAGGCGAGCTCGATCGACCATATCTGCTTCCCGTAATCTTCGACTCAATCCGAGTACTGGTAACCAACCACCTGCGTTTGCAACTCTAGTTGGCATGTAACCCCCAATAATCAAACCGAGGAAAAGTGAGATGAGTCCATACATGATTGCAGCACTGACAATCCATGGCATTAATTCGAGTCTGAGATGGATGGTATTGGTCTTCCAATTTACATCTAGAATGTAGGTAATTGTGAAGGCCAGAATGGGTGCAACAAAGACTTGCGTCCCGATAATCACCGTGAGCCAAATTCTGGCAAATAGTGTCCCTCTTTGGATTGACAACGACGCCTTCGGCGTCACATCCAACCAATAGCCTGTCGGCGATAAAACTCGGCAGGACAGTCATTGTTGGACGGCTTAGAATCCGCCGAGACCTTCTGACCCTGTCATAGACAGGGTTCAACCAACCTTAAGACCGGTATGATGGTGGGAGCGTTGTTGATTTTCATGCGAAATGCTCGAACCCTCTTGGTCCTCACCCTTCTCTTGGCGTCATCTATGGTTCCCTTTGCAGGTTCAAATCTTGAACTGAATGATAACATGGAAATGGAAACAGGTGGCCGTGCTCTGGTTGATTTCACCGTCGTTGATATCGAAGTGGGCAATGCCACTTCCCCAGCTCAGACATGGAATCAGTCCACTGGTGGCACTCTAGATTACTTGATTCGAAATGTGATGTATGAAGTCAAAATTACCTTCAAGAATGCAGGTACTGGTTTCTCAAGCGTCGATTCAATTGGGACGTTAGAAATCGTACACCCCATCGGCTTTGTTATCAATTCATGGACATTCAACATGAGTGGACAGAATGCAATGGCAGGTGGCCAGCAATCTGTTGAGATTGTTGAATGGGTTCCCACATCTGCTCACAGTCTAATCGCCGAAGATGGGACTCTCGCTGGTGGCCTTATATTCCGGGGAACAATTGACGCTGGTGTCTTAGATACAAATGATGGGAACGATGTCTATGAAGAACAAATCCCAGTTGCCATTTGGCGTGATACCCTTGATGGTGCAGCCCTCACTTACAATGTACCACAATTTGTCCCAATCGCTTACGAGACTCGAGACCCCCGCCAACTCTACGGTGGTGGTTCAGATTGGCAAACTGACAATTCAAGTGCAGTGGCAGGAACTCGTCATTTACGTCCATCCAACCCAGGGAGTGATTATCCATCTAATCAAGTTGACATGTTGCGATGGGGATGGGTGGTCCCGCAAGGCAGTGGCTGTGAAGATCCAGGACATGGTTTAGGATGGGGTCTTGCTGATGCAGACTACCAAATTTACAGTTTCCAATTTTGTTTGGTACAAATCGGTGATCAGGATTTCAAATCTGTGCATTGGGTGACCAATGCTTGGGGGGACATGGGTCCTGGTGATGAATTGGCTATGGAAGCACTCCGTGGTATGAGTGATTCAGTCATCGAGGAGAACAACTTGACCGATGAAGGTCTTTCCACAACTCCCGATGATTGGAGTCAAGTGGTTTGGAATATGACCGATGTTCACAATGAGCAATTTTACACCATTGCTTACTCCAAGATTGCCGATGCGTTGACAGCCAGTGAAGGTATTCATATTGATGATTTCATTCTGTTTGGTGTAGAGCGAGTCAATGAGTTCACCGTCACACTGGATTGTGATGACCCTTCACCGAATGCTTATGTTGTCATCCCCGCAGATCCAAACCCTCCATCATTGCACTGTCAATTGACAAACAATGGTTACCTTGCCAAGCAATTGACGGTGCGAACAGAGGTATCCAATCAATCGTGGATGAATACATTCCCGCTGCGAATTGACAGTAGCAATACCATTGACCACGACAGTGTGGTGACTCTCGAATCTCTAGGGCCAGAGAGTACGACAGAATTCTGGGTCAACTTGACTGTACCTGAAGGTGCCAATGTCGAGTCACTGAATTGGACAGTCAATGTGACGATTCCAGTTCAGGGTGTGATGACTGAGAAGGCGTTCCTCCAGATGCCAATCAGTGTGGATTCTTCTTTCTCAGTTCGAATTGATCAAGTTGTCCCTTCCTACCCTGCATTGACACTCGCCCCCAGTCAAACTGGTGACATTTTGATGAAGGTGAAGAATACTGGTAACCAAATGGCAGATTGGAATCTTGGAGCATACTTCGATAGCACGTTATGGGGTGCTTCTAACCTAGAGTGGTTCGAAGATTGGGATGCAGATGGTAATGAAACCCAGATTACTCGTGTATCTCTAGAAAAAGGAGAGGAAGTCCAAGTCATTGCAAGATTCACTGGTCCTGATCAAATGCCCCCTGGTGAAGTGGAAGTATCTCTACTGGCAAGTGGCGTCCCACCTGCCAATGCACAATCTGTGAAGCGAGTTGTGATTCTGGTTCCAACGATTCAGGATGTTGAAGTGATGGCCTTAGATCCAAGCCTAACTGCGAACGCCGATGGTGTAACTCGTACGATGCCGATTATGATTACCAACAATGGCAATGCTCCCGAAAGATTTGATCTGACACTATCTGCTGACTGGCATATTGGAGCGTACCTAAATACTCCTGTTAGTGAGGAAATCGATCCATTTGGTGGTCAAACGACAGTCATGGTCCTGATGCCAATGGAGAATGGTTTACTCCCATCGTTTTACCCAATCTCAGTCACAGCGCGTTCACGTACTGATACCACCCACATGAATTCTGGACAATTCACACTTGAGGTTCCAACCACGTTTGTTGTCGATGTTGAGGACAAGGACATGTCAGGTCAGCAATTTACAGGTGGTGCCGACCCCAACACACTCAATTTTGAGGTATTCAATCATGGAAATGCAATGGACGCATTCAATATTGAGTTGTCAATGGACAATGGAGTAATTGCATCTATTGTGTCTGGAGTCAGTGATGGTCGCACGGTCTATATCGAACGAGGCACTTCTACAAATGTCACGATTTCATACGCCTTTGAAGATTCGATTGCAGATGGTAGTCACAGGCTGACGCTAATTGCAACCAGTGTTGAGAGTATTTCAGCAGGTTCTGCAGTCTCAGAATCAGGTGAGGCCGTATTCGATGTCGGCAGTCTAGGATGGATTCGTTTAGAATCAGGTTTGCCGATTCATATTACTGAGGCAGGTACCCATGAAATTCCGATTACAATCCACAACCAACACCCTGAGGAGCAATCCATCCGCTTAGATGTTGAATTGGATTCAGCATCAGTGTTCGCAGTGGACAGCGTTAGAGTGGCTTCGATTCATCGAGAATTCGCCTTGCCATCCGACGCCCAACGTGTGGTGACCATTGAAGTTAGAGTGACCAACACCAATCTTGCTAATTTAGCTCAAAACACGATGACATTCAATGTGACGTTAGATGTTGAAGGTGAATATGATACCGACAGTATCACTGTTGCATACAGTGTCGATAAATACGTTGAGTCGGAAGAACAAGGTTCTGAAGGTAGTAGTAACTTGCTGAAATCCATTGCAATCTGGGCTTTTGGAATCATTTCCATTCTTGCATTGGTTCTGGTATTGGTGAAAATCATCATGTCGACAGAACATGAAGATGAGATTTCATCATTGGGTGGATATGAAACCAGTCTTGGTCTTCCTGAGGCACCGACATTGCCTGAGGCACCGACACTACCCAGCGCAGATATGACTGCAAATTCGATGTACGGAGGTACGCAGGACTTGTTTGAACAGCCGGTCATGGCGACCCCACCACCTCCTGCGGAAGATCCACCAGCTATCCCAGAGGCTGCGCCAGAGCCAGTTAGTGGCCCTCCATTGCCTGAAACCGGGCTACCAGAAGGCTGGACTATGGAACAATGGACTCACTATGGTGAGGAATATTTGCGCCGTCAGGGTGGAAATTGAATCTTTCAACAAAGCGGTCGACTTATGAGGGGTCCCTCGGTGGGCTGCTCGCTCCGTAGGAGCGTAAACAGTGGGTGGGACCAACATGTACGGTGGACAACAACCAATTTTTATTCTGAAAGAAGGAACGAGCCGAACCCGTGGAAAGGGTGCACAGAGCAACAATATCGCTGCAGCAAAAGCGGTTGCTGATGCTGTACGAACAACACTTGGGCCCAAAGGAATGGACAAGATGCTCGTTGACAGTATGGGCGACGTGGTCATCACGAATGATGGGGCTACAATCTTGAAAGAGATGGATATCGAACATCCAGCAGCTAAGATGATTATCGAAGTGGCCAAGACACAGGAACAACATTGCTACGATGGGACAACAAGTGCCGTTGTGATAGCTGGAGAATTACTCAAGAGAAGTGAAGACCTCATCGATCAGAATGTCCATCCAACCGTCATTTGCGAAGGATTCCGATTGGCAGCAGACAAGGCAGTTGGCTTGCTTGATTCTCACGCTGTTGAAGCCGACACATCTATTCTTCATGAGGTTGCAAAGACTGCATTGACGGGCAAGTCAGCGGGAGCAGTCAAGTCATTCTTGGCCGACATCAGTGTCAATGCAGTTCAGATTGTTGCTCGAGACGATGATGGTGTAATTACAGTCGACCTCGATGATGTCAAGGTAGAGAAGAAGCAAGGTGGTTCAATCAAGGACAGCACCCTGGTTGATGGAATCATCCTAGACAAAGAGCGTGTCCACAGTGGAATGCCACGAATTGTTACAGACGCTAAGGTCGCTCTCATCAATTCTGCCCTTGAGGTCAAAAAGACCGAAGTCGATGCTAAAATTCAGATTACCGATCCAACAATGCTTGCGCAATTCCTCGATGAAGAAGAAGGATATTTGCGAGGACTTGTTGAGAAGATTCAAGCAGCAGGCGCAAATGTTGTAATTTGTCAGAAGGGCATTGATGACCTTGCACAACATTACATGGCAAAGGCTGGATTGTTTGCAATACGCCGAGCCAAGAAGAGTGACATGGAGGCTCTTGCTAAGGCAACAGGTGGACGCATTGTGACAAATGTCGATGATCTATCTTCCAGTGACCTTGGTGAAGCCGCAAAAGTTGATCAGCGCAAGATTGGTGAATCTGACATGGTGTTTGTCACTGGATGCCCACAGGCAAAGAGTGTCTCAGTCCTACTCCGCGGCGGCACAGAACACGTGGTGGATGAAATCCGTAGGGCCTTTGACGATGCCATTGGTGTGGTGAGTGTTGCCCATGAAGATGGTGCGGTATTGACTGGTGGCGGTTCAGTACTTGCTGCACTTTCACGAGATTTGCGGGCGTATGCAGAAGGAGTCGGTGGCCGCGAACAAATGGCAATTGAAGCCTTTGCAGGAGCACTTGAAGTCATTCCTCGAACATTGGCAGAGAATGCTGGCTTGGATCCGGTGAATACGATTATTGATGTGCGAAAGGCACACGCTGAAGGCCAGTCAACTTACGGTGTCAATGTCTTTGAAGGTGGCGTGATGGATATGCGTGCAGCCAATGTACTCGAACCTGTTCGTGTCGTTGAACAAGCCATTCAATCAGCAACCGAAACCGCGATTATGATTTTGAGAATTGACGATGTCATTTCCAGTCGTGCCGGTGGCGGTGGTGGCATGCCAGACATGGGTGGAATGGACATGGGCGGCATGGGCGGCATGGGCTTCTAAGCAGACTCGTCTAGTGTGCCTAAGGCTCGCATCGACCCCGCTATGTTCAATAATCGAAGTCAGGTCGAAAGTCTCGTACAGCCCGTAGGGCTGCTCGGTGATGTTTGATGTCAGCCGTCGTCAAGGTTTGGATTGATGAAGGTTGCATCACCTGTGATGCATGTGAAAATACCTGCCCCGAGGTATTCCAAGTTGTGGATGATACTTGCATCATTATTGATGGAATCAATCCAGGTGAGTTCTCTGATGATATCATTGAGGCTGCTGAAGGTTGTCCTGTGGATGTAATCTTGTACGAAATGGCAGGTGCTGATGAAGCACCTACAGAGGAATCTCCTGCAGAGGAATCATCTCCACCTGAAGAATCTCCAGTTGTTGTTGAAGTCGTAGGGGACGGACCACTCGATGCAATCATGACAGGCGACAGAGATGTTCACATCTTATTTGGCAGTCAGTCCGGTAACGCTGAGTCACTATGTGCTTTGATGGCAAAGAAAGCAGCATCATATGGATTGGTTGGACATGTCCATGATATGGATGGCTTTGAACTCGGTAGTATGGTCGGAATGAAACGGGTCCTCATCGCATGTTCGACATGGGGTGAGGGTGACATGCCAGACAATGCAGAAGAATTGTACAATCAGGCAGTGGCTGCAGGTAAGACATTGTCAAACACGCATTTCTCCGTTTGTTCTCTCGGCGATTCTTCCTATGAGTTCTATTGTGAATCTGGAAAGCAATGGGATGCTGTGCTTGAGAAGCTGGGCGGTACTCGAATTCACGATCGGGTTGATTGTGATGTTGATTATGATTCTCCAGCGGGTGCATGGATGCTTGAAGCATTATCGAAAGTCGCTTGCATCGATGATAGTGGTGCCTTCCATGAGGACCTTGTTGAACTGATGAGTGCAAAGGCTGCAGGAGATTCCTCTTCAGGTAGTTCAGGTGATGTTGCCAATGTAGTCCAACCAGAGATTGCATTCACTACTAGTGTATTCAGATATGACGCAATGTCTGGTGAATCTGGGATTGATACCTGGGCCTGCAGTATGCCTGGTCATCACAGTGTCCTTGAACTTCTTCGTGCCCTCAAAACAACTCAAGATGGTAGCCTAACATTCCGTGATGGTACTCCAGATGATCCTACGACTGGTGTTTGTGTGAATGGCAGACTTGTATTGCCTGGGCTCACACGTCTATGCGATGTTGCTAGAGATAAGGGTGAAGGCGCTCAAATCAGGATTGAACCACTCTCTGCTTACATCGTCATCCGCGATCTTGCAGTTGACCTTTCATCGTACGAGAATCTACGTGCTGCAACAAAGCCTTGGTTTGTTGGAGGTGAACGAGAGGGGTCAAACACATCTCAAACTGTCATCGGTGTCATGGATGCAGCCGTAGCCACAGAATTACACAAATCTGGTGATGTCATCAGTCCTCAATTACTCCACGCAGCTAGTGATACAGTTCCCCACAATGAATCCTACATGGGCCCGGCGTTGGTTGGTCACCTTTGGAATCGCTCTTGTGATCCTCGGGTGTCGGATAGTGCTCGCACATCAATCATTGAAACACTCGCTGGAACTGATGGCGTCAAGGCTGAGGCTGACATGTCCAGTATCCAAAGACAAGGTCGAATGGGTGCAACTGGTTCTAGCAATTTACTTGAAGCCAAGAATGCAGTACTCGCCCACGACGGATACAATGGCCGCCATGGAAAGCATGTATGGTGGTTCACATGGACGGTGAAGAGTAGTGGGGTACTCAATGAAACAATCTTGGCCGCTCAGACAATGGGTCCAGCGGGCATGGTCAAGAATCTACCACAAATGATTCGGATGGCTACTGGCTTCACACGTGGTGGCAGTCCAATGATGCGCGATTTCCAAGGATTCGTTGCTCCAGGAAAGATGCCTCCCATTGTTAATTCTTCAATCGATAATCACCATGAGGTGGTTGCTATTTACAACGCGTTTGACTCGCGATTTTGAGGTGATAAAATGGCAAAGGGACTACGATATGCATACTACCCGGGATGTGTTGCTCAAGGATCAGCTCGTGAGGTTGCTGATGCAATGACTGGTCTAGCCGATGTTCTTAATTTGGATTTGGTCTCAATGACTGGTGCTGCATGTTGTGGGGCTGGTGTCATGAAACAGGCGAATTGGAAATTGCAAGCAGCCATCAATGCCCGAACGTTTGCTCAAGCAGAAGCAGATGGCTTGGATGTAATGACGCCATGCGCATCCTGTCAAGGAAATATGCACGAAGATCTTGTTTTACTTCAACAGGATGCTGCCCTCAGGGAAGAAGTAAATGTCATTCTTGAGCGAGTCAGCGGAACTCGATTTGAGGGCACACTCAGAATGCGGCATTTGCTACAGATTTTGGTCGAAGATGTTGGATTGGATACCATTAGAGAGAAGGTCATCAATCCAATTAATTTCCCAATCGCTGGTTACTATGGTGCTCCAATGCAACAAGAGGGCGCTTGTGGTGGTGATGATGCATACGATCCATCTTACTTTGAGCAATTGATTGAAGTTCTCGGTGGAAAACCAGTCCAATGGGATAGCCGAACATCTAGTGTGGGTTTCCCTGGTTTGCTTTCAGAAGAGAAAAGTGCAATGAAAATGACAGCAGCAGTGCTTAGCGATGCCAAGCAAGAGGGGGCGAAAATTATGGCAACTGCCTGCCCTCTATCGCATCTTAATCTCGACACATATCAGGTTAAGGCTGGCAAGGTGACTGGTAAGAGCACCTCTATCCCAGTCATCCATTTGCCAGAACTAGTAGCATGGGCACTTGGCTGTGATATTGACCGATTAGCGCAACTTCGAACACGAGCGCTAGTCATTGGAGATTAATCTCGCTCCGAATTATCCACCATCTGGTCTGGGTGACGTTCAAGGGCACCCTGACTTAGTTGCTCGATCATCTTTGACTCTCGTCTTGCAGAGATGGAAATAAATCGTGCAGTTTCTGCAGTATCAGATGACGATATGACTGGTAGTCCATAGTCCAGTGTTAGAGTCGCAAGAGCACCCATTATCGCTTGACCATCAACTACACGATGGTGGAATAAATTACTTCCTTCAATAATCATCATGGATCTAGGTGCGGCACCTACCAATCGCGCCGCTTGATCTAATAATCGCCCATCAACGATTGAATTTACAAAGTCACGCGCCGACTTTCTTTCGATGATGACGTGTTCACCAATGCGTACATCACCAATCGGAAGTGATGAAATTTCAACAGTCAATCCCTCTTGACGCAATCTGGCTGCCAAAGCACTCTGACCTTCCCTGTGATCGATTGTGACAATCATTGCATCAGAGTCTGACTCTGGTACACCTTGTTGCATTGATTGCATTAATGACTCAGCAGCAATGATGACATTATTTTCTTCATCTTGTTCAGTAGTGAGTATATTCTTACTTATTTCAGAGATGCGTGGTGGTTGATCATCTGAAGGAAATGCATCAAGGCCAATTTGTCCCCTTGGTCTCATTTTCTTAGCAATTGATTCGGGGTCGGCAATCTCTTTTGTTGCCATGACAGATTTTTCAACTTTTTCAGAAATGTTCGTATCGGTCAATTCTGGAGCCAGCCTAGCAGATTCTTCAATCAGGAAATTTGCTGCAGTAGTTCCATCTTCCAACGAAAATGAATCCAAATGTGCACCTTCTGCTCTGATGGGGCTCCCGCCACGTTTACGTCGAACCTGTTGTATTGATCGATGCATACGTTCTTCGCGATGCTTTGCTGCTGCTCTAGCTCCTTCATCTCTTGTATCCTTTGAAATGAGAACATGCACAGTCCCTTCTTTCTGTCGCCCAGTACGGCCACGTCGTTGAATGGTTCGGATTTCACTTCCAATTGGCTCATAGAAAATGACCAGATCTGCATTTGGTACATCCAATCCTTCTTCTCCTACAGAAGTTGCTACGAGGACATTAGCCTCTCCTGAACGGAAGGCATTGAGTCCCTCAAGTTGTGCTTTTTGAGTCATACCACTAGATCCCTCACGACTTGCTTGACCAACGAATCTCTGAGGTTTAGAACCATCAACATCATCTAAGACTCGAACGATTTCATTTACTGTATCTCGAAAGTTAGCAAAAATGATGATGCGACTATTGGGACTTTCTTTCAATTGCCGCCTCACCATTCTACGAACCATTGTAACCTTACTATGACATTCTTGCATTTCTTCAAGTGTTTCTTTCAATTGTTTGACCCTAGAATCTGCAGAGAATTCTTTGGCGGAGGCTGCTTCATTCTCATCTCCTGAATCGAGACGTCTTAGGGCTTCCCTAGTGGCGGCAACACCTTGGCATAATAAGTATGAAATTAGATTATTCAAACGCATTGCAATTGCGTTATCCTTGGCTGCTCTATAGGCAATTGATTCTCCTCTTCCAATCGCCAAAGATATCCGTGTTCTGGCCTCCATCAAACCTCCATTTGTGACATGGCCCTGACGGGTATAATACCCGAGTCTACGCAATTTGTCTACAATACGCATCATCCATGTTGTCATTGGTTTGGCTAATTCTCGTAATTCAACAGGAACCTGTACAATGACGTCATTAATTTCAAGTCCAGCAACAAATGGTACTAACAACGCATCGTCTGGTGGTCTTGCATGGATATTGATAATTCTCAGTCGATCACACACTTCATGGATATCAGATTCGATATATCCTGGGCTTGCAGTCGCCGCAAGTACCAATCCGTCTGGCTGTTGTTCTGCAAATAAGTCACCGACTTCTGCCATGGCATGGTTACCAGTCGCCCGGTGCGCTTCATCAACAATGAGCAATGCCACATCATGGAAGTTTGTCAATCCATTTTGGACATCATTGCGAACAACCTGTGGCGTGGCAACGATTACTCTCGCATTTTCCCACATGCCTTGGCGTTTCTTTGGAGGAATCGAGCCCGTTAGAGAAATGATTGCATCCGGGCCTTCTGGTATATTCAGAAGTTCTCGCAAATCGGTTAGATGTTGATTGACGAGACCATTAGTTGGTGCAATCATAATGCCCCTCCCTCCAATTTTTTGCAGTCGTTCTGCGAGTACCATGACCTCAATGGGTGTCTTTCCCATTCCAGTTGGTAGTACAAGGAGTGTAGAACCACTGAGGCAATGATCGACTGCTGAGAGCTGATATGCTCGTGCATCAATACTACCCGGGGCGAGCATTTCGTGTCGTATCGCTCCGGACATGGCCTCCCTTCCTATGCTACACGGTTCTTATGCAAATCGATGCTAGCAACCGCATCACTGCACAGCGAAGGGCCCCCCTACGGGGGTCCTTCTCAACCGAGTCGTTCATATATGGAAGGTAGGTCGGAGGGCCGCTCAACACTGGGCGTCCAGACACCAAACGGGCAATGCACTGCATCCCACAAAGCCGGTAATTCCACTTGTGAATTCTGGTCCGGTGTCACGGTCGCCCCTGAAGTGGAGGGCCGGCGTACTGTCGCTTCGGCGGCCAATACACCGTAAACAACTGGAGGACCAAACATGGGAGACAGACACCGCCCGAAGAAGGGTAGCATGGGCTTTGGCCCGCGTAAGCGTGCTTCTAGACCATTTGGTCGAGTTAAATCATGGCCTCAGTCAGATTCGGGCGAGGTACGTTTGCAAGGATTTGCTGGTTGGAAGGCTGGCATGACTCACGTATTGATGAGAGATCTAAACCCAACCAGCCCTAGTGCTGGTGCTGAAGTTCGTAAAGCAGTCACAGTCGTTGAAGTTCCTCCAATCCTTGTTCTTGCAGTTCGTGGTTACAAGATGACACCATATGGTAAGCAAACGGCAGGAGAGGCATGGGCAGACGCAGAAAAATTGGCTGATGTCATCCCAAATCTTCCACGTAGAATTCCTGAGAGAAAAGAGCACGATGCAGAAGCACATCTTGAGAAGTTACGCGAATCAAATTTGGTTGATGTCCGCCTCATCATCGCTACTCAGCCAGAAAAAATTTCAGCAGTTGGCAGTAAAACTCCAGAAATTATGGAAATTGGATTGACTGGTGGGGACAATACCTCACGCCTACAATGGGCTGCTGAGAAACTTGGAGAAGAACTTTCAATCGAAGATGTATTTGATTCAGGTAGTGACATTGACGTGATTGGTATTACCAAAGGATATGGAAACCAAGGTGTGGTTCGCCGATTTGGCGTTAAACTACTATCTCACAAGAACTCAAAACGTCGCCGACAAATCGGTAACATGGGTGACTTCGGAACGGGGTACGTTCGTAAGACAATTCGACAGGCTGGTCAGACTGGATATCACCAGCGAACAGAATACAACAAGCGAATTCTGCGTATTTCAAATGATGAAGAGAGTCAGATTACACCCGCAGGCGGATTCCTACATTATGGTGAGGTTCGTAATCAGTATATGGTGATCCAAGGTAGTTTACCAGGTCCTGCCAAGCGCCTCATCCGATTCAGAGATGCTTCTCGACCACGCAGAGAACAACCACCAGTTGACATCACTTACGTCAGTACGGCGTCAAAGCAGGGAGTGTGATTACATGAAGGTTAAGATGTATAATCTCACAAATACAGTTGAAGTTGAAGAACTTGAAGCTGGCCTAATTATAGATTACAGTATTGAAGCAGTTGATGGCAAGTCCATGACGCTTCCAGCAGCCTTTGAATCGTCTTTCCGCCCAGATTTAATCCGTCGAGCAGTTCACTCATCTCGAGCAAATCGTCGACAATCGTATGGGCACCGTGAACACGGTGGTAAGAGATCACCTCAACCAGGTATGAAACACTCTGTTGAATGGTGGGGCAAGGGTCGAGGTGTCAGTCGAATCATGCGTAAGTCCGGTCAGCGTACAGGTGCACAGAATCCACACACAAGAGGGGGCCGTCGTGCGCATGGACCTATGGTTGCCAAGGATTGGACTCAAAAGATGAATACGAAAGAAGCCGGCGCAGCTCGTGATTCAGCGATTGCAGCATCAGCAGATGCAGATGTCGTCGCATCTAGAGGACACCAATTTAGTGAAAATGTCAGATTCCCAATTGTTCTAGGAACATATACAGAAGACAAAGAGAAAATCGAAATTGAATCGTTGCCCGCTGAAAAGGCAACAAAGAAATTCATCGCAATGATGGAGAGCATTGGTCTAGGTGATGATCTAGTCCGTGCAAAGGATGGCCGTAATATTCGTGCTGGAAAAGGCAAGATGCGTGGACGTCGTCGAAGAACACCAAAGAGCATTTTACTCGTCGTTGCACAACGTGATGGCTTGGCAAAGGCTGCCAGAAACATCCCTGGAGTGGATGTCGCGGTTGCCAAAGACTTGTGCGCTGAGGATTTGGCGCCTGGTGGCGATGCTGGCCGCCTAACCGTCTGGACGAAAGCAGCCATTGATGCATTGGAGTGATTTACATGGATCCGTACAAAATTATCTTGATGCCGTGGATTACAGAAAAATCTCTTGAGGCACGCCGAGTGGCTAGTGACGATTTTGAATATCTAGAGAATAATAATCGATTGGAATTCATCGTCCACCAATCTGCAACAAAGGCAGATGTCAAGGCAGCCGTTGAGGAGTTACTTGAGGTTCGAGTCGCGAAGGTTAACACACGTATCACAAAGGAAGGGAAGCACGCTAGTGTGAAACTCGCTGAGGGTTATGATGCAGAAGAAACTGCCCTCAAACTAGGAGCATTCTGATTGGAGGTGAGATGATGGGCAAGCGAATTCGTGCACAGCGTCGTGGTTCTTCTCCAAAGAATCGAGTAAATTCTCATCGTTTCCCAGCAGCAAATCGCCTCCCGCGCGTGAATGAAGAAGTTGCAGAGGTTACTGAGTTAATTCACAGTCCCGCTCACACTGGTCCTTTGGCGGCACTCAAGTTTGATGATGGCTCAACAGGTCATGTAG
Source organism: Candidatus Thalassarchaeaceae archaeon (assembly GCA_030747485.1). GTDB lineage: Archaea > Thermoplasmatota > Poseidoniia > Poseidoniales > Thalassarchaeaceae > MGIIb-P. The sequence goes on along the minus strand of JASLKP010000011.1, from coordinate 5,304 downwards.
CTGCTACTGAAGGCATGGCAGTCGGAAACACCATTGCGTTTGGTGAGAATGTCAGTTTGCGTCCAGGCAATGTCACAGTATTATCTCAGATTCCAGAAGGAACGGCGATTTGCAATGTCGAAGCCCGTCCTGGCGATGGCGGAAAATTCGCCCGCTCAGGTGGAAATAATGCCATGCTTGAGACACGTATGGGAGATTCAGTACGAGTTCGACTACCGAGTGGACACCTGAAGGATCTCCCTGCCCATTGCCGTGCTACCATTGGTGTACTTGCAGGTCATGGCCGTACCGAGAAGCCTCTCATGAAGGCTGGTGCTGCATATTATCGTGCCAAGGCACGAGGCAAACTCTACCCCTCCGTCAGTGGTGTGGCGATGAACCCTGTTGATCACCCACACGGTGGAGGAAACCACCAGGCTGTACACGGTCCAAACAGTGTGAGCAGAAACGCTCCACCTGGACAGAAGGTAGGCCATATTGCCCCAAGTCGAACTGGTCGTGGGCGCGGTAAGAGAAAGGAGTGATTGTGAATGGCACGTAAGAAGAAAGTAATGCGCAAGCCGAAAGCGGCACGCCGTGCAGCACGTAAGCGTCGTTCAGGTATTTCCGAACGCCGTAAGAAGGAGTTCACCTATCGAGGATTTTCTATTGATGAGTTGAAAGCCCTTCCAATTTTTGCTCCTGAAGATGATCCTGACGCTGATAGCGTTGAGAGTATGATGCCATCTCGCGCGCGTAGGAGCATGTCAAGAGGATATGATCGCGGTATCACAAATGGTGGTTCAAATCTTGAAGAGGAGCATTTCATTAATCGATTGCGTGCAAACCCAGGCAAGACCATGAAAACACATTGTCGATCACTCTACATTACACCAGAGATGATTGGTCGTAAGATTGGAATTCATGATGGTCGTCAATTCAAGAATGTAGAAATTCTACCTGAAATGATGGGACATGCGTTGGGCGAATATGCTCCAACACGACGCAGTGTAACACATACAGGACCGGGTGTTGGTGCAACCCGTTCAAGTAAGCACGTAGCTCTAAAGTGAGGTGAAATAATGACTCGAGACCGTTCCAAACCTCAATCTGGGTACACGCAATTGTTGCAGGGTAGCCGTTTGGCGACTGCTCGTGCTCTCAATCGAGATGTTCATCACAAGCATTGCTATCAAATTGCTCGGGCAGTCAAGGGCATGTATGCTGGCGATGCAGTAGAATATCTTGAGAGGGTGATTAAGCAGGAGGTTGCGATTCCATTCACACGCCGTTCACGCAAAGGTAAGGGTGGAAACACCATGGCCGGTCATCGCAAAGGAATGGGTCCTGGGCGTTATCCACGTAACGCTTCTCAAGAATTTATCAAGCTCATCGAAAGTGCCATGGACAATGCTCGTCAGCATCATGAAGACATCGAGCCAGAGGATATGACCATCACTCATTGCGCAGCTCACCGTGGTCAAGTGAAGCGTGGTATGCGTCCGCGTGCCCGTGGAAGAACATCTCCAAAAAATCACTACCAAGTCAATCTTGAATTATTCCTTGAGGACCTAGACTCCTCCGATGCCGATGAAGATGTAGAGGAGAGCGAATTCTGAAATTAAGGTGATATCATGGCGAGCAAAAAGAGTACAATTCGCAAATTTATCGACCGCAATGTCGAGAGGCAACTAGTACGCGAGTACCTACTCAAGGAAACCAGCCGTGCAGGTTTTGGCGGTCTTGATTTCCAGAGGACTCCAGAAGGTACGAAGGTCACCCTTCATGCAGAGCGTGTTGGAATGGTCATCGGTCGAAAGGGCAAGATCATCAATGGACTTCAGAAGCATCTTCAAAATGAATTCAATCTAGAAAATCCTCGACTTGAGGTTGCTGAGATTGAAGATCCAACTCTCAATGCTCAAGTTATGGCTAGTAAACTTGCTAGTGCATTAGAACGCGGTTGGTATTTCCGACGTGCAGGCCATAGCACCCTCACCAATATCATGGATGCTGGTGCCAAGGGTTGTCTCGTTGTAACCAGTGGAAAACTCACTGGTAGCCGAAATCGCACTCAAAAATTCCAAGCAGGACACATCAAGTATTGTGGTGACACTGCTCTACAATTCATGGATATTGGGTTTGCTGTTTGTACCAAGAAGTTGGGAACAATTGGTTGTACGGTTGCCATCATGCGAGCCGGTACAAAATTGCCTCATGAGATTATGATTAAGGATCGACATGAAGTTGGCCTACCGCCCTTGTCTAGTGTTTCAATCATTGCTGAAGACAGTGACCCTATTCCTGAGGAACTCACTTCCGAAGATGTCACAGAAGAAGCATCTGGTGAGGATATAGTCGAAGAACCAGTGGCTGTAGAAGAGTCAACCGATGAGCCAGCAGTAGAAGAATCCGATGAAAATCAAGATGAGGAGGTGACAGAGTGACCTACCTCAAGGCTCGTGATATCGACAATATGTCTGACGAGGTCCGTGAGGCCCGTTTACTAGAATTGCGTGAGGAATTGCTTCAATTGCGCGCTCAACAAGCGCTCGGTGGATCTGCATCCAATATTGGTGATTACAAGGCGACTCGTCGATCTATTGCCCGATTGTTAACGAAAATGAATGAAAATAAGGAGTGAATACTGAATGGCGGCAATCTGCAATCTTTGTGGTCTCCCAGATGAATTGTGCATTTGTCAAGAAATCGCAAAAGAGCAGCAAAAAGCCGTCATTAGCACAGTTAGAAGGAGGTATGGAAAAATGGTCACAATTGTTGAAGGCATTGACGATACCGCGATTGACATCAATCAATTGGCTAAGATTCTCAAGGCTGCTTGTGCGAGTGGTGGAACCGTCAAAGGTCGAACCATTGAACTTCAAGGTGAGCACAAGAAGCGAGCCGCAATGATTCTCCAGAAGAATGGATACCAAGTGGAGGTGCGCTGAATGACGAATCAAATCAACTTACCATTCCTTGCCCGAACATTGACGGTACAATCATCCACAGATTCACAATTGACTGGCTTATCTGGTCTTGTTGTTGGTGAGAGCCGACAAATGATCGATTTGGAAGTCGACGGAATCACCCGCAGTGTTGCAAAGAACACGATCAAATTCACTCTCGATTCTAATGACGAGATAATTCAGGGCGCAATGGTGTGTCAGCGCCCAGAGGACCGAATTCACCGAAATTACCGGAGGAACTGAACATGAGAAATATTGGAGTGTCACCCGTTTGGGCAGAAGGTGAGAATATTTCTCCTGAAGGAGAATGGGATGGTGATGAAAATTGTCCATTCTATGGTAGCCTACGCCTCCGTGGTCAAATTATCGAAGGACGTGTAGCCAAAGTTGGCATGCAGAAGTCAATTGTTGTAGAACGTGAACACACACGATACATGCAGAAGTTCGAACGATACGAAAAGCGCACACGTCGATATGCGGCACATCTTCCATCATGCATTGGTGAAGTCAATGTTGGGGACCAGGTTCGCATCATGGAATGCCGGCCACTATCCAAGACCATTACATTCTGTGTTATTGAAACGGAGGCGAGCGAATGAAGGGAATTTCTTCACACGTCACCCGGGGTCTTCCGACTCAAGCTCGAATGAATTGCGTTGACAATACTGGTGCAAAGACCGTTCAATTGATTTCAGTATTGAACACTGGAGGTGTTGCACGCCGATATCCAGCTGGTGGAGTTGGTGATTTAATTCGCGTCACTGTCAAGAAGGGTACTCCTGAGACCCGTCGTCAGATTTTCCATGCTGTCATCATTCGACAAAGGAGACCATTTCGTCGTCCTGATGGAACTTGGGTCCAATTTGAGGACAATGCTTGCGTCATTGTCAACGAGCGTGGTGAAGTTCGTGGTTCAGATATCAAAGGTCCAGTCAGCCGAGAAGCCGCAGAACGTTGGCCTAGAATTGCTGCAACAGCAAAGCAAATTGTATGAGGTGTAAACATGGTCAGTAAATCCCCTAACAAGCAGCGAAAGTCCGTAGCAAACGCACCCCTCCATCAACAGCGAAAGCGAATCCGTGCCCGCTGCTTAGATCCAAATTATGAGAGTGTCCGTAATGTTACGATTCGTGTGGGTGATGAGGTTGAGGTTCATCGCGGTGATTTCGGTCATCCAAACTCACAGAAAGGAGAGAAAGGAAAGCGTCATGGCGAAGCACGAGGTAAATCTGGAGTTCGTGCAACAGTCGCTGGCGTTGATACAAAATCCGGTCACGTTTTCGTCGAAGGAATTACTCACTCTAAAGCAGATGGAAAGGAGGAAGGAATTCCCCTCCATCCTTCCAATTTGGTCGTTGTCAAAGTCAATGATAGTGACCCGATTCGATTGAAGAGTCTACAGTCAAGAAATGGAGGTGCTGAATAATGAGTGCAAGTCACATGAAGCGTTTGGCCATGCCCCGAAGTTGGCCACTCACTCGAAAGACAGACATTTGGATTTCACGTCCAAGACCCAGTGGTCACCCAATTGAACGTTGTATGGCAATTGGTGTCATTCTCAGAGATGTTCTCGGTGTTGCCATGTCGATGCGTGAGGCAAAACGCGCCCTAGCAACACGTCGAATATTGGTTGATGGAAAAATTGTCACAGATATGCGCCGAGCAGTCGGTATCATGGATGTCCTAAGTGTTGGAGATGAACATTATCGATGTATTCTCGATTACAATGGCAAACTTCGTTACAATAGTATTTCAGCCAAAGAAGCAAAACTCAAGTTGTGCCGAATTGATGGAAAGACTACAATCAAAGGTGGCGTGACTCAACTCAATCTTCACGATGGTCGAAATATTCTCATCGATGATGCAAATAAGTACAATACTCAAGATTCCTTGGTCATTGAGGTTGAAACTCAGAAGGTTAAGGCCCACCACAAGTTTGAATCAGGTGCCAATTGCTATCTTATTGGTGGTAATCACATTGGTAACACTGCTCAGATGAAGGAATACGTTGTAAAGAGATCTAGCAAAGACAATGAAGTTATTTTCGATGATTTTGGAACCATTTCCGATCACGTATTCATTGTTGGTGATACAACATTGCCCCTTAGTGAGGTGAGTGAATGAGTGATGTAGCGAACCCAATGCAAGCCCCACGAATCACAAAGGTGACTGTGAACATTGGTGTGGGTGAGGGTGGTAATCGCTTACTCCTTGCTGAGCGTGTCCTGAAACTATTAACTGGACAAGATCCAGTTCGTACACTTTCTAAGAAGACCAATCGTGACCTAGGTACTCGTGAGGGGGCTCCAATTGGTTGCAAGGTTACAATCCGTACTCAATCTAATATCGAACAATT
>JASLKP010000010.1 GCA_030747485.1 Candidatus Thalassarchaeaceae archaeon | reverse complement strand
CTTGGTGGTGGAAGTCTGGATGCACCTTTTGTGGCTACTTCAACGACGTGCGCGATGATGTGACCGCCGACGATCTCTTCGCGCAGTGGGATGCTGCAAAGAAGCAAACCAAGGACTTCAAAGGATGCACGATGGTCAAGGTCTACACCTCTGGGACCTTCTTTGAAGATGAGGAGAATCCAGCAGATTGGCAGGAAACGGTCCTCAAAGAAACCCATGCAATGGGCAAACACTTGATTGTCGAAGCACAGGCACATTTGTGCCATCCAGAAAAGATTGCATGGGTTGCTGAACGCCACCCAGGTTGTACGATTGCCATCGGCTTAGAAGCGTACGATGATGAAGTGCTCAAATTCCATTGTAACAAGGGATTCAGAATCAAGACTTGGAAGAAGGCTGTAGACACCCTTCACGAGAATGGGTTGAGGGCCAAAACGTACCTTCTGTTCAAGCCGCCTTTCATGTCCGAAGGTGATGCCTTGTATCACACCTCAAAATGGATTCGAGATGTGGCTGAAGATAGTGACGAAATCAGTGTAAATCCAATGAACATTCAGAGACGCACAATCGTTGACCGTCTCTTCCGTCATCGTGAATATCGTCCACCTTGGCTATGGTCCCTCGTTCAAATGATTCGGGACGTGCATGATGACATCCATCCAGATGGTGAATCTGCTCGTTCAAGATTGATTATTCACCCCACTGCGGCAGGTTCGATTCGTGGCGCTCATAATTGCGGTCAATGTGACAAAGAAGTCGCTGCTGCAATCGAGCGATATTCAGTGTCAGGATCACTAGCAGAGTTTGAAGGGTTGTCATGTGATTGCGAGTCGATTTGGTCGAGTGAAATTGAATTGGACACATCATTACCCATCCCACTTGGTAGCGGTTTAGACCGTCGTACTCATCCAATTGATTCGCTTATGTCACCTTAGTCAAGGACCCCCTCTGGGGGTCCTGTGATTCGCCGAACGCTTATGTGCGCTCTTCCAGTGGACGGGTTGCCCTTAGGCAACCCAACTCGGTGTTGATGAAAAATGACAAACGAATCTAATCTTCCAGATGTGACGCTTGGCGATGAAGAACCTGAGATGGGTCGTGTATTGTTGATTCTCAGTATTGTTGCAGCATTTGGACTGCTCATCTTGCGCAGTGTTCTCTATCCTGGTTCAGACCTTCCAGCCGTTGGTGACGTGGTGACACTGTTTAGTGGACTTGCAAACAGCGGCGTCTGGATTTTCTTGATTGGTATTATCATCGGCTTTGGGATGATGGTGGCGACAGTCATCGGGGAGGTCCTTGAGGACTAGGGGGGTGTGATGTATGCTACTTACTGATGTCATCGTCCTTTGGATAGCCCTGATTTTGACATGGGCTCTTGTCAACCGTGGTGTTCCAATTTTCCAAGAACTTATTCGAGATATGACGGACTTCTTCATGGAGAAGGCACTGGGTCCAGGTGCTGATCTCTTTGAAGGTCGCAGTGGTTCTGGAGCGATCTCATGGATGTTCCATGGAATGCTCTGGTTGTGTTTAGGTGCAACATTCACATTCGTCGGAATGTGGCTTGGTCATGAACCAGATGCCATTGCCAGCCTTAGTGGAATTGGATATACACCAAGCGTTGCAGAATTGTCAGCGGCAGCGACTCTAGCCTCCGAAGGAGGCATCATGATGCTGTTACTCGGTGCCGGCCTTCACATCAACGGTCGTCTATCCGGTTCAGGATTGGCCAGTGACACAAATGCAGTCTTGGTATCCTATGCATACTCAACAGGACTTCTTCTTGGCTTCATAGGTGCTCACGTTGGTGGAGATTGGTCCAACTATCTTGAAACTGCAAATGGTGTCTTAACCACAATGGCAGTGGTTGCCATCATCGCCAATCACCTTCTCACCATTGGACAGAGAACCAATATGGCCATTCAGCCAAGTCAATGGCTCATCATCTTTGGATTGAGCGTCCCCATGGTCATGTGCGTAGCTTGCATGATTGTTGGTATAGATGAAGCCGTATACGAGACATTTGGCGTCATTCCAATGCTTGCTAGTGCTTTGGCTGTCGCTCACTATGTCGTTCCAAGCGAAGCAGGTGTACCATTGTGGAGCCGAACCCTTGCTGGTGCAACCGTCTTCCTAACGTTCGTTACACTCTCTCCAATTGGAGTCACTGCAGCAGATAGTGATCTATCGGTTGGCAGTGCTGGTTTGATGTCCATCATGTTCGCAGCGAGTATGGTTCCAATACTTGCTGTTGGTATGAACATCTTCTCCACGGCTCGTTCAAATTGGGCTGCTGCCTCAAGTAGCCCAGCATGTACCATGGTGATGATTGGGACATTCATGTTAGTTGCAAGCGCAGTTGGGAGCCTATTTGTCGGTTCAGATGCCCATTCAAGTGGTGAATTGATTCACATGCAAGGTCCAATGGATACCCTATTCCTTTGGGGTGCAATGGGCATGATTGCAATGGGTGGTGTAACCGCATGTTTCCCTGCTGCAGCCAATCGTAGCCTTCACAGTGAATCCTCTTCAAGAACAGTACTCTGGATGTTTGGAGGCGGTGCAACACTTGCTTTCTTGTTCTCGATGAGTGCATCGATGACGACTGCTGCAATGGTTGAAGCAGTTAGCGTCAATGAACTTGATTTGTTAGACATGAGTGCAACAGATGACCTTACCGTTCTGGCCTCTATTGCTTTCTATGCAGTGACCATTGCTGCCATGATGATGATGCTCAATATGATTCGTGGAGGATTTAGCGGTACACCACTAGCCACAGCCTCTCCAACGGGTCTTTCAGCCACACGCATGGCCTTGACACCTGGTACGACGACCATCCGTCAGTTACTTGCTGCGGGCGCTGGAATTGACACAGAAATCGACGTCATCAGTGATTCCGAAGGTGACGAGGAAGAGTGAGCATGCGCATCGGTTTGGTTGGCAAGCCCAACGTGGGCAAGTCCACCACATTCTCTGCATTGACAGAGAGTACAGTTGAGATTGCAAATTATCCATTCACAACGATTGATCCGAATGTTGGCGTTACATTTCTGCCAGCGGACGCACCTTGCCCCTGTCAAGACCTACGTGTGAAGAAAGAAGCAGATGGTCGCTTGGAATCCACATCTGATACAGATGATCGAGATGGAAGTCTCTGTGAGCCCCGCACAGGTTCCTGCAATGGTTTTGTTCGCAGCGTACCTGTCACATTGATCGATGTTGCTGGTTTGGTCCCCGGTGCTCATGATGGCAAAGGTCGTGGCAATCAATTTCTGAATGACCTTGCAAGATGTGATGCATTAATTCAGGTAGTTGACGCATCAGGTGCGACAGATATCGAAGGCAATCCTGTCGGTCCAGGTGCTTGCAATCCGGTAGATGAACACAGTTTCCTTGTCGAAGAATTGACCATGTGGATTCATGGAATTTTGGATACAGGATGGAATCGAGGAGTTCGCAGAGTACAAGCTGAAGGAGAAAAGGGACTTGTACTCTATCTTCACAGTCAATTAACTGGAATCGGTGCATCTGAATCGATGGTGAATGCAGCAATCGCTGCTTTCAACATTGAATGCCCAGATCCTGGATTGGCGTGGGAGTGGGATTCCGCTACACTCAAGGTACTATCACATCAATTGCGCCGTGCAATATTCCCTCTTTGCGTCGCTGCAAACAAGGCGGATGAAGCACTGGATGGTGCATGGGATGCATTACAGTCTCAAGTGGAGGCTGAAGGTGGTATTTTACTCCCAACCAGTGCTGATAGTGAATTGGCCTTACGTCGAGCTTCTCAAGCAGGATTCATCCATTATCCAGCAGGAGCGAAATCATTCACATTAACTGAGGCTGGAGAGGCCAACCTCAATGATGCACAACGAAAGGGCCTCACAGCTCTTTCAAATCGTTTGGAACGCCTTGGAGGCACTGGCTTAGTTGAATTGGTTTCCCGAATTGTGAGAGAACGTCTAGACAGAATCGTCGCCTATCCAGTACAGGATGAAGGCCATTGGACCGATGGAGATGGTCGAATTTTACCCGACGCTCTCCTCGTTGGTCGTGGAACAACGGCGAAGGGCCTTGCGTACGCTGTTCATTCAGATCTTGGTGACGGTTTCATTCGGGCGGTAGATGCCCGAACTGGACGTGTAATTGGCGCCGAGCATGAGCTCGGGGACAACGATGTTGTCAAGATTGTGGCCAAAACCTAATCTTCTTTTTCAGGCCCAGGCATGTCAGGTAAATTTGCAGGCGTCTGCGTCATATCTGGCAAATCCTTCTCCAATGCAGCCGCAGCCTCAGCAGGTGCGGCTTCTTCCATGATGAGAATCTCAACATCATCGGCTTGAACGCCAATTGATTCAAGGAAGGCCTCGTTGTCAGCATCGCTGAATTTCTTATCTTCCTTTGAACGTCCACCGCCAAGGTGTCCGTAATCATACGGCAATACCAATGTAATCAGTGTGCTTTGTTCCATTCCCAATTCTCCAACTGTTTGTAGTCGGCGGAGTTCAAGCAATTCAGGATTCTTTGCTAGTGTGTGCGCAGCGTGGCTGAGGTTCTTCACAGCCTCTACTTCACCTGTTGCGCGAATGAGACGAGCACGTCGCTCACGCTGTGCTTCTGCTTCACGGGCCATGGCTCTCTGCATGTCGTGAGGTATGACCACGTCTGTAATGTCCACACGAGAGATATCAATGCCGAGAGGTCGGCTGAATGCATCTAGTAATTCTTCTAGGCGATGTGAGATGATTTCGCGCTTCTGCAAGAGTTCATCCAGAGTAAATTCACCAATCACTACACGTAGGTTCGCCATGGTCGCATTACGAATAATTGCACTAGGGTTGGCTACACTCAATACAGCATTCATTGGTTGGAATACTTTCCAATATACGACACCATCTACTTTGATGGACACGTTGTCTCGGCTGATACAAACCTGATTTGGAATATTTTCAGGTCGATCACGAATATCGACAACAATCAATTCTTCCATGATGGGGACCCGATATCTTAGACCAACACCAACTTCTGATTTTGGTTTGCCCCAGCGGAATCTCACACCACGCTCGTATTGGTCAAGCACAGTCCATGAGAACGGTGCAATACCGCGTCTTGGCCACGTGCCCCTTGGTGCAAAACCAGAGGGAGGTGAGCCGGGTGGAACCATAATTGCTCCACCGCCACCAATGAACAAAGCCATGATGACCATGCCGATATTGAAACTGCAACATAACAAGCAAAATGCAGTGAAATCATCCATCACTTACCACCCCCTAACATCTTTCCAAGATTCGCCGGACCCATTTCCAATAATGTGTCTGGTAACATCATGATGCGTGTGGCGTTGTGCTCAGCACCGACTTCGGTTAGGACCTGTAGTCGGCGGAGTTCCATCAGTGCAGGGAATCTTGTGAACAATTCTTGCGCTTCTGCCAATTTGGCAGCAGCCTCGCGCTCTGCACTTGCTTTGATGATACGAGCCCGTGCTTCACGGTCGGCTTCAGCTTCCTTCGCCATTGCTCTTGTGAGGTCGTGAGGAAGTTGCAAGTCGGTTAATTCGATGTGACGCACATCAATGCCCCATGGATCGGTCGCATCATCAAGATTCACTCGAATACGGTTAGCGACCATTTCCCTTTCTTGTAGTACCGTATCCAATTCCAAGGAACCGATGACGTCTCTCAAGGCACCTTGTGCAGCCATTGCAATCATTGAACGCGCATCTGTTACCTTGTTGACTGCGTCCATTGGATCTCGTACTCGGTAAAACACGACTGCATCGATTGATAGCGAGATGTTGTCTTTGGTCACCACCGATTGTCCAGGTACGTCGTTAATCAACATCCGTACATCCCATCGAACCAACTTATCGATGAATGGAACCACCATTCTCAATCCTGGTTTTAGTGTACCTTTACAGACACCTAGTCGAAAGACGACTGCGCCTTCCCATTGCTTGATAATCTTCAAAGTTGAACCAGTAAATGTCATCACCAGTACCATTACTATGGCCAAAAGCCACACTAAGCCATCGTTCATGGTACTGTGCGGGTTTGAGACACTTAACAGCCTTTACCCGTCTAAGCCTCAATACTTACATCGGGAACGAGGTCGACTTGAACAGATACGACTCTCCATTCGATCTTCACGGATTCTCCATCGTCCCTGTTTCCGGTTGGGCCATTGGGTCCACCCGTGTTGACTGTCAGGGTGATGTCGCCTGCCCAATCTCCTCTGCCTAGATTCCCGTCATTAAACAGCGACATACAATAACTCATTTTCCCTTCACAAGAGGACAAACCACTGAGTAATGAATAGTTCTCAATCATCTCTACACGGAGGACTTGTACGCTAGGACAATCACTGGACGAACTGGTAGTGGTACTTGTGTCCATTTGCCATCCATCGACATCCTCCATGTTCAATTCAACATCCACAGTGTCACATTGATCGGGCCAATTTGCAACCTGCCCAGTCGGACCTGGTGTGGGCCCTCTTTCATTGGTCTCGTCATGAGATACGATAATTTCGACATAAGCAATATTTGGGACCATGTCATTGTAACTGAATTCCAATTCGAATATTTCCTCATCGGCCATATCTACAGTTTCACTGTCTCCTGCCACATCGATTTCCGCCAATTCGACTGACCACATCGATCCAGCACTCCCACCACTACCAACAACGGCATTATCTGGTAGGAATGAAGCCATGTTTGCAAAGTAAATGGGGAAGATGATGAGGAATACCAACGAGACGGCCCACGTGATTTGTTGATCACGTGTGTTGAACCACTTCGAAATGATTGTGTCCATGTCCACGGCGGGTCCTCCACTCCGATGAGTCCGTGAGTGGTTGATGAACCTGTCTTCTTAGCGGGTCTCACTCTTCTTCACGTGTATCTGGCCATTTTGAGGGCTCAAAATTGAATTCTAATGGCCATCCACGTCTGCTTGTATCAAATCCAAATTTCTTGAAATCCTTCCTGCTCCGACGCCAAACAGGTAGGAGATAGCCGATGATAGAGCGCTCCCAAAATGTCCACCTCCATGGGCAACGTGGGTGTTTTGCAGACCATACTCGTAGAAGTTCTTGGAGTGGTTTTCCAGTAAGGTGACCCGGAATAATCCATTCCACTTTGGTCACACCACCTGCGGACCCTCCAATTTCTTGCCACGCGGTAAGACTCAATCCATCGCCTTCTCCGCTGTTGATGATGAGACGAAATGTTCGAGTGGTTCTGGTCAGAGGAACAATGACCATCCAACGATCAACCATCCGACTACCTTCCTCTCGATCCCATTCCCAACCAGATGAATCAGCGATTTGACGAAAGGCCCGTATCGCTTGTGTTGGAGTGACAGAGACCTCAAGAGTCACTCTACGCGGGCGTGCCATGCACTATCGCTACCGCTCCCCATCATGAGGATGCCGCAGTCGCAGAATGTCGCGATTTGGCAAATCCAACATAGTGGGGCTTTGGTCCGAAGTAGCCGGACGAGGCGCGGGTGATTAGCAGCCCCGGCAACAGCCCAACGCGTAGGTCAGACGGCCAGCAAACGCTCGGAAGCGCCCCACTATGTGGGTGTGTAATCATGTTGATTTTTGCGTTATTCTCAGAGAATTAACCGAAGAGGGAGCCGAGGCCTTCGAAGCCTGCGTCATCGTCCTCTTCTTCCTCGGCAGCCGGCGCTTCTTCAGCGGCCGGCGCGGCAGATCCACCAGCGGCGGCCGCGGGGGCCGAAGCGGCCGGGGCCGCAATCGCTTGGCTCATTGCCTCACCGATGTCGACAGAAGCTAGGCTAGCCACAAGCGCCTTCACGCGTGCGTCATCAGCCTTCACGCCAGCAGCCTTCAATACGGCGCCAACAGCCTTCTCGTCAATGTCTTTCTCTGCAGAATGCAGCATCATAGCAGCATATACGTATTCCATTTTTTTTCACCTTTTTTTTTGTTTTTTGTTCGTTCACCCGAACAGATCCCCGAGGCCGCCGAAGCTTTCCTCTTCCTCTTCTTCATCCTCTTCTTCAGCAGCATCCGATTCATCGGTAGCCGCTTCTGTTTCGGCTGGAGCAGCAGCAGCGGCAGTAGCCGCTGAGCCGAGCGCACTAGACAAATCATCATCCAATGCGGAGGAGTCCATCTGACCCGCTAGAGCCAGCATACGAGAGTGTGCCCGACTGATGAGAATCGGCATCGTCTCATCGTTCGGGATTCCCGCTTCGACTGCCACTGAGAGTGCCTCACCAGCTGCCTTGGATAGCAGTGATGGGATGGTCTCATTCGTGAACCAGCCGATGTTACAAGCGACGTTGAATGCGCCACTGGTTGCAGACTTCACAGATGCTGTGAAGCCATCGAGGTCGAGATCTAAATCACTTGCTGGCATGACAATGCCACCTTCGATTGCACCAGAGAGAATCAACCCGATTTCAATTGGGTGAATCTCCAGTTTAGATAGCATAAGGCCTAGATCAGCATTGATTTCTTCGCCCTTTTCAACAGCGGTAACCGTCTTTAGAATTGCAACCTTACCTTTCTCAATTTTCGCAGGGATACCCACAGAGTTGAACTCTCCAACAATGGGTCCTGGAGGGAAATCGGTTGGTCCCGCTTCGATGATAATATCATTTGGAGCGATATCTCCTGCTTTAGCGGCGCGACCAGTTTTGGTCTTGTCCAATTCTGCATAGAGTTGGAATGCGCTCATTGTGTCGCTATGAACAAGCATTGGCAGGTTTACACCATCTAGGAGTATATCCAAATCATCTACTGACATACCTGCATTCTTCCAAGCACGTCGAACTAGGGTTTTCTTTGCCATTGTGAGTGTCATCTGGTTGCGTAGTGTGTCACGCATACCTAGCATTGCAATTGCAGGTACACCTTCCACATCGATGATTCCAACAACACCATCTTGTTTGAGTAAATCTGAGAGAACCTTCACTCGGTCCTTTTTCCAAGGCATTACTTTTGGAATCACAAAATCACCTCCACCTTGACAGATGGACCCATTGAGGTCTTGACATAGAATGAACGAATGTTGCCTGCACCACGCTCAAGTTTTGCCGTTACACGCTTCCAAACAGCAATACCATTTTCAGTTAAAGCGTCAATACCTTGTGGGCGCGTTCCAATGACGGTGTGGAAGGTGATTTTGTCACGACTACGTACAATTGCGACAGTCTTCAATCCTTCAGCAATTGCACCGGGGTCTGCCACTGGAGGGACCGGTCGTGGCATCTTTCCACGAGGACCCAGCACAACACCAAGGAATCGACCGATGGGTCCCATGTGTGGAATTTCAGAGAGGAAGAAATCGTGGTCACGCGCAAGTTTCCTGGCTTTTTGACGTGTGCCACCAAGGTCTTCAATTTGGGATGGATCGATGACTGTTATTCCAGCATTCTTCGCTTTCGTAGCCATTTCTCCATCAGCAAACATAGCAATACTAAGTTCACGACCTCGACCAGCAGGAAGACGAATCTCCTCCTGAATACGATTTGTTGGATTCTTCAAATCGACGTCTTTGATAGTGAAGGCAAACTCCACCGATTCCACGAATTTTCGAGTTTGAGCCTCTTCAAGGGCTTGCTCGATTGCTTTTCTGATATTTTGTTCCATATTTTCTCACCCCCGCGGTCAGCGAGGGTTGCCCCTCTCCCGCAATCCGTGACATTCTTTGTTTAGTTGAAATGTGAATCGTAGTCTCCGTTTTTTACTGCCGCAATGGCTTCCTTTGGATGCATACCTTCGATACGAATTCGCATCGAGACACAGGTACCCATTACCTCTAGTGAGCGAGCCTTAACACTCGCACCGGTGAGTTTGTCTTTCTTGGTTTCAGCAACCTCCATAATTTGTGGAATTGTCATGTTCTCTGTGGATGCATCCCAAGAGCCATTGCACTTCTTTTGACCGAGCTTTTGGAGCACGGTATGAGGTGTCTCGTTACGTGCTGACATGGTAATAACTCCCTTTGAAGCGACTTCGCGACCTACTTCCTCTATTTAACACGCGCGTGAGGCTCCTGTTTTCCTCATTCCATGACGCGTTGTGTGACGCGGATTTGATCGGCACGAAGTTCAATTGGAATTGGTACCATTGAATCTAGTAGTTCAACAGTAACCATTTCCTTTCCTTCTGAAATGTGTGTAACACGTGCTCGTTCGCCCTTGAAGGCACCAGCACGCATCTCGACTTCATCGCCTTCTTCGATTCCAGCAGTAGCAGCCTTTGGCTCAAGATATGGAGTCACATCACCCAAAGGTACTGTTCCTGGCAGTACTCGACTGCAGTTCTTGAGAGGTGTCGTCGCACCACCAGCTCTTCCAATGAGTTTCTCAACATGATGGAATGCACTAGCTTCGACAAAGATGTAGCCGCGCATTAGAGTTGGGTGTAGTACACCATAGATTTCGGTTTGGATATCTTGTAGGGAACCGGTTCCCGAAAGTCGTGCATGCATCTCCTTGGCAACTTTTTGTTCTGCACCAATCGTCGTCTTTACGATGTATAGATAGGCGGCCACGTCTCCGTATAGTTCTGATAATTGTGAGATACTGTATTCCTTTTTCTCAACTTCACCAGGGTCGACCCATTCCGCATTCTGGTAAAGAGTACGTGCTTCGACTTCATTTGAATCGGTTAGGAATAGAATTGGTGTGATATCATTGAGGCGATTTCCATACTCAACACCTCGTGCCATACCACTTCGAACATGGATTAGTGAAGATGTTGGGATTCCCGTTGATTCTTCAACACGCTTCATGACAGCATCTAGATCTGCAGGATCTCCGATTCCATACACGCCATCCCAAGCACCTGGGAACTCAGCGACATTATCACCTCGTTGCATTAGCAATACACTATTCTCATGACGAACAAAAGCAATGAAAGCATCAGACATCAAAATCACCCTCCATATCCGCTGGTTAACCAGTCGAAGAAAGAAGGTAGCACATTGTCCATCAAGACCAATAGTGCAAATCCAATGAATCCGAGAACAAACATTCCAATTCCACAAACAATGCATGTTTGCTTGAATTCAAGAGAAGTTGGCTTTCGAGCCATTCGGATAATCCTCGCCCATGAACCCTTTCCAAGACGGCGAACTCCCGATTCGATGTTATCCTGCCATTCCTGAACTCGGTCTTCAAAGGAGTGTTCATCCCCTCCAATTTCAGCGTTATCTCTGGACATGGTACGACCTCAAGGATGCCTCGCGACCTGACAGCCTTTCTTAAACACACCGCGCCCGACTACGTCGGGTAATTTGCTATTGAATTGAGTTTCAATTCACGAATTCGATGGTACGATTGCGCAATGTTCGGAGTTGTTGATGTGCTGCAGCGCCATAGATTTGCTGAGACTTCACTCCTGTGAGTACAAGCATTACACGAAGTTCGCTTCCCATTGATTCATCTACTGTTGCTCCCCAAATAATTCGAGCATAAGGGTTGATTCGCTCACGTATCTGTTGGGCACAGGCCTCTGCTTCACCCAGAGTTAGACTTGAACCACCGACTACGTTGACCAATGCACCTCTAGCATCACTGACATCGATATCGAGTAGAGGACTGTCTAGTGCCTCTAGTGTTGCAACAACTGCACGGTCTGGACCGCTTGCCTCACCTAAGCCAATCATTGCCATGCCACCGCCGTTCAACATCACAGCACGAAGATCTTCAAAGTCGAGATTAACCAATCCTTCTTTGGTGACCAATTCAGTGACACCAGCGATTGATCTCATCAGGAGTTCATCAGCCACACGGAAGGCTGCTTCGATTGGTAAATCTCTCACTCCATCCACTTGTAGCAAGCGTTCATTGGGTAACACAACGACTGTATCACAGACTTCACGTAGCCTTTCAAGGCCCCACTCTGCATTTTGTCGACGTAGGGTCCCTTCTGATTCGAATGGATATGTGACGACTGCAATAGTGAGTGCTCCGGCATCCTTTGCAAGGCGTGCTACGACGTGAGCACTACCAGTACCTGTACCTCCACCAAGTCCCGCTGTGACGAAAGCCAAGTCGCATTCTTCGACTGCCTTCTGAAGTGTACGTTCTGATTCAAATGCTGCTTTCTCACCTTTTTCTGGGTCTCCACCTGCACCACGACCTCTTGCAGTTCTTCCGATTAGCATCTTGTTGTTTACGCCAACTCGTAGAAGATGTTGAGCATCGGTATTGACAGCATACCCTCTGGCAGATTCTTCATCTAGAAGTCCGACAGAGTTGAGTCGATCCACAGTATTTCCTCCACAACCTCCACAACCAAATACTCTGATTCTGGGTTGTAAGGATTTGAGTAACTCGTGGAGTTCAGCATTATCCTGACTGTGTTCATTATGAGTCACTGAAATCTCAGTGTCTTCATCATCGTCTTGCAATTCTAATACCCTATCAATAAGATGGCGCATGATGTCAGGCTCGCTGTCGGTAACATAACCGTTCCCCTAAAAAAAAGTAGCAAAAGGCTGTTTTTGGACCCTTTTTCAAAACGCGGTTTGGCCTTTCAGTATACCATTTATACTCTAAATACAATACTTTGAAGGAACAAAAACAACTCTGATTATGAGATTGACACGATTTGTGGGAAGTCTGAAGGGTAACAGACCATGCCTTGCGTGCATGGGCGTGGGTAGAAGGTACCTTTCGATAATTCTGATATCGATTCTATTTGTGTCCACTTGGTCAACACAAATTGTTGATCTCTCCGTCGAGAATGAAACCTATGAATCTCAAACAAATACTGAACAATCTTGGAATCAACAGAATCAACCCATTTGGGATTCGGGTTGGACTCCACAATTGTGGCAGCCACAACCGACTGGCGCACTTTGGGAAGTTGATTTCTCACCAAACGGTGAAATGATTGCAGCCGTTGATATCTCAACAAATCACCTGACAGTGTGGAATACGACCGATGGTCGAACTATATTCTATGCAGAACATGCAAATTCACTAGTTGATGTGATGTGGTTAGACGATAGTCATGTGTTGGCTGCTGATGGTACTACACACTGGTATAGTTACCAAATTACAGATGATGGTGGCAATTGGCCAATGAACTCGACAACGATGCGTACTGGTAGTTGGACTGACGATTTATCGGGTAGTCGTGCTGGTTGGTTGTGGGGTATTGATACAACTGCAGATCGATCTCGCATTGTGTTTTGTGGTGATATTGATGATCCCAATATTGGTGGTGAAATCGTAGTAGCAGATACTGCATATTTCATCAATGGCTCTCCATCCAACAGCGCCCATGTATATTCCACATCATGGGGTGCAGATTGTGCGATTGCGAATAATGGTACATTTGTGACCTCTTTGAATCGAATTTATGACACTTCAATCTCAGGTTATAGAGACACAGTTACTGGATGGGAGGTCCTCGGCACCACTCTAGCTCAGAGTTGGAATCGCAATGTTGCAGGTGGTGAATCGATGGCATGGGCGATTGATTTCAACCCGAATGGTCAGACCTACACGATTGCTTACAATCGACCGACTGAAGGAGTAATCACCGATTATTTCCATACCGACGGTACTGTCAATTGGTACACGACAATCTTTCAGAATGTATCTAGCCTTCGTTGGACCCCTGACGCAACGATTGTCAATGTTGGATTACATTCTCCTGGTCGGATACTAACGCTGGATCATGCAGGGGCAATCCTCTCCGATTATGGCTGGCATTCGACCATATATGGTGGTAAATCCTATCCTTCAGATGTAACATCGATTGCAGTGAATGATCAGTCGACCCAGGTTGCAAGTGCTGGTAAAGATGGGTCAATTGAAATTTATAATATTGATATGAATACCCTACAATTGAACATCTATCGGAGACTCTCATCCAGCCTACTGCGAGAAATCACTATCCATCCGTTAGAACCCTTTGTAGCGTTTGCAGAATCAAGTGGTACTGCAACAGTCCGTGATACTTCGACGGGCCAAATTATGATGCAATGTTTCCATCCTGATTTCGGTCAACCCCTTGGTGTGTTGCCATATGCAAAGAGTATCATCATGCACGAACTCCAAACAATTGTTGGCTTTTCAGATGGTGTGATTGTAGCCTGCGGTAGTGATGGTAAAAAAATGTGGGACTGGCGAATTGATAATTACCATCCAATCGAGGTTTTTGGTCGAATTGCAATCCATCCAGTAGAGAGTTATCTGGCTATATCGTGGACCCAGAATCAGAGTTTAACCGGTGTTGCTGGTAAGGTCTCAATTCTTGATATCAATCAGATGATTGAGGTCAAAACGTGGGATTATATGACTGAATATTGGGCGATGGAATTTAGTTTTGATGGAGCATGGCTTGCAAGTACTGCCCAAGACGGCTCAATTCGATTTTGGCAAACCGATGATCCGATGGCAAGTTTGTGGAATGATGATGGTGTCCACTACAGTCATGGCAATTACACTGGAGCATTATTCTGGCACCCTGCTCTCAACATTATCATGACTGCGGGTTGGGATAGCAACGCCATTGTTTGGGATGCAGACATTGGCCAACAGATGCTACAATTCCAATTTTCAGAACAAGCGTTTGGTGCCGCCTTCATCGGTGGTTCATTCTTGGTCGTAGCCAGTGGAGATGCTGGTACCAGTCAGAGTGGCCAAGTAGAATTCTATGATGGTCTGAATATGTCTCAAATTGGTGCTTGGTCACTACCCGGAATTCCACGGGGTTTGGCGATGCCCTCTACGAATATTATCATCGTCGCCAATCATACTGATTCTTGGTGGGTATTGATTCCAGATGGAGACGGTGATGGCATTGTCGATAGTGATGACCACTTTCCGAATAATCCACTCCAATGGGTTGACACTGATGGCGATGGATTCGGAGATAACAACGCCCCTGGAGCGGGTGGCGATGGATGCCTGACAGTGTGGGGGACCAGTTCGTTAGATCGTGGTGGTTGTCCAGATACCGATGGTGATCAATGGTCAGATCCTGATGAATTCTGGCCGGCATGTGTTCTTGGTGCAGGATTTGGAGATGCTTGGATTTCAAATCCAGAACAGTGGTGTGATACAGATGGTGATGGACATGGTGATGAATATCTCTACATCGTTGATCAAAACACTGGTATGCGAATGAATGAGAGTGGAGATGCTTTCCCTGACGATGCAACTCAGTGGCGTGACCAAGATGGTGATGGTAGCGGTGACAACTACACTTACAATCTTGATTCTGAATATATGAGAATCAATGAGGTGGGTGATGCCTTCCCTGAAGATCCATTGCAAAATCAGGATACGGACGGAGATGGTTGGGGTAACTACTACGCATACAATATCGGAATGGACGGATTACGCGATGAAATCGGTGATGCATTCTTCCTAGACTCCCTTGCATGGTCAGATCGAGATGGGGATGGATGCCCAACAGATTCGGCGACAGGGTTGACTATTGATAATCACCCCACTGATCCAACTCGTTGTGACGAAGCACTTGATTTTGAATTGCCAGGGCAACTCCACATTTTGGGAGTTGGCAGTGATACAGAATGGATCATTTATGTTGATTGGAAAACAATTTCTGACAGCACAGATCGATTCAAACTGTATGGAGCCACATGGAATTCGACTGAAGGGCTTGGCGAGATGAGTGCAGACCTTGAGCCCCCTGGTGCCATGCCATGGAGAGAATGGCATACATTCAGTGGACAGATTGAGGCCGTTGAATTCACCCACAATCGTCAAGATGACAACGACCGCCTCACACTACGTTTCATCGCTTGGTCAAATGATGATCAAATGATTGAGGTCTGGCACAACTTCACCTATGAATTTGAAGCAGAAGAACCCCCAGTAGAACCACCAATCGATCACAACGTCCCTGATGATAATTCAGAGCAAAATACTACTGAATCTGACGAGGATTCGAGTGATTCGTCGACTGGATGGATGATGGGGGCAATCTTTGTTATCATCTTGATTTCAGTAACTGCATTCGTGTTCATCATCACCCGTTCACAGACGAGAGAATCTAGTATCGATGCAGCATTTGACGACACTCCTCCAGCATCAGGCACCCTCTCTGTGGGCTCAATATATCCACCTTGCACAGAATGTGGCGGTGCGGCTCATGAAACCATACACAATGGTGACCGTTGGACCTGGTGTCCATCGTGTAGAAAGTGGTTATCCTATCTTGGAAAAGTCTGATTTAGCCACCAGAATATGTGTGGTAATCCATTGAAGGTTCAAGAGAATCGATTGCCGATTGTAATCTGGAATTTGCTGCCTGTTCTCCTTCTTCAATCGCAACCATTTGACGCTGAATTTCTTTGAGAGCATTCCCTAGCGCGACTGCAGATTTTGCTGGAAGACCGAGTTCAACCCCCAACCATCTGCTGATGTCTGATATTAGTGGCTCTAATGGTTGAATTACTGCTCCATCTGGATGAAGTTCAAATGAACCTCCAACTTTCGTTACAGGACCTGCTGCAGCCAGAGTTTTTGCGAGAACCAATCCAGATTTACCAGAACCTTTCAATGTCGATTTAATTCGTTCATGTCCATCTAATGGGCGAAAGGCGGCCTCTATCAACCCGGGTTGAATATGACGTGCCCGCTTGTAATGGCCGAGTGCATTTCTCAATGCACCCTCGTGCGCGCGCACACGCCCGCGCAGAACCTCATCGTCTGCCTCCTTGAGAGCGGCCTCTTTTGCTGCATCAGCCAAATTGTTTTTTTTCAGCAACTTGACATATCGTTTACGTGCTTTCACAAGCATTCCTGAAGCAGCTCGACTCTCTTTCCATTTGGTACGAATTTCATGGATACTTGCGAGATCTCGCAATGAAGTGACAAGATGCCCCTGTTCTTCCAAGGTACGACCCTTTTTTGCCAGTAGTAAATCACTGAGTTCCGAAGCCATAACTTCGCTAATCTCAAGCCTACCATCTTGTACATAACGACGATATTGATCGATAACCGTTGCCGGATCTCCCATGCCGAACAGGGAATCACCGTGCCTGAATCATTTCCTACGCTTAACCGACTTGCGCTTTTTCTTCACTGATTTCCGCTTGGGTTTCTCCGATGTATCCTCATCATCCCAATCATCTTCATCATCAAATTCGTCATCATCATCATCATCATCACTGACATCTTCAACGACTTCTTCTTTCTTGGTTTTCTTTTCTCGACGCTTACGGTCACGTCCTTCGGAAGCAGCGAATGGGTCATCAACATCGGTACGCTCGGTTGCGCCTTCTGCCAAATTATCCATGTCACTGCGCACATCAGCAGCAGAACCCGAATCACCATCATCGCCGCCACTACTGCCGCCCATGAATTCCATCATCCAGTCATCGTCTTCCTCGTCGTCGTCACCCTTCTTCTTCTTACCATCACTGTTCATCAACACGAGACTCATCATAGCGACAATGAGTAGTACGAGGTTGACTGCGCCCAGAATGTAAATCATCAGATAGACCCCATCAAAGAGTCCAGGTTCGTCTTCAGCCTCAGCCTCAGCAGGTTCCAGATTAGATTGACCATCACATGCCGTCGAGAAATCCAATACTGTTCGAATACAATGGTCAACTGTGAATTGAGATTCCCATTCGACCTCGTTTCCTGAAGTATCAGTGGCTCGCAAGAATACGCGTTGATTTGAACCTAGATCTACGAAAGTTGCTGCTGGCTCCCACCACTCAAAGACAAGGGTACTCGCATCGGACTCATGTGGTGTTAAATCAGTGACATCAGTCCATTCAGTTTCTCTCGTGAGTCCAGAATCTTTCCATCTAAATTTGATTTGTACTGAGTTAATCTCCACATCATCCGTTACAGCACCATATACGTGAATTGACTCACCGTACAGATACAAACTGGTTGGTGCCGGAGCATAGACTTCAATCTCAGGTAATTTTGCATCAATAGACCAACCAGTCAAATCAACAGTACCTACATTGTTCGCGACGTCTCGAATCGATACAATTGCCCTGATTTCAGACGTATCCATTGTATTCAGAATTTCAAATGGATATTGGTATCCATTTTCAACTCCAGGAATTGGGTCTGCACGTACTGCTGAAGTCTGTTCTGTAAATGCATGACCTCCAATGATGACGCCCAATGAGTCGACGTAATAATCAGATGTCGTAATATTGATGATTGGATATTCACTCAATGCCTCACTGACATAAACACGCATTTTGTATTGTCCAGCACGAAGTGAATCTAATGCCTGCCCACTCCCATCTACGACTTCCATTGATACAGTGGCCGGAGTGGTGTCTTCGTGAACCATTTTTGCATTTTGTCCACGTGTGAAGTCGGTGTTTAGATTGCCCCATTGATCAGTTGTGGTCACTGCATACCATGTGTTTTGGTCCAATTCATCATCTAAATTAATTGCAAGAGAAAAAGATGGCACGTTGTTGTAAGGGGCAGAAACGGGGTCCTGTACAGGAACCCATCCATCATCAAGAGCAATATCGCCATTCATGATTGATTCATTTCCACCAAATGGATCACCGTGATGAGCCCACAATTGGTAGGTCTCATCATTTTCATCCATGTTGTTTACCCAAGTTAGAAGCGAAATTTTCTGACCAGCTTGGTCATTCATTGTAGCAGATGTTAACACTGCCATTGCTGGCCTCAGTGTATCTTCAGTGATTGGTGCTGCACTACCAAATACGAAGGGGTCAGCGTTAGCACAATTCTGCTGGAATCTCAAATCTTCGTATGGTTGTGCAGAATGACTGTAACGAGCCAACGAAGAGACACAATAGTAACTGGTCCGATCAACATCAGGTGGGACATCCACAGTCACTGATTCCACACTGTCGGGGATGGTGGCAATGAGTTCAGCAACGAGGTTTAGATTAGATAACGATGTTAGTCGCTCACTTGAGCGCCAGACGTGATATGTTTCACCTTCCACGCCAAGTTGGTCAGTCCAAGTAATCAATGATTGTGAGTTGCCAAGATACGTTGCAATCACGTCAGTCGGTTCGGCAATCCATGGCGTGAATGTATCCTCTTCGACAGCATTCTCCAATGAAATAGATGCACTAGCCGATACAGTACTGTTGTGATTTCCATTGGCATCAGAAGCAGTCACAGCGTAATATGCCAAGCCCAACATTCCTCTCTCAACTTCATGTTGATAGAATCCGTAGCCACCTGGAATTTCACCGACGAGTTCAACTCCGATGTTTGTGGTGTCGTTGATTGGCATCCCAGATCTCCAGATGTGGTATGTCTCACCATTTTCACCATCGATATCAGTCCATGAAATCGTTGTATTTCCGGTACCTCCAGCGGGTTCAGCGGAGAATGAGGCTTCAACATCAGTGACTGAGATAGGAGCGATATTATCTTCATGAACGGGATTGGTTAGAGTATTGGTTCCGAGGAATCTTACATCTTCGTAACCCATGTAGTCATATGTGACTGAGTAGAATAGATCATCATCGGTTTCAGCAGGAACTGTGTATCTAAACGATGTTTCTCCAGCAACCAGAGTTGTGATTAGAAAATGATTCATGGTCATCCAATTACTTCGTTCCGCTTGTTGGTTGTGGCGATAGATGTTGATTGAATATGCAGACGGTCCAACTTCAGGAAGAGAAAATGGTACAATCGTGTTCAGATTAATCCAAGAGATATCTGTGACTGCTAAACTTGAATCATAAATCGCTTGGACAAAGAAAGGTGCTGTAACTGGGTTGGTAATCTCTGAAACACCCTCGGACACATTTGCTTCGCCATGGACGAAATTTCCGACCATGGTGTTGTTATTTGTGAAATA
This sequence comes from Candidatus Thalassarchaeaceae archaeon, assembly GCA_030747485.1. Taxonomy (GTDB): domain Archaea; phylum Thermoplasmatota; class Poseidoniia; order Poseidoniales; family Thalassarchaeaceae; genus MGIIb-P. The sequence goes on along the minus strand of JASLKP010000010.1, from coordinate 31,736 downwards.
TGTCACAATGGCGTAGTAGAATGTTCCGTTGGTACCTGCAGGCAGTGGGTATGTGCTCTGGAATGTCATCCCTGGGCAATTTGCAATGTTCTCACCAGCAGGGCAGGCAGAGACATTGTCCCACGGTTCCAATCCATTTTGGATGATCACGGATTCGTTTAGCGGCCCACTGTGGCGATATACAAGATATCGAGTGTCTTGCATTTGTTGCATTAGAGGGAAATTACTGGTTTGCACATTTGCCCAATGAACGGATGTTTGTTCAGTGACACTGTCGAACATGGCGATGATGTTTTGAGCTTGCAAATCTGATTCATCACTGCTGTTTCCTGCGGCTTCAACAGTAGGCGTCCAGACCATCAATGAACCCAATAGAAGTGCTGTCAGGAGCAGTGGGACACGGGAAGATTGTGTGTACATGGCGTCGCCTCGTGTTTGCTCCGTGCACTCGCGGCCCATTTGAGGCTGACGCCGCTCGACCCGCCTAAAGGCGGGTTGAGAGAGCCTTCTGCAGTTCTGCGGTTATTCTCCTGCATCCAACAAAGCCCTTCGCGCCTTAGTTGCCCGAATGAGGAACGTCCAAACGCCCCCCAAGAGTGAGATAATCAAGATTGCAGTCAATCCATTAATCGCCTCAATTGTCGTAAAATCAGCGATTGCGCTTGGAACCGTCAAATCACCCCATTCAAAGAACACTTGGAGGGATGCAAAGATGATTCCAATTGCAGTTGTCACGAGTCGATCGGCTCGGCTAAATCCACCGTAATTTCGACCCAAGCCAACCGACTGGGATTGGGTTCCCATATACGAGCCAAGGAGGGTCAATGTGGCTGCAGCCCAACCGAGCCATTGAATTTCAATCCAAGCAGAGTTCACTCCAATCGCAATGAGTAATGAAAGATCGACAACACGGTCGATGGTATGGTCTAACCAATCGCCATACTTTGAGACTTTGTTGTGTGTTCGTGCTACCGCTCCATCAAGGGCATCCAACACCGCTGCAATTGCCAACATGACCAGTGAACCTAGCAACATCCATGCGCCATTTTCATCACGACCAGCCGTGGCCAATAGCCAGCAACAAAGGCCTGCAAAGACGACACTAATCCACGTGAGAGTCGCAGGGTCTACATTGGCCATTTTGTCGACGATTGGTTGTTGGAATCGAGTCCATTTTTCTCTTCCTTTCTCAAATGCCATTCAATCACCGCCATGGATTATCGCAATCCAATCTGTAGGTTCGTTTGGTCGAGGGGGTTTGAAACCATCTGTAATCCATGCCTGTAATCTATCGAATATCTCTTGAGTATTCAGTGTCGAACCATCCATTTCAATGCAAGGGATTCCAGTATTTGCATAGCATTCCGAGGCAATCACACCGATGAGTTCACTCTCGGTATTTTCATCGGTTTTTTCCATTGAATAATCACGCGCTTGTAAACGGTTTCGTAGAGTATCAGGATGACATCTCAAAATGAGAATCGCATCCACTGGCAAATGATGAGAAAGGTGTCCATCAATGAGTGTGGGCTTGTCGGTCTTTTCCCATGATTCAAGCAACAAATTGTGTAATCTTTCGACATCGACAGGGGCGGCTCCATCGTTGGGGTCCGTATTCTCAATACATCCATTGGATGTTGCTAATTCAGCAACGCTTTGATAATCCCATCCCGATGAAACACATAGCGTCGTCTTTCCAGTTCCAGGTGTTCCAGTAACTGCAATTCGGACAGGTGCATCAACGGTCATCAGACATCACCAGAATCGAAATTGTGGGAAACTCAAGACAAGAAACCCTGAGCCAAGAATGCCTAGAATGAGCAGGCCAGTCCATGACATCTGAACATGAATTGTGTAGTTCACGTCAAAGGACGATTCAGTTCCTGTGAATGATTGCCCTGCTGTCGGATAATGGGTTCCAGATTCAACAGCCCACGTAAACGATTTGACATCATCTGTGTCAGGTCCACCTGCAACGAACTTCGTTGTACTGGGGCCACATGATGTTGACAATCCTCCGTCTGGTGCACAACGATCCTTTTCGGCTTCCGTAACAATTCCAACCCAGACATCAGCATCCCACGAAAGTTCAGCTTCGACATCAATTAGCCATGCTGGAACTCCCGAATCTTCTAGGGGTTCATCTGAGAATCCAACCCCCGTTCCAGGGGGTGGAACGGGCACATCTTCAGCAGTGTCATCGAATTCAAATCCAATCAATCCACCAATCATGCCCAATGCACAGAGTCCACTCAGAATGAGAAAGACTCTACGCATCATATCACTTCACGGATGTAAGAAGAAAGCAATGGCTAGAATCGCATACGCTCCTAGTAACATTGCGCCTTCCAACCAGTTACTCTTTCCATCTGCAGCAATGGCATTGGCAATGAGTACTGAAAGGAATACTGCAATGGTCTCAAACGTACCAAAGTCGAATGACAAATCGACACCTTGTGTCCATGCGAGGAGGACCATCAGTGGTGCAACAAAGACTGCTATTTGTGTGGAAGAACCAACTGCGATTGCAAATGACAAATCCATTTTGTCTTTTGCTGCTACAGTGACGGCGGTGAAGTGCTCGGCAGCATTGCCGAACAAAGGCAGTAGAATCACACCAATGAAGAGTGGTTTGAGACCCAGTTCAGACGCTCCAACAGAAATGGAATGAACTAGAATTTCTGCCATCCATGCGACCATCAATGTTGCACCGATGAGTAATACTGCTGCCTCTTTGTTTGACATGTGAGCTACTTCTTCGTGGGTTCCATCCGTTGCGAAAAGATCCTGATGTGTTCGCAATTGAAATAGAAGAAATAAACCATACAATGCAATCAGGATTATTGCCGCTGCATGAGACAAATTGAGTGTACCAATAATCGCATCTTGTGGATTTTCAGTCGTCAACATAAATGCTGTTGGAATGGTCAATGTAATGACTGCCAATAGCAATAGTGAACCATTTGCACCGACAGCCGTGGTTGAAAATGCCTGTTCTTTGTGATGGATGCCACCCCAAACGAATGCAAGCCCAAGAACGAGCAATAAATTTCCAATGATGGAACCAATGAGAGAGGCTTTGACCACTTGCACCATATCGTCTCCAGATGCAGTATCGCCGCTCCCATAGTGTTCAGCAGCAGCGAAGATTGCAATCCCTGCAATAATCATTTCAGCAGCATTTCCAAATGTTGCATTCAGCAAACCTCCGAGAGCCTCTCCCGTGCGTAAAGCAATCTCTTCAGTTGCTCGCCCCATGAGGAAAGCAAGTGGCATAATAGCGACCATCGAAGCGATGAATGCGAGAGCAGCATTATGTGCAAAATATGTTGCATAAATGGCTACAGGCATTGCAATTAAGAGGAAATTCAACTTGCCTTTGATTGGATTGATCGCATCGATTAATCCACCCCATCCTTCAAATTGATTTTCATCAATCCCTACACCTTCTGACATGTTGCTCATCCCCTCCGAGTTCATCTAATCCATCAAGGCATCCCTTACCCTGTTGAGATGGGTGTGTAATTTCCCCATGGTTCAATCATCCCGGTTGTACAATGTGGTGGTGCGCGTTCAGGATGGCACATGACCGGACCTTCAGGCAACCAAATGGCATATTGGATTTCACGATCATTTCCTGGAAAATCAGTTGTGATAAAATTCGCTCCAGATGTGAGTGCGGAAGCAAATCGTGTATAATCTCCAGCTTGAGCTTCAACCGTTGCAGCATCTGGTCGCGTGCGTACCATGAATCCAGTTGCCGATGCCTCCGATAATCGCTCTTGTTGATCAATCGGATCAATCAATGATACAATTGAAGCCAATGATTCTGCTTCATCTACGATGGCAAACATGGATTGATTCTCAAGAGTAGGATTTCGTTCAACGTAGAGATCTCTAATCTCTGTTTTATCGAGAAGTACGAAGAGTACTTTCCCTCGACTTTCTTCTAACGTGGGCCAACCCTGATTGACAATTGCGTCTCGCAACGTCAAAGCATCTCCTTGTACATCGGATGGAGTGATTGTCCTCTCTCTTGGCCAAGTTGCATTGATATCGGTTTGAATCATCTCAAGTATGTCGATTTCCTCCACCATAGAAGGCTCATCTTTGGGTTCAACAAATATCCAAATTGGTGCGTGTTCAGGGTGTTCAGTGGACCAATTCAACAAGAGTTGCATACAACTTGTGAACAATGCACAACTAGAGGCATAGTCCCACATGGTATGGTATACCTCAAGGCCATTCTTGGAACTATAATGAACATCGATCTCAAATTGTCGAACGCCCAATCTGTCAGCCTGTACGTCCAAGTCTGAATGAGTGAAATTGTATTCTGCATTCAATGCCCAAACACCAGGTGTTTTCAGATGATACGAATTATGAGTACCTTTCATTCTCAAATGATTTAGTCGAATTTCTTCAAGTGGTTGGTCTTTGGTTTTCTCTTGACCAAAACATCCAGTGAATGCAGGAAAAATCATGACAGCGGCCATCAAGACCACCATGCCAATTCTGGCCTTCATCAGGTTGGCTAATCGGTCGAGGTTCTAGAGGTTCTCGTAATATTTTGACACAGCATCATCCAGTTCAGCAATGATTGCTTGCTCATCGAGAGACCTTGTGGTACCATTCAGTCGGAGTGGTTGACCATCTACCCACATATCCAAACACTGTCCCTGACTGTAAATTAAATTGGATAATAGACGTCGCCCATCTTTGCCAATGGGACGCATCCTGATATCATCTAGATTCCATGTCACCCAGTCCTTGGAACCACGTACTGCCATCTCGTATGATTCCACAGGATCTAGAATCGTAGCATCCCAGTGGTCATGTTTTTGAATTAAACTGGCCATTTTCATTTCACTGCGCATATCCAGTGCATTGTTACTGGCGGCGCCATCCGTTCCCAATCGCACATCAACACCTGCATCAATCATCGCTGGGTAGGACATGGTCCCTCCCGTTGCTAGTTTCATGTTCGATGTAGGACAATGTACTGCATGGGCCTCATGTCCGGATAAAATGCGCATTTCACGTTTTGTTAACCATCCACAATGCGCGCAAACCGTCCCTTCCTGGAAGTAATCTATGCTGTCCAAATATTCGATTGGATACATACCGTGTTTGGCATGGCAATCAGCGACCTCTTGTCTTGTTTCGCTAGTATGGATGTGTAATCTGCACTGATGGCGAGCAGCCATTTCAGATGCCGTCAGAAGAGTTTCAGTTGAACAGGTGTAAACGGCATGGGTTCCAATCCCGAATTCTATGCGATGATTGGGTCCTCCTGTGGCCAGTAATCGATCCATTTTCTGTAATGCTTCACCACTTCCAGTCGGATAGGATGGCGTTGGAAAATCGGTAATGGGTCCGCAAACAATCCCACGAAGCCCCGATTCTGCGAGTGCTTCTGCGACCACATCGGGATGGTAATACATGTCACATGCGAAGGATGTTCCTGTCGCGATGAGTTCTGCTGCCGCGGCTTTCGTTCCGATTTCAACAAAGTCCGCAGTCAGGCGTTTTTCAGTCGGAAAGATACTTTCTTCCAACCATTTCATCAATGGTAGCCCTTCACCCATTGAACGATTCAAAACCATCGCGAGATGAGTATGCCAATTCTGAAAAGACCTCGTAATTAGACGGTCACTCCCATCGATTGTATGTTCTACATCTTCATCTCCCAAACTACGCAACCAAGAGCCATTTGGTTGTAGTATGAAATCACCTTGATGGGGTGTCCCATCCACATCGATGAGCCACGCATTGGTATAGCGCACAACCCCCTCTGTGTCATCCGCCATGTATCGTGCAGTTCACAGTCCGCCCATCAGCGTTCGCTTTGAGCCGCAGATTCAAGGCCCATCGTCGATGAGGGTCCTCTGATGGCGGTTGACCCCTACCAGACACTGGGCGTCTCGAAAGATGCCCCGCACGCAGAAATTAAGCGTGCGTTCCGTCGATTAGCTCGCCAATATCACCCTGATCGAAACCCCGATGATTCAGCTTCCGAAGAACGATTCAAGGCTGTTCAAAGTGCTTGGGAACAACTGGAAACACCTGACAAGCGTCGTCAATATGATGAGGAACAACAGATGAAGCAAGCCTTCGGTGGATTTGGAGACATGTCTGGTGGAATGGGTGGTATGGATTTGGGTGACATGCTCCGTCAATTCATGGGTGCAGATCCCCGACATTCCTCATCTCCCTTTGGACAGACTCGAACCGCTCCAACACGTCCTCATTCTGCCAAGGGTGCAGACATGAATGCACCATTAGATATTGACATTGAACAAGCCATGACAGGAGGGAAGGTTCAATTCACAGTCAATCGATTACGTCGATGTACTGAGTGTAATGCTAGGGGCTGTGCTCATTGTAATAATCTCGGCGTTCGGCGGAAAAAAAGCAAGTTCACAATTGAGGTTCCAAAGGGTGCAAAACACGGTCAACAATTGAAATTACCAAAGATGGGTAACGAGCATCCAAGTGGCGAGCCTGGGGATTTGACGATGACCCTTAGAATTGATGCTGAAGAAGGTCGCCGATGGGAAGGTGACTACCTCATTCAGGAAGTGCCCACACCCTATTCAACACTCATGCTCGGTGGAGAGATTCGCATCTCCACTCCTGCGGGAAAAACGGTTTCAGTGAAGGTCGCTCCAGAAACGAGAATCGGAGATCGAAAACGATTGCCAAATCAGGGTTTTTCTGGTGCAGATTTGGATATTGAGTTTACGTTACTGGAGCAAGAATCTCTCTCAAAAGAACAACGAGATGCCCTAGAATCGCTTCGGGAAAAGGGACTCTGAATATCGGACTGTTGATATTCAAAATGCGCCGACCTGTGGCCGGCGGACACACATGCGAGACTTCTCACGAGTTGCAGATGTTGCCATTAAACGACGAAAATCGTTCCACGTCGCAGTCATCCTACTTTCTCTTCTCATGATTCCGGGGTTCTTGGAGAGCCTCACCCCTGTTGATGTCGAAGATTATGATTTGGAAAGTCCAGAACTAACTGCTGGTCGAGTGATGAACGATGAATTCCTTGCCATTGAACATACGATTGGCTTCATGGTGACGATTCGGGATCCTCATGCTGTTGAAACTGGAACACAAGCACCACATACAGATGCTGACGGCAATGTCATTCGTACGGAATTACCAACAACATTTGAGTGGGCTGAATACCAAGGCGACGGGGCTGGATTAACCGGCGATGGATATCTCAAAGGGGGAGTATTGAATCTCACCTTTTTACGAGAATTACAACAAAAAATCGACGTTGTCATGAACGATCCTCTCGCTGAGTTTTATCGTCCTCTTGTCAGTGAATTGACGGGTGATTCAACGAATGGCACCTTGTCATTGATTGAGCAATTCACTTCATTCATGTCCGATGAATCTCTACTTACTCAACCCTCCCTTGATCCCCTTGGCAATGTTGTATCGCCATTGACGAATTGGTCTGATTGTGGTATACTTGAGTGTGTGGCATTTAACGATGAGGACGTCACACAGGATCACATTGATCTTGCTGCACATCGAATGATTATGGCCAGTCCAGATGTTTTCATGCGTTGGACCTCCAATGATCGAGGATTTATCTCAGATCCAGATAGTCTCGTGATTGGTCCTGTTGGAGGAGAAATTGGAGAGGATGGCGAATTCACTAATGAGATATGGATGCCGGGACGATGGTCGGCATCCTCAACCTGGATTCTGTTACAATTGGATGGAGATGGCCTTCAAGAAAGTGGGTATACATTTTCTTGGACAGAAGCGAGGTCAGAACCAAACTCGATGACATTATTTGGCTCGGAACTGTACATTACTCCACCTTCCCTCACTCCTGAAGAATGTCTCAAGAGTGAAACTAAAGGGGATGGTCCTTGTTCAGTTGATTGGGCTCTACTTAGCCTTGAACAATCGATTAGAGTCACAGATCAACTTTCCATTTCTTTGCTTGCTCCACCTTACGGAATCAATGCGGAAGTCAATCGAGAACTTCAGGAGTCACTGTTTCTATTGGGCGCAATGTTCCTTTGTGTTTTGATTCTGCTTTGGGCTAGTCTTCGAAGACTTTCAGATGTATGTATCGTGGCCATGACATTAGGCTTCAGCCTTCTATGGATGCAGGGTCTCATCGGTTGGGGCATTATTCTAGGAAACTCACTTCAAATCAAAATCATCAGCCGAAGTCAATTCAGTAATCTCTTACCAATTCTCATTTTGGCTTTGGGTATTGATGACAGTTTACACGCACTGCATCGTTACAAAGAGGAGCGACGTAATGGGAAATCAACAGAAGAATCCGCACATATCAGTTTGTCACGAGTGGGTCGTGCGATTATGTTGACTTCGTTGACAACGATTTCCGCCTTTGCAGCTAATCTAACATCTAGTATCCCTGCTCTGCGCTCTTTTGGCCTAGAAGCGGGACTGGGGGTCGCCTCAGCTTTCATATTAACAGGAATTTGGGCACCGTTAATTCGCTATGATATCGATGATTGGTTAGATCGTCGCAATAAACTCAAAGAGGCACCGAAAAATCGTTTGTATCTTGTTCCAGAACACTGGCTTTCTCGTATTTCTGGTGGTGCTGCATGGTTATCTCCTGCGGTGATTCTTGTCTCCTTGTTATTGACAATGGTCGCGACTCCTGCGATGCTTTCTCTTGAAGGTGATTTCAAGGTTGAAGACTTCCTTGACGATGAATCTGAAATTGCTCAATCTGTGGTCTTAATCCAAGAGCGATTTAGCAGTGAAGGAGAACCCGCTTACATTTTGATTGAAGGTGATATTCTAAATCCACAAGTCCAAGACGCGATAGAAGAATTACGACAAAACATGAATGATGTAGGACCCGATGATCCCGATCGTTTCACTCGTACTCCAATTGGTAAGGTCGAATTACATGGAATTGACGAGTTGGTATATTGGTCTCTAGGGAGTTGGATTTCTAATCAAACGCCATACATGGATGCTGGTTGGAATTTTTCAGCACCTGGAAATGGTGTGAATTGTGAATTGGTCAGTGGTGTTCCAGATATCCAATCTCGAGGTTGTTTGCAATTCTTTTTCGGATATTTATTGGAACGTGGCATCCCTTCTGCAGGTATCATCCCAGAAATCCCTCCAAGTATTCCAGCACTATACATCAAAGCAGAATGTGATTTAGATTATGATTTACCTCATCTTTGTGAGGATGGTTCTACGCCACGATATGAAAAAATGACATTGCGTTGGGGAATTAGACAGGCAGAAGATTTCCCTGGAACGGAGAAAGCATTGGATGAATTATATCGGGATATGTCCCCGTTTGCAAATCTGTCATCAGGGGAACTATTTGTTCGCAGCAATATCGATTCAGCAACTGATGAATTCCCTGTGACGTGGGCGATGTCCACTGGTCCTCCTGTTACGAGATATGTTGCGGCATCTAGTATGCAAAATGAATTGCAGGGTACACTTATTTTGGGTGTATTCTTTTGCATTATCACCTTATGGTGGGGATTTAGACCTGCTGTAAATCAGGCTACTGCGGCTTTACGCCGCGGGAAAGAAGAACTCACCGTCCTCGCAATCTGGGGTGTATTGGCCGGCCTAGGTTTAGGATTCGCAATCGGACAAATCTATGGTGGTACCATGGGTGGAATTTGTGGTTTACTCGTCTTCATATTGAATCTATTTTGGGGGGAGCGGGCACTTGGATTATCCATGATTACCACCTTCCCAATTCTACTGGTTGTCATCTGGTTGTATGGCATGATAGAAACCGCAGGTTATGGTTTAAACATGGTCACTGTGGCCATTGCAGCGATGAGTTTGGGTGTCGGAATTGACTATGTGATTCACGTTGTTGAACGCTTCCGCGAAGAGCGAGATAAGGGCCGCAGTGTTCATGCATCCCTCGTCGCCATGGGTGGAGCATCCGGCTTGGCACTTGTTGGCTCAGCAGTATCTGATGCCACCGGCTTTGCGATCATATCGACATCCCCCATGGGATTCTTTGCCACGTTTGGATTGTTTTGCGCTCTCATGATTGTTTTGAGTTTGATTGCATCCTTGGTGATTTCAAGCAGTATGTTAGGGATTATACATTGGAAGGAATTACGATCAGAAATTAATCGAGCAGGTGGTTTCAGAAATCTACAACTATCTGCTGAAGAACGATTAGGTATTGGGCCAAAGCGGGAGAGTGTAACCAATGACTGATACGCCAGGGTTACGTGAACTTGAACGCCGAGAAACGGATTTAATTGTACGCTGGTCAGATGATTCTGAACACATCATTACCTACGAATCATTGCGATATTGGTGTCCATGCGCAAATTGCAAACCGCGCCGTGAAGTAGAGCAGAGACGCAATGTGTTAGAAGAAGAAATAAGTCGTTTGCGAAATGAGAAACCAAAGGCAGAAATGGTGGGCTCATACGGTCTCAAATTTACCTTTTCGTCTGGTTGCAATTCTGGAATTTATAGCACCGACCGTCTCCATGCAATTGCGACAGGTTCTCCTGATCCTGACTCATTGTGAAAAGGCGAAGAGTCATAGCGGGTTGACCAATCGGCCATTCAGCGAGAAGGTGGGTTGGCCCGCTTCCTCGCTCTGCTACGGTGGATGAAATGGTACCCGAATCTGATGAAGATGATGAGGATTGGACGAAATACGCGGATGTAGGATATGCTTCCGCATACGATCCATGGGCTGATCTCGTAGAGGTAGAGGACAGTAATGAGGAAGACGAAGAATTCGACGAAGATTTTGACGATGATTTTGATGAAGATGAATTGCGTCCTCGAGACATTCCACGTTGTCCTTCCACCACGGGTATCGAACATGTCATTCAGATTGGGACATGCGATGCATGTCTCGGTCGAATTTCAGGAACTCGAATTGGTGGAGGGCCTTTGGAAGATGCAGGGTCCAGAGTACGTGCAGATGCGCTTGAAAGGGACCCTGACCTAGTTGTCAATGAAGATTCAGAATATTGCCCATTCTGTGAAGATCTCTTTGTTGATGTAGACATCATTGCAACACGAATCGTTGAATCACTGAATGGTATTGAGTTCACTAAGGCACAATTAGGTACTCATTTCTCTAAGGAACATGTTGCTAATGAAGAGACTCTACGGACGAATTTTGCAGCCATTGGTTCCCGTCCTTTGAAAGCAAGTTTGACCAAAGCAATTCAGGACGCAGTGCTTACCAAAGTCCCAGGCATGGTTTGGGTCAAAGAGAAGCCGGAAGTCATGATTTTAATCGACACTCTCACTTTGGGAATTAACGTCGACATCAGGGCTCTGTTCCTGTATGGTCGTTATCGAAAATTATCCAGAGAAATCCCACAGACCCGTTGGCCTTGCCGTTCCTGTAGGGGGGATGGATGTGAGGCATGTGATGACACGGGTCAACAATATCCAGCATCAATTCAAAGCTTGGTTTGTGATCCACTTGTTGAAGCACTATCTGCATCAGGAGATGCATTTCATGGCATGGGACGCGAAGACATTGATGTCTGTTGCCTTGGACAAGGCCGACCCTTTGTCGCCGAACTCAAACATCCGCTCAAGCGAACCGTTGATTTTGAATCATTAATGGAATTAATCAACAAACAAGCCAATGGACAGATTGAGATTACTGGCCTACGTATATCGAACAGACCAGAAGTGGCACGAATTAAGGAAACGAAGGCTGAGAAATCATACACCATTCGCTTCACCTGTGATCACGCCTTCTCACAAGAAGAGGCTGAGGCACGAATTATGACACTAAATGGAAAGGAACTTGAGCAACAAACACCACAACGAGTTTCTCATCGTCGCGCTGATAAAATTCGTCGACGCAAAGTCATCTCACTCGGTGATATACAGTTTGAGGGAAATGAAGTACAATTCCTAGTACGTTGTGAATCTGGCACCTATGTGAAAGAACTCGTCCATTCAGATAATGGACGCACCACGCCATCTGTAGCTGGCGTTCTTGAGGCCGATTGTGAGGTCATTTGGTTGGTTGTTGAGGATATTCATGCCGATTGATAGCCTTCCTATGGAAGGCGGTGCGCTTAATTAGGGGCGGCAGGTCGCCCGATTCCCCCGTAAGGGGGAAAGGGAGGCACTCAAAATGCGTCGTAGTAAGGGAACTCGTCAGGGTACTCGCAGTATTCTCAAGCGCTCTAAGGCAAATCGTGGCAGATTGAACATCCGTCGCATCATGCACAATTACGAATCTGGTGACCGTGTTGCCATCGTTCTTGATGGTGGTCAGCAGAGGGGAATGCCTCATCGCCGCTTCCAAGGTCGTACCGGCTTCATCCAAGAGAAGCAGGGCAATGCCTACGTCGTCTCAGTGAAAGACGGCAACATGCAGAAAACAGTTATTGCTCGACCTGAGCACCTTCGTCCATTGGAGTGAATCAAATGTCAGATCAAGAATTTACAGATTTTGCCAGCGTCCGTGACGCACTTCTAGATGCTCAAAATCGTCGAGGCTTCCTCTCGTGGGAACAGAAGATGGCGCTCCAACATGCTGAGTGGGCATCTAGCGATGCCCGTCGAGGCAATATCAAGACTGATTCTAAGGTGTACACTGCACTTGTCAATGACCTCATGGAAATTGACAAGTTGGAAGAACATCCTGATATCTGCGCAAAAATCGCTGAAATCATGCCTATGTCTGTTGAGGAGGTACGCTCCATCCTTGCCAGTAAGCGTGTTCCAGTAGAACCAGCTGCAATAGAACTCATCCTAGATACTGTTCGTAAACAACTACTTTGATTCAAAATAATAGTCGAGAACCGTTCGGTTCTTGAGGCAGAACCCTTTTCGGAGACACGATTCACATGCAGCCGAGAGCCCCCGCCCCATCGACTGGTGATGAAGATCCATTGGACAAAGAGACACATGCCCGTGTATTAGATCATCAGAGTAATGGGATGATTCAGGGAATTACTGAGATTGGTTTACATTTGGTTAAATTACGTATTCCAGTACAGGGTACACCACATGCTCCTGGAACTCGGATTTGTATTCGTGAATCAACTGATGATTCAGAAGAATCCGCTACTTTACTCGGCACAACACGACACCGTGATTTGTCTTCAATGGCTCAATCTGAACTCATGGAAGTCGTCAAAACAATTCTTGTTGATTTAGCAGACCCCTGCTTAGCATTTTACAATCGTGCAGGTAATTTAACACTCAAGATGCACGCTTTCCAATTATTGCCTGGAATTGGCAATTCAAAGGCGAGATCAATGGTCGAAGCCAGAGGACGTGTGGGTTGGGATAAAATTGAAGCATTAGATGAAGCATGTCAAGTTGACAGTGCAGGTTTACTCGCAGAACGCCTTTGCCAAGAAATTGTTGACAGACATATGACGCCGAGCCTACTCGATTTGCTCATTCGCGCGTGAGGTGAAATCCAATGGAGCGCGATACGCGCCTTCTTGTTGATTTATTGCGAGACCGACAATTTGCCGACCGTAGCCTCGGTCAACATTATCTCATTGACGACAACATCCTTGAGGCCTCAATTGAGATGGCAGGTAATCTCAATGATGTCCATGTTTTGGAAATTGGCTGTGGCCCAGGAACGTTGACTCGTTATCTCCTACACGCAGGCGCGCGAGTCACAGCGATTGAAATTGACCCGGGTTCAATCGAACATATGTATTTGCAATTTGAACCTGAAATATCCAACAATCGTTTGTCATTAGCCGAAGGAGACGCACTCGTCGCACCATGGCCGGATGATGTTACGGCGCTCGTTGCAAATATCCCGTATCAAATTTCAAGCCCATTGTTAGAACGAATTCAGCGAGACCATCTTGCTTTGTCTGTCATCGTGTTATTGGTGCAAGAAGAATTCGCAAATCGAATGTCAATGCAAGCAGGGCCAATTGACAGAGGTCCTCTTGGTATGTCTCTATGGCTTGATTTTGATGTTGAGATTGGTCGTAAAGTTCCATCATCGAGTTTCTCTCCGCAACCCCAAATACATTCTCGATTGGTTCGACTAAACCCCGTCAATCGTCTCAATACTCTCGGGACGGAAATCGACCGACGCCTATTCCGTCAAATCGTGTCACAATGTTTCTCAGATCGTCGTCGAAAACTCCGCAATCTCTTGAAGCGCTCGCCTCGTAGATTGTCTCGAATCCCAGGGTGGCATCGTGAACGTTGGCAGCAGGCTATTGCACGAATACATGATCACCCTTTGATGGAACTACGCCCAGAAATGCTTGAACCGACAGATTGGGTATCACTTTGTGAAGACATTTCAGCCGTTGAATCGTAATTTGACCTCTTATCAACAACGACTTGATATTGGAGCCCCCTTTGCGGTGGACCGAGCGCGCAGTATGCGGGATGGTCATTCGTCTAATCCCGTGGTTCAAGTAGGTCGAGATACACTCTAACATAACTGGGGGATTGAACAATGGCAAAGAAGGACACCTACCTCGCATTACTTCGTCGAGGTGTTGACGAAACAACAGCCATGACTTTGGCTGATTCGGGTCTGAAAATTGGTGAGATTAAGAAGCTCGAAGAGGATCAATTGGTCCAGAATTATGGTCTCAAACCAGAGATTGCTCGTTCCGTGCTTGAAGTGATTCATTCTGGCACCACCAAGTCAGGAAAGGAACGCTTCCTTTCCGGTGTTCTGTCTGGTTCTGCAAAGAAGGAACCAATGGATAAGATTGAGGAACAGAGATTCAAGAGAGAGCAGAAGGATATCATGCTCGAATTACAAGAACAGCGTGAACGACTTAAGATGGCGAAGGTCGAGCAATTCCGTAGTCAAAAAGTTGTAATGAATCGTCTTGGAAAAACAATTGAACTCATTGTAAAACTTGAGAATAACTTCGATGATGAATCAAAGGAAGAACAGCGTTCAAAGATTCGAGATCAACTTGAGACCCGTGGATTAGAAGCAGCCCGTGACCATGAACTGCTTGAATTGGAGGGGACACCACAAGACATCGTCGATTTCCGCCGGAAGATTGTCCCCAAACTCTGTTTTCATTCATGTCCAGGTTGCGGAGAAGAGATGGATCCACGTTCAAGTGTAAACATGGACCTCACAGATGACTTTGGGTTCATTTGTTGGGATTGTGGTCAAGAATTTTCATCTGCTATGGCAGATGTCGTTGGTACACGAATGGGCGTCAAAAAGAAGTGGATTGCAATCGATCCTTCACGGAAGCCCCGTGAGAAGGTCTTCCGTCCACCAAAGGCAATCAAAGATACCAATATTCAGGACATGATTGCTGCAGATTTGGCAGCGACTGGTGCAACTGCTGATACGATTGCAGCAGCGGTTGAAGAAAGCAATCTAACAAGTGGATTGATGTCAATCAATGAGTGGATTGATCAGACACTTGCAGTGAAAGGATATATCCAAGCGCAAGAAGATCGTGAAGATTTCATCATTGCCACAGGAGCGGGTGCGACCAAGTTCAACAAGTGGATGAAGAAGGCAGGATTGGCTTTCAACAAGCAAACCGGTCAGTGGACACGTTGGTCAGATCGTTGATGCGCCAAGGGGCGGATTCAAGCCCAAACACCTCTTCGAGTCAATCATGAGTGGTCCAATCATCCGGTTTTATCGAGGTTCACTCTTATTGGGAACAGCGGAAGCTATCCCTGAACATACGTTACTAGAAATTGCAGAGAATGCAGGTGTTGAAATTTCTCGAAATTGCACATCGGGGAATTGTGGAACGTGCATGGCTCGAATAATTTCAGGCACGGTTCCGTTACCCAATCCTCTTCCCCCTGGATTAGATGATTACTTGGTAGAGAATGGTGCAGTACTGACTTGTATCGGTATTCCGAACGGTGCTTGTGATATTGACCTCACTCCACCATTATGAGGTGTTATGATGGCTATGAGTTCTGATTTCCTAATCGCAATTGTAGTCTGTGTACTTGGTCTTGGCATTGGCACGTGGTTCATCATCTCTCGATTACGAGCCAAACTGGCAGAGGTAGAGGCTCGTCAGGAAGGAAAAGCCTGAAACAGATTAACGAGTTAACCAGCCTTTGTAGACAAAGAATCCGAGAATCAAGGCACTGGTCACTCCCATTAACATGAGAATTTCACGGAGCCCAAACATCTCTGTGCTCGCACCAAATACTTCGATATTCATGCCAAAAATTGAGGCAATCGCCGTGATTGGGAACATGAGTGTTGCAATGATCGTCAGAGTACGAATGACATCATTTGCTTCAGCTTGAGTTTCAGCAAGACGCATCGTGCTCTGTGATAGATAGGTGTCACGTGTACTCGCTGCACCCGCATTGTAATTCTCAACGTCATCTTTGAGTTTCGCGACAACATCGAGAATATCTTGCCAGTAAATATCACATTCATCTGCAGTGAAATCTTGATCAGGCCGCATCATTCTAGTGACCACTTCATGTAATGGAGAAATTGATTTTGAGATTTCACGTAGGTCTTGTTTCAGTACGTGAAGATCCTGGAGTAGATTCGGATATGTGGTATTTGGATCAAACACGCGATCCTCCATCTCGTCTATTCGTGCAGAATAGCCTCGTAGTGTTCGATACCAATCGTCAGCAATAGCGTCTAACATCTCATAAAGCAGGTATTCCGGCCCAAGGTCAACTCTTCGTTGTACTTTCTTGGACCCAAATCGACGAGCGAAATTTCGAACTGAAGGCATCTCAGAATGGCGAACAGTCACCAATTGATGGTCGGTGACGAATATGCACAAGAACTCAGTGTCTAATTCTGAATCAGCGTCTCTAGATCTGACAACCACGAATCGATGAGAATCGTACACATAGGCCTTAGGGACGGGTTCCTTGAAACAATCCTCTACAGCCATCTCATGGAATCCTTGGCCGAGTAACCATTTGCGTTCATCATCGCCCGGTTGGAAGATGTCGACCCAAGCGAGCCCCTCGCCCCCATCTAGTGCCGCGGAAAGATCACTGACAACGATATCTTCACCGGTTTTTGCGTTTTCTCCAGACAAACGCAATGTGATACTCGCCATGTTTCGCCGGATGAAGGAACCCATTCAAGCGTTCCGCATCAAAAAATAATGGGTCAATTATGCATTAATCGCCTCAGTCCATCGATGGGCATCGGGAACATCTGCAACTTCGATATAGGCTGTTCTAATTTTCCGATGCTTCTCAAGTTTGACCTTTAATTCAGATAAATCAATGAGGCAACACGGACAATGTGGACGAGTTGGTCGAAGTTGAAGTGCGACATCTCCACCTTCAGTGATATCTAATGCTATGAGCCCCTTCTCATCCATCATAGAGCCAGATCCATGCGGCTCTTGCCAATCACGAAGAATTTCAGCCAGCGCTTTCTTTGCTGCCTTCTGTGCACGACTCAAGATTTCACTCCCATGGATCGATGTTGACGATATGGTCTACAAGAACCACTCGACTCCCAGTTGCATCGGCTTGTTCGCATGCGCGTTGCAACATTCTCCGCATCCATCCCAACATGAACAGACTCTGCAACCGATCCAATTTTTGTATAAAATCTGCAGGATTTCCACCGAGAATTCCAGCTTTCATTTCATGCTGTACTTCTCCCACATGGTCGTAAAACATGAGCAGTAATTCTTCGATTGCTTCTTCGTCTACGCGTTTTCCATTGGCGAATGTGCGCGCCATTTGGCGTAATGATTGGGGCGTTAGAACACTCCCACCTTTGTTTCCTAACGCATCTCCAATCCGGTCACCCTCTGATTCATTGATGGTTAATGCATCAACTGCTTCTGGGGTTGGACCATCGACACCCATCGCATCTAGGGCTTGTTGTAAATGTCGCATTTTGATTGTGTTCATTCGTTCAACTGCTGCTATATTTGAAGCCGATCCAAGTAATGTTCTGAGGTAGGTTTCCAATTGTTCGTTTGCGGCGACCACAGCTGCAGCACCAACAGAATCAACGCGACTGATATTGTCGATGAGCATCCCTCTTGTTCGACTGAATCCCAATCGGGTTCGCACAGGGTCATCTAGCGTTTTTCGGTCTGGTTCTGATGACAATGTGTTGTCTTCCATTTCACGAGTAACTGTGCGGAGATGTTCTTCAAGCAGTTTGACGAGCCGTTCCTTCACATCTCCTGATATTCGATGTTCAATGCCCAATCCTGCCGCAACCATCGCAACATGCGATGTCGACCAAGGCTTCGCCATGTACTGACTCGTACACCGACGGGTTTTGAACCATTGGGGTTCGTTCACCACTCTGTCCACAGTGGGAAATTTTCACCGCTTGACAGACACTCCATCCCGTCAGAAGTTCTCACCCAACAATCCTCGACACCAATGGCTCCATCTGGATGAATGACCTTGGGTTCGATTGCCATGGTGCCACCGATTGCTAGAGGTCGATCAAAGCCAGCAGCAACAACCGGAGTCTCATCAAGTTCCAATCCGATACTATGGCCAAGGAATTTTGCTTGGTTTTGTCCTTGTCCCATCAGGTGTTCTCCGTGACCCATTTCTACTGCCAATCTGTGTCCAATGTTCCATGCTTCACTACAATGATCACCTCTTGCTAGGCTATTTTGAACTGCTCTGGCGATTTCATCCATGTCCGACAATCGTTGATTCCATATATCGTCCATTGGACCAACGCTGAACATCCGGGTCATGTCAGCGACGTATCCGCGATGTACATGAACGATGTCTACAATGACAGGCTCACCCTTTCCAATGCGCTTGAATCCGGCTCCAAGTGCAGCCAGTGGATGTGGACCGGTTGCGCCTACTGCAGAATCAAAGAACGTAGGAACTGCTCCAGCAGATCCGCTAGCAATGACGACCCGCTCGCAATCCATTGGCCACTTTCGCATACGGATATGGCCCGCAAAACCGGCTGCTCGACTAACCTCGTCTGCTGCAGCTGCGAGTTCAATTTCAGTGATTCCTTCTCTTCCTTTTTCTTTGATGACATCAAACATCTGTCGTTGAATTTCACCTGACTCTTTCATTCGTTCGATTTCCCAATCAGTCTTGTTTTCACGCAGCGTCCAGAGTAGTTGAGTACAATCTCCTCCATTTCCGAGTTTAGATTGCATAAATGTGGCATCAGAAGCTGGCATGCGTCCCAATTGTAATGCTGGTGAATCGCCAATCACTTCTGATAGTGCACTCATCCTTGGATGGGCTACAATTTGATGTGGCGAATCTGCTTCTCCAGATTCAAAAATTGCACGTTCCAATGAATTGCGAACATATTGGGTGACCATTCCATTGGCATGAACATGAACGCCTCCTGTTTGTCGATTCCCAACCAACCAGTACATATCAACTGGGTCTTGCACCCAAATGCTTGACTGCCCGGCCTTAGCAATGGCCTCGGCAGTACGAGATTGCCGTTGTTCCAATTCAGAAATGGGCACTCGCCAATCTTCCCCATCGGGGCCAGATAGTGCCCCATTTGACCAGTCCATGCCTCTTGGAGGTGGCATCTGGCCAAATGCCTTCGGGGGCGAATGGGTCATAACCGGTCCTCAGGTCGGCAGTGACAATGGGGTCCGTACTGACCCTCGCTGATGCCCGCTTCGCGGGCAAGCGGGTACTCGTACGCGTGGACGTAAACAGTCCACTTCATCCATCCACCCTTGCTTTCCTTGATGATACGCGATTACGAGCGGTCATGCCCACCCTTCAGCGATTGGCAAATGCCCGTGTCATTATCCTCGGTCACCAAAGTCGTCCAGGCCGTGTTGACTTCACGAGTATGTACAAACATTCAGATCGCCTAAGCCGTCTTTTAGGCAGAAAAATCACCTTCGTTCCAGACGTTTGTGGAGATTTGGCGCAGGACGCCATTCGCAATATGGGTGCGAGAGATATGCTATTTCTGGACAATGTTCGGGCCCATGACGATGAAATGGACATGAAAAAAGCAGACTTCGACACTCTCAATGAATCTGAGATGGTGAAAAATTTGGCTCCGTTGGTGGATGCATATGTTAGCGATGCATTTGCTGCAGCCCATCGTAACAGTCCCACCCTGTCGGGTTTTGGTCAAGCTTTGCCTTGCTTTGCTGGTGAACTGATGGCCAAAGAAATATCAGCGCTAAAGATGGCAACGGAATCTCCACCCAAACCGTACACAGTGGTCCTTGGCGGGGTGAAGTGTGATGATAGCCTTGACATTGCGAACAACCTCTGCTCACGGGGGGTTGCTGATACGATTGTCCCGGTAGGTGCAGTAGGTAATCTGATGCTCTGGGCAGCAGGATATTCAATTGGAGATGGCAACCAAGCGTTTCTTCGAAAGGAATTGGGAGATGCATTTGATCAAACCATGTCATTGGCTGAGAATTTGATTGACAAACATCGAGATAACCTCCTTCTTCCGTTGGACGTGGCTGCTGAAATCAATGGTGAAAGGGTCGATATCTCAGTGGATGAACTCCCTGCGGGTGGCCCATTGTATGATGTGGGTCTGCGAACATTGATGCAAATCCGACCTCATATCATCGATGCAGGGTGCGTTCTTTGGAATGGTCCTGCTGGATTATTTGAGAACAAACCATTCGCCTTCGGAACCATCGAAATTCTCAATCAATGTTGTGAATCCAATGGATTTGTCATCATTGGCGGAGGCCACACAAGCACCTTAGTGAGTGAACGAAAAGTAGAGCATTTGGTTAATCACAGTTCGACCGGTGGTGGTGCTTGCCTCATGATGTTGGCGGGGAGAAGAATGCCAGCCATCGAAGCCCTTGAAATGAGTGCAGAATTATTCCGAGATCGCCTAGGTGACCTTGACTTGGTTTGATTGCATCCGATTGGCTTATGCTGAGCGGTTAGGTCGCCGACGCACTGCCATTGTAGCTTAGCTGGTAGAGCACTTGATTCGTAATCAAGAGGCCGGGAGTTCGAATCTCCCCAATGGCTCCATTTGCTTCAAGGACTGGTGCCCATTCGCAACGACATGGATGTGGGGGATGTCGCAGGCAATGCTCTCCTACGTTCTACGTTAGGTGACTCCTTCCCCGCATCTCCACGTGTGACACTACGTTTGGCAGAAGAGGCTGGAGTAGATGAAAATAGCAATCTGTTGCATCTTGGTTGCGGCGTTGGTACCGTGTGCCAAATATTGATTGGAACCTACGGTTGTAAGGCGACTGGAATCGTAGAGATGGAAGAATTACTTCAGCATGCAACTTTTGATGATGAGCGTGTACAATACATTCACGCGCCGCTATCCAATCCTCCATTTGTTCCACATTCTTTCACACATGTACTCATTGAAGCGCGTTGTATTATCTTCTCAGATTTGTCGTCAATTCTAGAAGCAGCGAAGATGATGCTTGCTCCAAATGGTGTATTGATGATTAACGATCTTGTGATGGGCGGAGGTCAGTCACTTCCA
The DNA here is from genome assembly GCA_030747485.1 of Candidatus Thalassarchaeaceae archaeon. GTDB lineage: Archaea > Thermoplasmatota > Poseidoniia > Poseidoniales > Thalassarchaeaceae > MGIIb-P. The sequence continues at coordinate 10,330 of JASLKP010000010.1, read as the reverse complement.
CCAATGCTTGGTAAGATGATGGGCGATACTACAGGTAACGGTGTACTGACATTTAGAGATGAAACAGAGATTTCAAACGAAGTACTGAAGGCTGGTTTTTCAATTGACGTGTGCCGTGAAGAACCAGAGGTCACCAATCGAATATTAGCAAAATTGAATCAAATATCCATGATGCTGAAAATGGCATTGCGACTATCGGGATTCAATCCCAAATCACACGGAATTCCATTCACAACGAAGGAAATTATTGCAGCATTTAATGAAATCAAGAAAGGAATCGACGATGGGACATTCCAATGGTTTTCGTGGCAAGCCACAGTAAATTGACCGGAATTATTGACTTCTGGCAGTATGGCTGCCATTGCATGAGTTGGACCTTTGATGCCGGAAAGATCGTGTTGACTGCGCTGATTATCTTCGCAGTTGCTCAAGTCAGTGAGCGCAATACATTGTTGGCTGCAGTCCTCGCTTCAATCCCACTGGTCAGTGTTTTGGCGATGATGTGGATGAATTTTGATGGTGCACCTTCTGATGAAATTGTCAAATTTTCAAAGGGAATTGTTTGGTTAATTATCCCCTCATTGCTATTATTCATCATCATGCCGATGCTAATTGAACGAGGCTGGGAATTCTATCCAGCCTTGGGAGTAGGGCTTGCTTCTACACTCGTCGGGTACTTCCTCATGGTGCAAATTATTGAGAAGTATGGGCTTGCAGCCTAGGAATTGTGGAATTGATCTAAATCAATAATTTGACCAATTCTTGATTCCACATCAGCCTTGATGGCTTCCAATGCATCTGCTTCCTTTGCTTCTGCTCGCATGACTAGAATCGGTTCTGTATTCGATGGTCGGCAAAGATACCATCCATTGGGATAGCGAACGCGAACACCGTCTACAGCGCTGAATTCCATGTCGGCAAATGCTTCGCGAACAGCATCCATGATCACTTCTCTTTCGCCAGGCAACGGAACTTTTGCTTCACCTGTTGACGGATAGGTGGGAATCCCATCGAATAATTTTGAGAATGAATTCACGTCACTTCTTGCGACCAATTCGATGAGGCGTGCAGTCGCATAGAGGGAATCATCGAATCCATTCCAACGATCATGGAAGAAGAAATGACCACTCATTTCACCAGCCATTGGCACCTCTGGATTTTCGCGGAGCGCTTGTTTGAGGAATGAATGCCCAGTTCGCATCATGTGCGATATTCCACCTGCTGCTTCGATTGTTTTCTCCAATGCCATGGAACATTTCACATCGAAAATGATTGTTCGTTCAGCTTCGCTCGCGTCTGCAGGTACGCGTGATAGGATGTCTCTTGCGAACACCGCTAGCAAACGGTCTGGATGAATGAATGCACCATCCTCATCAACCACTCCAATGCGGTCCCCATCCCCATCAATTCCGATTCCAAAATCTGCTCCGTGTTTGACAACAGCCTCTCCTAGATCGACCATATTTTGTGGGCGAGTGGGATCAGGTGGGTGATTGGGAAATGTATTGTCCCAATTACAGTAAAGTGGAATCAAATCACAACCAATTCGTCTACCAAGTTCAATCATGATGGGACCAGGTACGGCGTTTGCAGCGTCAACAACTAGTTTCACAGGTCGCCCAGGCAATCCTGCCTTCTGGATGATTGTGGCCAAATAATCGTCGTTAAATCCAGGGGTGGCAACGATTTGTCCTGAGCCTGTATTGAAATCCCCTGCTTCAAAGACAGCCCGCAAATCTTGGATTTCATCACCAGCCATCGCAGCAGAACCTCTGCACATTTTGAATCCGTTATATTCAGGTGGATTGTGACTTGCAGTAATCATCACGCCACCATCCACAGGGAGTGCAGTCGTTGCATGGTAGACAGCACCGGTTGTACAAATTCCCAAATCATACACATCGCAACCTGCATCCTTCAGTCCATTGACAAAAGCAGCATGTAATTCTGGCCCGGATTCACGAATATCTCTGCCAACTGCCAACGCCTTACAATCAAGAAACGTCGTAAGTGCTCGACCCAGTCGGTCTGCGAATGTTGAATCTAATTCAGAATGAGCAATTCCACGGATATCGTAAGCCTTGAAGCAGTGAAGTGCCCATTCGCTCATGGCCGTTGGACCGGGGCTTTGTTCAAAGTCGCTGCGATTGAATGGTTGCACAAAATCGCACTGTAATCTATGATTACAGCCCATTTCGATGGGTTTATTAGTACCCCCATACTGTGGGGTTATATGGGCAAGAAAGTGAACATTTACCTCGATGATGACACCCTCGTATTGTGGGGAAAGATTCCGAGCGGAGAACGCAGCGGAATCATTCGTGAAGCGATTCGTGAATGCGTAAAGAAAGATTCTGATGGACCGAATGCAGAGGCGATTCGCCACCTACGTCGACGTCAGAGCACCCTTGATCTTGAACTCAGACAACGCGAAGCCGAGTTTGAACGAAATTCAACCCAGCTGCTCCGCCTCACAGGACAGGGAGAAGTGCAAGTTAACAAGAACGAATTTTGGGACGAATTGATAGCCAAGGCAAAGTTGTATCAGGAAATCGATGCTGTGTATACTTCCTTTACAGGCAAGTCGCGCTATAAAATTGAAAGTACTGACGACAATCGAATTCGAATCCTCAATATGCGTACCAAGCGAATTACATCCAACTTCAGCCAGAAGACCGTTGACGAGGCCTTGGATCGATTGATTGCTGCAGGGGGTAGTCTACCTGTTGGGCAATTCATCTCGGTCAAGATGCACGAATATACTGTGGTTGCTCTACATCCACGCGTTTACACCTACTGTGGTATTATCCATTGGCGGCATGAAGAGATGACGACAGTAACAGAGGATATGATTCCTGAGCAGAGTGATAGTACTGGTGGACCACCACCTGGTGACTGGGTCTCAAACGAGTCTTGGCTCGCTGTCACCGTCGATGGAAGGCGCGGCCATGTCAGCATCAACCACCGTTATTTCGCTAGCACAAAGATTGTCTATCACCTGATAGATGATGACCATCCTGATTTTTCTAGCATGGACTTTTGGCAAACTAAGCGCTATATTTTCACCAGACCTGGATTGATGATTTGGGGCGGAGGTGGACCTGTTGAAGTTCTGACTCCAGTAATCAAGGATTGAAGTGACTTAGATGATGCATCACTCTAGATTTTCACCCTTCGTACGCATTGTCATGATGTAGATGACAACCAATGTCACTAGGTCAATTCCGAGAATAATATACACGATAATTCTCCATTCAGGAAATGAATTCCAGATCCATATGCCTACGACACATTCCGTGAGAAAAATACCCAATAATATCGGCATCAACATTGGCCAGGTTAAGAGTCCGGGCGGGCGTTCTTCTAAGTAGGGTGAACCGGGCATTCAATCACGCATCTTCGTGGGCCTGAACGACGATTTCAACCGCGGCACCACGTGGCAATGCGGCTGCCTCAAACGCTGCACGCGCAGGCGGAATTTCGACATCGGCTAACCATGCACCATAGACTTCATTCATTGCGGCAAAGTCATTGATATCATCTAACAAAACTTGTGCAAATGTCACCTGATGTTTCGAGACACCCGCTGCTGCCAATAACGCATCGATTTTGTCTAAACTCGCTTGAGTCTGTTCTGTAATTCCACCGGCCTCGGGTGCGATTTGTCCAGCCAACCAAATAACGCCACCAGCTTTGACACCAGGGCTGTAAGGTCCAAACACGGTTCCACCAGTGTCGATGCGCTCTTTCGCCATGTCACTCGCTTACACTGATGGATGATTAGCGTTCGGTTCATTCACCTCCACCTTTTCGCGGAATTATGCGCACCTGTTGGGTCATCGATCATCCAGCGCATTTCCAGTTGTTTAGACAATGGTTCTGTGATGACGACATCCTTGTTGTGACCCGGCGCCAAGAACTTGAAATCATGCTTGAAGCCGGATTTGAGCAACCCATTCTGCGCGTGAATCGGGTGATGGGTGGATGGTTCCGAAAAATATCTCTCGCTAGGCAAAGAGAAGGCGCAGCACGTCGCTTTCTAGCCGAACATCCAGTGACAAGAATCGTTTCAAAAGGAGCGCCTTTTGAACTTCGAGCCGCTGCAAAACAGAAGGTGCCAGAACGATGGTATCTGACGGACACGGAAGTGAATACAATCGCTCATCGTTTGGGTGCAAATGTGGCCACGCACATCCTTCTGCCGGAATCATGGGAGGGCGTTCTCAAGCCGACACAAACCTATCCAGGAATCTTGCCAATGGCTTACATTGATTCAAGCACCTCATTGGAAGCATGGAACTCTGCAAAAGGACAGATTGTGGAAGAATTATCACTTCCTGAAAACGATTTAGTCGTTTTTCACCGAAAAATAACCGGCGACGGCATTCATGATGGTCTCGAAGTCATCAATTACGACACCTCAATTCGTAAAATGGATGTCCATTTCGTCGAGAATAAGGAAAGTGCAGCAGTTGCAGACGGTTCAGCATGGGATTTTCCCCTTCACGCAGCACTATTTGATGGTGTGTTGACTGGTAGCACTACGTTGGCAGCAGAAGCGGTTGTGCAAGGTGTTCCAACGTTGTTGATATCGAAAGCCACTCGAGGATTTCTCACTTATCTTGAAGATCAACCACACTTCTTTCATTGGAATGATGCCGATCTTTTTGATGGACGATTTGCCAAGATGGCAGCAGAATGGAAATTGTCGATGCATTCTACAAGAAGTTCAGGTCGAAACACCATCAACGATGTAGGTACAAGTGAAGTGTTGAATACACTATTCGGCTAACCAATTTGATAGAATCTCAACATGGTCTCCAGCGATTTCAAGTGAACCATTTAGGACGTCTGAAATCGGCCAAAATCGCGCGTCTGCGGCGTCATCACCACCAATTGGTTCACCCTCAGCGGTCACTTCGTAAACAATACTGACAATGTGTTTTCGAGGGTCTCTTTCAGGATCGCCTTTCACCTCTAGTAATCTGAGAATTTTCCCATCAAGTCCGGTCTCTTCTTTCAGTTCTCGAATGACCGCATCTTCGGGATCTTCTCCATAATCTACGAAGCCACCAGGCAAAGCCCAGGTACCTTTCCAAGGGGGATTCCCACGTTGGATGAGTAGAACAGTATCGCCACAACGTACTGCCGCATCAACGGCTAATGCTGGATTTTGATATTCCATCAAATCACTCTCCATAGCGTCGTTTACGATTCTGATATGCTTCGATGGCTTCTAGCAAATCATGACGACTGAATGAAGGCCAGTATACATCAGTGAAGTACAATTCTGAATAGGCCATTTGCCACAGCAAGAAGTTGCTAATACGCTCTTCGCCCGAGGTACGGATGACAAGGTCAGGATCTGGTATTTCTCCGGTCCACAATCGCTTGCTAATCTCTGATTCACTGATGTCAGTCAATTGGATTTCTCCGCCAGCATGATCTGCGGCAATCTCACGGACAGCATCTACAATCTCTTCTCTGCTTCCATAGGCCAAGCAAACAGTGAAGACGAATTTCTCGTATGTTGAAGTCTTCTTATTCGCATATTCAATGGCATCCAACACTCGCTCAGGCAACAGGTCCATTCGACCGACAACTTGCACGCGCACATGATTTCGATGAATCCGTTCATCATCGGCCATTTCTTTCAGACCTTCGACATAGAGGTCGAACAAACCCTCTAATTCCTCGGGTTCTCTACTGAGGACATTCTCAGTACTGAGTGCATATACGGTGAGATATGGGATTCCTAATTCAAGAATCCAATCCATCACATCCTCTAACTTCTCTTTGCCATATCTGTGTCCAATCGTGGCTGCTAATCCTTGGTCAGATGCAAAGCGTCGGTTTCCATCCATGATAATCGAGACGTGTTTGGGCAACTCGCTGCTCATCACACGTGTTTTCATCCTGCGTTCACGAACTCGATCAGTACGAGAAATAAAACTCCATGCGGGTCTAGAATTTGCAATCCATCTGGCTGGAATGGAAATAATGCGGAATCTTAGGAGCCATTTGGCGAAGCCATCGATACTTCGGCCTACCCAACCCATACTCTGTCGAGACCGCTCTCCCTCTTGATGCAATCGGGTGCATTCATAGCGTCGACCATATGGCGATTGCATGCGCCGAGAGTATGTCTACATCCTCACAATCGTGATTGGACTGTGGATTGATCAGAATGGGACTGATTGGAACATCAAGGGCGAATATATCGTAGACATTGTTTGTTGGATGATTTTTAGCACGATATTTTACCGAGGCGAGCGTCTAGAGCGTCTTGAGATGTTGACTGTAATTTCGTTTGCAACATCAATGGAATTATTCTTCACAGAGGTTTGGCATCTATACGAATATCGTGAGGGATTAATGCCGTTGTTTGTCCCCGCAGGACATTGGTTTCTGTTCGATTTAGGTCGCCGTTTATCCCGTCATTTACCTGAGAATTTTTCTTGGCGCGCAATCTATCCATTCATTCCGTTGGCATTGTATTTCACTTACAAAGGATGGGATACATCTGGCCTAATTCTCCTCGTCGCTTTGTTCGGTTTCATGCGATGGGGTCCAGACCGACGGTTGTACGCAACGATGGTTTGGTTAGCACTAATCATGGAATTGTGGGGAACCTATCTTGGTAATTGGGCCTGGTATTCAGATGTAGCTTGGACACCGTTTACCGCACTGAACCCTCCGCTACTTTGTGGAGTGGTCTATGCGTTAGGAGATATGCTGGTGAATCTTACAGTCAATCGATTTACTCAAACACAATCGACGGACGATCACCTAGAGCATTGAGAGTACTCCGACTTGCATTGACGACAATGACCTCACCAGCATATGGCCACGTCTTCAGATCGTGACTAGAATTTCCAGCATAGGCGAAATTTCCTTTCCCATATCGTTCTGCCAATGCCTCTCCTTTTGCTTCCATTCTTAAATTGGTGATTCCATCACTGGCCATCACATCATCGAAAAGACCGACGTGTGTGGCGATTTTTTCGGCTACGCACATCTCTGATGCTGTACAGAGGATGATTTCACGACCCGTTGCTTTTTGTTCTTTCAACCAGTCAAGAAACGTGGAATGGTAGCTCAATTCAGCGGGATCAAATTTGAGTCGTTGACCCAGTTCTCTCTTCCAAGCCGCCCTTCGCCCCGTCATTTCTAGCCAGAGTAACTTTGGAAGTAGCCACGGGCGAGGCAAAACCACTCGTCGAATCGTGACACGGGACATGTCTGTGAGGATTAACGTCCCATCCAAATCGACAGCCAAAGGCAGGTCGGTGGTCTCACCCATTGGACCGTTGGCAGAGCGCGACCGTCAAGAATCTGTCCCGTCTGTTTAAGAGAATTGATTTGGATGAGGCTGTTGGCGACCTCATGGACCCAGAGTCGATGCCATGGTTTCCCAAGGTTGCAGCCTCATCTGTGACAGAAGGGGATACGGCTCCTGTCGGCTTCATTTCCAAGGTTCTTCATCTCCGTTGGGATAGTTTACCCATGTTGTTACCTGATGGTGATCCCAGTTCAACAACCTGGTGGTCACTCCAATCCGCCACTTGGGGACAATGGCCTGAACTTGTTCCAAGTCATGCTGAATCCACCCCTACGGGGTGGCATATTGATTTTGAATCACATTTTGCAGAAATATTACCACTTGATCATGATGGACACGGTCGCAAACTAGCAGAACTCAATTGTCGAGTTCTACACACTGCAATTGGTGGCGTCCAACATGAGGGTAGAGATGTCATCCTCCTCTTTGAGAAAGAGAATAGCAGTGATATTCCATTGGATGAGGAACATTTGCGCAAGGTCGGAACAGCCCTTGGTGAATTCCATGCTCTTGCTGCGACTCACTTAGCAACGCCCAATGATGAGCGTGCTTGGAATGACCATAATGCAGGATTAGAGCGCAAGACCCGTTCAGCAACCGTTTGGAGGGGTCCGCATAGCGCGGATACACAAGGAACCATTACACATCGAAATTTTGGGATTTCAGTATGTCAATTGGTCGATGGAGAGATTCGTATTGGCGGGTGTATGGGTGGAGTAAAAAACGCCCTCATTCCAGAGAGTTCCCCGTATCCTGCAATTCGTGACATCGGTGCGTGTTACGTTACGCTTCACGACCAAGACCCCGCATTACGCAAAGCCCTCTTTGAAGGATGGACAACAACTGTTCCAAAACATTGGCATTCATCAAGAGCAACAGATACACATCGTGGTGGCACTACGATTTGGGAATATGAGCAGATGCTTTGTCATCGATTGTACAATCAAGCATGGGGAATGGATGAACCTGCGTATGTGACAAATTGGTTGGCTGGTGTATCTCGGATTCAGAATGGAATGTATCAGGCTCGAACGCTTTCAGTTGCTGGTTTGATTTGCCTATCCATCATCCCTGCTGCTGTATTTTATTGGATATTTTACCCAGGCTCCCCAGGACCAACAATCTCTGATCTTGGAGCCATGGGTGTGTTGGGAATATGTGGCCTATTGCTTAGACGAATGTATCGAGCAGCAGCACCCAATCCGTGGTAATCATTCGGAACGGGTAAATGTACCATCGAATTCGTAGAATAACGGTACACCCGTCGGAATTTCTAGAGACAATACTTCCTCTTTTGACAATCCTTCAATTTCCATGACGATGGATCGCAGAGAATTACCGTGTGCTGCAACAAGGACATTTTTTCCCGCTTCCAAATCTGGTAGGATTTCTTCACGAAGATAGGGGAGAGTCCTTTCTGCACACATCTCTAGGCTCTCACCTTCAGGTGGAGGCACGTCATAGGATCGACGCCAAATATGAACTTGTTCAGCCCCATATTTTTCACGAGTTTCATCTTTATCCAATCCCTGCAGAGCACCATAATGGCGTTCATTCAAACGATAATCACGTTGAGTTGGAACATTGCTTGATGCACGATTCAAATCCATGACAATCTCCGCAGTTCGCTGAGCCCGAATCAGGTCACTTGTATGGACAATATCAAAACAAATCTCGGCGAGTTGTTCTCCAGCGGCTGCCGCTTCACCTTCTCCTTTCTTAGAGAGTTCAACATCAGTCCAACCGGTGAACCGATTTGCAGCATTCCAAACGGATTGGCCGTGACGGAGTAGGATGAGTTTTGCCATCCAATCCCTCAGCGTTGATTACGGACACGAGGCTCATAGAATTCAATGCCGTGTTTCTTTGCTAAACGGGCAACGTCTAGCAACCATTCTTGTCGAGCCAGACGTTCATCTGCGCCACCTTCTACATCCCAGTAAAGGTTGCATCCAATCTCGATTGAATCCTTTGCAATGGCAGAAACCTTTGCGTATGATGATTCTGGCTTCATTGTATTTTCATTGTTCTTGATGAGATCCTCCACGTCCGTTGCAAAGGATTGAATTGCATCAGGGTCGCTATCAAGATCCAGTGAAATGACGGGGGAGTATCGACGCCAGCGTCTCTTCCCAAAGTTCTCAATCGGTTTGTTTGTTAGAGATGCGTTTGGAATTGAAATGATTGTGTCCACGCTGGTTCGAATCAAGGTGGTGCGCAAACTGATTGTGATGACTTCACCTTCTGCACCGGATACCACAATCCAATCTCCTACTCTAAAGGGTCGGTCGAGTAAGACAGTGACTGCACCGAAGACATTCGCAATGGAGTCCTTGGCTGCCAATGCCAATGCTAGACCCGTGATGCCTAAACCCGCAACCATCGTAGTCAAATCAAAATTTAGCGCATCTGCAATGAAGACTGAACCGAAGACGACGATACAGAACCGCATGACACTCTCAACAGCGCTAATCAGTGTACGTTCTGTCCCATCCAATTCATCATCATCGTCCCAGTATTCTACAACACTATGAACCATTGTTGACAAGCGAAGTGCCCAGATGATGATTGCAATGAGCATCACTACCTGAGCGATTGCAGGTAACCAATTCGAAACAAATCCTGGCATCAGCGCCGTTTCGCTAGCGATTAGAGAAACACTAGATTGCCAAAGAATCGCTGCACCAGCTGCTGTTCCCAGTGCCTTAGATGAACCTCGAATGGCAACATTGGCCATTGGGCTACGGTCACAGATCGAACTGAACACTTTTGGAATGATAAATAGAGACATTTGTCGAGTAATGCCGACCAGTACAATTAGACCCAATAGAACAACCAATGTTCCTTGGTTGAATCCTAGTATTTCGGTCTCCCAATTGGGAATGCGCTCAACAATGTCAGTCATGTTACGCCGACCGGTCAAGTGTTGTTGATGGTTTCGCTTAAGCAATTATTCCGGAACCGTCCCCTAGGGACGTTTCCGTCCGG